>JAIETW010000008.1 GCA_019744845.1 Patescibacteria group bacterium | reverse complement strand
TCAAATGCGTCCCCCACTTCTTTGTAGTCAATGACATAGCGGCGCATCTGAGGCTTCCCGTCCTTATTCTTACGCTTACGACATTCCCAGACGATAAAGCGACGAACGGGCTTTCCATAGATCTCACTCACCGTGTAGTAGTTAAAAATAGCCTGCAGCGCATAGAGCGGTTTGTCTCCTCCGTTCTTACTGAAGGCCTCCACAAACTTATGGTCCACGATGTCTACTGCCCCCTTCTCTACCCGAGACTCCACCACCAAGTCTGAGATAGCTTTGATAGGAAGTGCATGTCCGGGAATCTTCGTGAATCCCTTTACCTCTACCCCCAGCACTTTGTGCTTTGGTGCGCGTTCTAGATAGAACCCAATCGCTTGAAGATACTCCCGTTCCATAGAAGCGCGTTTTGCCTTCTTGTCCCGGATGGTCTTCGCGACGCCAAAGTTAATCTCAAAGTCAGGAATAGCCTGCATAGACTCAAGGCCAAGACGTACTGCAATCTGCTTGTCTGCCCCGCTATAGAAGTGTTCTAGCGCGGTGTGTCCTGCAGATCCAACGATAGACGCGGGAGTGCGTGGGGTGTCATATATCTTGGCAACATACCGCTTGTACCACGCAAGCGGATTGCGCAGGTACGACATCAGGGAGGAATAGCTCCAGTAGGCAATTGGGTATGGGGGTGGTTTTGCCATCCCCCTAGTATACAAAATCGTGCGCGCTAGAAGCGCAGTTCGTATCCCTCAAGGATAAGGTCAATCACCTTGCCTTCTACTCCCATGTCATGCAACCGTCTTGCATTTTCTGCTAGTTCTTCGTGGTTCTCAAAGAGTAGTCCTGCATTGAAACGATACAAATCGCCTTTTTTGCTCATAGAAATCATCTGCAACATCTGGTGAGGAGTCTTCGGACTGGCATGCGAGAGTAGCTTCTTAAATGCCTGCTCACTGCCCGTGAAGGTGCCGATAAATCCAACCGCTTTCTTTTGTATGAGTCCCCGACGAGAGAGTGATACAAGACCAAATGCAGCAGTCTGGCGGAAGTTTGGGTCAATGAAGTAGAACTTCCCTGATGAGGCGAGGAGTACATCTAGTCCTCCGACTCCATACCATCCTGCTGCACGCACACGAGGCAAAATAATATTGGTAAGCACAGAGAAAATATCGTGGAGCGCAGGATTGGAAATAACATGTGGTGGGCATACCACACTCCCTAGAAACTCACCAAAATCAGTAATGACTTGGTGGTTATATCCAATGATTTCTATAGGTGCCGTTGGATCATGCGGAATGCCAAACTGGACTCCATAGTTCGCGACCATATCTATGAACTCCTCAATAAAGATCCCTTCCCTCACATCCTTAAACGACTCCTTTGCCTTACTAAAATCTTCTTCTGTGCGGCAAATACGCACACCATCGCCAGCGCTTGAAGAACCCACCTTCACAACGCATGGAATGGGAGGGAGTGGCGCCGTAAGAAATTCTACCCCGTTTGCATATGAACCATGACGGGCCGGTAAATATCTTGCGGGAATATATGACGTGAGATACGTTTTGTCATTAAACTGTGCTGAGAGCTTCGGATTGAGCGAGAAAAGATGAGAAAGTGATGGATCCAAAAAGGGCTGCGCCATGAACAGGCTTTCATCCTCACATTCGCTCTCAAGTACGCTGCGTACTGCCGCATCTCGCTCATTGCCAGTGAGTTCATCAGTAATAGTTGGAGGAATCTGAATACACGCATCTTGTTCTGGAAGCGCAATGCCACAGTCTTCACTTAACCATTCTCTTATCTCTGGTGACGAGGCAGCGGCGAACACAACCGGTTGTACAGAGGGGCCTGCACACACCATCGTACGTGCGGACACCAGCTCTTCTACCCACGGCGGTACGTTGTTATAAAAGTCTGACCCTTTTCCTGCAGGGAATCCATAGAAGTAGGCTGCCCCCTTTGGTAGGTATTTAGACAGGGTTGCGTCTGGGTCAACCGGTAATCCCGAAGAGACCGGGCTCATAGGCCGCGTAAGGGTACGTGGGGTCATATACTTAATGGCTGAGACTACGCCTGCCCGCACCCCCTGTCAACGAGGGTACAGTTCATAACTTTTTCGTACCTTAGTAGCTCTTCAAGCGACGACTCTTGTCATGAGTACGAATCTTCTCAAGCGCCTTTGCTTCAATCTGACGAATACGTTCGCGGGTCACCCCGAACTCCTTACCCACCTCTTCAAGGGTGTGGTAGATACCATCAAGAAGTCCGTGACGCATTTCAAGGATCTTGCGCTCCTTTGGAGAAAGATCGTCAAGAATGTCGCGGACCTGCTCTCCAAGAATACGCTCAGAGGATTCCTGGACTGGAGAAGGAATCTTGTCGTCGGCAATGAAGTCACCGAGAGTGGACTTCTCATCATCATCAGAACCAATTGGGTTCTCAAGTGAGAGGGTGTCCTGATTGATCTTCTCAATCTGGTAGATCTTCTCTACTTCTACCCCCATTTCAATCGCCACCTCTTCTGGCTGAGGATCACGGCCAAGGGTCTGTGCAAGACGACGAGACACCTGCTTGTACTTCGCAATCGTTTCCACCATGTGCACCGGAATACGAATGGTACGAGACTGATCGGCAAGGGCGCGGGTAATAGCCTGGCGAAT
>JAIETW010000005.1 GCA_019744845.1 Patescibacteria group bacterium | reverse complement strand
AATTCCATCCCCCCACCCCATCCATAGACCCTGTGAGATAAGTGATACGAGTAGAAGCGGAGCGGCTAATATGGGACCGGCGAAGAGCTGGTCAGACGCCCACCCCCCTGTTGCAAAAACATATCCAAGAGAAAGAGCTATAAGTAGAAGTGAGCAAGACCATGGGATAACAGTATGGCGAATATCGTATACGACAATAAAAAGTATCAGCATCCAAACGAAAAACCAGAACGCATACGCAAGGGGTGTCGGGTTAATAAGATACACTCCGAGAGAAAGAACGCTCGCAACAGCTTCAACGACTGGGTATTGAATTGAAATACTTACTCCGCAATATCGGCACCTGCCTTGCAGGAATAGGTAGGATAGCACTGGCACCAAATCGAGTACCGAAAGAGTGTGGCCGCAACGCATACAGCGCGAACGTCCGTGCATGATGCTTGTGCCGGTATGGAATCTAAACGACAACGCGTTTAGAAAACTCCCTGCAATAAGGCCCAGGCCAATTGAACCTGCAATAAATATCGGATCCATTAGTTTGTAACGTCGTAGCAGTTGTCTGCTCCACCACCAGCCGCAGTAGTAGCAGCGCAGTTTGCAGACATCCCGTTAAAATCAGCTTTTTGGCTTCCTGTGCATGTATCACTTGTATCAACAGCAGAATCTGAATCCTGCGCAATTGCAGTATTGGCTTCAAGCGCAGCGCCGAGGTGGTAGCGAGCAGCTTTGTTTGAAGGACAGCTTGTACCTCCCCCATCAACGTTGAGAGCCGCATATGGGTAGCAACCAGCTTGGCTTCCATCGGTGCATGCAGTTGTTGCACTCGGATCGTATGGGATGTTTAACATGTAGGCAGCGCTGTGGAAGAGTGTGTCGGAATATATATTACGTGGGTAGTACAGGTTTGCATTATAAAAACCTTCAAGCGATAGCTGAATGTTTTTAATATCAGAGACACGTCTGGAGTCTCGTGCCTTTTGTCGGGCAGTAACCATATTTACAGAGACAATAGAAGCAAGAATTCCAATGATCGCGACAACTGTCAGAAGCTCGATGAGAGTAAAACCTCTTTTGGATTTCATATATGTAAGTATACGCCAAAAAGAAAGTCCCCGACCTTGCGGTTGGGGACTTTCTGAAAAAGATTGATTCTTTTTTTACTGGCAACCTGCGATAACTCCGGTTGAAGTTGTTGAGGTCACGCTAGCTCTGCCAACACCGAGGGCGCCAGAACCTGCTTCAAGGTAGGTGCAGATTTGGTAGTCCTGAGTAGTTGGGTTACCAGTAACACCTGTTGCTCTTGAAATCATGTACTGGCACGTTGCAGACGAAGTCTTGGTGCAGAGTGTAGTTGATGACGGATCTGTGTAAGCAGCGAATGAAACTGGGGCTGGACCTGTGCAGCTCGTTACATTGTTTGAAGTTGCGTTTGGTGCTGCTGAAGTACCTGCGCCAACACATCCTGTAAGGTTTGCAGCTGGGTCAGTGTCAGCCAATGAGATTGCCTTTGCCATTTCCTGGAGAGAGGCTACACGCTGCGCGTCGCGACCTTTTGCACGTGCGCTGTTAAGAGAAACGAGAACGATGGATGCCAAAATACCGATGATTGCGATAACGACCAAGAGTTCAATGAGGGTGAAACCTTTAGTCGCTTTTTTGCTAAAAATTGTGTTCATGCGTACGAATAATTTCTAATATGCCCTAAGTATAGCTCGCGCTATATCAAACCGTATTCCTCCGTGTGGATAAGTCAGGGCTAAATATTGGTGGTGCTGTTGTAGATAGGGAGAAGCACTGCTGCCAAAAGGAAGCCTACGCCAAGCGCCAGAGCCACAATAAGGGCAGGTTCAATAAGTGAAACCAGGGCGTCCACTGACGCATTAACTTCACGGTTATAGAACTTTGCCATACGTTCAAGGATACTGCCGAGCTCCCCTGTCTCTTCGCCAATACGAAGCATTTGCACGAGAATGGCTGGCATTTCGTTTGGATAGTGGCTTAGAGTCTCTGACATAGAGTGGCCGGCCTTCACATTTTCTAGAGCATCAAGCAAGATGCGCTCGTACACTTTGTTCTCCACCACACTCGCAGTGATTTCAAGTGAGCGAACAGCGCTGATACCAGACGTGAGCATAACGTGCATGTTGTCGGCAAAACGGGACAAGTAGAGTTTGCGGTACAGGTCGCCAATATATGGAACGGAGAGTTTGAGCTGGCTGCCAATATATTGACCCTGGTCAGTTTGCAGATATCGCACACAGAAGAATCCACCGATTATAAGAGCGATGAGAAGGAAGATACCGTAATCGGTCAAGAAATGGCTGAAGTTAAGGATTATCTGGGTCAGAATTGGCAATTCCTGTCCGCTGCCTTCCAAGATAGAGCCGAGCTTTGGAATAACTACCGTGAGCATCAAGGTCATTACCGAGATGAAGGTGAAGATAATGAAGCCTGGATAGATAAGAGCGTTCTTTGCCTTGCTTGCCAATTCATAGGAACGGTCTATGTAGTCCGCCAAGAAAAGAAAGGTTTGATCTAATTTACCTGACTCCTCTCCAGAGCGAACCATGTTGACATAAAAGTCAGAAAAAACTTTAGGGTGTCGAGCGAGTGCCTTTGAAATTGATGTGCCGCTCTGAAGATCATCCCCCACCGCAGTGAGTGCGTTGCGAAGCATCGGTTTTGATGCCTGTTCCGCAAGCAAACGGAAGATGCGGAGCGCAGATACCTGC
>JAIETW010000007.1 GCA_019744845.1 Patescibacteria group bacterium | reverse complement strand
ATTCGCCAGGCTATTACCCGCGCCCTTGCCGATCAGTCTCGTACCATTCGTATTCCGGTGCACATGGTGGAAACGATCGCGAAGTATAAGCAGGTGTCTCGTCGCCTTGCACAGACCCTCGGCCGCGATCCGCAGCCAGAAGAAGTGGCGATTGAAATGGGGGTAGAAGTTGAGAAGATTTACCAGATTGAGAAGATCAATCAGGACACCCTCTCACTTGAGAACCCAATTGGTTCTGATGATGATGAGAAGTCTACTCTCGGTGACTTCATTGCCGACGACAAGATCCCATCTCCCGTGCAGGAGTCCTCTGAGCGTATTCTCGGAGAACAGGTGCGCGATATTCTTGACGACCTTTCTCCAAAGGAGCGCAAGATTCTTGAGATGCGCCATGGTCTTCTTGATGGTATCTACCACACCCTTGAAGAGGTGGGTAAGGAGTTCGGCGTGACTCGCGAACGTATTCGTCAGATTGAGGCGAAGGCGCTTGAGAAGATTCGTACCCACGATAAGAGTCGTCGCTTGAAGAGCTACTAAGGTATAGAATTGAGAGGTCTATGTCGCGAGTTCCTGGCTCAGAGTTCCTGCATACGCCTGCGTCAGAAGTGATCCCTTCGCCAGAAGGGGAAACATGGCAGCGCGTTATTGTGGTCTCCAACCGTCTTCCATTTAAAGTCGTTACCAACGGTGACGGTACCCCTACACTCCTTAAGAGTGCGGGTGGGCTCGTGACTGCCATGTCCCCACTCTTGCATGAGGGAGGAACGGGAAAGTGGATTGGCTGGCCGGGAACTGTTGAAGAAGAGGGTCTTGAAGAGGCGCTTCGCTCTAAACCAAATGGTTCATTTGATGTCGGTGTTGTCGGTCTCACCCCTGAAGAGGAAAAAGGATACTACGAAGGATATTCCAATGAAGTGCTAACGCCACTTCTAACTGGGCAGATGGATCAAGTGGACCTAGAGAAGGCGGAACGCTACTGGCCTATATACCAGCAGGTGCAAAGAAAGTTCGCACACAAAATTCATGAGGACTTAAAGCCACACGACATTGTGTGGATACAGGATTATCACCTCATGGGCGTAGGGAAGGAGCTCCTGGACCTAGGAATAAAACAGCCTGTCGGTTACTTCCTTCACACACCCTTTCCGACCCCAGAACAATTCGCGACTCTTCCTCAGAGCACCGCTCTTATACGGGATCTCTTGTCGTATGACCTTCTTGGGTTCCAAACTGAAGCCTTTAAAAAGAACTTTCTTGAGACTGTAGCACTCCTGCTGCCGAATGCCGTGATACAAGAAGGTGAGGATGGTACGACGATCTCGTATGCCACACGCACCACTCGCGTGGGGAGTTTCCCAATAAGTATTGATCCACAGGAATTTACACGACAGCGTGATGCGGAGGATACGCAGCGCCATATTAAACGTCTTGAGCAGGTACTTGAAGCAAACGATGTGCAGATGGTGTTTAATGTCGGACGCCTAGATTATTCAAAAGGATTTTATGAAGAACTATTGGCGTTTGATCGCATGCTTGAGCAGCATCCAGAGCTTATAGGAAAGATTGTTTTGTATCAGCTTGTCGTGCCAAGCCGTGAAGATATTCCTGCGTACAAGGAATATAAGGAGAAAATCGTAGAGCTCGCTAGACAGATAAATGAAAAATATAAGACGGCCATCGTGCAGGAAGAGGAGAGTAGTGACGAATCATCTCCACGATATAGAGGACGTGTCGTGCGTCAGCTCCATGACTCTATGGGACGGGCACGCTACATTGCACACCTGCATGAGGCAGAAATACAGAGTGTTCCAACACTGTCTGATGGTATGAATCTCGTGGCAAAAGAAAGTGCGGTGGTGGGTGGTCCTTCTACTGTACAGATTCTTGGAGAAGCAGCAGGTGCTGCAGAAGAACTTGGAGACTACGTGCTTCTTATTGATCCCCAGGATACACAGGCATACGCTGACGCACTCTATCGTGCGTACACCATGTCAGATACGGAGCGTCAGGAACGTAAAGAGAAGATGGCAGCCACTGTTACGGAGAATGATGTCTTTAGTTGGTGGTCTCAGGATCAGGAACCTATGTTCCAAGCGATCTGGGACAAGAAGGCAGGAGTTAAGAAGAACTAAGTTCTTCAAGCGCAGTACTTGTCCGGTTCGTCCACTCAGTGTCTAGGCCCGCTTCGCGGTAGAGGCGAGACACTTGTCCGTTGTTAGGAAGCTCAGTAAAGCTATATGGAGGTGCTTCACGAAGCCACTCGTGTCTGGTAGACATTTCCGCAAATGCATCACGCTGACTCCCGTGTGCATCATAGAGCTTCTGCTTTAGCTCTTGCTGGTCTACCGTAAGCGGAATCATGTAGGTTTCTGTGTCTGCAGGAGCAAAGCTTTGTTTGGTGCTTACGCCATCCACGGGTCTATAGAGAGGCGCTTCAATGATCGTGAGGGTACCGCCTTCTTTTTCAATAATCTTCTGTGCGGCATGGACCGCAAACGCCGTTGCGTCATGGTCTGGATGCCCTCCTTCATAGGCATGGGTAAGTACGGTATGAATACCCTGTGCACGAAACATATCTGCCAGACGTTTTGCCGTCTGGGCGAGCACAGCACTTGCTCCCTGGTCAGGGATGCCAAGAGATACTCGTTCGCCAGAGTGTCCCACGATATTAAGTGCATCGGTGAGTTCACGCCTGCGAGTCTCCGCGTAGTCTTCTTTGCTTTTGAACCCTTTTCCTTTCCACTCCTTCTCATCGTTTGGTGCACCATCGGTCACATGCACCATAAGCGCTTCCGGAAGCTTGGGGAGCTGCGCGCCAAAGGCGATAGACTCATCATCCTGGTGTGCGACCACGACCGCTACACCTGCACCGCGCTCAAATGACTCTCCACGAATAAGGCGCTCTATAAACTCATTGGCAGGAGAGAGTACGCGGTCACGCTTCTCTTGGGATCCTTCGGGATGCATATCTGCTTAGTGTACGGGGTTGTGGGTAGAGTATCAAATCTACGATTTTGTATACTAGGGGGATGGCAAAACCAACCCCATACCCAATTGCCTACTGGAGCTATTCCTCTTTAATGTCGTACCTGCGGAATCCGCTTGCGTGGTACAAGCGGTATGTTGCCAAGATATATGACACCCCACGCACTCCCGCCTCTATCGTGGGATCAGCAGGGCACACGGCGCTAGAACACTTCTATAGCGGGGCAGACAAGCAGATTGCAGTGCGCCTTGGTCTTGAGTCTATGCAGGCTATTCCTGACTTTGAGATTAACTTCGGGGTCGCAAAGACGATCCGAGAGAAAAAGGCAAAACGCGCCTCTATGGAGCGAGAGTATCTTCAGGCGATTGGGTTCTATCTAGAACGCGCACCAAAGCACAAAGTACTTGGCGTGGAGGTGAAAGGGTTCACGAAGATCCCCGGACATGCACTTCCTATCAAAGCTATTTCAGACTTGGTGGTGGAGTCTCGCGTAGAGAAGGGTGCCGTGGATATTGTGGACCATAAGTTTGTGGAGGCATTTAGCAAGAACGGAGGAGATAAACCTCTTTATGCACTCCAGGCCATCTTTAACTACTACACGGTGAGTGAGATCTATGGAAAGCCAGTCCGTCGCTTTATCGTCTGGGAATGTCGCAAGCGTAAGAATAAGGACGGGAAGCCTCAGATGCGCCGCTATGTCATTGACTACAAAGAAGTGGGGGACGCATTTGA
>JAIETW010000003.1 GCA_019744845.1 Patescibacteria group bacterium | reverse complement strand
GAAGGCAGCTACTACCTTGCGAACTCATTCTCAACCACTTCTGCAAACACATACATCAACGCATCATCAACCATCGCAAACCCAGCAGGAGGAGCAACAGGAAACCTCATCTCATGGAATGGAAGTCGTTGGGTGAGTGTGGCGACTTCTACGCTTGGCTTCTACGGAGTTGGTACTGGTTCAATCACTTCAGCACAGCTTGCAAACTCACTCACCAATGAAACAGGAACTGCAGGAAGCGTTGTATTCTCAGCATCACCAACCTTCACTGGAACTGCAATCTTTGCAAATGCAACACTTGCGCAAGCAACATCAACCCAATTCTTTGCAACAACCGCATCAAGTACAAACCTATTCGCAACAAATGCTGCGTTTGGAGGAACGCTTTCAGTTGCTGGGTTGACTACACTTACAAATGCGTCGACGACGAATCTTACTGTTAGCGGAAACACATACTTCCCATCAGGTGTCTGGAATAGTGCAGGGAATGTTGGTGTTGGAACCACTACACCAAATGCACCACTTAATGTGTTCACGGCGGGAGGTACAGCAGGCCTCATAGTTGAAGGTGGAGCTGCAGGTGGTGATATTGCTATCATACGTCGTCGTGCAGGAGGGGGAATTGGTGCAATAGGTTTCCGTGCAGTATCGAATAATCCTATGGTTACCTTTAATACTGAGGATGGTGGAAATGGGTGGTTTACCGGTGTAGACACTGTTACGGATCGCTTTGTTATTGGTCAGGGAACCACGAGTGCGGCTGTGGCAGGTTCTAGTCTTAATATCACAACAGGAGGGTTCGTAGGAATCGGCACCACCACTCCAGGAGCACGTCTTTCAGTTGGAGGTGATGCATCTATAGGAGGAAACATAACAGCAACAGGTACTCTCGCGGTATCAGGAGCAACAACCCTTGCTTCAACACTTAATGTGACTGGATTGACTACTCTCGCAAACGCATCAACCACCAATATCTCTATCAGTGGCGTCACAGGAGACACTCTTATGTATGCAAACACAGGAAAGCAACTTGCAAGCGTGACACTCGGTACTGGCTTCACACTCTCTAACGGCACACTTTCATACGCATCAACCAGTGTGAACGCAAACCTTCTCGATGGACTCGATTCAACAGATTTCCTCCGCTCAAATGCATCTGACTCATACACATCAGGAACTCTTACTTTCGATGCAGGAACACTTCTTGATCTTAATACTACTGGGCTTTCAATCGCTGATACTGATATTGCATTTGATGGAGCTTCAACGAACTTCACGACAACTGGAAACTTCTCAGTGAATACTGATGACTTGTTCATCAACAAGAGTACGGGGAGAGTGGGGGTTGGGACAGTTACGCCTGGGGCACGGCTCCAGGTAGGTACTACACCTTCAGTTATTAATGCAGCTCAGACATTTTTCACAGACTCTAGTTTCATGGTTAATGCAACTACTACCAACGGTGGTACATCACTTGCTGCCCCAGAAACAGTACTGACCTTGGCTCGTAATGGTATTTCAGGTCAAGCGTATTCAAACTTTGCACGTTTTGATATTTCTCGCTATGAAAACGTAGGTACTACTGCACGGACAAGATTGGACATTCGTCTTGCTCACGGACAAGGTGATGTAGAATTAAATAGCACCCCTACCATTCTTTCTCTTCAGTCAAATGGCAACATCGGAATCGGAACCACCACTCCAACCAACCCTCTCACCGTACAAGGAAACGCAAACATCTTTGGAAACCTCTCTTCTGCAAACCTCACCGCAACAGGAACACTTTCAGTATCTGGAAACACCACACTCACCCAAGCAACCTCAACACAGTTCTTTGCAACCACTGCATCAAGTACAAACCTCTTCGCTACAAACGCTGCGTTTGGTGGAACTCTCTCAGTCTCTGGCCTTACCACTCTCTCAACCCTCTCACTCACCGCAGGAACCACCACTAACTTCGCTATCACCGGCATCACCTCATCACTCTTGAAGACCACTGCAGCAGGAACCGTGGTACCAGCTATCGCAGGCACCGACTATGTTGCTGCAGTGACAGGCGACTGGACAGGAACCTTTGATGGATTCGAAGGCAGCTACTACCTTGCGAACTCATTCTCAACCACTTCTGCAAACACATACATCAACGCATCATCAACCATCGCAAACCCAGCAGGAGGAGCAACAGGAAACCTCATCTCATGGAATGGAAGTCGTTGGGTGAGTGTGGCGACTTCTACGCTTGGCTTCTACGGAGTTGGTACTGGTTCAATCACTTCAGCACAGCTTGCAAACTCACTCACCAATGAAACAGGAACTGCAGGAAGCGTTGTATTCTCAGCATCACCAACCTTCACTGGAACTGCAATCTTTGCAAATGCAACACTTGCGCAAGCAACATCAACCCAATTCTTTGCAACAACCGCATCAAGCACAAATCTCTTTGCTACAAACGCTGCGTTTGGAGGAACCCTCTCAGTTGCTGGACTTTCAACTCTTGGAAACACATCTATTACCAATGCAACAACAACAAATTTTGCAGTAACTGGAATTGCATCAACCTCAGTGCTGCGCGTATCAACAAATGCAACTATTGGAACCGCTCTTTCAATCGGAACAACTACTACATCAGCGCTCGCACAGCTCCAGTTGTATTCAAATAATGCAAGTGGTGCAAATCCTGCGATGCTTCTGTCAGGAAACACAGGAGGAGATACTGACTTCTGGCTTGCGCGCGTGAATGACAATGATGGCGTTGACGATGATAGCTTCCAGATTGGAGATGGAACAACACCAGGAACGAATCCGTTCTTGACTATTGATACGAGTGGGAATGTGGGAATTAGAAGTAGTTTGGTAGCCACAGCTTCTACAACTCTTACAGGGGCTCTTCTGCAGGTTGGCACATCAACGTCATCAGGCATTCTCGCGCTCACAGGGCCAGGTGCAACAAACGACAAATTGGGGGCGATTACTTTTCAGGCGGGTAACTCGTATGAAGGCGCTCGCATTGAATCAAATGTTATAAACGGTACCAATGGTCGTGCCACACTTCAGTTCTATACAGCCAACGCTCTCAATCAGGCACTTGAGCGAATGCGAATCACTGAGACTGGTCTTGTCGGAATCGGCACCACCACTCCAACCAATCCACTCACCGTACAAGGAAACGCAAACATCTTCGGCAACCTCTCATCAGCAAACCTCACCGCCACCGGAACTCTCAATGTCACCGGCGTTACCACCCTCACTAACCTCACTGCCTCACGCCTTGTCGCAACTGACGCTTCAAAGAACTTGGTTTCAACCATCACCCTCGCAAACCTCATCGCATCAATCTCAGACGTTGCAAGCTCAACAGGAACAGGCAACATGGTGTTCTCAAACAACCCAACACTCGTTGGACCAAACCTTGGTACTCCAACTGTCCTCACACTCACCAATGCAACTGGTCTTCCGGTGGCTACCGGTATTGCAGGACTCGGTGCAAACGTTGCAACTTTCCTCGGAACTCCAACAAGCGCAAACCTTGCAAATGCTGTGACCGGAGAATCAGGAAGTGGTGCAGTGGTCTTTGGAACATTTGCATCACAAGCAGCAGGAGACTTGATGAGTTGGAATGGTTCTAACTGGGTGAATGTGGCGACTTCAACACTTGGCTTCGCAAGCGCAAACCAAATTGGATCAGGAACCATCGGACAAGTACCATACTATGCTGCAAATGGTACGACACTGACTGCGACGTCTTCACTCTTCATTTCGACTAATGGGAATGTGGGGGTTGGGACGACAAATCCTGGGCAACTATTTTCAGTTGCAGCATCTTTGCCGCTTGTGAGCCTACTCGATACTCGCAACACGGATGCATGGACTATTGGTGAAATACAGTCGGGTATTGAATTTAGAAGCAATGACTCAAGTGGTACTGGGCTCGTGGGTACTACACGAACAGCAATTAATAACGTGATGGAAAATACTTCTGCTGCGGTTGGTATGGGATTCTTCACAGGAGCAGGGGTCAATCATGTTGAAAGAGTTCGTATTAGTGCCGCAGGAAACTTTGGTATTGGTACAACAACTCCACAAACCACACTCTCAGTACAAGGAGCAGGTTCATTCACTGGAAATCTTTCTTCAGCAAACCTCACCGCTACCGGAACCCTCTCAGTCGCTGGTCTCACCACCCTCGCAAACGCCTCAACCACGAACCTCTCAATCAGCGGTGTCACTGCAAACACGCTTATGTATGCAAACACTGGCAAGCAACTTGCAAGCGTGACTCTTGGCGCTGGCTTCACCCTTACCAACGGAACCCTCACCTACGCATCATCAACCTTCAGCGCTGATCTCCTCGACGGACTCGATTCAACTGCATTCCTCCGCTCAAATGCATCTGACTCATATACTTCAGGAACACTCACCTTTGATGCAGCAACAGCACTTGATCTCAATACCACAAGTCTTTCAATCGCAGATACTGACATTGCATTTGATGGGGCGTCGACGAACTTCAATGCGACAGGGGATTTTAGTATTAATAACGCCGATCTTTATGTAAGCAGTACTACAGGGTACGTGGGACTTAATACAAGCACGCCGACAGGCGGAATGCTTTCTATAGCTCAGTCTGGTACTTCAACACCAGGAGTTCTCGCAGTTTCGATTGGAAATACAGGAGCAGGACTCTATGGTTTCAGAAACGATTCAAATAACTACCTTGCACTTGATACAAATGCTGGAGGTATATGGACACAGCGAATGAGTATATCTCGTGGATCAGGTAACGTTGGAATCGGTTCAAGTACACCAAACGCACGACTTTCTGTAGCAGGAGCGGGAACTGGTACTACTATCAACTTCCAGACTACTAACTCAAATGATGTACCTCTCTTCACTATCCTTGATAACGGAGCCGTGACTGCAGCAGGAGCAACGACACTCTCTTCAACATTGAACGTGACAGGATTGACGACCCTCGGCAACGCCTCATCAACAAACCTCACTATCGCCAACCTCGCATCAACCTCAGTACTCCGCGTATCAACCACCTCTTCATACGGAGGACTTGCAACCTTCTCTGCAGGCATCAACGTGAATGGAGAAACCTTCACTGATCTCACCGGAGCTGGTCTCCAGAACTCAGCAGGAGTATTAACCCTCAACGCAACAGGCGACTGGACAGGAACCTTCGATGGATTCGAAGGCAGCTACTACCTTGCGAACTCATTCTCAACCACATCTGCAAACACCTTCATCAACGCATCATCAACCATTGCTAATCCAAACGGAGGAGCAACAGGAAATCTCATCTCATGGAATGGAAGTCGTTGGGTGAGTGTGGCGACGTCAACTCTTGGATTTGCTTCTGCAAACCAGATTGGTTCAGGAACCATCGGACAAGTGCCATACTATGCTGCAGATGGTACGACACTGACTGCGACGTCTTCACTCTTCATTTCGACTAATGGGAATGTGGGGGTTGGTACTACGACGCCGGGAAGTAAGTTTGTTGTGTCTGATGATCTTTCAAAAATTACAGTAGCAAGTAATCGCGCAAGCGTTAGCGATGAAGACATGTATGCAACTCTTGCATTTTATGCAGGAGATATCAGTCTTCAGGGACAAGGTGAGTTCGCAAAGATTGTTGCAATAGCGGAGTCTGTGGGAGCGTGGGATAACTCATCATCTGAAAATGGTGCAACGAGTCTTGGATTTTACACAACAAGTGTTACCTCAGGTGTTCAGTCATATACTGAGAAGTTGCGTATTACAGATTTTGGAAACCTCGGTATCGGCACTACCACTCCAGGATCAAAGCTCACAGTTGCTGGTGACGCATATATAGGAGGGAACCTCACAGCAACCGGAACTCTCTCAGTCACCGGAAACACCACCCTTGCTGCAGCAACCACCACCAACCTCGCAGTCACCGGCCTCACCGCAAACCGTCTTGTGACAACAAATGGTATTGATACACTCACCTCAACCATCACCCTCGCAAACCTCATCGCATCAATCTCAGACGTTGCAAGCTCAACAGGAACAGGCAACATGGTGTTCTCAAACAACCCAACACTCGTTGGACCAAACCTTGGTACTCCAACTGTCCTCACACTCACCAATGCAACTGGTCTTCCGGTGGCTACCGGTATTGCAGGACTCGGTGCAAACGTTGCAACTTTCCTCGGAACTCCAACAAGCGCAAACCTTGCAAATGCTGTGACCGGAGAATCAGGAAGTGGTGCAGTGGTCTTTGGAACATTTGCATCACAAGCAGCAGGAGACTTGATGAGTTGGAATGGTTCTAACTGGGTGAATGTGGCGACTTCAACACTTGGACTAGGCAATGGTCGCTTCACAGGACTTGCTGACACACAAGCATCTCTCACGGCTAACAGAATCATTCACACAAATGCTGCAGGTACTGCGCTTACTGATACTGCTGGTTTTGTGTTTGATGGGACACGAATGGGAATTGGAATTACAAATCCAAATGCTACTCTTTCTCTAGGAACTACTATTCAAACTATTAAATTTGCTGCATATGAGTCGGGTAGCACTGTTTATGGTATGGGTGTGAATTCAGGTCAGCTTACGTTTGGTGCTGGTATTGCAGCAACTGGTACTCCTCAAATGGTGCTTACATCTACTGGTAACGTCGGAATTGGAACAACCAGTCCTACAGGCAATTTCGAAATCGGCAACAGCTCAACTGCTTCTATAAGTCAGTATATTACCAACTCAAATACTGGTACTGGTGCGTTTACGCAAATGATCTTGCGTAATGATTATGGCGCTGGCTCTGCAGCTGGAGGCCTCCGCTTCCTTACTCTTGGTACTGGATTCACTACCTCGGGCCGTTATATTCAAGACTCTGCGGTGATGGAGGCTACCGCTAGTCTTTCAGGAGGACTTGGCTTGGCAACGGCTGGAGCTGCGCCAATTATGTTCTATACAAACGGCAACAACGAAAGAATGAGAATAGATTCAGCAGGATCAGTCGGTATCGGTTCAACCACCCCAAGCGCACTTCTTTCAGTTGCGGGAACCAGCCGCTTCACCGGAGCATCAGTCATGGACAGCACGCTCAACGTGACAGGATTGACGACACTTGGAAACGCACTCATCACCTCAGGAACAACCACTAACTTCGCAATCACCGGCATCACCTCATCACTCTTGAAGACCACTGCAGGAGGAACAGTGGTACCAGCAATCGCAGGCACCGACTATGTTGCTGCAGTGACAGGCGACTGGACAGGAACCTTCGATGGTCAAGAAGGCAGCTACTACCTTGCGAACTCATTCTCAACCACTTCTGCAAACACATACATCAACGCATCATCAACCATCGC
>JAIETW010000004.1 GCA_019744845.1 Patescibacteria group bacterium | reverse complement strand
TACTTCCCGTGGATACTGATATTCTTCCTACTTCTCATCATAAGCTGGCTTCTGAGCAGAAGAAAAAAAGAAAATATTGATGCCAGAGATTAGCCGAGATTTTAATATATCTCGGCCAATAAGAGCTTAAAATAACAATATCTCGTTTAAACGAGATATTGTTATTTTAATAAATCGTATAAAAATCTCGGACAAAAACAAGAGATGGTAGACGGATTAATTTGATGAGTTTTTGATGCAGGCGGGCATATGGATTTGAAGATCTCTCCAAGTTTTCAGGCAAAGTAGTGTTTTCATAAAAAGTGTCGTAAAAATTTATTTTTTTACGTCTAAAAGTCGTGAATTTTCTAACATTTGGATAGATAAAAATTTTTATCAAAATAAAATTTAAAAAGTATTTAAAAAATACATAAAACATATATATTTTTTTAATAAAGTTATACCCATTTTTTGTATGCATTTTTGCGTATGTTTTATGCCGCAAGATGATAAACTTTTTGTATGATTTGTGTAGCTCTTTTGGGTTCATAAAAAATGGAGAAAGAAGCGAAAAAGGTAGATATGACAAAGAGATATCGTTTCTTAAGTTCTTGGATCACAATTATGCCAATTGTGATATTTTGCTTTGTGCAAACCTTTGGATTCGTATCTGTTTTTTTCACACCAGAAACAGCGCACGCTGCACCTAATTCTCAAATCAACTATCAGGGTAAGTTGACCGGTTCTTCAAACATCGCAGTTGCGGATGGAATCTATCACATGCGCTTTTGGCTTTTGACTTCACCGACTGCGGCGACTTCAACTGCGGTGTGGGCTGAGGATCGAAGTTCTGCTGCTGGAAATCGGGTGCAGGTGCGCAGCGGACTTTTCAGCGTTATGCTCGGAAGTTCAACTCCACTAACTGGAGTTGATTTCAATCAAACGCTTTATCTTGGAGTTGAGATTGGAGGATCAGCAGGATCTCCTGCGTGGGATGGAGAAATGTCACCACGTAAAGTTTTGGGAACAGTGCCTGCTGCATTTGAAGCGGGAAAGATTGATGGTCTTGATTCAACACAATTTTTGCGAAGTGACGCGCCAACATCACTTGCTTCATCAAGTGCCTCAACACTTTTTACAATCACACAAAATGGGAGCGGCGATATTTTAAATATTTTTGATGGAGGAACAGAAGTGTTTTCAATTTTGGATGGCGGGAACATAGGAATTGGAAGCACAACTCCTTCTACAAAACTTTCAGTGGGAGGGAATGCATATATCGGCGGAGACTTTACTGCAACAGGTACTGCAACAATTGGAACGCTCACTGGATTTATCTACGGCACAAATGGTGTACTCACGGCGTCTTCAACTCTTGGCGCAAATTTTTTGGATCCAGCAGTTGTGTATTCGTATGAAATCGATACATCTGCAGAATTGGCTGCATTCCTCACTGATGAAACAGGGACAGGTACTGCAGTGTTTTCTGAAAGTCCAACCCTCACAGGAAATGTGGTTGTTGCAGGAGATATAAATTCAAAAGGAATTAGCTGGGCAACACATCCTGCGGCTACAACGAATCAGTGGGGCGCTGTTGCATACGGCAACGGAACATTTGTCGCTGTTTCAACTGACGGTACTGGTAACCGTGTGATGACATCACCTGACGGAATTAACTGGACATCACGCACGAGTGCCGCAGATAACGCATGGCAGTCAGTGACTTACGGCAACGGACTCTTTGTTGCAGTTTCTTCAAGTGGTACTGGTAATCGCGTAATGACATCTCCTGATGGAATTACATGGACATCACGCACGAGTGCAGCAGATAACTCATGGCAGTCAGTGACTTACGGCAACGGACTCTTTGTTGCAGTGGCTGGAAGTGGTACTGGTAACCGTGTGATGACGTCTCCAGACGGAATCAGCTGGACATCACGCACGAGTGCAGAAGATAACTATTGGATTTCAGTAACGCACGGCAACGGACTCTTTGTTGCTGTGTCGCTTGATGGCGCTACAAACAACGTAATGACATCTCCAGATGGAATTACATGGACACCACAAGCAGGTGCTTCAAGCAATCAGTGGACAAGTGTCACGTATGGAAACGGACTTTTCGTAGCGGTTTCATACGACGGACTTGGAAGTGATGTGATGACATCTCCAGATGGATCAACATGGACAACGCGTACCAATCCTGCTGACTACTTCCTCAATGGAGTAACCTACGGAAATGGATTGTTTGTTGCTGTTGCGGATTCTGGTCCTGCTGATAGTTTGGTAATAACATCTCCAGACGGAATCAACTGGACATCACGCACGAGTGAGCCTAATCAGTGGCAAGCGGTTGCATATGGTAACGGAACATTTGTTGCGGTTTCTCTTGATGGCACAAATCGCACAATGTCATCAGGAAAAACAGAGACCAATGCATTTGCACGAAATAATTCATACCAAGGTGGAATGAATATTTTTGGAAATGTTGGAATTGGAACAACAACTCCATCAGAAAGTTTTGTCGTACAGGGGAATGGTTTGTTTACAGGAAATCTCACTGGTGCAAACCTCACTGCAACGGGAACATTGAGCGTTACAGCAACATCAACGCTTGCAAATTTCTCAGCGCTCTCTGGTACAACTACAAATCTTGCAATCACTAACATCGCATCAACTTCAATTCTGAGAGTTTCAACTTCAGCAACAATTGGAGGGACACTCAATGTCACGGGAGCTTCAACGCTCGGACTTACCACGGTAACAAATGCAACCTCAACAGGTTCTCTCTACACAACCACTCTCGGTGTTGGTTCTGACTACATCACCGACCTTACCGGAGCAGGTCTACAGAACGTGGGAGGTGTTCTCACGCTCAATGCGACTGGTGCTTGGACAGGAACATTCGATGGTCAAGAAGGAAGCTACTACCTTGCGAACTCTTTCTCAACAACGAGCGCAAACACATACATCAACGCATCATCAACCATTCCAAACCCAGCAGGAGGAGCAACAGGAAACCTCATCTCATGGAATGGAAGTCGTTGGGTGAGTGTGGCGACCTCAACACTTGGTTTTGCTTCTGCAAATCAGATTGGTTCAGGAATCATCGGACAAGTACCATACTATGCTGCGAATGGTACGACATTGAGTGCGACTTCTTCACTCTTTATTGGAGCTAATGGGAATGTGGGGGTTGGGAGTACGTCTCCTACAGCTCTTTTGACGCTTACCGCATCATTTCCTCAGATAACCTTCTCAGACACCGACAATGGCTTGATGGCTAGTATCAACGCAAATAATGCGTCTCTCACCTATAACACTGCGACTGCTAACCGAGATCACATCTTCCAAGCGGCAGGAAATACACTCATGACCATTCTGGGAACAGGAAACGTCGGAATCGGCACCACCTCACCATCTCAAAAACTCTCTGTTGTCGGCAACATCAAATCAACCGGCTCAATCGACGCAGACGTACAGTTCCTCGGTCAAGCAGCAGATACCGTATCAGCTCCATCATTCTCATGGACAGGAGACACCAACGTTGGTATCTACCGACCAGCTACTGATGTGATTGGATTCACCACTTCAGGAGCGGAGCGTATGCGTATAACATCAACTGGCCCTTCTATAGCATCAGGTGCAGGTAACGGTATTGGATTCTGGGGCGGTGCGCCAACTACATACGGTATTCTGATGTCCAACTCAGCGTCATATCAATACGGTGATGTGACTGACTACTATTTGGCAAATATTATGTCTTCAGGAACTGGACGTGGCTTCGTATGGTCATACGGTACTGTTCCTTCAATGGCCTTGAATGCGAATAGTGGAAACTTGGCCATAAAGGGGGCATTAACAGTTAATGATACAGCCGCAACATCAACCTTTGCTGGCGGAGTTGCATTTGAAACATCAGGATTCGTCTACAACTACAGCAGTAACCGTGTGGGTATTGGGACAGCGTCACCATCAGCTTCTTTGCAGATATCGGGCGATTTCAATATTCGAAGATTTGGTAGTCAGTTGTACCCATGGAACTTGGTTAATGATAGCGAAGGTCTCTACAGTTATGCTGATGATAGTCATGTGTGGTTTATTGCAGAGCAAAATGAAAACGCAGGGATTCGTGGAGGCTTTAACTTTGTAATGGACAATGATGGAACACAAGCTCCAAACTTTAATATCTATAATAAGTCAGCAACTTCAAGCCCGCTCTTCCAGGTGGCGTCTAATGGAACGGTGAGCATGGGAACCCTTTCAGTCACTGGAAACACAACACTCACCCAAGCAACCTCAACCCAATTCTTCGCAACAACTGCGTCTTCAACAAACCTCTTTGCTACCAGCGCAGCATTCGGAGGAACGCTTAGTGTTACTGGTGCTGCAGTGGTTGGCAGCCTCATTCCTTCAAATGTCACCGCAGACACTCTTATGTTTGCAAATGGTTTCAAGCAGCTTGCAAGTGTGACACTCGGAACAGGCTTCACTCTCACCAGCGGCACTCTCACCTACGCATCAAGCAGTGTGAACGCAAACCTCCTCGACGGACTCGATTCAACAGACTTCCTCCGCTCAAATGCATCTGACTCATACACCTCAGGAACACTCACCTTTGATGCAGCAACAGCACTTGATCTCAATACCACCAGCCTCTCAATTGCTGATACTGACATTGCATTTGATGGGGCGTCGACGAACTTTAATGCGACAGGAAACTTCTCTATTAATACTGATGATTTGTTCATCAACAAGAGTACGGGGAATGTGGGGATTGGAACAACTACTCCTGCAAGTATTCTTTCAGTAAGCAGTTCGTTTCCTGAGATTACAATCAATGACACTCGCAACATTACCTTTGCTGTAGGTGATGTTATGTCGAGTCTTAACTTCACCAGTAGTGATGGAAGTAATTCGCTTGCAGGTACTACTCGTGGAAGTATGAGCCTTATTGCAGAAAGTACTACAGGTTCAGCTAATGGACTTTCACTTAGTACTCGGAACGTAGGTACGTTTGCAGAGGCTATGCGTATTACGGCCACAGGAAATGTTGGACTCGGATCAAGTACGCCTTCAGGAAAGCTTACTGTGGTAAGTGGTGGTGCGCTTACAAAGCTAATGGTAGTTGAAAACTCATCAGGAGTAGAGCGCCTCACTATGCTTGACAGTGGTCGCATGGGAATAAGCAGCACTACACCAAATCACTGGCTTTCAATCACTGGAAATAACTCTGCTGCGCCTCTTGCGGTCACCGATGCTGCATTTAGTACTCTAGGACTCTTTGAGGTTACTGGTGGAGGAGGAGTAGTAGAGCTTCAAGTTAAAAATACGCAGATGTCGTGGTTCTTTGGTCAATCTGCTTCAGAAGATTTCACTATTAGAGATAACACCAATACTCTTCTCACTCTTCAGGATGGTGCGCCAGCAAACTCTTTGACCCTTACCTCAGCTGGAAACTTTGGAATCGGCACTACTTCACCAAGTCAAAAACTTTCAGTTGCAGGTACTATCAAAGCGTCTGGCTCAATTGATACTGATGTACAATTCCTTGGACAGCCAGCAGACACCATAGAAGCACCGAGTTTTTCATGGACAGGAGACACCAACGTTGGTATCTACCGACCAGCAACTGATACCATTGGGTTCACCACTGCAGGAGTACAGCGCATGACCATCAACGCAACAGGTGTGGTGAATGTTGCTGGTCTCACCGCATCTCGCCTTGTGGCAACTGACGCAAGCAAGAACTTGGTTTCAACAATCACTCTCAGCAACCTCATTTCATCAATTTCAGATGTATCAGGATCTACAGGAACAACCAACCTTGTTCTCTCAGCATCACCAACCTTCACTGGTACTGCTATCTTTGCAGGGGCAACCTTCACTGGTGCTACTACAACCAATCTTGCAGTCACTTCTTTGACTGCGAGTCGTGTGCCGTATACCACAACAGGAGGAGCGCTGGTTACAAATTCAGCGCTTACTTATGATGGTACACTCCTCTCGTCTCTTGTTGATGGATCAGATTCCTTCCGTGCGGGACGAAGCTCAACGCAAAATATTACTATTTTTGGTAACTCTGGAGGAAATAATCTTACGAGCTACTCGGCTGCTGCTGCTGCAAAAACCCTTGTTATAGACTCAACGACTGATGCTGCAAATACAGTGCCGAGCGGGGGTACAAATGGTATAAGTCTCAGAATTCGAGGAGTCTCAGCTCTGGCTATTGATGATAGTAGAAACACATCGCTCAGCGGTACACTTACTGCAAATGCAGCAACTTTTGCGGGTAATGTTGGAATTGGAACAACAACACCAAGCAATATGCTTACTATTATCGCAAATGGATCTGCTGCGGGGACAAATGAGCAACTTACTCTTGGAAGTAGTTTTGAACCAATAACTCTCGGTGAGCTTGTTGGAGGAATTACCTTTGATTCAAATGACAATAACGACGGACTAACTGGTACTACAGTTGCACTTATTCAAGCGATTGCAGCACAGGCACACAGTACTGGTGGATATGGTACAAATCTCGTATTCTCAACAACCCCTTCAAATACGATTGTGCCAGTGGAGGCGCTCCGAATTCAGCAGAGTGGAAATATTGGTGTTGGTACTTCGACTCCAACCGCGAAGTTTGTAGTTGCGGGTACGACACAAATTCAAGGAGCAGGAGCAACTCCTTCGTATCCATCAAATGGTCAAGGCCTTGAGATTGTCTTTGATACCGATGCCTCTGCAGGTTCGGCATCGGGTGGATCGGGAGGTACGGTGATGCAGTCATACAGTCGAGAGTCTGCTGTGTGGAGAGATTTGTGGGTACGAGGAAATAATATTCAGTTTGATGCCAACGGCACTGGAGCTATGTATATAGCTACTTCAGGAAATATCGGCATTGGATCTTCAACCCCTTCTTCACTCCTCACTGTTGGTGGAGATGCGTATATAGGAGGAAATTCTACGACTACCGGAACAGTAGCTTTGCTTGGAACATCTGCAGGATCAGGAACTTCACTTTGTCTTTCTGCTTCTAATACATTGGTAACATGTTCGGGTGGAGTGGCGACCGCAGCTGGGTCAGGAGGTCAATTGCAATTCAATGACGGAAGCAATGTTATGGCGGCTGACGCTGATCTCTTTTGGGATAATACAAACAAGCGCCTTGCAGTTGGTACAACAACTCCTGCTGCTAAGTTTTCTGTAACATCTAATAACATTGGGGCGCTCGCAACAAACGAAAGTGGCATCATGCTTCAAAATGGAACTGCTGCAGCGGCAGGAGCTCAGCAGGTGTCACCTTCAATTGTATGGGAAGGTCAAGGTTGGAAAACAACAGCTACTGCGGCATCTCAATCTGTAAGATTCCGAGCACACGTTTTGCCTGTTCAGGGAACCACAGCTCCGTCAGCAACATGGACACTTGGGTATTCAGTAAACGGAGGTGCGTATACAACTCCAGCAACGATTTCGAGCGCAGGATTACTTACTCTTACGGGAGGTATAACATCAGCTGGTGCATTCTCAACTTCAGCAACTACAAACAGTAACTTGTATGTTGTGGGAGCAAACACAAGCGTAAACTCCGCAGTAGCGCAATATATTTTTGGTGGAGCTGCGGGAGTTAACGTTCGTACTGCATTTTATGGAAACAGCTCGACTGCAGTAACTGCAAACAGTAACTATGCATCAGTGCTTGTGGGAAGTGCTATTTTGACAGAAGGTACATCGGGTAACCACAAGATGCTTGCAAACCTTGCAGTTAAAGGCCTCGGAACAATTACTGCTGGTACTGCAACAGTACAAGATACTGCATCGCTCTATATTGATGGGGCGCATTCAGGCGCTACAATCACTGGTCTTAACTACGCGCTCTATGCATCAAGCACTGCTCCAAGTTACTTTGGTGGAACTGTAGGTATTGGTACCACTACTCCTATTTCGACCCTTTCTATCCAAGGATCACTCTGTGTACGTGACACAGGAAGTTGCGGAACTACTGCAGGTACTATTTACGCAACAACTGCTGCAGTGACGGACATCGACTTGGCTGAAAATTACCGAGTGGTTGACCCAACTATCAAGGCAGCTGAAATTGTGTCTCTTGATACCTCAACAACATCAGCTATCAAGCGTGCAGAGAAAGGTGAGACGCTTCTCGGAATCATCTCAACCGCTCCGGGACTTCTTCTCGGACAGGATATTAAGGGCGGCAAGCCAGTTGCTCTTAAGGGTCGCGTACCCCTTATGGTCAACATGGAAGGAGGAGAGATCAAGGCAGGAGATCCAATCACTCTTTCATCAGTCCCTGGAGTTGGAACAAAGGCAACAACAACAACACAGATTGTTGGTCTTGCACTTGATTCAATTGATCAAGACGGACTCCTTGAAGTGTTCGTTGAGAATCGTATGTATATGTCAGAGACTCGCTACGCAGCATTGAATGACTTCTTTGCATTTGGAGAAATGCCAACATCAACTGACATGTCACGATTCTTGACTGAAGGTTCATTCATGAGCGGATTCTTCTCTCAGATGTTTGCACAAGTTACCACATGGCTTGCAAATGCTGGAAACGGTATTGGTAGCGTATTTGCAGGAAGCTTCCATGCAAAGGATGAA
>JAIETW010000006.1 GCA_019744845.1 Patescibacteria group bacterium | reverse complement strand
GCGGAGCATAGAGAAAAGGCGCCTTCTGGCGCCTTTTTCATAAGAGGTTTAGATATTAGTCGTCCTCGTCTTCATCATCGTCATCGTCATCATCGTCATCGTCATTTTCGTCTTCGTCTTCGTCTTCGTCTTCGTCTTCGTCACACGAAGAATCATCATCTCCCCAATCTTTATCTTCTGCACGACTAGCACGATCCTCCTCTTCAACAGTAAGAAGGTCGTCTACCTCGTCTTCACTCAATGAAGGATACTCGTCCATGACCGCGTCAATAATCTCTGCGCGACTATCGGCTGAGGTAACAAGTACATCCTTGTCACCATTGAGTTCAATCTGCACAACTGTTTCATTGGTGAAGATCTCTGCTTCAAGTTCCGTAAGACCAATGTCGTCACAGGAGTCATCATCTGAGTCGTCAGACGCCATTCCGTTCTTCTGCGCTTCAAGAAGTACAATCAGCTGCTGCATCAATGAAAGAAGCATCTCACGAAGCTCTTCAATACTTGCGTTGGAGTAGGAAGATCCGCTTTCCGCGTGCACGGTTGGTGTCGGAACCGCTACAAATGCACCCCCCATGAGCACGAGGGCAAACATTGCCGCAACACCAAATCGCATAGTCTTATTTTTCATGGGTACGTATCTTTAGGGACCACTTCGGTCTTGCAATCAAGATACCATTAGTTCAATGCCTTGGATGTCTGTGTACAGCTGCGTGGATGGTCGTGATGACGCAGGTCTATACCCTAACGGGAACTGATATACTGTAGCGTTATAGCAACTAGACATACCCTATGAGCAAATTCCTTGTGTTGTACCTCATGCCCGCAGAAGGGCTCGCTGAATGGATGAAGATTGATCCAGAGATTCGTAAGAGCGAAGAAGAGAAGATGAAAGCGGACTGGGACGCATGGGCATCTGCACACTCCTCTTCCCTTCTTGAAACTGCAGGCGCAGGTAAAACCAAGCGCATTACCCCTGAAGGAGTCCAGGATGTGGCCAATAACATCATGCTTTACTCAATGGTAGAAGCAGAATCTACGGAAGCGGCAGCGCAACTCTTTGAAGGACACCCTCATTTGAAGATTCCAGGCGGTACCATAGAGGTTATGCCTACCAACATCCTTCCTGGGATGGAAAAGAAATAGTGCGGTATACTCTTCACACATAATCATTAATACCTACGTATGTGGCACCGAAACAGCCAGGGTGTAAGCCCTAAGAAGCCCCGCAAGAAGACTCCCAAGACCAAGAAGCGTCTTGCGGTGAAGAAGGCGATGCTTGAGGCTCGCGCAACCAAAAAGAAGCGCAAGTAGTCTCCCTCCACAAAAGAGCCTCAGACGAGGCTCTTTTTGTTAGACAGCGAAGAGAGAAGAAATGTACCAATGGCTCGTTCAAGCTCTTCTTTCCCAATAGGCTTGGTGAGATGTGCGTTAAATCCTGCATGAAGTGCTTTCTGACGATCCTCCGAAAGACCGTACCCAGTAAGTGCAATGGTAGGAACCACACTTCTCATTTCGTTACGAAGAAACGCAATAAGTTCATACCCGTCCATCTCTGGCATATTGATATCAATAAGGAGAAGCTCCACTTCTCCCGCCTCAAGATGCGCTATTGCTTCCTTTGCAGAATACGCACCGCGCGCAGACCATCCGAGCGCCATGATGAGTCGTACGAGTCCTTTAGTGATTTCACGATTATCATCAACGACGAGAACATAGGGAGAAGGAGAAGTGTCCATACTCACCACAGTATGCACCATCTCTAGTGAGGGAGTGCTGAAGAACAAATGAGATTTGAAAAATCTTCGTGAGAAACACATGAATCAAAGCGTATATATGGAGCAGTGGCCTGTACGGTATACTTTTGGTATGAAAATATTTCTTTGGGTCGTAGGCGTTCTTGCCATCCTTGTACTTGCCTTTTACGCCCTCAATGCGTATATCTACAACGAAAAGCAGGCACCAGAAGATCAGGTGACCCTTCCGTTTGGAAACTAAATGAAAAAGATATCCCTTGTTTTCGTGCTTGTACTGCTCGGGGTGTTGATTGCGACATTCTTTCCCCTCTACAAAGAACGCCCATGTACTGAGGGCTGCAACGTCATACTCATCATGATAGACACGCTGGGTGCCCGACATATTGGCACCTACGGGTACGAGCGCGACACCCTTCCTCGCACCACCGCATTCTTTGAGGAGCACGGGGTGATTTTTGATCAGGCAAGTGCAAATTCTCCGTGGACCCTCCCGTCGTTCACGAGTATGTATTTCTCTGATCTTGCAACGAATATCACCTATCGTGAGCTTGATGATGGGACTCGTCCTCATCTTCAATCCGCCCTGCGTGACGCAGGAGTGCGCGTGCAGGGTGTCGTGCCTCTGCCAGTCGTTTTCATCCTTGATGCGATTACCAGAGGATTTGAAGATGGAGAACTCACCTTCACGAACGTGGGGCCTCCGTTTGAGGTTGCAACCGAGACCCTACCCACGATCATCGCAGATCCCTCTCCGTTCTTTCTTCTGGTGCACACCTTTGAAGTACACGACCCTTTTGAGCCGCGCGCGCCATACAATGAGCTCTATCAAGAGCTTGAGGGGTATGAGTCAGTCACCATGTTTGATTTCTTGAAAGAGAACGAGAAACCAGCACTTGATCCTGAGCGCGTTCACGCCTTTGAGCTTCGCTACGATCAAGGAATCGCACAAGCCGATGACAATATCGCTGATTTCCTTGAACGTATTCCTAAAGAAACGCTGGCGAATACCGTGATTATTCTCTCCGCAGATCATGGAGAGGCGTTTGGTGAGCATAATAAAGTGTGGCACGCACAAAGTCTCTATGAGGAGGAAGTGCATATTCCCCTTTTCATGCGTGTCCCTGGAGTCAATCGTATGCGTATAGACACACCAGTATCACTCATGGATATGGCACCAACCATCCTTTCTCTTGCTGGAGTGTCGGTCCCTGACACCTTCAAAGGCAGGGACCTTACTCCCCTCCTTCACGGGCATTCGTTGCCTTCGCGTGTCATTCCGTTTGTAAACGGAAAACCTGAGTATCTCTCTGCAATATCCTCTGAGAGCGTACGAAACGTACCCGTGAGTATAGAGGCAGCAGGCGTTGCGGGGACCGACACTCCTATCATTGAGGGTCATGAATACGCCGTCCGAGTTGGTATGGAGAAAGCACGATGGGAATCATTTAACTATCCGGAACCGAAGGAGATATTTGAGTATTTCAACCTTCACACGGATCCACAAGAAAGAAACGACCTGGCAAAAGGAATGGAGCAGAATATTCCGCTCCATCTCCGCACACCTCTGCAAGAACTTTTTGCTAAAAACGGCGAGTAAGAGTCAGTGTTGGCTAGGCACTTCCGTTTTCAAGAATGCATACCTGAGCTTCTTGACAAGAGTTCAATTATGAAGCGATAATTGGGACACTATGAAGCAAAGCCAATCACCACGTGGAGGGAATCGTGCACCTGAGTTACATCCTGCGATAAAAGCAGCACGTGCAGAGGAAGATGCGCGAGTTGCCGCATATAAAGCGGAAGCAGCGAGAAAGACAGCGGATATAGACCGCCGAGTCGCAGTTGAACGCGAAAAGAAGTCTGGACAAGAATTTGGTCAAACATGGTGGGGTGGTGCAGAGTACATGCTGCGATTTGTACCGTTTTCTAAAGGTCGCCGCGAAGCAATCAAAAGCGTGCTTGTAAACATTGACGCAGAACTCCATGAATCAAAGGCACGATTGAGGCACTACGCAGCTCTACGTGAGAAGTTCCGCGAGGAGAGTGCGATGGAGGCTCGTCGTCAGTCGCATTTCAACATCTATGATCGCGCCATGCGACTTGCCTTTGAGAAGGCCAACATGACCGTGGAAGAATTCTCTGCTCTTGAGAAACGCGCAGAGAAAATCGCACGAAGTCACGAAGCACAAGGAGTACTCTCTTCTGAATCTGAAGGTCTCGTAGAGATGGGTGGTCAGTTCTTTCGCGTGCAGCTCGTCCCTGTCACCGAAGAAGGAGCGCCAGTACCTGCTCCAGCAGAAGAAGAAACTGAGCTCCAGCCTCTCAACACCTTTGAGGCCAACTACTACATCGCGCTTGAAGCACTTGTATACGCTGAATACGCTCGCCGCTCACGCGAACGACGCAATGTCCTCGTTAAGGCGCGAAACGAACTCAACGCCGCTGCGCGTAGGCTTCGTGGCATTCACGAAGATGATATAGATGAACCAGCCCCCGCTGCTGCAAAAGCAGTGAGAGTTCCCATTAGCACCCCTTCTTCTACCGCTGCCGCAGAACAACGCCGAGATGATGAGGAAGGAGGAGAACCTCTCCCAATAGCTGCTGAATAACCATGACTATCGCCACCCTATCTTCCCTTCTTACCAGTGGAGAGTTTGAATCTCCTCGCATGACCGAAATCGCGTCTATGGTTGCACAATACAACCTTCCTGGTGACGCAGAAGTGCCTCAGGATATTAAGGGTCTTCTTCTTGAAGAAGCAGCTGTGTACGAAGAACTTGCGGCAGATCTAGACCTCAAGGTTGCCGCGCTCACCGCACTTGAAGAAACCGCGACGAACAATCTCAAAGAGATTGCCTCAGTTGTTGAATAATGAAGCATAAGAAACTTATTGCGCTCGCTGCGATAACCGCTGCCGTACTCATTGGTGCGTTTCTCTACAACCAGGTAGAGGCAACACATGAACGGAAGGTAGAGGGGATGGTGCGTGATATGGCACGCGCCTGGGAGACCGGAGATGAAATCCTTCTTGACTCCCTCCTTCACGAGGACTCAGTGTTCGCCTATCCTGGTCGCCGCCTCACGAAAGCAGAGACACTAGAGGATCTGCGCTACTTTGCTGATGCCTACACTGATACCAAGGTCTACATCCACACTATCGTAGTGAACGGGAATGATGTCGCAGTGGAGTGGCAGTTTGCGACTACGAAAGAAGAGACTGGAAAACGTGAGGTGGTATCTGATGCCATCATCGGCAAGATCAAAGACGGTAAATTTATCGTATGGAAAGAATATCTTGATGGCCGTGTGAAGGGTATGCAGGCAGAGGGTACGCTTGAACTTGAGGAAGGTATGGAACCATTCCCTTGGCCCGCACGTATTGAAATCCGCGAAAGCTAGAAGCGCGTAAGAATATCTTCTACCGTCTCACTCAAGGGTCGCTCCGTATTAATCGGAATGGCCCCTTTTGTTTCCATCTCCTGTTCAAACATACGGTGCCACTTAAGGAGACGTTCCTGTTCACGGGGGTGCTTCCCATACTCGTTATCCTTTCGTGCGTTCAGGCGTTCAATGATCACCTCAGGGCGTGCATAGAGTACAAATACCTTGTCAAAGAGTTTAAGGTAGTCGTCTTGATCCGAGGAAAGTCCGACCGCGACCGCCGTCTCATGTGCCGCAAGGAATTCTTCAAGTGTGCCCACATTACACACCCATCCGTGTGCTTCGTACCACTCTTCAGGCTTCCCTGGCTCCCATCCAACTTCCTCTCCTGTCTCTCTATGTGCGCGATGGCAAATGGTGTCCATATCAAGCGTAGGAATACCACGCGCGGCAAGCTCGCGTGCAATACTTGTCTTCCCCGTCCCTGAGGCACCAGTGATATAGACTTTCACGCCTCAAGACTACCACGCTTGCCCCGCTTCTTCGCAACCCCCATACTCCCCCATATATGGTGAAGAAATTCATGATGAACAAGAAGGTGGGAGAGACTCCGCTCCAGGCACTGGAGCGTGGACGAAAGAGTCGTCGCATTCCCTCTTCAGTCCCTATGGCCTATGCAGGAAGACTTGATCCAATGGCCTCAGGAAAACTTCTCATTCTCGTCGGTGACGAGTGTAAGCGACAGAAGGAATACCATGCACTCAATAAAGAATATATTGTGGAGGTATTGCTTGGTGTCTCTTCTGATGCAGGAGACGTGCTTGGTATCACTAAGTCACATCCAGCCGTATTTCCTACTGCTCAGGAAATAAAGAAGATACTTCCTTTATTTATAGGCCCGTACCAAAGTCCCTACCCTCAGTTCTCTTCTAAGACCGTTCAAGGAAAGCCTCTATTCCAGTGGACACTGGAAGAAGAGTCAGTAGAGGTCCCACTCCAAAACGGCACGATTCATTCACTCGCGTACAAAGGACTCCGTCGCGTGTCAGCACAGTGGCTAGAAACATACGTAGAAAAGAAGATTTCCACCCTTACTCCTGTGACTGAACAATCAAAAGCACTAGGACGAAACTTCAGAAAAGAAGAAGTACGCGCAGAGTGGAAAAAGACACTGCGACCCACCACCTACCCCGTGCTCACTATCCGCGTACGCACGAGTGCCGGTATCTACATGCGCACTCTGGCAGAAGATATTGGCAAGAAGCTTGGTGCGGGTGCGCTTGCACTGTCTATACGCCGAACGAAGATCTTCGTTTAGCCCCTCTTGGAAACTTTTTCCTCTACTTCCTCTAGAGTGGGATACGACTCAGGTGGCTCTGTGTTCTCTATTTGGAAACGAAGTTGCCCACCGCGATAAAGCTCAAGGTACTTACGAGCAGACACAGGTTGTAGCACCATACGAGGATTAGACATGCTCGTATCCCAGTACTCTATCGCCGCAGTAGTTTCTCCGGTAAATGCCTTGAAAGGAGCTCCGCGTGGCTCACGAGGCAACTCCGGTGAAGGCTCAATATCTGTCTGAGTCTGTTTGTATGATCCCCTTTTGGGTCGCACTTCTTGTAGCGGAATTTCTGTATGAAGATTGCGACGATACAGATAGTTATAAAAAGCGGGATCGCGTTTCGCGAGCTGTCCACGCGTCACTCCTGAATAGTGTTTATCATAGTGCGCGAACGGATCATCACCGTACGGACGTTTGAGAGGTATCTCCCCTAATTGATCACGACGCAACAACGCCTGATACAGCGTCGGATTACTTGCCTGCAGTTCTCCTCGCGTCTCCCCTGCGTAATGGAGACGATAAAATGCAAGAGGGTTGTCATTAAATGCTCGCTTCACCGGAATGGAGTCTAGTTCTCCGTGTGATGTTAAATCTTCATAGAGCGGACGATTCTCTTCCTTGAGCTGTGAGCGTGTGAGATCAGGGTGATGAATCTTATACCACCCAAGACGATCTTGACCCCACGGCCCACGAGACTCAACTTTCGGTCTGCCTAGTCTACGCTCTGGTTTAGGGTCTGGTGATGGAGGAGTAGGAGCGTCAGACACAATCCCGAAATACGCATCAATGCGTGTACGATCCCAGCCTTGTTCGCTCGCGAGTCGGGTGCGAAACTCCTCTTGACTCGCGAGCGAGAGATTTAAGAAGAAGTCCTTACGGCTTCGGGAATCCATTCGTTCAAGAATGGAAAATACAGTACTCGGCCCCGAAGATCCTGTAGGATCGCCTTCTCCTGTCATAAGGAGATTGTAGCAGGGTTAGAACAGATCCCAGATGTCCTGATCTTCAGTTCCGTCTACGCGGAAGATGGCAATGCCACGAAGACCATACTTCTTAGCCAAATCTACCTTACGCTCTACTGCTTCCGCATCCGTCCACCATACGAGATTCACCTGCGTGGTTGCACCGGTTGCATTCGCATACGCAAGCGCACGCGCCGCGGCCTCATTTCCCTCAGGCGTCCCCGAAGGTGCGCGGGTACTACGCGGAATCATACTTGGCGTGGTGGTAGAGATGTAGGAGAACGAAAGTTCGCCTGCTGCATTGCGCATTGGTTCAATATTGAGATCATCTGCAAGATCTTTCGCATACGCATCGGTGACAGACCACTGACGTGCATAGTTCTGATACCAGTTTGGAGAAACGGTGAGTGTGTATTCAAAACCGTAGGTAGGCACCGCAAGCACAAGCTTATCTTCGTCTATGTCCTTAAGGGCAAGTTGAATCACCTTCTCTGCCCATGCCGGATCTGCCACTGGCATATATGGACTTCCGGAGCGCGCGTCGTTGAGCTTTATATCTGCACGCTGCTGGTCGTAGGCCATGATGCGCACCCGGTCACAGTATGTGTTGATTTCCTTATAATCATTTGCGTATTCAAGATTCGCAGGGATGGTCCGGTAGAGCGAGTCTGGTGGGGTACGGGCTTCAATCGTACACGCAAGCATCTTGGTGCCGAGCTCTTCATCTAGTTCCTTGAGGAAGGTAGAGAAGTACGGGCGGGTTGCGGCAAGTTTTGCCTCGTAGTCTATGTCCACTCCGTCATACTTCCCTTTCTTTACCATGTTCACAATCTCGTCTATGTGATCTTCACGGAGATCGCTGTCAGAGAGGATACGATGAATGTTATTCGTGTCGCTCCACATGATAGTAGGGATAATGCGGACGTCTTTTTTGTCTGCTGCCTTAAAGAAGTTCTTCCATACACTCTTCTTAAGACCCGCAAGGTCTTTAAGATCTCCATTTGAGGTCACCGAGTACGCAAACGGATTCACTTCCGTGAGTTCACTCAAATGCTTCTTGGCATCCTTGGTTCCTTCAGTACTCTTCCAGTACGGAATCCAGCCAGACACCTCAAAGTCCGCAGCCTGTGCGGATACTGGCATCGTGGTCGTTACGAGTGCAAGAAGAATAAATAGTGAAAAGAATCGCTTCATGTCGCTAGTATATATGACGCACAAAGACTCTATTTCTTACTCACCCGCACGGATGATGCGGAAGATGGCACCTGCACGGTCGTCCGAAATATGGTGGGCACAAAATCATCACCGACGATAAGTGGTGCACGATCTCCTTCCGGAAGCGGCGGAGTACGTACTCAAAGGTAAAATATCCCCCCACCTCCTACAATCAGCACAAGAATCATGCCGATTTTGTTCATACTGCTAAGAATACCTCATGCCCCTATGAATGGTGCGTTAAGATAGTGGTATATGTTCGGCCTATCGTCCGCAGAGCTTCGTACGCTCAAGAAACTCTCTACCCCCGAGAAGATTCAAGAGTACCTTGATACATTACCGATAAACTTTGAAAAGACTGAAGAAACATTGATGTCTCCCCGGCGCGTGCTCCGAGCACAACGTGCGCACTGCATGGAAGGCGCGCTTCTTGCGGCTGCGGCGCTGTGGGTTCAAGGTGAGAAACCACTTCTCCTTGATCTTAAGACTGACCCTGAGGACGACGAACACGTGGTTGCCCTTTTCAAGGTAAATGGGTACTGGGGAGCCATTAGTAAGACGAACCATGTCACGCTCCGCTACCGAGATCCTGTGTACAAGACAGTCCGAGAACTGGCGATGTCCTATTTCCACGAATACTTCCTCAACAAGAATGGCAAGAAGACGCTTCGTAGCTTTTCTCGTCCGTACAACCTCAGTGTCTTAGGTACGAGCTGGGTGACAGCGGAAGACAATCTCTGGCACCTCGCCACAGACCTAGATCGCATCCCCCACTTCCCCACAATCCCTCCAAAGAATCGTCGTCGTATCCGACCCTCAAGCGCAATTGAGCGTCAGGCGGGGACACTCACTGAGTGGAAGCGGTCCTCTGGTCGCTAAAGCGTCTTGGCCTTGAGATAGGCCCTCCATGAAGACCTTTCATGAACCGTTCATGATAGTTATGATGAACTGTAGAGGTGTCGGATTATCCGCCTAGATATTGAACGTGTACCTTTATGCGAATACTTATTGTAGAAGACGAGCAGAAGCTCGCTGAAGGAATTAAAAAGGGGCTTGAGAAGCGCGGATACGCGGTTGATATCGTCGGCGACGGTGCGGAGGCACTCACGCGTCTTTCCGTCCACCGTGCCGACTACGATCTCGTGATCTTGGACCTTATGCTCCCCTCAAAGTCAGGCCACGAGGTCTGTGAGGAGGCCCGGAGTCGTGGGGTGACGGTACCGATTCTCGTCCTTACCGCACGTAACGAAACCGAGAATAAGGTGAAGCTCCTTCTCTCAGGTGCAGACGACTACCTCGTGAAGCCGTTCTCGTTTGAAGAGCTTCTTGCACGCGTACACGCCCTGCTTCGCCGGCCAGTCACGACGGTACCTGACATTCTTAAGATCGCCGAGATTGAACTTGATCCAGGCGAGCACGTCGTACGCCGTGAGGGTGCCGAGATTGAACTTACGCTCAAAGAGTTTACACTGCTCGAGTACTTCATGCGGCACCCCAATGAGGTGGTGAATCGTGAAGATCTCCTCTCGCACCTCTGGGACTTCAATTATGAATCGTTCAGCAATGTCATAGATGTCCATGTCAAAAACCTCCGCAAGAAACTCGACCGCGATGGCGAACCTTCCCTTATTGAAACAGTTCGTGGAATCGGTTACCGCCTTCGCGCGTAAGTATAAGCACGACCTGTTCTTCCGAACGGAACTGAACGTCATTGTTCTCCAGGTCTTGTTTACTACCCTTATCCTCGCCCTCGTGGCGGTTGGATTTTCTGTGCTCTATAAAGATGTCTCTACCAATCTTCTGGTAGGCATCATGACGGGTATTGTGGCATCGGGGACGACGACCAGTGCCGTCATCGTAGAGAACCTGGAGTATCTCAAGGATAGAAACTTCGTGCTTATTGCGGCAGCTATTACGCTTACCACCGCGATCTTCGGGTATCTCCTTGCACGCCTCACGCTCGCCCCGACGCGTAACGCACTGGAGTCGCAGAAACTCTTTATCGGGAACGTCGCGCACGAACTGCGTACACCGCTCTCTATTATTAAAACCAATACCGAGGTCACGCTCTTTGACGAGACGCTTCCCAAGGACGCACGCGACACCCTTACCAGTACGGTTGAGGAACTTGATCGCATTTCTGACATCATCAACAACCTTCTCTCCCTCAACGTCCTCGTGCGCCCTGAGAAGATTCCCTTTGATAACGTTGATATGGGTGTCGTCGCAGACCGAGTATTAGCCCACCTCGCGGGACTTACCGAGCGAAAGAAGCTCACGGTGACTGTTGAGAGAAGTGAGTACGCCACAGTATGGGGAAACCTCACCGCACTGGAGCAGATCGTCATGAACCTGGTGAAAAATGCCGCAAACTATACACAATCAGAAGGAGTGATAAAGGTGCGCATTACCCCCGATTATCGCGGACACATCGTCACCACCGTTGAAGACTCTGGTATCGGTATCAGCGAGGAAGATCTTCTTCACATTTTTGAACCATTCTATCGCGCAGACAGTTCTCGTACGCGCGGTAGTGGCGGAAGCGGACTTGGTCTTGCGATTGTCTCTGAGTTGGTGAAGCTTCACCATGGAAGCATTACCATTAAGTCTTCCCCTGGACACGGCACCAGCGTCGCGGTGACCCTCCCCTGTGGACGTATAGAAAAAGAAGAGGACAATGACGATCTTCAGCAAGTTAGTGTGGATTTCTCTAAGTATTTTGGGCCGCAGAAACAAGATAAGGCGTAATTCATCTAGAGTTCACGCACTTCTTGATACGGTAGTGAGCTATTACTAGCGCGCTAACCGTCAGACCGTCATAGGTACCTATGTCCACCACACATAAAGGGTCCCAGAAGACCGAGACCCAGAAGAGGGGCAGATGATTGCCGGGGAGGCCGACGCACGAAGCGTAACGGCCTCCCCGGCCCCGTTTAGGGGGTCAGGTTAATACGAATCGGGCGAGGCACGCGAGGCACAAACTCACGAGGCGCCTCCTTTTTCAACTCGGTAGTCGTTGCCGTATCAGTGGCAGTATTCGTGGCCATGACACGCATCTCTGTTGCCATCATCATGGTGTCCACTTCAGGTGCCAGAGCGTCTTCTACCATTGTAGTTGCGATTGTCTGCTCTACTGGTTCCTCAATCGGCATCTCATCTTCTGGCATTTCTCCTGGCTCATCAAAGCGTGCCTTTGCTTCAAGCAAGCGCTCGCCGATACCAATATAGGATTTTGCGCGCTCAAACTCAGCAAGCGCATCGCCATACGCACCACGTTCATACTTTGCCCGTCCTTCATCAAGTGCGATCGCAATGGCAGATGCACGACTCTCAAGCGCCAATACATCCTCAGGCTCCAAGCCCTTAGATTCGCGTGCAAGATTCTCTGCGGCATCTTGCGCATCGCGAGATACGGAGGCAAAGATGCGTTCGCTTGCCTGCCTTCCATCCTCTTCGTCCACAAACGCAAGACGGGATTCGTCACGTTTCCGCGCGATAGTCTCTGCACGTTCTGCCAGGTCGGCACGAAGCACCGCGACCACTTCGGGCACTTCATCAGCACGCGCTGTCACAATGTCATCAAGAATCCGGCCGTGGGCAGAAAGTACGGTTTCAAATTCTACGGACGCGATCGTGGCTTCTTCAAGATCTTTGTTCGTCAAACCATCAATATGAATGATTGCCTCTTCTGCTGATTTACTAAATCGTTCGGAGAGTTCCATCGCAACAGTCTCATTGAGTTCGCCACGCGCCACAAGCACTTCCGCTTCTTCAAGACGACGCTCTGCGTGTGAAGTTGCGACTGCCGCACGAGACGAGGGAGTGAGTGCCGTGAGCGTCGCCACTCGTTCATTGAAATGCACCTTTACGGCATACATAGTGTCGCCTGGCACTGCACCTTCGGCCGCTGCAGCAACAGAGCCAGTGCCTGCCGTGATAACCGCAAGGAATGCGACGAATGCCGTCATGCGTTTAAACGTAAGCGTCATGAACACACCCGCGTACGGAGATGGAATACGTGGAAGCGCTTGAGTCGCGCGCATGCGTGTCAAAAGCACGTCGCGCATTGCACCACGCTCCTCGTCAGAAAGACGAAGTGTACGAAAATGAGTTTTGAGTTGTTTAATTGGGTCCATGGTCAAATAGATCTCGTAACCGCTTCGTCGCGCGGTGTATGCGCACGGAGATGGCATTTGCAGATTCTCCTAAAATCGCGGCGATCTCGCTTACTGAAAGCTCTTCGCCATACCGCATCATGAGAACCTCGCGCTCTTTGGCAGGAAGCCCCGATAGTGCTTTCATCACATGCGTACCTTCTGCCGCATCTGTAATGCCCTCGGCATCGTCCCCGATTGGATCAAAGCCGTCTTCCTGAAGAGTCTCAAGCGAGGTGCCCTTTTTCTTACGGTAGTGATCAATCACGAGGTTCCCTGCGACGCGGAAGAGGAACGCTTTCGGGTTGTCTACCTGGTTCCCAGCCGAAAGATATTCCCACATCCGCAAGAAGGACTCCTGGGTGATGTCGCGAGCGATATCCCGATCGCTCACCCGAAAGTACGCGTGCCGAAAGAGAGGATCCGCATAGCGGGTATGAAGTTCAAGGAACGCCGTCTCCGTCGCTTTTGAGTCCATAGTCTATGACGGGTTCACACCCTTTCTATTACCCCTACTCCGCATGGGGTACAGCATACCGCATGCAACGCATGAGCCCATCCCCTGGTTTGCGAAGGCGTGCTAGAGTACCCGCATGAAAGCCGCCGCCACAGGCTATTTCCCCATCGTTATCGGGGTCCTGATCCTGCTCTCCCTTGTCCTCGGCTACTGGGGCTACACGGCGTCCGAGGCACGTCTCGCGGCCGTATCAGCGGATTACGAGATACGCCTTGTGGAAGCGACTGACGCGCTTGCCCGTGCAGAGAATGAAAATCGCGATCTTGCCGGAAGTCTTCAGGCAGAGCGTGAACGTAATGACAACTTTGAAAATCAGATCAACGACATTAGCGGCACTGTCGGTAAGCTTGATAAGCTTTCCCGTACCGACGCTGAGCTCCTGCAGAAATATTCCAAGATCTACTTCTTGAACGAGAACTACTCTCCCGTCTCAGTCGTCGAGATAGATGAAGAGTATGTCTATGGTGAAGAAGAATACTTCCACGAAGAAGCGTGGCCCTTCCTTAAAGACCTCCTGGAGGACGCAGAAGAAGATGGTGTGGAGTTGAAGGTGGTGTCTGGATTCCGTTCCTTTGGTACACAGGCAGCATTGAAGGCGAACTATCGTGTCACCTACGGCTCTGGGGCGAACACCTTCTCTGCAGATCAGGGGTACTCAGAGCACCAACTCGGTACGACGATTGATTTCACCACCGAAGCCATTGGTTCTACCTTCAGCGGCTTTGAAAACACTGAGTCGTACCAGTGGCTTTTGAATAACGCCCATCGCTATGGATTCGTGCTTTCGTATCCAGACAATAACGCGTATTATCAGTATGAGCCGTGGCACTGGCGCTTTGTGGGTGTTGATTTGGCTCGCGACCTTCACCGGGACGAAAAGAGCTTTTACGATCTTGATCAGCGTGAGATAGATACCTATCTCATTAAACTATTTGATTAATTATGAAAAAGGTAGAGACGGCACTCATCTCGGTCTACCACAAGGACGGCATCGTTGAATTTGCGCAGGGTCTGGTAGACCAGGGCGTGAAGATCTATGCCTCAGGCGGTACCGCAAAAGCCCTCACCGATGCAGGTATTGAAGTCACTGATGTTGCAGATCTTGTGGGTGGTGGTGCCATTCTTGGACACCGTGTCGTCACGCTTTCTCGTGAAGTACATGCGGGACTCCTTGCTCGTGATATTCCTGAGGATCTTAAGGAACTCGCGGATCTTTCTATACCTTTTATTGATTTGGTCTGTGTAGATCTCTACCCTCTTACCGAAGAACTTAAGAAGCCAGATCACACCCGTGAATCCGTGATTGAGAAGACGGATATCGGAGGTCCGACCATGATCCGCTCTGCAGCGAAGGGTGGACGTGTGGTGGTCTGTGATCCAAAAGATCGTACTCGTGTCCTTGAGTGGCTACAAAACGGAGGAAGTGACGAAGCGTTTGTGCGTGAGCTTGCTGCCAAGGGCGAATACACCATCGCTGAATACTGCCTTGCCTCTGCCACCTTCCAGGGCGAAGGCGCGTATGCCGGCATTGTGGGTACTCGTGTGGCTGAGTGTAAGTACGGAGAAAATGCACCCCAGGCACCCGCAGCGCTCTATGAAACTGCAAATGACGACCCACTGGCCCTTTCTCGTTTCTCCGTGCTTGAAGGGACTCCTCCCTCATACAACAATTGGGCAGATATTGATCGCCTTCTTCAAACGGCAACGCATATCGCTGCCGTGTTCGCGAAGAATCGTGGAAAGGTGCCGCATCTTGCCGTAGGCGCAAAGCACGGTAACGCCTGTGGTGCTGCCATTGGAGACACCCACACGAACACTCTTAAGAAAACAATCGCTGGAGATCCTCTTGCGATCTTTGGTGGACTCATCCTCACCAACTTCCCTATCGGTGCTGATGAGGCAGAGGAGATTGCCGGACGCATGCTTGATGGCATTGTCGCTCCTTCCTTTACCGAAGACGCAATCGCGAAACTCCGTCGCAAGGGAGACAAGTGCCGCTTTATCGTAAATCCTCCACTTGCGGCGCTCGGCGAAGACACGCTTGATGTCGCTCCTCGTTTCCGCTACGTACGCGGCGGATTCCTTCTTCAGCCAAACTACACTTTTGTACTTGATCTCGCTTCCCCTGACCTCGCGAAGTATGGACATGCAACCGCTGCGCAGGAAGATGACATGCTTCTTGCCTGGGCCGTGGGCGCCACAAGTAACAGCAACACCATCTCTTTGGTGAAGGATGGCATGCTGATTGCAAACGGTGTCGGACAGCAGGATCGTGTGGGTGCCGCAAAGCTTGCACTCATGCGTGCTGAGCGCTCCAAGCATGATCCGAAGGGTGCTGCAGCGTATAGTGATTCCTTCTTCCCATTCCCTGATGGTCCGGAAACGCTCATAGACGCTGGTATTGGTGCCATTCTCTCTACGAGTGGCTCACTCAAGGATCCTGCAACGATTGAGCTTGCAACGGCTCGTAACACGCCGCTCTACCTCATCCCTGACCGTATTGGTCGCGGGTTCTTTGGACACTAGGCCTCTAGACGAGGAAGTTGTACTGAGACCGGCTCTAGATGGCCGGTTTTGTTTTTTCTAAACTCAATACCATAGAATGTGCCATCACGTTCTTCTACTTCTCCCACTCCGGCAGAAGGCTCGCTGATCGGTTTCCAGCTTCCATCTGCCTCTTTAATCACGTACATCCACTCTCGCTGCCCTCCTGGGAGCTGACGAAAGGATCGGTGGAAACGTCCGCAATAGGTCTTGCGCTCCACTTGGAGTGCGCCCTCTACTCCGGCGTTCTCCCAGCCAGTACCCTTTCCCCCAAATGCCTCACTCTGTCCATTACTACAGAGTATACCCCGCACAAGACGGTATACTGTACCTACATGCAAAAGAAACACGTCATAGAATCGCTCCCTGCTACCGGTCTTACGAAGGAGGTCCTTACCGACACCCTTAAGTCTCGTCTTGGCTTTCGCCAGACTCCTATAGATCGGTTTGCCGAGTTTATGACTAAAGAGTTCGGTACCGTGTGGTTCTTGGTGGCGAACATAGTGGTGTTTGTTATTTGGATTCTCTGGAACGAAGGATTCCTGGGACTTACTCCGTTTGACCCATTCCCGTATTCCCTCCTCACGATGGCTGTGTCTCTTGAAGCTATCGTCCTTTCCATCATCGTGCTTATCAGTCAGAACCGTCAGGGGCATGTCGCCGAAGTGCGCGAGAAGCTAGACTTTGAGATTGATGTGCGTGCAGAGCAAGAGATCACCAAAATCCTCTGCATTCTTGAAGATATGGAAAAGCATCTTGGTATGCGCCGTCGCAAAGATGGAGAGCTTGAAGAAATGAAGAAGCGCGTTAACCTAGAGACACTTAGAAAGACCGCCGAAGACGAAGGATAATATGAGTACTGCAGAACACTTTGAGACTGCTCCACAGAATCTACGGGCTGCGCTTCTTAAAGAACTTGAGACGAAGGGTGATCTCGTGACCGTTGAATATGATGATGGGAATGCAGCGTATGAAGGACTTGTCGTGAGAATCAGCGGCACCCCGTCCAGACTTCAACAGTACTTTCACATTCAAACTCCCCATATACGACGGTACCGAATTGTTCCTCCAGGTGAGCCACCGGTAGGAGACAAATAAAAAACCGCCCCATTGCCGAGGGCGGTTTTTCTGTATGTCTCTGTGTTAGCGAAGGGCGAGACGACCACCAGTGACGATCTCTGCGAGCTCAGCCTGAGTTGCTGGGATTTCGCGGACCGCGATGCGTCCTACGACGCGGATGGTCACCTCATCACAGACCCCGAGGGCAAGAGAAGGGTTCATTTCGCGACCCTTCACCGTGACCGTATCCTCTTGGTTCATGAGGAGGTCAATCTGTGCAACTTTACGAGAGTGAGTGGTGTCACCAATGACACGATACCCAATCAAGTGCTCAACGGCGTCAAACCCACAGGAAAGAGGATCCTGGTAGTCCGGACGCTCAACCGCGATGACGGTCCCGAATGGGAGTTCACCAGCGAGGTCGTGCGAACGGGCTGCCATCACCTCGGGGTTAGACACAGCTCCAGAAGCGGTGACAAACGGGTTAGAGTCGGTCTGCTCTGGTACGGCGTTGTAAGCCGTGAGCTTAACGGAAAGTACCGTCTCCGCAGTGCGCTCAAGTGACACTTCCTCCTTGACGGCCACCTTAACGGCAGCTGAGTCAATCTCGGAAGGAGTCGCCTGAACGGCTACGGGGGCGGATACCGTCCCTGCTAAAACAAAAAAGCCCATAAGGGCTATAAAAGAAGTCATAGATACAAGGGTCCAAAGGACAACCTCGTATACGAAGGTTATCATTTTGGACCCCATTTGTCAAGGTCTACAACACGTTTGACAAGTATGTCAATAGTTAGAAACGCCAAAATACCATTATTCTACGCCGTTTCGTGGTGGAACCTCTTCCATCCACAGCACTTTTCGGCATTCCTGGATTTTGGCCCTCAAAGGGGCTTGACCGACCCTGATCAGCATCGGTCGCTTCCCTCTCCAAAGAGCGCTCTAGGGGCTAGATTTTGCCTTAAAAGGCACGAATAATGCCTCCGGAGAGGAGGCATTATGGTCGTTTTGGTTGTCAGAGAAGGCTACCAGTTGAGGGTTCCGCCGGTCTTGTACTCAGTCACGCGAGTCTCAAAGAAATTCTTCTCCTTGTTGAGGTCAATCGCCTCAGACATCCAGGTGAATGGGTTTTCTACGTTGAACTGGGTTGGGAGCCCGACGCGCTCTAGGCGGCGATCCGCAATGTGCTCTATGTACTGCTTGAAGCCATCGGCGTTCATACCGAAGATGCCGCGTGGGAAGACTTCAGTCGCAAAGGTGTACTCAAGTACCACGGCACGCTTCACGAGATCAATCACATGCTCCTGGAATTCCTTGGTCCAGAGCTCTGGCTGCTCTTCCTTGATGGAGTTGATCAGGTTGATGCCGAAGTTCAAGTGCTGGGACTCGTCACGCATGATGTACTGAATCTGCTCTGCAGATCCCGTAAGCTTGTTCTGGCGCTGGAAGCCGAACATGACGGCGAATGAAGAGTAGAAGAAGATACCTTCAAGGATGAGAGAGAACACGATGAGGTTCTCAAGGAACTTCTGATCGTTCTCAAAGGTGCCCGTCTTAAACGCAGGATCAAAGATTCCTTCGTTCAATGCAAGCACCATGTTGTCCTTGTTGTAGATGGCATCCATCTCGCGATACATGTTGAAGATCTTTGACTCGTCCATGCCGAGAGATTCCACAATGTACTGGTACGCATGGGTGTGAATTGCCTCTTCATAGCCCTGGCGAAGAAGGTACATGCGGCATTCAGGACTGGTGATGTGCTTGTAGAGCGCGAGCACGACGTTATTGGCCGCAATAGAATCTGCGGTCGTAAAGAAACCAAGCACGGTCTCAAAGGCTTTGCGCTCGTCGGCGGAAAGCACAGTGCTGCTTCTCCACTGTTCAATATCGCGCTGCATGGAGATCTCGGTTGGCAGCCAGTGGTTGGCATTACCCGCAAGATACGCTTCCCATGCGAAGGTGTGACGCATTGGATAAAGCTGCATCACGTCTGCGTCTGCACCGTTAATGACACGACGCTTGTTGATGTCTACCGTTCCTGCTCCTTTGTTGATTGGCATACGAAGTATGTGGTTATTCAATAATTGAGAATCGTATATTCTCTATAGGGAGACTCATTGTCGCTCCTCCGCCCTCTTCCGACAAGTGTATAAACCCCTTCCCAAGAACAGGGTGAAGTGTCGTAATGGCGGCCTAAACAGTGCGTCTTTCAAGACACACCTGATCAGTTAATAGTGCCACCCCCAGAAGAAGTGGAATCACGGCCGCTACCTGCCAAAGAGTTGGTGCTTGTTCTAAAAGAAGCCATGCAGCGCCGAGGGTCACAATAACGGATCCACTCTCAAGAGAGAGTGCTTTTGTGACCGAAAGCCGGTGAATAGCTTCCAAGAAAAACATCTTGGATAGGCCGAGTAACAGCAGCCCGTTGACGAGAAGGAACGGAAGTGACATTTGTATCTCAGCCCAGGTTGCGTGCGCACCAGCGAGGAGCGCAATAATGAGTAAAAATGGCACCGACAGTGCACTTCGGAGGAACATCACTGTCTCGCTTGATGCTACTCCAACTGCTTTTTGAGAATAAAAATTCCCAAAAGGAGCAATACATGCCGCAAGCAGAATGTAGAGGTCACCAATATTCAAATTTCCTACGTTTGGAGCAAGCACCACTCCCGCCCCCAACACCATGCAAATCATTCCCACCACGTATGAACGAGACATACGTTCTTTTCGTAACACATTAAAAAACAGGAACGACGTAAAGACTCCTAGGAGTGCAATGAGCGCAGCGTTTCCTGGAGTCGTATATTGCAATCCAGTAAAGTAGAGACAGTAAAGAATAACGCCAAGAAACAGAGTCGCCAGTGCGGTGTATCTCCATACCAATGGATTCTTCAACTCATGCCACCGCTTTCGTGCCGCTACAAAGCCACAAAATAAAACTGCAGCGAACACCGTACTCCATACCAACGAAACAAGGGGTGGTACACCAGTGTAAGTAATAACCGTAACTACAGGAAAAAGACCCCATAAAAATGCTTCAGCAAAACTAAAAAGCTCACCTTTTCTTTGTTCAGACATGGATCTTATTTCTTTAGAAATTTCTTTTTATACTCGCGGAGAGTCATAAACGACTTCGTGTCCACCCGATCCATGAATCCAATACCATCTAGGTGGTCTATTTCATGCTGGAAGATAGAGGCCCAGAGTCCCTGTGCGGCGGCAGTCACTTTCTCTCCACATTCATCGTAGTATTCCACCACTACCGTCTTTGCGCGTGGCACCTGCCCTCGGATGTCAGAGAAACTCAAGCATCCTTCCCATTCCTTCTGGAGCGCCTTGGAGCGATGCACGATGCGAGGATTCACAATCACTACGACACCTGAGCGTTCTAGATTCGGCCGCGTCTTGGTGGGACGGGTTTCAAGCACCGCAAGGCGCATGCTCTTTCCTATCTGTGGTGCCGCAAGGCCAACTCCATTGGCACGACGCATGGTATAGACCGTATCAGCGACAAGTGTATTAAATGCGCGCGTACCAATAAACTTAAGAGGTACTTTCTTCGCCTTGGCGCGAAGAATAGGATTCCCGAACTCACTTCTTTTTAGTACGTGCATATTTTGCTTCTTCATCACGAATGATCTGACGTATTTCTCTCCATGAAGAAGTACGGGCGCTGTACTTGCTGCTCTGTGGTGTTGAAAGCACTGAGTGTATACCAGTATCAACGCCGCTATTTCCGTATCCAAATGGTACACAACTCACTGCCGGTCCATACTTGATCGGTTCTATTGGTACACCATAGTCAGGCGGACCAGCAGTCACTACTTTTATATTGGTAAACCCTTGAGCTTCAAGAAGTTTTACTACTGGATACACCGTGCGTCCGGTGTGTGAACAAGTATCAAAGAGCACAAGAGGTGCGTGTGGGTCTTTGAGCAGGTGGGCATATGTCCTCTTAAATTCATCATCAACGCGAGTGAGTACCTTCCCAATATCTTTTGCAAGTTTCTTACTCTTTGGAGCCTTCTCCGGATCAGAGTCATAAAAGAATTTTTTTACCGGACCATTAAATACATCTGGATTTATGAAAAAGAGGCCGGGGCGAGGCTCGTCGGCGTAGCGATGTTTCCACAATTCGTGTACACCTACCCACGCAGGCCGCGCACTTCTATCAATAAAGATAACGTTCGCCGCCTTATTCTCATGTAAATATTCTGTAAACCATGCGGTCGTCTGATACAACCGCTTGCGATCTCCTTCCCAACCAAAGTTCCGATACTCGTTCGTCCCTGGGTACGGGGTAGGTCCTTTTTCGCGTGGCGGACCGCCAAATCGTGGACCATTAAGGCGAGGCATACCCGTAGTATATACTCCACTTTATGCTATTTGAACTCCCCTGGAAGGACTTCCTCGCACTCTTTGCGATGGCGCTCGGACTCATCTCCTTTCTCCCCTATCTCTGGCAAATTCTCAAAAGAAAGACGGAGCCACATGCCTACACTTGGCTTATCTGGAGCATCACCCAAGGTGTGGTTTGGAGGTGGGGGCTTAGTACAGGCAGGCGCTATGGTCGCGTATGCGCTCTGTGCATTCATCGTCTTTATCCTTTCCTTCTGGTACGGTACAAAAGACATCACCAAAGGAGACACTATTCTTCTTATCGTCGCGCTCTGTAGCGTATTTATTTGGCAGGGACTTGATAATCCTGCGCTTGCAGTGGTGGTCGCAACGGCCATAGATCTTATTGGATACCTTCCCACCTTCCGCAAGTCATACTACGAGCCGCTCTCTGAAAACATTCTCGCCTGGATTGGATACGCTATTACGCCTATGCTCGTTGTATTCTCCCTCTACGAATACAACGTGATGACCGGAACCTATGCGACTGCAACCGCAATCATCAATACTATCCTCGTGGTGTTCCTTTTGGTACGACGACGTCAGATAAAAAATGCGTAAACAAAAAAGGCCCCGGAAGGGGCCTTTCGTTTAACTCTCGCAGGATTCGCAGATTCCTGCTTCTTCGCCTGCTTGCACTCGTGCGAGCTTGGCAGCCATTGCAGAGGCGGTAAGCGGCTCAAGCGGTGCAGATGGTGTTCCATCTTCCACTTCCGCAACTGCTGCAGCCACCGCAGCCTGCACCTTACGCGTGTGGGTAGAACCGAAGGATGCGGTAGACACCGTGGCCTTCTCTACCTGGGATGCGCCAAGAGTACGGAGGTAGTAGGTGGTCTTAAGACCACGCTCCCAGGCGTAGAAGTAGATATCAGAGAGCTCCTTGCCAGACGTTCCTCCGAAGAAGATGTTGAGTGACTGTGATTGGTCCATCCACTTTCCGCGCTCTGCAGCAGCATCAATCAACCAGCGAGAATCAATCTCAAACACTTCCTTGTACTTCGTCTTAATCTCCGCAGGAATCTCTGGAAGATCCTGTACAGAACCATCGGCATACTTAATCTTGTTCAACATGTCGTCCGTCCAGAGATTGAGCTTCTTAAGATCTTCCACGAGGTACTTGTTCACGACGATGAACTCTCCTTCTTTGTTACTCTTCACATAGATGTTCTTGTAGATCGGCTCTACACAAGGAATACAACCGACGAGGTTTGCCGTAGAGGCAGTCGGTGCAATTGCCATCGTGTTTGAGTTACGCATACCGTACTGCTTCACGTGTTCACGTACCGGCGTCCAATCAAGCTTGCCACCGAGATTCACCTGCACATTCTCACCTCGTTCCTTTGCAAGAAGTTCAATGGTGTCCTGAGGGAAGATGTTGCGATCCCACTTAGAACCAGGATAGGTCTCATACTGTCCTCGCTCCTTTGCAAGTTCGGAAGAAGAAAGGATGGCGTAGTAGGACACGACTTCCATACTCTCGTTCGCGAATGCTACCGCGTCCTGAGAATCAAAGTTGATGCCAAGCATGTAGAGCGCGTCATGGTATCCACGCACCCCAAGACCAACTGGGCGGTGACGCATGTTACCGCGACGTGCATCCTCTGTTGGGTAGTAGTTGAGGTCAATGACGTTATCAAGCATGCGCATCGCGCTCTTCACTACCTTGCCGACAAGTTCGTTATCAAACTTTCCGTTCACGACGAACTTCGCGAAGTTGAGAGAACCGAGGTTACACACGGCGGTCTCATTTGGTGAAGTGTTGAGTGTAATCTCAGTACAGAGGTTTGAGTTGTGCACGACACCGACGTGATCCTGCGGAGAACGAATGTTGGACGGATCCTTCCAGGTAATCCATGGGTGTCCGGTCTCAAAGAGCATAGCGAGCATCTTCTTCCACAAATCCTTTGCCGGCATTTGCTTGAAGAGCTTAATCTCTCCACGGAGCGCAGCTGCTTCGTACTCTTCGTACTTCTTGTCAAAGGCAGCGCCATAAATCTCGTGAAGCTCAGGTACTTCATCTGGAGAGAAGAGGGTCCACATACCATCATCCCGCACACGCTTCATAAAGAGGTCTGGAATCCAGTTTGCGGTGTTGATGTCGTGCGTACGGCGGCGCTCGTCACCCGTGTTCTTACGGAGCTCAAGGAAGTCCTCTACGTCCATGTGCCAGGACTCAAGATACACACAGCCGGCACCACGGCGCTTACCCGAGCGGTTAATAGCGACGTTCACGTCGTTGGCAATCTTGAGGAATGGCACGATTCCCTGAGAGCCGACGCCCGTACCCTTAATGAAGGCACCGGTTGCGCGGAGGCTGGTCCAGTCGGTACCGGTACCACCTGACCATTTCAAGTACTGTGCGTTGTCAGAGAAGGTCTTGAAGATACCATCAAGAGAGTCTGGCACGGTGTTAAGGAAACAGTTTGAGAGCTGTGCCTTCTTAGCTCCTGCCTGGAAACAGGTGCGGCCTCCTGGGGTGTAGTAGAAGTTTGAAAGAATATCGTAGAAATCAAGTGCGACACGCTCACGATCTTTCTTTGCCTCGTTTAAAGAAGTACCCATCGCCACACGCATCCAGAACATCTGCGGAGTTTCCATCTGCTTCTTGGTTTCTGGATCCTCCATGCAGTACCGAGAGGACATGATCTCAAGACCCATGTACTCAAAGAGCGTATCGTTCTCAATCACAAGCTTTGCACCAAGTGCATCAAGATCGTAGTCAAGCATGCGCTCATCAAGAAGTTCGCGCTCCACCATATCTTGTATGTTGCGTTTGAAAATCTCTACGTGCTTTGCGGCAATCGTCTTCTCATCGTATGCACCGAAGACTTCTCCGTACATGCGCTCAAGCAAGAGACGACACGCGAGTTTTGAATATGCAGGATCGCGTTCAATCATTGAACGCACCACCATGATAAGTGCACGCTGAATCTCTTTTGTAGAAATGTTCTCGTAGAGTTCAAACTTGAGCTGAGAAATAATTTTCTCCGTATCTACTTCCCCATCAATACCTTTGATGCCATCGATGTGCTTTCCAAGTGCAATGCGAATCTGCGCTTCGTCGTATGCAACGACTGATCCATCACGCTTCGTGACGTTCAATTCCTGCTCTTCAATCTTCTCAAGCACCTCTTGCTTCTTCTCTTCACGAATCTTGGTGTGCTCGTAGCGATAGACAATGTAGTGCTTAGCGACCGTGTGATAGCCCTCGTTCATAATCGTCATTTCGACGATGTCCTGAATCTGCTCAACGGAAGGAATCTGCTCGTTAAAACGATTTTCTACCTCAGCCACTATGACTTTCGTCATTTCTGAGAGTTTTTCCTCTGCAATTGCGACTTCGGTCGCTGCAAATGCGTTGCGCATCGCGTCCGTAATCTTTCCAACATTAAAATCAGCGATCTGTCCGTTTCGTTTCTTAACTTGCTTAGTCATAGTGGTGAGCGTTACTAGCGTGATAATTCAATCCCGGCAATTCGTGCAGATTCGTGATGGCGCAATTGAAGGGATTAGCGAATGGACGTTCATACTAGCACGTAGTGTGTGCTAAAAAACCCGTGTGGATAGTGCCGTATGACATACTTTTTTGTACCTGTCTCCCCTTCCGAAATAGAGCCCGATTTTAGAGGAGTTTTGGGTGCCTTAACTGCGAAGTCCTGTTCCTTTTGAGAATGACCAGAGTGTGAGTAAGAGCAAAATGAGGGTCACGAGGCCCGTAATCCCAAAAGACACCCACAATGACACATCAGAGATTCCAAGGAATCCATGTCGGAAGGCATTCACCATATAAAGGATAGGGTTTCCAAGTGAAAGAGTTCTAAACGGTTCTGGAAGAAGTTCTATTGAATAGAAGATACCGCCGAGATATGTAAGCGGAGTGAGAACGAAGTTCGGAATGATGGTGATGCCATCAAATCCCTTCGCAAAGATGCCGTTTAAGAGTCCTGCAAGAGAGAACAGGATGGCAGTGAGCACTCCTGCAGCAAGGATGATGAACATATTTGCAATCGTGATGTGCGTAAACATAAGCGCCACAATAATCACGAGCACACTCACCAAGAATGAACGGATCACACCCGCACACACGAAGCCCGCGATGATAAGCCAATGCGGCATCGGAGACACAAGAAGCTCTTCAAGACTCTTCATGAACTTCGCCGAGAAGAATGCAGAGGACACATGCGCATACGCACTCGTGATCACGGTCATCATCACAAGACCCGGCATGATGAACTGCATGTACGAGAATCCTTCAATTGGTTGTATCTGGCTTCCAATGAATGCGCCGAAGATCGCAAAGTACAGAGAGGTAGTAATAACTGGAGGAAGCAGGGTCTGAGACCAGATACGGAAAATACGCACCACTTCTTTGCGCATCATGGTGTAGAACGCGACGATCATTGCATTGGTACTCATGGTGTTGGATCGTCAGAGGTCATCTCAAGGAAAATATCCTCAAGCTTCTTGTCGCCATGTCGTGCAAGTAACTCTTTCATCGGCTCATTCGCCACAATGTTCCCTTTTGAAATGATGGCGACATGGCGAGAGAGCAGTTCTGCTTCTTCTAGGTAGTGTGTCGTAAGGACGATCGTCGTACCAGCCTCATTCAGTTCACGAAGAAACTTCCACATACCACGACGAAGTTCCACATCCACTCCTGCGGTTGGCTCATCAAGAAGAAGAATGGCGGGCTTATGGATAAGTGCGCGCGCAATCATAAGACGACGCTTCATACCTCCAGAGAGCGCCATTGATTTATCCTTGCGCTTATCCCAAATACCAAGCTCCTTTAACAACACTTCCGCACGCTTAATTGCTTCATCACGAGGAATGCCGTAGTACCCTGCCTGATCCACCACAATATCCTGCACATTCTCAAAGAGACTGAAGTTAAACTCCTGAGGCACCACTCCTATATAGGTCTTGGCGAGGGAAAGGTCTTCATCTATAGAAACACCGTTCACCTTCACCTCCCCAGAGGTTTTCACCACGAGTCCGGTCAAAATACCAATCATGGTAGTCTTTCCAGCCCCGTTAGGACCAAGAAGCGCAAAAAACTCTCCCTGAGGGATAGAAAGAGTGGCTCCCTTCAAGGCTTCTGTCTCTCCTGCCCCCTTCCCGCTCTTGCGGTAGGTCTTCCGGAGATTGGTGAGTTCAATTGCCGGGGATTGCATAGTGGATAGGAGTATACCATTCTACGTATATGAGAGAACGTTCTCCAAAAAAAGAAGCAGGTCCGCTCTGGAAAAATACCCGTGCGGCGCTTGGTGCTCTCCTCGCCACTATTGCCGTTGGCGAAGCGACCAAGGCAGGGACGCAGCGGATTGACATCACGGATGTCTACGAACAGACGTTAGCAGAGGCACAAGAGGAATTCCTTGCTGACCCAGATGGCTGCGGATCTCTTGAAGACCTGGAGGGCGACAGTGTCTGTATTACTTTCAATCAGTACCTTCAGGAAAAGAATATTCCGACACCCGAAGACATGCAGTCACTCCAGCGTCTTATTGCAGAGTTCCGCCACCCTGTCACCTTTTATAGCGGCACCACGCTCATGCAGAAATTCTTTACCTTCCTCGGCCGATACTCAGATCCTGCTGGGATGTATGGACACTGGTTCCCTCTTGAAGTGTTCGGCCATGAAGTGTTCTTGGAAAACCAAGAGAACGGACGAGAACGGGTCTTCACCCAAGAAAGCTTTGAAACGACTATTGCAGAACTTGCGCATGCCTACCAAGCAGAACGAGGAGAGGATCCACTCCGTGATTTGAATAGCGCCTTTCACGTATTCAGGTCAGAAGGATATGAGGGTGCCTATGACGACACCACGACTGCAGAATATGAAGCGCATCAAGTGATAGAGCCAGAACTGGTACAGCGTCTGCGCATGCTCGATGAACATAGACGAAGTTACACCGCACGCACACTCCGTGAGTACATGAACCTTCCGACGAATCTTGACGACCCTCAAGACGGCGTCACCTACCAAGAATATGTGGAGCTTCTCCAAAAACTTGAACGAGAGCTTGCCACCGATAACTCAGTCTTCGGTACTGAAGAGGTTCTCCGTCTTCTTGAGGTTCTTCCTGGGTTTACGGCACATCTAGAACCAGGACGTGACCGCTCACTCCGCCTTGAGCTCCGACCAAATCGTGAACACTACGATGCCATGGTTGAATTTCTTGGTCCGTATGTACGTCCCGAAGGAAGTATTACCGAAATCCTTCCTCTTCCGAACGAAGTTCCTTCCCGTGCGTCTGCACGAGCGTTTAACCGCTACGACCAGGAACGCCGAGGAATTATGGCTCGCCGAGATTACCTCGGCCAAATGCTTGTCTTTGCCTGCGTTGACCTTCAATACAACGAACCATTTACGCGTGAACGATATGACGAGATGATGCGCACACTCGCCGAGAATCACTACCGACTCACCCGTGAGCCGTACTACCAAGCAGATATGGAAACCCAGCACCGCATCATGCTGCTTGAGTTCGTAAACAACCTTTGGAAGATTGACCCCACCGTACCCATTGGAGATGTAATTACTGCTCCAAAAAACGAGAGTCGTCGTCAAGACGCGAACATAGATCCAAGTGATGCGCACTATGAAGCGCTCCGCAGAATTTATGAGAACGGTGCTCTTATCCCAGGCTATTAAGGTAGACTAGACCTATGATTCCTCACCTCGTATTCTTTGACGTAGACAACACACTCACCGAGAGTAAGCAGCCTCTCTCTGCAAGGAAGGTGGAGCTTATGACGGAGCTTCTTCGCCATACGAAGGTCGCCATTACCTCTGGCGCAAAGATTGCGCTCATTACCCACCAGATCCCTGACCAGCTTCCTGAAGAGGTACGAAGCAATCTTTACATGCTTCCTGCCTCAGGTTCTGCGCTCTATGAATACAAAGATGGAGAATGGAAAGCAGTGTACGAAGATCTTTTTACTCCTGAGGAGGTAGAAGAGGTACGTGCCGCATTTCTTAACGCAGGCACCGACACAGGACTTATAGATTTCAATGCTCCTTCTGTCGGCGAGCGTATTGAGTGGCGAGGATCAGAGATGGCGCTCACTGCTCCAGGACAGGAAGCACCAATAGATGTGAAAGCCGCATGGGATCCTGATCGCAGTAAGCGCATGAAGCTTAGGGAAGTACTCCTCCCTCTTCTTCCGAACTACGAAGTGCGCATTGCAGGACGTAGCACCATAGACGTCACCAAGAAAGGAATAGACAAGGCGTATGGGGTACAACAGATCTCACAATATTTGAACATCCCTATCGCTGACATGATCTATATCGGAGACGCACTCTACCCTGGAGGGAATGACGAGGTAGTAAAGAAGTCAGGCATCAAGACCCACCAGGTGAAAGATCCAAAAGAAACGGAGCAGCTGATGGAGACGTTGCTTGCCTCTTAGCGCAGTGGCATTGGACTCCCTTCAGCAATGACACCGCGAAGCTCTTCCGCATCTTTGTCTCCTTCGTCTTCCATCTCTCGCACACGATCTTGTGCTGATTCAAGAATGTGCTGCTTAAACTGAAGCACCTTCTCAAGCATGTCTTCTGAGAGTGACGGATGTTTCTGTAGATAGATATTGATGATCGCAAGGAGATACTGATAGTCTTTTGGAATATTAAGCGGACCTTGTATCCTCTCAATAATCTCGTCCCACATCTCCTTATATGCTTCTGGCACTGCGCTATACGGCCATGGACCCGTCCCTCGCTTGAGCAGACCATAATCAATGATGAACGAGGAGTACGGATCACGTGAGGTCGTTGGTCTTCCTCCTGAAGAGAGAAAGGTGTGTTCCTGCGTAATAAGGTCGTACACAATGTTCTCTACGAGCTGTGCATCAGTGTATTCCTGCTCCACACGTGTATCTCCTTTCTGTCCTAAAAGGTGGAACGTGTTACCTCCACTTTCAAAAGCTGCCACGAAACGTTTGGCATTTATCATGGCGTCTTCTTCCACCTGATCATTTACCGTGTGTCCTCCCCGCTCCATCTCTCCTCTCGCGTATGCAGTAATCTTCTGCGGCATCACCTCCTCCAGGGTAATTTTCATTCCCTTACAGGCGGTGCGGGCAAGCCAATTGGCGATAAACAACTGCAGAGGAGGGCTTCCTTGAGAGAATATATAGCTATGCCGGAATAGTTCTGACACATTCACCCTTTTTCCTTCTCTTGATTCTGCGACTATTTCACTCATAGAAGAGAGTATACCGCGTGATACCATGGGCGTATCATGGCGCTTCGGGACGACATACAGAGCGTAATCCGTGGTGAAGTCACGGATGACGCAGCCATCTTGACCAAGTTTTCTCGCGATACGAGCGTGTTTGAGCGCACACCATCTCTAGTCGTCTACCCAAAAGACGCAGAAGACGTCGCTGCGTTAGTGAAAGTGGTAAAAGCAGCGAAAGAAAAGGGAGAGAATGTATCGGTCACAGGACGCGCGGCAGGTACCTGTATGAGTGGAGGACCACTGACCTCTTCAGTAGTGGCAGTCTTCACCAAGTTTATGAATAAGGTGATAGAGGTCGGAGACGACTATGCGATCACTGAGCCCGGCGTCTATTACCGCGACTTTGAGAAAGAGACACTTAAGAAGAACCTTCTCCTTCCTTCTTACCCCGCCTCTCGTGAGCTTGCGGCCATGGGCGGCATCATTGCGAACAATTCTGGTGGTGAGCGCACGCTTGAATTTGGTAAAACCGAGAAGTACGTAGAAGAACTAGACGTGGTGCTGTCTGATGGAAGCCGGACCACCTTTAAAGCACTTGGTCCTGACGAACTCCTCCAAAAGAAAGCAGAGAATACCTTTGAGGGCGATATCTACCGAAAGATGTCGGATCTCATTCTTACGAACCGCGACGTTATTGAGGCAGCACGTCCCAAGGTCTCTAAGAACTCTGCGGGTTATTCGCTCTGGCATGTGTTTGATGTAGAGAACGGCACGTTCAATCTTGCAAAACTTATTACTGGTTCCCAGGGAACCCTCGCACTGTTTACAAGCGCGAAGCTGAAGCTCGTAAAACCAGAGCCGCATCGTTCCATGCTCGTCATTTTCCTCTCGGACCTAGAGATCTTGCCAGAGATTGTGAAGCGCGTACTCAAGTTCAATCCTGAGTCCTTTGAGTCCTACGACGATCACACGTTCAAACTCGCCGTGCAGTTCCTCCCTCAGATGCTCTCGCAGATGGGACTTGGTCGTGCCATGCGTCTTGGTCTCGCCTTCCTTCCTGAAGTAGGGCTCGTGCTTAAGGGCGGCGTGCCTAAGCTTGTACTCATGGCAGAGTTTTCTGAGCTCACCCACGAAGCTGCTCTGAAAGCTGCACAAGATGCACGTGCCGCACTCAAAGATCTCAAACTCCAGACCCGTATCAACGTGAACGAAGAAGCGTCAGAGAAATACTGGATTGTCCGTCGCGAGAGCTTTGCCCTTCTTCGCAAGAACTTGAAGGGTCTCTACGCAAGTCCGTTCATAGATGATTTCGTGGTACCACCAGAGACATATCCAAAGTTCCTTCCTGAACTCTACGAGCTTCTCGGGCAGTACAAACTCACCTACACTATTGCAGGACATGTCGGTAACGGAAACTTCCACATCATTCCGCTTATGGATCTCTCAGATGAGAAATCCCACGAGATCATCATGGAACTCTCTCCGAAGGTGTATGAGCTCGTGATCCGCTACGGTGGTACCACAACGGGAGAGCATAATGACGGCATCATCCGCACACCCTATCTCTCAATGCTCTTCGGCGAGAAGATGGTGGAATTGTTTGCAGAAACGAAGAAGATCTTTGACCCACTCAATATCTTTAACCCAGGGAAAAAGGTCGGCGGCACCTTTGATGACATTAAAGAAGCAATGACGCATCATAAAGAGGTATGAAGCCGAAGTTGATCATCTTTTCCTCAGGCACCAAAGAAAGTGGTGGTTCTGGGTTTGAGAACCTAGTGAAATTCCAAACCGCGGCCGAGATTATCGGTGTCGTCTCTAATATAGAAGACGGTGGCGTACGAGAACGCGCCGATCGTATGGGTGTTCCTTTTATATACTTCCCTGCTCCCTACACGGCTGAACGCTATCAGGAGATTGTGAAAGATGCAGACTTCATTGCGCTCTCGGGCTGGATGCGACTGGTTGCAGGTCTTGATCCACGAGTCACCTTCAACATTCACCCTGGACCACTTCCTGAATTTGGCGGCAAAGGACTCTACGGCAACTTCGTACACGAAGCAGTCCTCAAAGCATACAAAGAAGGACGAACGACACACTCTGCAGTGTCTATGCACTTTGTCACTCCTGAGTTTGATGAGGGTCCAATCTTCTTCCGATATCCTGTTCCGATCATGCCGGAAGATACAGTTCAGACTCTTGCTGAGCGTGTGCAGCAGTCAGAGCATGAGTGGCAGCCTAAGATCACTGACAAGGTGGTGTCAGGAAAGATATCCTGGGATGGAGAGAATCCCTCTACACTTGTCGGTGCACAACTTTCATAACTATGGGAGCAGAAGGAGTACAAGAATCCCCACAAGCACATTACGAAAAGCTTCTTCGTTTGAAGCTGAACGAGCTTCGTGTGGGTGCACTCCGCAAGTCACCTTCCTTCTCCTTTACCGTAACGTCAAGCTTTAATGTCTACGCAAGTACCAAACCTCACGATCAAGTACAAACTGAACACGGGATACAGGGAGAAGACATCCTCCTTGAGGGACGCACCTCACAGAGCAAGGATGGAAAAGTACAGGTTTATTTCCATTCCGATACCTATCCTGACTACCTATTTAAGAATCGGGCAGATTTTAATGCGTTTGCGAGCGCCGTTATAACCAAACTAGAGAAGAAAATAGACCCCGGGGCCAAGACACCCTGGACTCGGAAGTAGCGGCATTAATCCACAGCATCCTTGTGAAAAGCTTGTTTCTGTTGCATACTGCGGATAACTCGCAGTATCCAGAACTTCGCGTGGTTTACCCCACTTCTGAGTGCTCAGTTCAGCGAGGTTATACATTCAGAACAGACAGCCACATGGCAACAAACAAGCTCTATGTCGGCGGTATTCCATACCGTACGACCGAGGATGAAATGCGCACCGCCTTTGAAGAGGCAGGTACCGTTACGTCCGTCAGCATTATCATGGATCGCATGACTGGTCGCTCTCGCGGCTTCGGTTTCGTCGAAATGGCGGATGAAGCACAGGCACAGGCAGCGATTGACCGTTGGGATGGAAAGGAATTTGATGGCCGCACGCTTTCAGTTTCCTTTGCTCGTCCGCAGGGTGACCGCCCTCAGGGTGGTGGCCGTAGCGGAGGCTTCGGTGGTGGTAATCGCGGAGGTGGCTACGGCGGCGGAAACGACCGTGGTGGTTACGGAGGCGGAAGCTACTAAGCTCCACTCAAAAGAAAGGCCCGCGTCATGCGGGCTTTTTTTTATACTCTGATGCGAGACAGGAACTCTACTGCCCGCTTCCCTGTCTCTTCTTGCGAAATGTCAGTGGTATCAATCACCAAATCAAGACTCCCGAGCATCGCGTCTATGGATTCCTGGTTAATGCGCACCTCAAGCTCTGCATCAGAGAATTCAGGGGAACGTTCTTTCAAACGTGCACGACGTATATCAGCCGGAGCGATACAGGCAATGAAACAGGAGTCGTGTGCGGTGAGTGTGTTCGCAGGGATATAGGAGTCCGGATAGAGCAAAAGTGCGTTGTTCGCAGAAAACACATTGATCTTATCAGGGTCTATATCACAGGTGCGGTACCCGTAGTATTCCACCCGATCTCCTTCCATAAGGCGGTGCCATGAAAAGAACATTGACGAATCCCCTTTACGGCGCAGTTCCTCAAACTCATCATGCGACAGGAACACATTCTCCAGTCCATCGGCCGCGGTACGTGGACGACGCGAGACGACCCGGAGCGGGAAATGAAATCGGTCGTCTAAGTGTGCACGAAGGTAATGGAACAATGACGTCTTCCCTCCTCCTGAAGGGCCGACGATGTATACGTTCCGCATATCTGGCGGTTATCCGCAGGTAGAGGTAGAACCAGACGGGTTCGCACCTCCGAGCACACCACGCTTCTTTTCTTCTGCAGACCATCCTGCAAGGTTCGCGAGAATCTGAAGGAAGGAAGCAACTGCTGCAAGCGCGAGGATGAGAATGACTGGCCAGGTGTATGGGCTTGCGAAGTACGCAAAGACCATGAAGAAGCTCCACCAAAGACCGACACACCATGGGCAGTTAATGAGCGAGCCCAAAGTACCAAGGAAGGTATCTTTCGGTACACCGATAAAGGCATCACGAATGAACTTGGTAATGAGGTCGTAAGACGTAAGACGAATCAAACGGAAAAGCGCGAGTGCCATCAACACAAAGTCACCAAGTGGTACCCAGGTAGTAAAGCGCCCCGTCTCCTCAAGCCAGTACACGCCCATAAGGACGAGTGCGCCAAAGAAGAGACCGAAGAAGATGTTCCAGAGTGCAGTTTTCATGCTCGTAGTATACCGTATGGTTATGGACACCAGACGTGAGGATGTGGAAGCACTCATACAAGACAAGTACCAGGGAGACCGTGGTGCCGACATGGCAGAAGATCTCGGACGCTTGATGCGCGGCGAACCCCTTGCCTATGTGATTGGCTGGATCCCCTTTCTGGGACTCACCATCCACCTCGATTCTCGGCCACTCATTCCCCGCCCTGAGACTGAATGGTGGACGGAGAAGCTCGTACAAAATCTGCAAGATACCTATGGAAGCGAGCCGTTCCGTTTCCTTGATCTCTGTGCAGGATCGGGCGCAATTGGTCTTGCGGTATTGAAGCACTTCCCTAATGCCAACGTTTCATTTGGAGAAATAGATGAGGCACATGCCGCATTGATTAGAAAAAACATCGCGGCAAACAATCTTCCTGATGCCGACATTCGCATTGGAGACCTCTTTGCACCTTTTTTGGGAAAGGTTTTTGATGTGATCGCCACGAATCCTCCGTACATTCCAGAGGACCGTACACTTGAAGACAGTGTGACGAAGTACGAGCCAGAGATTGCACTCTATGGCGGCGAAGACGGTCTCTCACTCATCCGCCGCATCATTACCGAAGCACACACGCACCTCACGCCTGGAGGCGCACTTTGGATAGAAGCAGATATGGATAACATTGAAGAGGCGAAATCGCTGATGAATGAAGCAGACTTTGCTGCGACCATACACACGGACCTCTATGGCAGGCCACGGCTTCTCGTGGGAAACTAGAGTTATGTCTCCACTTCAACTCCCCTCCTTCATGACGGGCGCCTCTGCGGAGATGGTGGTGTCGGTGATTTTTACCTTGGTGTTTATCTGGTGGGCGATCTATAGCGCAGTTGCGGTCTATCATTGGGCTCGGTTTGGACGCTCGTCATGGGTGGCAGTGCCGGCACTCGCCATACACCTGGCCGTATCGGGTGGCATCTTTGTATTCATGACCTCTGGTCTTCAATAGTATGGAAGAACTACATCTCCAGCCTGGTGAACACATACTCGCCTCTATACGTAAGCACTGGCTCGTGTACGTGGGTGGTGCGATTCCGTATGCGGTATTTGCGTACCTTCCGGTCATTGTGATTGAACTCTTTGCACGTAACGACCTCCTCTCACAAAGCGGTGCAGCAGTATATGTGAGCTACGAAAATCCATGGATACTCTTTGTGCTTGGTATCTGGTGGCTCTTTGTATGGATGGCCGCCTTCAGCGACTTTATGCGCTACTTCCTTGATGTATGGATTATCACCAACAAGCGCATCATAGATGTGGAGCAGCATGATTTCTTCAGTCGTGAGGTCACGAGCTTGTTCCTTGATCGTGTAGAAGATGTCACCATGGATGTGACTGGCTTCTTCCACACTCTCTTCGGGTTCGGCACCATTACTGCACAGAGCGCAGGCGCAACGGAGAAGATTACGCTCCCTGGTATCGGAAACCCAAAGCATGTACGCGATCTTCTTATGGAGCAGGTGCACAAGTTTGAAAACCGTCCCGAGCACGTGATTGTAGATAAGAAAGGTATGTTGTAAGGCGTTTGGCCTCTCTACCGCCTCCAGGTATACTTGCATGGATATGAGTGAACCTCTTTCAACAGAGCCATATAAGGGCGTCCGTGACTTTTATCCTTCCGATTGGGCACGCCTTTCGGGCGTCTTTGAAAAGACACGCAGTGTACTGCGCTCTTGGGGATACGAAGAGTATCAGGCGTCTCCACTTGAGCCATCAGAGCTCTACCAAAGCAAAGGAAACGAAGAAATCATTCGTGAGCAGACCTTTAGCTTTGAGGACCGTGGTGGTCGCCGAGTGACGCTTCGCCCTGAAATGACTCCTACCTTGGCACGCATGGTTGCCGCAAAACGTCGCGAGCTTCCACTTCCTTTCCGCTGGTTTTCTATTGGGAACCGCTTCCGCTACGAGCGCCCACAGCGTGGACGTCTCCGCGAGTTCTTCCAGACCGACGTAGATTTGGTGGGTCTGCCTGAAGGAGAGGCAGATCTTGAAGTAGTGATGCTCGCAAGCAACATCATGACGTCTTTCGGTGCGACACCTCAGGACTTTGCGATTCGCATTAACTCTCGTGCACTTCTTGGTGCAGCCTGCCGCGCCGTCGGACTCACCGATGCAGAAGGCGTCCGTGCCTACTGGCAGCTTCTTGATAAGAAATCAAAGATGAGTGCAGAGGAGTTTGAGGCCGCACGTGCCGGAAGCAAAGATCCGCTTGCGGCAGTGGAAGAAGCAACTGATCCAGAGGTAGCGACGGAGAAAGCGAAGGTACTTGCGCTCATTGAAACCTTGAAGAGTCGCGGTGTTACGAATGTATCCTTTGACCCTGAGATCGTACGTGGCTTTGATTACTACACCGGGATGGTGTTTGAGGTAAATGATACGGATCCGGTAAACCCCCGCGCCCTCTTTGGAGGTGGTCGCTATGACGGTCTTGTATCTATGTTCGGTGGTGACCCTATTCCTGCAGTTGGCTTTGCCTTTGGCGATGTGACCTTCCTCGACTTCCTTGAAACGCACAATCTTGAAGTGAAGAACGAGTACGCACCACAGCTCTTTATCGGTACCCCTTCTCCAGATACCATTCCTGCCGCACAAACCTTCGCGAACGAACTTCGTACGGCGGGAGCACGGGTGTTTGTGAACTTGAGTGCAAAGGGTCTCGGAGATCAGATCAAAGAAGCGGATCGCCGTGGCATTCCCCTCTTTATGGCATATGGCGCAGATGAAGCCTCAGGAGACTCAGTCCGCATTAAAACTCTTGCGACCGGAAGCGAAAACATAGTTGCGAAGAGCGACGTCGCCTCCTCTCTTACGAAGTAGCATGCGGGCGATTACGTTTGATATTGAAACGAAAGGTGCATCCGTCACGCGTGGACGACTTGATACTGCGACCCTTGAATTGACCGTCGTCGGTATACACGATACGGAAACGGGAGAATACTCTGCGTTCTTCAAAGAAGAGCTCCATAAGCTCTGGCCTATTCTTGAGTGTGCCGATATGTTGATTGGGTTTAACTCTGATGGATTTGATATTCCTATTCTGAACCGCTACTACCCAGGAGATCTCACCAAGATTAAGTCACTGGATCTTCTGTCGGAGGTATACAACTCTCTTGGACGTCGTCTTCGCTTGGACACTCTTGCACAGGCAACACTCGGGCGCGGAAAGACCGGAGATGGACTAAAGGCTGTGGAGTGGTGGGAGCAGGGACTGTATGACCAGGTAAAGGAATACTGCCTTGAAGACGTACGCATCACTCGTGAGCTCTATGAATACGCACGCGACAAGGGGCACATGAAGTACAAAGACCTTGGCACAACGAAGGATATAAAGATTGATGCAAGTCAGTGGGAGAACGGTGGTAGTGCCCCCTCACTCACTCACACCCTGCCATTTTAGTTGGATCTTCCTTGGTATACTTTAAGGAATGAACAAATCGCTCATTCTTCTACCTGGTGCCATTATCATTGCAGGACTCATCCTTGCGATCTCCATTTATCTTGTGCGCACCAATGGAGTTGAAGCTCCCTCGATTGGAGACGTGAACGCCATTCGTCCTGTCACGCCAAGCGATCATTTGGTGGGAAATCCTGATGCGCCAGTCGTCGTCGTAACCTATACCAATACAGACTGTGTGTACTGTAAGCAGTTCCAGCGCACCATGGCTCAAATTATGACCGAATACGGTACCACTGGAGATGTCGCCTGGGTCTACCGCCACTTCCCTCTTGTGGCCATGTTTCCGAATTCGGGTACCCACGCCGAAGCCACTGAATGTGCCGCAAGTATCGGAGGAAGCGATATGTTCTGGCAATTTATTGATGCACTCCATGTCGCCGCTCCTGCGTCTCTCCAGTTTGATCCGAAAGACTACGGCACTCTTCTTCCACGACTTGGTCTTGATCGTACAGAGTTTGAGAAGTGTCTCAATGAGGGACGGTCGGTACGAAAGGTGGAGTCCGATCTCACTAATGGTCTTGATATCGGTGTTAGGGAAACGCCGTACAGCGTAATTCTCATTGAAGGCGCAGAACCGATCACTATCTCTGGCGCACTCTCCTATTTGGAAATGGGAAGCGTGCTTGATGCCGCAATCAAGGAAGTCGTTCGCTAGCCAAGAAGGTCCAGACGATAGATATCAAAGGAGTTATCACCCTCAAACATATCTGAAGGGTTCGGGAGGAATAGTTTCCGTGTAGAGAGATCTTTCGTCGCATCCTCTAGAAGACGATGGAAGACTTCAAATGCGTCCCCCACTTCTTTGTAGTCAATGACATAGCGGCGCATCTGAGGCTTCCCGTCCTTATTCTTACGCTT
>JAIETW010000002.1 GCA_019744845.1 Patescibacteria group bacterium | reverse complement strand
ATCGTTTCCACCATGTGCACCGGAATACGAATGGTACGAGACTGATCGGCAAGGGCGCGGGTAATAGCCTGGCGAATCCACCAGGTTGCGTAGGTTGAGAACTTAAAGCCCTTGTTCCAATCAAACTTGTCGACGGCTTTAAAGAGACCGAGATTTCCTTCCTGAATAAGGTCAAGGAGGGTGAGGTCTGGAGAACGCCCTACATACTTCTTTGCGATAGACACCACCAAGCGGAGGTTAGAGCGGGCAAGGATGTTACGAGCCTCGTCGTCTCCTGCTTCAATGCGCTTGGCGAGTTCGCGCTCTTCGCTTGCGGTCAACAGTGGGTACTGACCAATCTCACGAAGATAAATCTGAATGGAGTCGTAGCCGGTAGACTCACGACCCTTAATGTTACGAGTGGCAAGATACTCATCGGCATTGTCTTCCAACATGCCACCTTCAAGAATATCTATACCGACGGTTGAGAAGCGTTCGTAGAGCTGATCAAGGAAGGACACATCGTCTTCAATGTGTGGAAACTCCTTAAGAATCTCACTATAGGTGACGTAGCCACGCTCACGTCCCTTCAAGATAAGGCGCTCCGCTTTTGCATCGCGCTCGTTCTTTGCTTTCGCGCGGGCACCAGGCACAATCTTCTTCTTTGGCGCTACTTTCTTGGCGACTTTCTTTACCACCTTCTTTTTCTTAGGTGCAGCCTTTTTGACCGCTTTCTTTACGGCCTTCTTTACGACTTTCTTTTTGGTAGGTTTCTTTTTCATAGTATGGATACGTTAGCGAGCGAGCGCGGAGAGGAGTAATGAAAGCTCTCTACATTCTTGGGTGGCCGCATTGATGGCCGCCTCATCTTTTTGCGTCTCTGCGGCCCGGAGCCGAGAAGTCGCGTCTGCGAGCTTTTGACTGAGAAATGCGTGCTCAAACGCATGAATGAGATCATCTGCACTGTGTTCATCAGGCGTCTCGCCGAGAGCGAGTCCCGCCTCAAAGAGCACTCGTTCGGGAGGGGCTTCCTCCGGAAGGTCTGTGCCAGTAATCCGAGCGTACTCGCTTGTGAGCCTTTCTGCAAGAGGGCTGCCAGGATAGGACAGGACGGCACCGTGAATGAGGGCAATACGCATCTCAAGTGGAGTCATCTTCACTTCCCCGCTCGGACCCGCCTTCGGTTCCTCTAAGTCTCCGCGAACCACCGACTGCGCGGCATTCGCAAGCGATTTACGGACCGCATTTGTACCCATATTGAGTGCACGAGCGACTTTCTCAATGAAGTGCTCCTGCTCAAGCGGGCTCTTCATCGCCACAATGAGTGGCATGACGATACGCTCAGCCGCAAGCACCAAACGATGCGTATCCTTCTCTTCAGCGGATAACGCGGAAAGGAAGAACTCTACAATCGGCTCAGACGATGCGACCAATCCTGCAAACTCTTTCGGATTCTCCGCAATCATATCCGCAGGATCCTTCCCCTTTGGCATGCGAACTGCCTTTACCTTCATGCCGAGCGAGAGCCCGAGCGCGGCAGTGCGTGCAGACGCCGCAAGTCCCGCGCGATCAGAATCAAGCGCGAGCATGAGGTTATCTGAGTATCGCTTAATGAACTGAAGGTGCGATGAAGAGAGTGCAGTACCAGAGAGTGCGATTGTGTTCGCAAACCCTGCCTGGTGCGCAAGAATCACGTCAAACTGTCCTTCTACAAGAAGCGCAAATCCGCGCGTACGAATCGCATCCTTTGCACGATCCATACCAAAGAGAATCTGTGACTTCTTGAAGAGTTCGGTTTCCGGAGAGTTCAGGTACTTTGCCTGTTCTTCCTTATCAAGCGCGCGTCCAGTGAAGGCAACCGTACGTCCCGCGCTATCCCGTATCGGGAACATGAGGCGGTTACGGAATCGGTCGTACCAGGTTCCCTTCTTCTCATCTGCTTCTTTGATGAGTCCTGCGGCTTCAAGCTCGGGCACTGAGTACCCTTTTCCTGAAAGTTCCTCAAGAAGTGCACGCCATGCGTCAGGTGCAAGACCGAGGTTCCACGAACGAATCGTTTCTGGCGTGAGGCCACGAGAGATCGCATAGGCGTAGGCTGCACCCTTCTCATCAAGTCCTCGTGCGTAGAACGCTTCCGCTTCAGAGAGCGCTGTGCGTAGCCGCTCCTGCTTCTCTTTATCATCTTTGTTGCCTGTGCGTTCGTACACAAGCGGTACACCTGCTTTCTCCGCAAGAATCTTGAGCGCTCCTTTGAAGTCCACTCCCTCCATCTTTTGGATGAAAGTAAACGCATCTCCTCCCTGCCCTGATGAGAAGCAGTAGTAGGAATTGCGCTCGGTGTTCACATAGAAGGACGGCGTCTTCTCCTTGTTAAAGGGAGAGAGACCTCGGTAGTAACGTCCTGCTTTGGTGAGCTTTACATACGGTCCCACCACATCAACGATGGATAGTTTGTCTTTGATCTGTTGTACCGTGTCTGCCATGTGGATTGTATTGTACCGCCCAGAACGAGATACGAGCCCGGATGGGCTCGTATTCTATCCGCCCTTATTTTGCTTCCGCGACTGCGGCATCTGCCTCTTCGGCAAGTGCGGCGAGACGAACCGAACGTTCCTTCTGGATTCCCGCAATTGAGGCCTGCTTGGCAGATCCGGCAAATCCGGTACCAGCAGGAATGAGGCGTCCAAGAATAACGTTCTCCTTAAGACCACGAAGCGTATCCACGGAACCCTTAAGGGCTGCGTTGATAAGAATCTTGGTGGTCTGCTCAAAGGATGCGGCAGAAAGGAATGAGCGACGTGAAAGTGCAGACTCCTTGATACCAAGCACCATCTCGCGTGCCTTTGGTGGGATCTTACCCTCTGCGTCCATCGCCTTCAATTCCTCCTCAAACTCCCAGCCCTCAAGCACGTCACCGACTGAGTAATCTGAGTCACCGGTCTCGGTAATCTTCATGCGAGAGAACATCTGCTTCACGATCACTTCGAGGTGCTTACGTGACACGCTTGCGCCCTGAAGCTCGTAAATCTTTGAGGTCTCGGCAATGATGTACTCCTGCACCGCGGCGCGGCCAGCGTACTCAAAGAGCTCATCAAGATCTGCAGAACCGTCGGTGAGAAGCTGACCCTTCACCACTGCCTCTCCTGCCTTCACAAGTGGCATACGAGGATAGGTGGCAAGGTATTCGTAGAGATCCCCTTCCTTCTTACCCTTACGCTTCTTGGTTTCAGAACCTGCTTCTGGTGCAACGACAAGCACTTTGTCGCGGCCCACGTCCTTAATCTCCACGACCATACCTGGCGTCTTAGAGACGATGGCAGGATTCTTTGGAGAACGCTTCTCAAACACTTCTTCCACACGAGGAAGACCCTGCGTGATGTCTCCACCAACTGACGCGGTACCTCCAGCGTGGAAGGTACGCATCGTGAGCTGCGTTCCTGGCTCACCAATTGCCTGAGCGGCAACGGTACCCACTGCTTCACCAAGGTCAATCGGTGCCTGGGTCGTAAGATCCATACCGTAACAGGTGCCACAGATACCGTAGCGAGTCTCACAGGCCATTGCAGAACGGACCATCACCGAAGAGACGTCAGAGGCATCAATCACCTTTGCGTCGTCTGCAGTAATGTAGTGACCCTTCTTGAAGGTCTCGCTTCCTGCAACTACTTCTCCGGAAAGCACACGACCACGAACGGCGTCACCGAAGTCCACACGAATACCAGAGGCAGCGACACGATTAATCGTGATGCCACGCTTGGTCTTACAATCGGTCTCCGTGATGATGGAGTCCTGTGCGGTGTCAAAGAGACGACGTGTGAGGTACCCCGCGCGTGCAGTACCAAGTGCGGTGTCAGTGAGACCCTTACGTGCACCGTGCGTACTCATGAAGTACTCAACTGGGTTCAATCCTTCAGTCATAGAAGACACGATCGGCACCTCAATGGTCTCTCCGGCAGTGTTCTGGATAAGACCCTTCATACCGGCCATCTGCGTCAAGTTTCCGATAGAACCACGAGCACCAGAGCGCACCATGTCATGGACAGATCCCTTTGGATCAAGCTGCTCCTCCACGAGCTTCTCTACTTCAGTCTTGGCAGCGTGCCAGACCTCAATCACCATGCGACGCTTCTCTTCTTCAGAGAGAAGACCTTCACGGTAGTCTCCTTCAATCTTAGAGACCTTCTCGCGTGCCGCAGAAACGACCACACCCTTCTTCTCAGGAACGGACACGTCATCGAGAGACCAGGAGACACCAGACATAGTGGCGTACTGGAATCCGAAGCGCTTAATCTTGTTCACAATCTCAGGAATGCGATCAAGGCCATAACGAACCACGGAGTCATCCATGATGCGTGAGAGTACCTTCTTAGAGATAGCCTCGTTCACAAACGGATAGTCGTTTGGAAGCACGGTGTTGAACTTCAAGCGTCCCACTGTGGTCTCAAAGGCCTTGCCCTCAAATCCTTCGTACTTCTTCTTTCCTGGCATTGGCATCACGAAGACCTTCGCGCGAAGATCAATCGCACCGTACTCGGAAGCGAGAATAGCCGCGTTTGGACTTGAGAAGTACTTTCCTTCTCCCTTTGCGCCAGGCACCTCCTTGGTGAGCCAGTAGGAACCGAGCACGATATCAAGTGGCTTTGCAGTGAGCACAATCATTTCACCAGAACCTGGCTTAAGAATGTTCTTGTTGGCTGACATGACGTTCTTTGCCTCCCACTGTGCCTCTGTTGAAAGCGGTACGTGAATTGCCATCTGGTCTCCGTCGAAGTCCGCGTTGAAGGCTGGACAGACGAGCGGGTGCAGCTGGATTGCATCTCCTTCAATAAGACGAGGGCGGAATGCCTGGATACCCTGGCGGTGAAGCGTAGGAGCACGGTTCAAAAGAACGTACTTACCCTTGATTGCTTCTTCAAGGATTTCCCAGACTTCTGAGACACCGTCTTCAATCAAGCGGCCTGCACCACGAATGTTGAAGGCGAGCTCGCGGCTTAGAAGTCCTGCAATCACAAATGGGCGGAAGAGTTCCAATGCCATGTGCTTTGGAAGACCACACTCATCAAGCTCAAGATCAGGACCGACGACGATCACGGAACGACCGGAGTAGTCCACGCGCTTACCAAGAAGGTTCTGACGGAAGTAGCCCTGCTTACCCTTAAGGTAGTCAGCGAGTGACTTCAACGGACGGCGCTGTGCGGGAGTAAGGGCACCACCTGAGGCTCCAGACTTACGAATGGAGTTATCAAGAAGTGCATCCACTGCTTCCTGAAGAATACGCTTCTCGTTACGGAGAATCACTTCAGGCGCGTGAATATCAAGAAGCTTCTTCAAACGGTTGTTGCGGTTGATGACGCGACGATAGAGGTCGTTCACATCAGAGGTTGCATGACGACCGCCTTCAAGGGCAACCATCGGACGAAGTGCGGGAGGAATCACCGGAATCTTGGTCAAGAACATCCACTCAGGACGAACCTTTGCCGCGATGAGAGAAGTGATGAGCGCAATACGCTTTGCAAGCTTCTCCTTCTCTGCAACTCCTGCATGCTCGTAGCGAGCTTCAAGCGTTGCCTTAAGATCCTCAAGGTTAATCGCCTTGAAGAGATCAAAGATTGCTTCTGCACCGATCTTTGCCTCAAAGAGGGTTCCGTACTTCACGGAGAAGCGGTGGTACTGAATTTCATCAAACACACGGCCGACGATGACAGAGTCAATCTCCGTCTTCGCAAGCGTCATGCGCTCCTTCAGTGCATCGCGCTCCTTATCATCCTTAGATGCCTTGTGCTTGGTCTTGTACTCGTTCTCAAGCTCGTTCAAAAGACGCTTCTTCGTGTCTTCTGCCACCTTGGTGACGATGTAGCCTGCGAAGTAGACGACCTTTTCTAGGTCAGCAGCGGGAACTCCAAGAAGGAGTGCCATGCGGCTTGGCATAGAACGAAGGAACCAGATGTGCGCGACTGGGGTAACAAGCTCAATGTGACCCATGCGCTCACGACGAACGATAGAGCGAGTGATTTCCACACCACACTTGTCACAGATGATTCCCTTGTAGCGGATACCTTTGTACTTACCGCAGTAACACTCGTAGTCCTTTTCTGGACCAAAGATCTTTTCATCAAACAGACCATGCTTCTCAGAGCGCTGGGTACGGTAGTTGATGGTCTCCGGTTTGGTGATTTCACCACGGGACCATTCAAGGATGCGCTCTGGTGACGCAAGCGAAAGCTTGAGTGCATTCCAGTCCTGGCGGCTTGCCATAGGGCGATTTGCGAACGGTTTCTTGGAAGGATAGGTAGCCATATGATTACGCGTTATCGTCTGCCCGTTCAACTGGCTCTATATCAAGTGCCAAGCCACGGATCTGGTTAGTAAGCACCGAGAAGGATGCCGGTGTACCTGAGTGGGTCACCGCCTCGCCCTTCACGATGGCATCAAAGGTCGCAGAGCGTCCCTGGATGTCGTCTGACTTAATCGTGAGCATCTCGCGGAGCGTGTATGCAGCTCCGTACCCGAGAAGTGCCCACACTTCCATTTCTCCAAAGCGCTGACCTCCGTTCTGTGCCTTACCACCAAGCGGCTGCTGGGTAATAAGAGAGTACGGACCGATAGAGCGCATGTGGATCTTGTCCTCCACCATGTGGTGCAGCTTCAAGATGTACATGTAGCCGACGGACACTGGCTGCGCCGTTGGCTCACCAGTGCGACCATCAAAGAGCTGGAGCTTACCTGAGCGGTCAAAGCCGGCAGCTTCAAGCTCATCACGGATCTCATCTGCAGACGCTCCTGCAAATGGTGGTACCACTGCCTGGTAGCCAAGCGTGTGTGCGGCAAGTCCAAGGTGAAGCTCAAGAATCTGTCCGAGGTTCATACGTGAAGGAACGCCGAGCGGAGTGAGGATCACATCCACTGGATTTCCATCCTTGTCGTATGGCATGTCTTCGGCAGGAAGCACGCGTGAGATAACTCCCTTGTTACCGTGTCGCCCTGCGAGTTTGTCTCCGACCGATACGTTACGAACCTGGGCAACTGTCACGACAATCTTCTTGATGATGCCGCTCTCAAGCTGGTCACCGCGCTCGCGTGAGAACACACGAACACCAATGACGCGACCGCGCTTTCCTCCTTCCATACGAAGTGAGGTGTCTTTCACATCCTTTGCCTTATCCCCGAAGATAGAGCGAAGAAGACGCTCCTCTGGAGTGAGCTGAGTCTCTCCCTTAGGCGTCACCTTACCGACGAGAATGTCGCCTGGGCGAACTTCTGCACCGATACGAACGACTCCTTCCTCATCAAGGTTCTTCAAGCGAAGTTCTCCCACGTTTGGAATATCGTGGGTGGTGACTTCTGCACCAAGCTTCGTGTCACGAACGGCACACTCAAAGTCTTCAATGTGAATCGTGGTGAACTTAGAGTCCTGCACGAGGCGCTCAGAGACGATGATGGCGTCTTCGTAGTTTGCACCGCTCCATGACATGAAGGCAACGCGTACGTTCTGACCAAGTGCCATCTGTCCGCGATCTGAAGAAGAGGCGTCTGCAATAACATCTCCCTTCTTTACCTTGTCGCCCATACGCACGATTGGGCGCTGATTGAACGCAGAATTCTGGTTGGTCTGAGTGAGCTGCTGGAGGCGATATTCCTGTGGCTTCTTCTCCTTGCCCTGGATGGTGATACGGCGTGCATCCACGAAAGTGACCTCTCCTGTCTCTTCGGCAATGATGAGGCGTCCCGTGTTGCGCGCTGCATGCTCTTCAATACCGGTAGACACAAGTGGTGCCTCAGGAACGAGGACCGGGGTAGCCTGCTTCTGCATGTTGGAACCCATGAGTGCACGGTTCGCGTCGTCGTGATCCACGAAAGGAATCATGGCGGTAGCTGCAGAGAACATCTGATAGGTAGAAGAATCAATGTACTGAATCTCGTCGCGACGAACGATTGCAGGCTCACCACCGCGGCGTGCCTCAATCGTGTCAGGAACGATGTTCCCCTTCTCATCGATTGGCGTTGCACCGTGTGCAATCACATACTCCTCTTCTTCAAGAGCATTTAGGTACTGAATCTCTTCAGTGACCACACCGTTCTTTACCTTTGCGTATGGCGTTTCAATCACGCCGAATTCATTCGTGCGTGCGTGTAGCGCAAGGCGAAGGATAAGACCGATGTTCTGACCTTCTGGAGTGTGGATCGGACAAAGGCGGCCGTAGTGAGATGGGTGCACGTCGCGCACTTCAAAGCCTGCGCGCTCACGCGTAAGTCCGCCGGGACCGAGGGCTGAGAGGGTGCGCATGTTTTCAAGCTCCGCAAGAATGTTCTGCTGGTCCATGAACTGGGAGAGCTGGTTGGCCGTAAAGAACTCGCGAATAGATGCCTGAAGCGGACGTGGGTTCACGAATGCCATTGGAAGAGAGGTATCACTTTCAATCGTAGACATACGATCCTGGATGTTGCGCTTCATGCGAGACATACCGACACGCATACGTGCCTGGAGAAGTTCCCCGACGAAACGAACACGGCGGAAGCCGAGGTGATCAATATCATCCGGACGTGCGTTCGGATCCTTGTTCATCTTGGCGATCTCTCCCACGATGTGGATGAGGTCCTCGTACGTGAGTACGCGCTGTTCTAGCGCCTTCTCCTCAAGCTTGCCACCAAAGCGCTGGTTCAAGCGGTAACGTCCTACCTTAGAAAGGTCGTAGCGGTCTGGGGTGAAGAGTGCGTTCACGTACTGCTTTGCGTTGTCAGGGGTAGCGAGGTCGCCATCGCGCATACGACGGTGAATCTCTACATATGCCTCTTCAAGGGTCTTTGCAGGATCGTGCTCAAGAGTAGCCTGAATAGCGGCAACCGCTTCTTGGTTTCCGTTAAAGCGCTTCAAAAGAGGAGCGCCTGCTTCTCCACCGAAGACGGCAAGAAGGTTGGTGACTGGGAACTTACGCTTACGGTCAATCTTTACGAAGATACCGGTTGGCTCAGAATCAATCTCAATCCACACACCGCGGGAAGGAATGATCTTTGCACCAAACCAGGTCTGACCTTTTGCTTCTTCAGAGATGAAGAAGGCACCGAAGGAACGTGCAAGCTGGGGGACAATTGCGCGCTCAACTCCAGAGACGATGAATGAGCCGTGTGGCGTCATCATCGGAATATCAGCAAGGAAGATGTCCTGGGTCTTTTCAGTTCCAAGGGTCTTGTTAAGAAGGGTTACTGAGGCCTTAAGGGGGGCTTCATAGGTCCTCATGTTCTCGCGGGCAGACTCTTCGTCTCCCTTTGGTTCGCCTATCTCAAATCCATTGAATTTGAGTTCAAACTTCTTGGAGGAATAATCAGGGATCGGAGAGAACTCTTTGAAGAGTTCGGTGAACCCGTCTTTGACGAGCCACTCAAAGGACTGGCGCTGGTGGGCGACCAAGTCCGGGAACTCCACGCGTGGCTTGCGAAACGCAGCGAAGGTCTTCTGCACAAGGTTCTTCTTTGTCGGCATATGTAGTATCCGTGAACGTATGTCGTACAGGAACGGAAAACGGGTCCATATGCGCATGGACCTGCGCCTCGTTCCTTGAGACGCTTGTAAAATATTGTCGCCCGAATGTTTCCCCCCAGAGTGCCCCCGTCACTCAATCTGTTCTGGTTCCCTAAAAGATACACCTGGGGCTAAAAAGGGTCAAGGTTGGGGATTAAGGGCTTCCTTAGTCTCAGGGTCATAGTAAATACGGTCGTATATCTCAAATGGCTGCCCTATCGCCTGGAGGTTACCGGTTGGAGTGAAATCCCATCGGTCATAGTACGAGACGTAGTGCCCACGCTCATCTTGCCCCTTAGACACTAAAAATATTCCCAAGGTTAGATTCTCTTGATATGCACGATTCGGGTCATTATCTAAATCACGTGCTGCATCGCGATCGCTCAAAAGATTGAAATCTACTTCTACGTCCCAGAGAAATTGACGTACGACTTGAGTCTCTACCGAGAAGCCTTCTTCGTTGTCGTCGTACATATTCACCATGATGTCTTTCAACACTTCCCTGGAAAGTTTGTAGTAATAAATATCCTGAGACCCGTTTTCTGGTTTATAAGAGGAAATCTCAAATGTAGAAAATTGCTGCGGCACTCCAAGATACATTCGCCATGCGTCCCAACTTGCCTTAAATTCGGCAACTGTATGCCACCTTGATCGTTTATCCCTCGGTGGAATTGCGTCTTCTTCTGCTTCCTCATAGTCACGAATAATTTGCTCTAAACGAGGAGTGTTGTTGTCGTGCACAATTCCAGTAAGAGAATCGCTCAGTACTGGCGCAATATCACCAGGGGTTGCCCTTGGGATTCCATAGGTCGGGTCTACGCCTTGCGCGAGAGCTTCACTCACTGGTCCTTTATAGGCACGTCGCTGAAATGCAGTGATGCCCCCGCCTGCAATTCCTCTATCTTCTCCTGACAGTTCACGCGCAGCTTGCACTCGTTCACTAAATCTGCCCGTTGATTCACGTACGCGCCTTGCCTCTTCAGTTTCTGCATGCGGTATTTCGCCCGCAATGAGTCCTCCTGCGCCAGCAGCGAGGATTGCGCGGCGCATCTTCCCCCTCGGCCCTAGCTCATCTTTCGCCATACAGATATTCTACCGCTTCTTCCCCCTCCAACCATCAATCTTTGCGTGGTGCCCGGTTTTAAGAACCGAAGGAACTTTGTAGCTCTTCTTCTCCCATACGATCGTCTCTGGGCGGGTGTACACCTCCTTTGATGCAATACGACGCTCCTCCACTGACTCGTCTCGTCCCAAGACTCCAGGAATACGACGCGTGACTGCATCCACAATCGCGAGCGCAGGCACTTCCCCTCCGGTAAGTACGGCGTTGCCGACGGAGTACGTCTTAAGAGTTCCCGTGGTCTTAATGATCTTCTTTGCCCTCTCATCAATCCCCTCGTAGCGACCACACACAAGCACCACGTTATTGAACTTTGTGAGTACATCCGCTTCTTTGTTATCAAATGCTTTTCCTGATGGAGAGAACCAGATGATGGCGGTCTTCCCCTTTTTGCGCCCCAAGGATTTCTTGACTGCCCGCACAACCGGAAGCGCCGTCATCACCATGCCAGGACCTCCACCATATGGACGCTCATCTACCTTCCCCCATTTATTATCTACAAAATCACGTGGTGACTGATACGCGACCGCGATCTTCTTGTTCTTTCGTGCACGTCCGAGAATGGACGCGGAAAGATAGGCTTCACATGCCTCTGGGAAAAGCGTAATGAGATGAAACGAAAGCATTGCTTTTAGATAGGGATCTTCACCTCAAAGTTCCCGCGGAATCCTGCACTTCCTTCTATTGGCTCTTCAAGAGTTCCGACCATAATGTCGTAGCCACCATCTTCGTGCGCAAAGACTCCGATCTCGTCCCCTCCTCCGGCAAACCAGCACTGTGCAGCGGAAAGCTCTCCGGCAAGAAGTCCTTTCCCATCTACGCCACCAGTCGCACCGATTTCGCTACATGATCCCTGGAACTCCCCCATGTCATACACCTTGGTGCCGACAGTCACGAACACCTGCGTGTATGGGATGTAATCTTTCTCTCCTGTATCAACAAACTTCCATGTGATAACTGCATCTCCTGATACTGTGGATCCAGTCTCCGCCTTCTTTTCTTCCTCTACCGCCTCTTCAGTCGGTGCCTGAATCACGTTTGGGTTAAGTGCCACATATCCCACAGCTCCAACCACAATAATGCCGAGCACGATAAGAAGGGCCGATACAGCCACAAATCCTTTGTGATAGTTCATAGCACCAGTATATACCTGGAAGAGCTTACCCAAGCTCCTCAACCACCTGATCTACGCTCTTCATTTCCTCAGGACGGCCATCGCGCTTTCCGCCAACTGGTTCATTCACCTTAAGATTCACGCGGGCATTGTGCTTCATACCCACGACACGAAGAAGGGTGCGGATTGCCTTCGCAATATTTCCCTCCTTTCCAATAATCTTGCCCATGTCTTCTGGAGCAACGGTGAGTGTAAGAAGTACACCCATTTCATCAACGGTACGAGAAATCTCTACCTGATCAGGATTATCAACGAGAGCCTTAACAACGTATTCAAGAAATGCGTGATCTTGTTCCATAGAGTGTCAGCGTTACGGGATATTCAGTTAATAGAAGCACACACCGCAAGAAGCGGTGATGAAGAACCTACGCGGCTGCAGGAGCCTCTTCTGCTGGGGCCTCAGCGACCACCTCTTCTGCAGCTGGCTCTGCCTCAGCAATAGCAGCCTCTACGACTGCCTCTGCTTCTGGAGCAGCCTCTGCGGCAGGAGCGGCGGCTGCAGGTGCAGCTGCTACCTCAGGCTCATCCTTCTTGATAGGAGCCTTCTTTGGAAGAACATTTACCTTCTTACCCTCTACGATCTTCTTATCAATAAGAAGGTTCATAAGAGATGGGGATACCTGGGCACCCTTGCTCATCCAGTACTGGATGCGCTCACCCTCAGCAGCAAACTGCTTGGTCTTTGGGTTATAGGTACCAACTACCTCTACATTGCTCCCGGCCTTTGGGCCTGAAGCCTTCTCAAGTACGACCATACGGAACGACGGGTCGTTCTTGCGGCCAATGCGCTGAAAGCGGATCATCAACATAAGTTAACGAAGACTAGCAAATGAGGCACTAAGAGTCAAAGGATGCTAAAGTGGCACTAACTAATGAAGCGAGAGGACACCGTGTACGAAGGACCCATTTCCATCACCCGAACGGGTAAGGGATTCTTCGCCTACGACCCTGATAAGGAGGACCTTTTCATCACTGGAGAGGATCTTGGAGGGGCCTTCCCTGGCGATATTGTGAAGGTGGTACGCACCGGTGCATATGCTGATCCTCGCACCCGCAAAGCGCGCGCCGCAGGAAAAGTGCTAGAAGTCGTCTCTCGTACTCGCGAGCGTTTTGTAGGAAAACTGGTCCAGGATGGTGGCCGCGTCCTTCTTATTCCTGATTGGAAAAAGATGTATGTGCCCTTTGAAGCATCGGGTGCGTCTCTTCCCCTAGATCACAAAGTGGTGCTCCAGTTTACCGGCTGGCGCCAAGGAAATGAGTTCCCTTCTGGTGAAGTCATTGAAGACATTGGGGTCGCGGGCGTACACGAAACTGAGATGCGTGCACTTGCCCTCTCTCAGGGATTCTCCTCTGAATTCCCTCCTGGTGTCGTTACTGATGCCAAGAAGCTTGAAGAGACTGGTGAAGCAATGATTGCGGAAGAGACGAAGACCGTGATTCCGTGGAATGAGGACCGGAAGAGTCAGGCGCGCCGTGACTTCCGTCTCATCACCACCTTCACCATTGACCCCGCAGACGCCAAAGACTTTGACGATGCCCTTTCAGTACGCACGCTTCCTGATGGAAAGATTGAGGTAGGGGTACACATCGCAGACGTCTCCTTCTTCGTAAAGCCAGGCAATACCATTGATGCTGAGGCCCGCGCACGTGCCACGTCCGTCTATCTCGTGGACCGCACCATTCCCATGCTTCCCCATGTGCTCTCTACGAACTTCTGTTCTTTGAATCCAGATGTAGATCGCCTCGCGATGGCAGCAGTCTTCACCCTTGATACCGAGGGTAATGTGGTAGATCGCTGGTTTGGCGAAACCCTCATACACTCTGACAAGCGCTTTGCATACGAAGAAGCACAGGAGGTACTAGATAACGGTTCTGGCACACTCTACGAAGAACTTGCAACCATCCGTGATCTTGCAAAGAAGATTCGCGTTCGCCGTGTCGCAAAGGGCGCGATTGAATTTGATACTCCAGAAGTAAAGATTGAGCTTGATGCGGAAGGTAAGCCTATCGCCGTTCGTCTTAAGGAACGCAAAGAGACGAATCTTCTGATTGAAGACTTTATGCTTCTTGCCAACGTCGCAGTGGCTGAAGAATTGTCTTCACTTGGAAAGAAGAATGGTAATCAGCCATCCGTCTACCGCATCCACGATGCACCGGATGCAGAGCGCATCCTAAACCTTGCACAGTTCTTGAAGGTGCTTGGCTACGACCTTAACGTCACTCCTGATGGTCGCGTACGCGGCGTGGACTTGAATCGCCTTATGGGTGAAGTGAAGGGTAAGCCAGAGGAATACTTGATCAAGACCGCAACCCTTCGCTCCATGTCTAAGGCGATCTATACGACAAAGAACGTCGGGCACTTCGGTCTTGCCTTTGATCACTACACCCACTTCACCTCCCCTATTCGTCGCTATCCTGACGTACTCGTGCACCGCATGTTGAAGCACTATGTTACGGGTGATCCAGTGTCCAAGAAAGAGATGGAAGATTTTGAGCGTCTTGCCGTGCATTCATCTGAGCGCGAAGTATCTGCCGCAGAAGCAGAACGCGATTCCGTGAAGATGAAGCAGGTAGAATTCCTTGCAGGACGTATTGGTGAAGAATTTGAGGGGGTGATCTCAGGTGTCACCGATCGTGGTCTCTATGTAGAGCTAAACGAGACCCGTGCCGACGGTATGGTCCGTGTGTCTGCGATTGGAAACGACTACTATATCTATGATGAGAAGCGCTACCGCCTTGTCGGTGAACGCACGAAGAAAGAGTACGCACTTGGTGACCCTATTAAAGTAAAACTTATCGCGGCACGCGTGATGGAACGCGAGCTAGATTTTGAGTTAGTGCCGTAACGCTACTTCCCAAGAATGCGCAGAAGCGCGAGTGCGTAGGCTGCCTCACGAAGAGAAACGCCCCGATCAAGTGCGAAGTCAGCCACATCACGATATGCCTCCTGCATAGTGTCAGACAGACGATCAGATACCTGATCCTTGGTCCATGTCTCGCCACTCTTGTTCTGAAGCCATTCAAAGTATGAGACGGTGACGCCCCCTGCGTTTGCAAGTACGTCAGGCACCACCGCAACTCCCTGAGCCGCAAGAATGTCATCCGCTTCTGGAGTGGTAGGTCCGTTCGCAATCTCAAGCACTATGCCCGCCTTCACACGGTCTACGTTGTCTTTTCGGATCTGATCTTCAAGCGCTGCAGGAACGAGAATCTCCGCCTCTTCTTCAATAACTGCTTCGGGAGAAAGAATGCGTGCGTTCTGTCCACCACAACTGATGTCGTCGCATACTGAACCTCCCTTTTCCTTGATGTCGCATACTTTTGCAACATCAACCTCATCTCCCGCAAGCGTGCCCTTGGAGTCAGACATAGCAACTACTTTTGTTCCCATGTCACACAACAGCTTTGCAGCCTGCGCTCCAGCGTTTCCTGCTCCTTGTATGGCAGCACGAAGTGTATGTGCAGACACGTGACGATCATTCAAAAGTGCTTTCAATACCGCGATTGCTCCATCAGCCGTTGCGGTGTCGCGTCCCACGCTTCCTCCCTTATCTAGTGGTTTGCCCGTGATGAAGGCAGGAGCCTTGGTGCCCGTAAGTGTCTCGTACTCATCAAGCATCACGGCCATGATCTCTGGGTTGGTGTACATGTCGGGTGCGGGCACATCTACATCAGGACCAAAGTGTTCTCCGAATGCACGCACGTAGGCACGCGCCACTTCATGTATTTCCTTCTGTGAAAGTTTCTTCGTGTCTACGTTCACTCCTCCCTTTCCTCCGCCAAACGGAATATCAACGACGGCGCACTTAATGGCCATCATTGCGGACAGCGCCATCACCTCATCCTCGTCTGCGCTCGTATGAAAACGAATGCCGCCTTTGTATGGACCACGCGCATTATTAAACTGCACGCGATATGCGGGAAAGGTTGCCGTCCCGCCGGCATCAAGCGGAATGGTGAGATCTGCTTTGAGTACACGATCGGGGGTCGTAAGTTTAATGCGCTCTCCCTCTGACAGATCAAGAAGATCCGCCGCTTTGCCCGTGTAGTACTTGTAGTAATCAAACGCTCCCATGGTTGGGATATAGCATACGCCTGTTATTCCATTTAGACCTGGGGATATCTAGGCACTCCTGCCATCAAACGGGAGACGGGTCAGATTCCCAAGCTCTATGCCATCAATGGTTCGGACGTTCACCGCGACCGTAGGACCAGCCTTACCCTCACCACGACAAAATGGCTGCACGCCACAGGTCTTACAAAAGAGATGCTGGAGCTTCTCAGTATTAAAGCGATATTCGGTAAGATTCTCCTCTCCTTGTGCAGAGAAAGATGCTGCAGGTACAAATGAAAGAAGAAATCCTTTTGGCTCACAGTATGAGCAATTGCACTCAATCACTGGCTGCGTCAGATCTATATCCACCTCATAACGCACATTCTGACAATGACAACTTCCAGTATGTAGGGGCATACCTATTTAGCGACCATCATCGCTTCTTCAAATTTAACGGATAACAACTTACTAATTCCATCATTTCCCATGGTGACTCCGTAGAGTATACCTGCACGGCTCATGGTCTCACGATTGTGGGTAATGACGACGAGCTGTGATTTCTTCGCCAGTCCTTCAATCATGTCGCCATAGCGGCGAGAGTTCGCCTCATCAAGTGCGGCATCCGTTTCATCAAGAATAAGGAATGGGGGCGGATTCACCTGACTCATCGCAAAGATAAGCGCGATGCTGGTCAAGGCACGCTCTCCTCCAGAAAGCTGCATGAGTGCCTGCACCCGCTTCTTTGGAAGATTCACTGCAATTTCAATGCCTGGCTTCCCTTCGCGTACTACTCCTTCTTCATCCTCCTCATCTGGTTCCTCTGGTTCTTCAAGTATCAAACGTGCACTTCCTCCTCCGAACATAATTGCAAAGAATTCAGTGAACGATGCGTTCACCTTGGCAAGCCCTTCCGCAAAAGTCTTTCCAAGCTCCTCATCAAGATCACTGATAAGAGCACGGAGTCCTTCGGCAGACTTCGCAAGATCCTCAAGCTCACGGGTAAGGAACTGCTCACGTTCAGTCGCGTCATTGTATTCAGCACGCACGTCCTCTCCGGTTCCTCCCGCTTCTTCTACGCGAATCTTAAGACGCTCCATACTGCGCTTACGATCTTCCTGCACACGACGTTCTTCCTCTGGAAGTGAAGACAGGGGCGCGTATGAAAGTGCCGCAGTGCCTGCAAGCGCCATGACTTCCGCACGGTCACGCTCAAGCTCTTCTGCAAGCATAGCGAGTTCACGCTGGCGACCCTCTTCTCGAGCGACCGTTGCTTCCTCCCGTGCTTTAGCTTCTGCCATATCAAGCACACGATACTGATTCTCACGTCCGGTCTCCTCGTGCGCAGCAGACTCTTCACGTGCACGAACGAGCGCGTGGCGAGCTTTCTCAGACGCAGCAGCAAGTTCTTCTTCACGCGCCACGAGATTCTTCCTCTCTTCTTCTAGCGCATACACTTCACGCTCTTCTTCCGCCATTCGCTCACTTCCTCCTGCAAAGCGGTCAAAGAACGCTGTGAGGGCAGACTTAATGGCCATGAAGGCAGCACGAATCGCTTCAGGGCTCCCATCTCCAATGCGTGTCTGTGCCTCTACTTCACTCTTCAATGCAGACAGGTCTTCACGAGATACCTTCACGTATGGCTCTTGCGCAGCAGCGTCTGCGCGCTTACGTGCTCCTTCAAGTGCACCCTCTATGCGTCCAATCTCACGAGACAGTGTGGCGTGTTCCCCAAGTGCACGATCAAGCTCACGCTCAGCATTCCGTACGGCTTCTGCACGCTTCATTCCCTCAGAATCCATAGCGGCACGGTCTTGGAGTGGTGCGAGTTCTGCAGACACAGTTGCAAGACGCTCTGTCGCATCTTTAAGACGCGTGGTAGACGTCGCTTTCTCTGAGCGAATGTAGAGCTCTTCTATTGCAAAGTATTCACGCGCGGCAGCGGTGAGCTCTTTAATGAGTTCTTCTGCACGCTCCAGCTTCTCCACCTGCTTTGAAAGGAATTTAATATGCGGAAGAATCTCCCGACGAAGTGCCTCCACTTGCTTTACATTCTCTTCCGTCTTCTCAAGCTTCTTCTCTGCCTCTTGTTTCTTAAATTCAAAGACACGAAGACCAAGTGCATCCTCAAGCATGGCACGACGTTCGCGAGGTGCAGAGAGAAGAATACGATCTGCTTCTCCTTGCGAAATGATGTGGTGCCCCGTGTCACCAATGTTGGCGCTTGCAAGGAGTTCCTGCACATCACGAAGGCGTACTTTAGATCCGTTCACTGAATATTCGCTCGCACCATCGCGGAATACGGCGCGCTCAATAGACACCTCATCAAACTCCATCTTTGGGAAAATCTTCTTTCGGTTATCAAACACCACCGCAACAGACGCGCGGTTAGAACGAGGAGAGGTGTTAGACCCGCTCCAGATAAGATCCTCACTGCGCTTTCCACGCATGCTTTTCATAGACTGCTCACCAAGTGCAAAACGAAAGGCTTCAGCGACGTTTGATTTACCAGAACCGTTTGGGCCCACAATTGCGGTTACCGACGACGAGAAATCAAGCGAAGTTTTCTTCGCGAATGATTTGAATCCGGCGATTTCTAGTCGCTTCAACATTTACTCAAAATTATACCCTACCGACGCAGTCTTAGGTGATGACTTGGTTGAGGCCCGACTCAATGCGCTTCAATGCGGCTTCAGAAATAAAGAACAGAGGAGCGGTAAGTGCAGACTCTGGAGATCCATCGTTATGAAGGTCAATGCCCTCTTTGCGTTTTGCTTTTCTGCTCTCTTCCCCAAGCTGCAGCACGGCGACGGCCGTATTTCTGATAAGGCGAGTGGTTTCTAGATCCCACTCTTTGGACCATTCAATCCAACGATCTTCTGAGGCTCCCTCGTATGTGGTAATAAGATTTTGAAGCTCCTTGGGAAGGGCTTCACCTGACTGTTTTAGATCTTCAGACATAGAGAACAGTATACAACCAACTTACAGACTGTCTCTCCACATAGCGGCAAGTGTTATAGTTTATCTACCATATGAACTCTGGGAACGCACTTCGCAACGCACTTGAAAATCCACAATCACGACTTTTCATCATCGTTAACGACTTTCTGGCGTTTCTCACAATCGCCTCCGTTCTTGCCCTTGTTCTTGAGACAGTGCCGTCACTGAGTGAGTATCATGCAATCTTCAAAGCAATTGAATGGATAAGTGTCGTATGTTTTCTTACGGAATATGGTGCGCGTGTCTATATCGCACGTGCCAAGTTCCGATACATCTTCAGCTTCTTCGGCATTATAGACTTGTTGGCTATTCTTCCTTCACTCCTTGCGCTTGGGAACTTTACGTTTCTTAAAACGACACGCGCACTCCGTATTCTTCGCCTCCTAAGGATGATACGGCTCGCAAAGGTTGCCAGAATAGAACAGCATCACGGAGAACGTTCGCTCTATATCGTGAATATTCAAATTTATTTTGTCGCTATGCTCATAGCGCTTTTGTTGCTAGGCACCTTGCTCTATATATTCGAGGGTGCTGGATCAAGTGCACACGACATACCGTCTGGCATGTTCTGGTCGCTTCTGATCATTCTTGGAGACGTGCCGTATTCCGAGCCTGCAACCGAAGCGGGAAAAGCCGTTATGATATTGGGACGTTTTGTGGGGCTTTTGTTGCTTGGTTTACTGGTTGGACTCATGAGCCCCCTCCTTCGCAAAGTGCTTATTGGCACAAAGCGAGAGAATTGAAATACGTGCTGGCTGTCTCTGGACGATGTTGGAACCACCTTTACAGGATTCCAAGAAAGAGAAAATACAGTATGAACGGTAGGATCCAGGAGAGCCAATCTATGATGCCTTTTGAGAGCTTTTGGTGATAGAGCTTTGGATGCAGATAAAACTCTAGGTAGGTTATGAAAATAAGCAATGCGGCAAATACGTACGCGGGCGCATTATACCCGTACTCTAACGCCACAAGGTGCGAAACGAAGAGAAGAACCAGGGAGCTAGCGACATGAAGAATCGCCCGCCATAGTACATAGAGCGGGTAATTTGTTTTCTTGAGTCTAGTTAGAAGAAAACTATCAAGCATGGGAAAAGTATAGCTTGGCTGGCTGTCTTGGACGATGTTGGAACCACCTTCCTACAAATAAGGAGCTATGTTTTCTAAAAACGAGGGAAAGTCCGTATAGACAAAGCCATTTAGTCCAACCGCTTTGGCAGCAGCAATATTCTTTTCTCCGTCGTCTATGAACAGTATTTCTTCTGGCAGGACACCACATCTACGAATTGCTTCTTCAAATATTTCTCTACTTGGTTTAATAAGTTTTAAGTCAGATGAAATAAGGAGCGGATCAAAAAGCGACGCCTTATCTGCGGCTATTCTTTCAAATAGAGAACGTGGAATATTGGTCAGCAAGCCGACTACATACTTCCCTTTTAGATTCTCTTCAACATAGTTAAAGAGCTCAGTATTTCGCACTGGTGCGCCATCAACGGCTGCGCGTATTTCACCTTCTTCCACTCCGGCTCTTTCGGCAAGTTGCTTGCGCAAATCTTCTTCCGAAAGTTCACCAGTATCAAGCACATCAAGCTTCTTCATCCATGTCTCTCGTTCTGACTCAGGGATGTATGTATCTATTACTTTTTTATATACAGGGGTGGAGAACACTCCAAAGAAGTCAAAAAGTATTACTTTCATAAAACGAGTATATCAGTGCTGGCTGTCTTGGACGATGTTGGAACCCTATGTCTCCTCAGATGAATTGCTGCCATCACGCTTATCTATCTTTAATTGCCCGTAGCCCTTGGCTCTAAGTGTGTCAAAAACCTGACTAAACTGGATTTCCTTTGTTTCTGGAGGAAGTTCACAAATTGCGCACATTTTTGCCCAAAGCTTGTCTTGCAGACCTTCGTCATGGGCTGCTTGCGTAAAGAACAATATAATCTGATCAAGATTGTCGAAGTAGGCGGGGGGAAGAGAGTCTGCTTTCGCCCTGGATACTCTGGGATCATGGAGGGCGGCGCGTAACCCTGACATCGCTCCCATCTGTCTTGCCAGCACTCTAGGAAGTTTTGAGCGATAGAAAATCGCGCTTGTAGCGGTTGAACTAGACCCACCTGCGTCGTTTAGATCAAATAAGTAACTAGTGAAGACGTCTTGCAAAACGCGTGAGGTCGCCTCTTCTGGTACTTCGGTAGGCACGGGCTGCTTGGGTGTTGGGAACGTCGGCTCACTCATGAAGTAATGCTATCACGTGCTGGCTGTCCAGGACTCGAACCTACCACTTCTTCTTCTCTAACCCCTTCTTGGCTGCATCCTGCTCTGCCTCCTGCTTGCTCTTCCCTTCTCCCTGCGCAATCTCCTCATCTCCTATAAATACACCGACCGTGAACTGACGGTCGTGGTCAGGTCCCGTCTCCTCTAGTGTCTTGTACTTCGGCGTCACCCCATCATGTTCCTGGGCGAGTTCTTGGAAACGACTCTTTGCATCCTGATAGCTTCGCTCTTCAAGCACACTCTCTAGTTTTGGATAGAGATGCTTCGCAAGAAATACTTCTGCCGCGTCATACCCCTGGTCAAGATAGACCGCACCCACAATTGCTTCAAACGCGTTCGCAAGAATGATCTGACGCGCACGTCCCGTATCCCGTTTCTCTCCCTTTGAAAGAAGGAGCATGTCGTTTACCCCAAGCTCCTGCGCCACGGCAGCAATGGAATACGTATTCACGAGTGCGGCACGATACGCGGTCAATTCCCCTTCTGGTTTCTTTGGAAACTTATCAAAAAGAAAGCGTGTCGTCGCAAGCTCAAGCACTGCATCCCCAAGAAACTCAAGGCGCTCATTGTGTGCCTTGGAGCTTCTATTCTCATTCAGATAGGAACGGTGCGTGAGCGCCTCCTCTAGAAGCGCGAGATCACGAAACGGAAGCCCTAGCTTCTCTGCGGCGTCAGTAAACTCCATATATCAGGGAGTATACCCCAACTACTTCAAAGCCTTATCAAGGAGCTTTTGGACGGCCGAGGTGACGATTGGGAGCATGTCGTCGTAGAAGTTAAGGGCCCGAATATCCGCAAGCCGGAACCAGCGGGCATCATCAAGGCCTCCACTCTGCTTCAAAGAGAGTTTTGAGAACTCGGTCTTTACCAAAAAGAAGTACACGTGCTTACGGACCTTCCCTTTCTCAGGGTGTGAGGCGATGTATTCGTTCTCTCCCACCACTTCTTCTACCGTACCGGTGAGTCCAAGCTCCTCCTGAATCACACGAATCACACCCTGCTGCGGAGTCTCTTCTTCATTGATGTGCCCCTTAGACAGAGTCCAGCGTCCAAAGACGTCATGCACCAGTGCCACGTAGCACTGACCCTCGTGTGGCGCGTACACGATCGCACCTGCAAGTTCTTCCACCGGAAGCGTGCGCGGATCTATCCGCTCCTTCTTCTTAGCGCCATCTTCCTTTCCTGGCTCACCCATCTCCTTGTACACGGCACCGAGCACGCCGTTAATAAAACGTCCTGACGATTCCCCGCCAAAGATCTTTGCAAGCTCAATTGCTTCGTTGATTGCCACCTTCGGTGGTACCTGGTCACGGTCCGCAAACAAAAGCTCATAGAGTCCCAACCGAAGAATGTTTCGGTCAATCGGTGCAATGCGATTCAACGGCCAGTCGGGTGCCGCCTTCTGAATAATCAAATCTAGATCGTCGTGCTTTGCGAGCACGCCTTCAAGGAGAGATTCCATAAATGGCCCTTCAGTATCATCCCCTCCAAACTCACGGGTGTTACGCGCAAGGATGTTCTTCACCTCCGCTACAGGCACACCTGCCGTATCCCACTCAAAGAGGGACTGAAGGACAAGAGAACGCGCGAGATGCCGATTGGCCATATATAGAAAGAACTCTCATGAGAGTACCAGACAAAAAAGCCCACGCACGTGCGTGGGCCTGTGTACAGTGGGGACAGGATTTATACTCCTCCTCCCATTCCTGAACGTGCCTTTGCCTTTCCTTTGGTCATGCGACCGAGAAGACCCTTTTCCTTCTTCTCTATCTTTGGCTCATCTACCTTTTCTAGGTGCACCTTTCCTTCTGCAGGGCCGATCTTATCCGCCTTAGCATAGTCCTTCTTTGCCTTCTTTACCTTTGGAGGGACGATAAGCTTACCGCGGTACATACCGGTCTTTTCATCAAGACGGTGCGGAAGACGGAGATTTCCGGTCTCCTTATCCGTCACTATTTTCTTGTTCTTAAGGGCATGATGACTCCGACGATTCTTCGTGTGGGAGCTCGTGTGGCGCATTCGTACAGACATAGGCGCTACCTTACCGTATATAGCCGTTTCCCGCAACGGGGCCTAGGCAAATGCCCGACAAAAGCTCCTCCGGTGCAGCGGTGAAAGACCGTGGGTACGGATGGCAGCCTGGTGCGCCTTCGTGCCGTACCCCTTATGGGCCTCAAACCCATACTCCGGATATTCCTCTGCCAATCGGACCATCAAACGGTCCCGAGAGACCTTCGCTGCAATAGAGGCGAGCATGATCGCAGGTATGAGCGCATCTCCTCCGACCACTGTCTCCTGTTCATACTCATTTGGCGCGTGAAGAAGACCATCTAAATACACCTTCACTCCCGTAGGATCTGGCGTAAGCGCGCGAATACCGGCATGTACCGCGCTGCGTACTGAGGGACTGATCCCTGCTTTATCAATGGTTGCCGCATCTACCGACTTCACACAAAACGATACACTTCCCTCTTTTTCACATACCAAAAGCTGCTCAAAGATTGCTTCGCGCTTTTTCTCAGAAAGCTTCTTAGAATCATTGAGGTACGGAAACGTCGCAAGAAGATCAAATCCCTCTTCTACCAATACGACACCCACCGCAACGGGACCTGCGAGCGGTCCACGGCCTGCCTCATCAACGCCGAGAATGAGGCACGACATGTTTACTCTCCTCGTATCTCCGCACCGAGGCGTGCAATCTCTGCCTGAAGGGCCGCTAACTTATTCTGATCTTTAAATGGGTTGAGTCTCATCAAACGCTCAGCGCCTTGCAGACGTTTCAACGCCGCCTCAGGAGTTTCGTTAAGCTTAAGGGGCTTCCCACCCGCTTCCATTGAATCAGACATAATCTACAAAATATGAGTATAGGGACAGTATACCAACATTAGGCGCATGGCTCCTCCGCTTGGTATTCTGTGGGTATGAGCAAGTTTGTGCACCTTCATACCCATAGCCACTACTCCTTCCTTCAGGCACTCCCAAAGGCTGATGAGCTCGTGGAGGCAGCAAAGAAGGCAGGTATGCCGGCAGTCGCACTCACCGACGCTGGGAACCTCCATGGCGCCATTGATTTCTATAAGTCCGCCACAAAAGCGGGTATCAAACCAATTCTTGGCGTAGATGCATACCTGGCCCCTCGTTCACGTCATGAAAAGAATCGCGATGAGAAGCGTGCGCGTCTCGTGCTTCTTGCAGAGAATGAAAAGGGATACAAAAACCTGCTTGCAATGGTCACGAAGTCGTTCACCGAAGGATTGAACGAGAAGCCACGGATAGATAAGGAGTTACTTCGTGAACACAAAGAAGGCATCATCGCACTTATCCCTTCATTCTCAGGTGAAGTAGTCCAGGCAGTTGCCGCAGGAGATCTGAAGGCCGCATCTGCTCTGCTTGAAGAATACGTAAGTATTTTTGGAAAAAATAATGTGTTCCTTGAGATCACCTACCACCCAAAGGTAGAGGGGCATCAGAAAAAGATGGACGCACTGGTTACGCTCTCCAAATCTTCAGGGGTGCCCCTCGTTGCACAGCACGATGTGTATTTCCTTGATCCCGAAGATCGCGAAGCGTGCGCAGTGCTTCGTCGTATTCAGCATGGTGAAAAAGGATTTAACGAAGACGAGGACTTCTCCTTCACCAGCGAGAAAGATATGCGAAAGTGGTTTAAGGATATGGAAGATGCGGTAGATCGCAGTGGCGAGATTGCAGAGCGTTGCAATCTTTCCTTCACTCTTGGTGAATGGGTGTTTCCTGAGTTCAAGGTAGAAAGTGGGAAAACCCACGACGAAGAACTCAAGGATCGTGCCTATGCTGGTCTTTCTATGCGCGGCATGGAGAAGACGAAAGAGGTAGAAGAGCGCATAGAATATGAACTCCAGATTATTAAAGACAAAAATTTTGCCCCGTACTTCCTCATCGTGTCTGACCTCCTTACCTTTGCGCGTAAGGAAGGTATCCTCACCACCACTCGTGGGTCTGCAGGAGGATCGCTCGTCTCCTATCTCGCAGGCGTCACAAACGTAGATCCCATCTTCTATAAACTTCCCTTCGAGCGCTTCTTGAACCCAGAGCGTCCGAAAGCACCAGATATTGATATGGACTTCGCCGATAATCGTCGCGGTGAGGTGATCGCGTATGCAAAACGTAAGTATGGCGAGGATCGTGTCGCACAGATCGGCACTTTCGGCACCATGCTCGCACGTGCCGCCGTGCGTGACGTCGCACGTGCACTCGGACACTCATACGGCACGGGTGACCGCATCGCGAAACTGATTCCGGTTGGCTCTCAAGGATTCCCTATGACTATAGAACGCGCCATGACCCTTGAAGAGGATCTAAAGAAACTCTATGACGAAGATGATGACGTACGAGAAGTGATAGACCTTGCGAAACGTATTGAAGGCTGTGTACGCCATGTGGGTGTGCACGCCGCGGGTGTCGTGATTGCGCCTTCCCCACTTGTGGAATGGGCACCACTTCAGTACGACCCAAAGAGTGAAGACGAGAACGGTGCACTCATCACGCAGTACGACATGTACTCCATCACTGATGAATACGGCGGTGTGGGACTTTTGAAGTTTGACTTCCTTGGTATTAAAAACCTCGCGATCCTCGCGGACTCGGTGGAGCGCGTAAAAGAAACACGCGACACCTGGATTGATATTGAAAAGATTCCTCTAGATGACGCAGAGACCTTTGCCATGCTTGCGCGCGGCGAAACCGAAGGACTCTTCCAGCTCGCCGGAAGCGGTATGACCCGATACTTGAAGGAACTCCGCCCTACCACCATTCACGACATCAACGCTATGGTGGCCTTGTATCGTCCAGGCCCGATTGAATCTATTCCTTCCTATATTGAACGTAAGCGAAATCCAAAACTGGTGAAGTATCTAGATCCTCGCCTAGAAGAAATTCTCGATCGTTCCTACGGCGTGGTGACGTATCAGGACGACGTGCTTTTGATCGCAGTGCGTCTTGGCGGCTATTCATGGCTTGAAGCGGACGCACTTCGTAAGGCTATGGGTAAAAAGATTCCTGAACAGATGGAGGCACAGAAAGAAAAACTCATCGCAGGATTCATGGACCACGCAAAGCTTTCTAAACCAAACGCAGAAGCACTCTGGAAATTGATTGAACCGTTTGCTGCCTACGGATTTAACAAGGCGCATGCTGCCTCCTACGGAAAAGTCGCATACCAAACCGCCTACATGAAGGCGCACTATCCTGTGGAGTATATGGCTGCCGTGCTCACCGCCGACTCCGGAAACGTAGATCAGATCGCGGTCATGGTCGCTGAGTGTGAGCGACTTAAAGTTCCCGTGCTCCCTCCCGACGTAAACGAATCAGGTTCGGTGTTTACGGTCGCTGGTGAAGGCAAGAACACGATTCGCTTTGGACTATCGTCCATCAAGAACTTCGGTGAAGGTATATCAGAAGCGATCATCACCGAGCGTGGAAATGCAGGACCGTTCACTTCCCTCTCTGACTTCCTCTGTAGAATCGGCAACAGGAACTTGAATCGTAAGTCACTGGAGTCACTCATTAAGTGCGGTGCACTTGATCGCTTTGGTGAGCGCGCGCAGCTTCTAGAACATATAGAAACACTTCTCACCTTCCATAGAGACGCAACTGCGCCTGCAACCCAGGATTCTCTCTTTGCCTCTGCCGCACCAAGCCTGAATCTCCCCCCAAGCGACCTCAAGACCACGCTTCGCGATAAGCTCGCATGGGAGAAGGAACTTCTTGGTATCTATGTCTCAGGACATCCTCTTGATTCGCACAGTACCGTCGTAAGTAAGGCGACTATGACTATTGCAAAGATCAAGGAAGCGCCGCAGCAAAGTCTTCCCGTGATTATTCCGGCCCTCGTTGCGAGCGTGCGTACGCTTCTTACTAAAAATGGAGAGAAGATGTCCTTCGTGCGCTTTGAAGATAAGACCGACTCCATTGAAGGAGTTGTGTTCCCCAAGCTCTACAAGGAGCAAGGTGCCGCACTTATAGAGGGTTCCTGTGTGCTTCTGAAGGCGAAGGTGTCTATTAGAAACGGTGAGACTACCCTTGCGGTAGATAACCTGAAGGCACTTGCATAAGTCGTACGGCGTCCTATACTTCTCCCTATGGTATTCGTGACCACGACCACCACTACTACCTCGTAGCGCCTCCGGCGGTGGTCCTAGCCTCACACACTATTACCCCCGCCACCTGCGGGGTTTTTTATTTCAGAACGGTATACTTACACACATCATGAACCAGGACCTAGAACATAAACGCCATACGCTCGCCCACCTTCTTGCCGCTGCGGTACTTACCGTACGTCCTGATGCCAAGCGCACTATTGGTCCGGCCATTGATGACGGCTTCTACTTTGACTTTGAGTTCCCTACTCCAATCAACGAGAAGGATCTAGAGAAGATTGAAAAGCAGATGCGTCGCATCCTTCCGTCCTGGACCTCTATGGATCGTCACGAACTTTCTCCAGAGGATGCAAAGGCAGAGTACCCTCAAAACCCCTACAAGCACGAACTCATAGATGAGTTTTCAAAAGATGGTGGCACTCTCTCCTTCTACAAGTCTGGTGAGTATTGGGATCTCTGTCGTGGTGGACACTGTGAAAATCCTGCGCATGAAATAGCTCCTGACTCTTTTAAGCTAGATCGCATTGCAGGCGCGTACTGGCGTGGCGATGAGAAGAATACGATGCTCACTCGTATCTACGGCCTTGCCTTTGATACGAAGGAAGAGTTAGACGAGTACATCGCAAACCGAGAGGAGGCGAAGAAGCGTGACCACCGTAAGATCGCACGAGAGCAGGGACTCTTGGTGTTCTCGGATCTTGTGGGCTCCGGTATGCCCCTATTTACCCCTAAGGGCAATATCATCCGCTCAGAAATCATTAGGTTCTCTCGTGAGCTCAATGCCGAACTTGGCTTTGGTGAGGTGCATACCCCCAACATCAACAAAGGTGAGCTCTTCAAGATCTCTGGACACTACGATCAGTACAAAGAAGACATGCTCCAGGCGAAGAGTCAGTACGTGGACGATGAGATGTTCCTAAAGCCCATGAACTGTCCGCAGCACACGCAGATCTTTGACAGCGAACTTCGTAGTTACCGTGACCTCCCTATTCGTTACGCAGACTTCGCCGTGCTCTACCGTGATGAGCGTCCAGGAGAACTCTCTGGCCTCACTCGCCTTCGCGCATTCTCCCAGGACGATGGCCACATCTTCTGCCGTGAGGATCAAATAGAGTCAGAGATCTCAAACGTATTGAAGGCAATCCAGAAAGCACTTGCCGTATATAAGATTGATTACTGGATGCGTCTCTCCCTTCGCGATCCCGCAAAGAAGGAAAAGTATCTCGGCGAGGACGCAATTTGGGAGAAGGCAGAAGGTATTATGCGCAACCTCCTTGTGTCACAGAAGATTCCACACAAAGAAGCACTAGGCGAAGCAGCCTTCTATGGGCCAAAGATAGATATCATGGCAGTGGACGCGCTAAAGCGTGAGTGGCAGATCTCTACCATTCAGCTTGATTTCAACCAGCCTGCACGCTTTGGACTTTCCTACATTGCAGAGGATGGAAATAAGAAGACCCCAAGCATGATTCATCGTGCGCTCGTGGGGTCCCCCGACCGCTTCATGGGCATTCTCATGGAACACTACGCAGGCGCCTTCCCTACCTGGCTCTCCCCGGTGCAGGCCCGCATTCTCCCTGTGTCAGAGAAGTTCAATCAGTATGCATCGGAAGTGGAGAAGATTCTTAAGACGGGCGGTATTCGCGTAGAAGTAGACGCCGCAAACGAATCTCTCGGAAAGAAGATCCGTGCTGCCAAGGAGAAGAAGATTCCGTACCTTCTTGTGGTTGGAGAAAAGGAAGTAACCGATGGAACGGTTTCTGTAGAGAGCCGTGACCACGGAAAGTCAGAGGCCGCAGAAGCAGTAGAGGCATTCGCTGCACGCCTTACCGACGAGATTAGGAATCGCTCGTAGTCTCTTGCTTCGGTTCGGGAAGAAAGTACGCACGCGCCTCAGCGAGCGTCTGTGGGTATAGCTTCTTTCGCTCACGTAAGAGCGCAGCACTGAAATAGAGATTTTCTCGCTCCCATAGCTGTCCGACGATGTGCATCCATACCCGTTCACCGTCAGGCTGCTGTTCAAGCTTCCGGATAATCGCCTCACGATACGGGCGCATCCCGTTACCGAGGGATAATAGAAAGGGTTCATACCGCGCGTAACTTTCTGGTCCACCGAGTTCGTAGTACTCAAGAGCGATATCTCTTTTGTTCACGCTAAGCTTTGTATGCAAATAATTCCGCACTTCGCTAGACACTTGAACGCTAGTACGTTTTGCTGCCTCAAGTTTATTTGAATCTAGCGCCAGCCCTAAGTCAAAATCCGAATCAGGGGAGGCATACCCTTTCGTGTGTGATCCAAATACTTGTAGACTGATGATCTCAGGAAATTTGGATTGAAGTTGCTTGAACGAATCTTGCAGTATACGGAGCTTCTCCCGGAGTGCAGGGTCTTCAGAAAGAAGGAATCGGTGATGCACCAGACGTGTATCGTTCTCTATCGCGTCTATTCGCTCAAACTTACGCATCCCCTCGTCAGCCATATTTTATGCGGAATCCTCTACGGAAGATTCTGTGTAGTCGCTTCCTCGCTCCGGTGCATAATACGCTCGCGCCTTCTTGAGCGACCACGGATAGAGGTGTAGACGCTTCTCTACAAACTCGTCAGAGAAAGTGTGATTCTCATGGAGCACAAGTTCAAATACGAGACGTGCCCATTCCCTCTCTCCTTCTTCGCCTTTCTCTTCGTAGGACCGGATAGCTGCGTCACGGTATGGACGCAGCTTGTCACCAATCGCGAGATGGAAGAGGCGCGGAGTCCGGAGCGTAGTAACACTATTGTTTTGAAGAGAAATACTAACAGCATCTATGGAAACATGTTCAGAAGTGAGCCCTAATTCTTTCCGTACTGTTTCCTGTACCAGGCGCCGAAGCTCAAGCTTATCTGTCCCTCGCTTCTGCGCTTCGTCAAAATCAACAAACACGACGCCATCAATATCAGAAAGAAAATCTGCATATCCTTTCGTATGCGATCCATAGAGTGAAAGACCAACCAATTCGGGATGTTCTTTCTGGAGATCAGAAAACACTTTCTGGAGATGAAAGATTCTCTCACGAAGTTCTGGCACGCGAGAAAGTACAAATCGCCGACGCTCAAGGCGCGGATCCCGTTCTGCCTCTCTGAGCCTCTCTCCTTTTGAACGTGCCGGTGCCGGCACTTCAGCTGGTGTTCCCCTAGAACTCATATGTCCTTCTCTTCCCGAGAAAGTCCTTTCACAATATCGTTTGGGGTAAGTTTCCCATCCTTATCAGCAAAGGATTTGAAGCCGCTATAGACTGAGTAGCCACTTGATGCCTCTGGCGCATGGTCATCATGTCCGTGACCATGCCCTCCTCCATGCTCCTTCTTTCCATGGCCATGCCCAAAGAGAAGCGGAAAGAGGTCAAAGACAATGAAGTAGGCAACGACCGCAACCCAGACAAGGAGAAGAATCCAATAAAGAACAAGGGCACTCATAATGCGTCTATTGTACTTGGCATAGGCAAAAAGAAAACGCCCCCGGGTGGGGGCGTTTTCTTATGTGAGGCCTGGCTTAGGCGCGGGCCTTTGCTGCTGCCTCAAGAGAATCTACAAGGGCTTCAAGAACTGAAGTATCAATTCCTGCGGCAATCGTAGGGGCGGCTACCTCAGAGCGAAGCATTGCGCTTGCGCGGTTAAGGAACACTGAGGCACTTGCACCATCCTTCGTTGCGTCCTCAAGGATATCAGAGGCAGTGTCGTTGTCGGCTGAAAGAAGTGCGGCAACGAACTTCGTAATATCTGACTGAGAGGCAATGACGGCGGTTCCCGTTGAAGTGGCTGCTACCGGCATGGTCATCGTTGACTGCTGAACCGGTGATGCATTCTCTTCAGAGAGCTCTGCCTCTACTTCCTCACTGAGTGCACCTGCACGACGGAGGACGAACGGAAGGCCCATGAAGAAGAACACGTAGGTTCCTGCGGCACCGAGAGCAGCAAGGGCTGCCCAGTATGCCCATGCGTAAGGACCCATATCAAGACCGGTGTACGGAATATCTGAGAGGTACACACCGGAGTAATACTGAGGAGGAACGTAGGTTGGCTCCTCATCAATCACGATGTTAGAGAACTCATTTTCGTCGTTCACACGCACCGTGACTGAACAATCCTCTTCATCACCATCCTCGTCTTCAACCGTAAGGCGGAAGGTCGTGGTGCGGTCAATCTCAACACGTTCGGTACCACCGTCCTCATCTACTGAACCAATACCCTGGTTGATACGAGCATCTTCTGCACCGCGAGTATCCCATTCAAGAGTGATACGATCGCCTTCGTCTACTGAGGTATCAGAGGCATCAATTTCACACCATAGATCATCGTTATCGTTGTCATCATCGTCATCATCATCATTGTTCTTGTTGCTGTTAAAGATGTTTGACTGGTGCGTGTTGTTGGTCTGACCTGCGTCCCCACTTGAGTTGCTGTTGTAGCTTGAAGAGCTGTTGAAGCGACGGAAGTAGTCGTAGTAGGAGCTGCGATCAGAGTGCTCGTAGTATCCACGGCTCGTGGTAATACCTGCATTCTGATTAGTCTCCTGGCTGTTGTTGATACCAACGTTGTTGTTGTTACCGTTCACGTTCACGTTGTTCGTGATGCTGTTGTCTACGCTCTGATCAATGTCATTGCGAGAGAAGTCGAGGGAGAGATAGAGGGAGCGCGTAGAAGAGAGGGAGCCATAGTTACTGTATCCACCGCCACCACAGGTGTAACAGTAGGAAGAGGTAGGCTTTTTACCACTTGAGCTTCCGCCGTAATACGTAGGCACAGAAGACGTACGAGGCTTAGAGCTGGTCGTTGGGCTTCCTGCCCACGCCTGTCCTGGCGCACTGTAGCCGTCATCGGCAAGCACTGGCGTTGCGAATGCAAACGCCGTAACCACAAATACCGGCACGAGAAGCACGGAGAGCACACGGTTCGTGATAGTCATAGAATGTTTGATAAATAAGTAATTAATTGGTTTTTTGGCCCCCTACGGAGTTCCTCCATAGTTAAGAGTATCCTAGCACATAGCAACATATTTGTCAAGCACATGCAAAAAGCACCCCGTCAAGGGTGCTTTTCTCCATTTCGGACCTAATTTGTTGTTTTAGCGCTCAACGTTGACCGTTCCATCCCGACGGATACGGAGCAGTGCTCCCTGGGGGTAGGTGCCACCCAACATAACACTGTACGGGATGGTGGTAGTGATTTCCTGGTTACCATCCACACGTACATCAAGCGGGACCATGACACGAACAGAAGCGCGATCATTCACGTGAATAATTTCCGCTTCAGACTCGTCTCCACGATCTACTGTAATCGTGGCAGGAATTGAGAGCTGGCCTTCATTATCTGCGGTGAGAGTAATGATGGCACCCCCAAGACGCATGGATTCTACGGCGAGATAAGCGTCCTGTCGCTCCGCTTCTTCGCGTGTAAGACGAGGTTGACGATTTGGGCGGGTAAGCATTGCCATAACCTCGTCGCGAGTGCGTGCGCGGACATCACCGGCAAAATCTTCAAGCTGCCCGCAACCTCCCTCAAGCGGACACACTTCGCTCTCCGAGCCTTCAGAAACCACTATTACAGTTACCTCCTCTCCTGGATCAAGTCCTTCAAGTGCGAGGCGGACACGCTCTCCACTCATGGAAACCTCAACCTCTGGCACCTCTTCAGCATCTTCATCTCCGTCTTCAGCACCTCCAGCGGCAGGATCTTCACGACGGGTCTGCCCACGGTCACCACGCGCATCCTCTACCGCCGCATTAGTTCCTGCAGGACGTGCGAACCAGCCTCCGGCTGCTGCAGCACCAAGAAGGCCGACCACGACAACCGCACCACCTACCCAGGCAAGCGCGGTCTTAAGACCACTTTCTTTATGTCCTCCTCCGTGGCCATCATCACCTCCTCCACGTTCATACGTGATATTGGTGTCGTAGCTGCCATCACCACGTTCGTTGTGATTGATGTTCTGTGTAGACCACTCACGTGGTACCCGATCTCCTCCTGCTCCGTGTCCTGATGACATAAGTATAAATTTTAAGCTTGTGTGATAAGTATACCTCTTCCTCCGCTCCGTCAAACGGCCTCCGTGAGGACGAGCGTGGCAGTAACTACGAACCGAGCACTCTTCGCCCGGAAGGTGTCACAAGTAGAAAGGGTCAGTTTTGAGCCCTCCACCGCAAGGGGGATGAGGTCAGAGTTGGCGTCTGCTTGCTCTACCGTTTCTACCGCGTAGATATAACGATAGGTCTCACCATAGACAATAATCGTGTCCCCTTCTACGAGCTTTTCAATGTCGTTAAAGGCCTTAAATGCCTGATTGTGTACCACAGGGAGGTGACTTGAATGGCCGAAAATCACCACATTCCCCTCTTCACCAAGAGTAGCGGAGGTGGGGTAACGAACGGTGCCCGAAAGGAGCGCGTCATCAAGGACCGCGATATCCGTAGACTCAGGATTGTTTACTGACGCCTCAATGCCTACCTTTGGGATCTCAATGCGAAGTGGCTTCTGTCCTACCGCATCTGCAGGAACGCGAATTTCTTCACTGCGATCAATCACAATCGGTGCCATGCCACGTGCATCCACGAGCTGATACGGTGCGACGCCAAGTTCCTGAAGCATCACGAGTGCAAAAAAGAGTACGAATGAGTATACGCCAAGGAAGACATACTTCTTTGCGTATGCGCGGCGTGCGGCCTTGATCACCTGTTTTGCGAGGGTGGCCATAATTAAAAATGATTATACGCATAAAACATAGCATTGTCAAGCTCTTCTGGGGATAGCCTGCCTAGTCTGAGGGTGCTATTGACAAATCAAATTCGTGTGGTAACTTGCTCTTTAATGAACGCGCCACATCACGACGCACACGTAGAGGAAACTGATACAAAGCAGGCCGCAAAGCGCGCTGCCGTAAACGGTCTTGCCGTTGTTGGTTTTCTTGCACTCGTCTTCCTTGGCATCATGCTCGCCATTTACGGCGCACGTTTTGTACCAGACACGATCTCTCGCCTCACCTCTGCGGTATATCTTTCGTCTGAACCAACGAATGAGCCTGCAACGACCACTGGTACCCGCCCTGCAACCACGACTGTAACCGTGTTTGTTCCAGTTCCTGCAACGACCACCCCTGTCGCAACCACGACTCCTACAACGCCAACTACTCTTCCCCCATCAACGGGCGGGCCCAATATCGTTCAGTACCCAACGTACTACTACAACTATCCTCGCACTCCTTCCAACTACGGTCTTCCTGACCTCACCGTAGAAATTATTGAGGTCGGATACCTTCGCACCTCTTCTGCCTCCTCTTTCCGCGAAGATGACGAGGTGCCTGAGGGTGAGCGTGGTGCCTTCCGCTTTACCGTACGCAATATCGGCACTAACGTTTCTGGCCTCTGGCGCTTCCGCGCAGAGCTCCCTACCCAGGATAACGATGATGATGTCTACACGTCCGCATGGCAGTCTTCTCTAGTCCCGGGCGCTTCTAAGATTTTTACCATCGGCTTTGATGATCCAGACGAAGGACGTAACCGAGTCATTGAGATTGAGGTTGACTACAACGATGCCATCACTGAGTCTAACGAACGCAACAACGACGACTCCGCACGAATTGACGTAGAGAGTTAAAAGACACACCCGCTAGACGCGGGTGTTTTTATTCTCCTTTCTCAGCCGTAATACGACGAAGTTTATACAGCTGTACTTCTGAGCCCATCTCGGGAGTAAGATCGCTCACCCGCACTTTCCCCTTCCCAAAAAACTGATGACTGATAAGTCCTGAGAGGTGTACTGATCGGCGCACCCAGGCATCTTCCATTGCACGTCCTTTGAGATTGTCCGCCTCAGCCTGGGTAAGATCAAACGCGTAGTCTCCCTTTTCTTTTGGAGCAAGTACAGGAACGATGACCAGAGTTCCATTAGGCGCAAGAATACGCTCTACCTCCGCAACTGCTCCTGCAAGCTTTTCTTCTGCAAGGTGTGTAAAAAGATGCACTGCCACAATTTTCGTAAAGGTACCGTCCTTAAATGGAAGCTTTTCTACGTCTGCCGCCACCACACCCTCTGCGCTTCCTGATTTATCAAGTAAGTTTTTACGGATCTCTGGATCTGCATACGCAAGACTCACTGAAATAACGTGAGGGAGCGGACTTACTCCGGCCTTTTTTGCTGCTTCCATAAGTTCATCACGAAAACGTGCTTCTGGTCCTGATCCAAGATCAAGGATGATATCGGCAGTGAATAGCTCTTCCAAAGTAAGGCCAGTACGTTCAAGATACCGCTCAAGCGACCGTCCACGACGACCATCGTAATCTTCAACGCCATACGGGAACATGGAGGTAATTGCAGTCTTGTATGCAGCAGGCATTTCAGGAAGAGTGCCTCCCCCGATCATTCGTGGTGGTCGGTGCGCGTCGCGATTAGACATCAATGTTGGCGAGCTTGGCGTTGCTCTGAATAAAGGACTTGCGGCTGGCAACATCGTTACCCATGAGTACATCAAAGATACGATCTGCTTCTGACGCATCTTCCACCGTGACACGCTTCAAGATGCGACGTGCAGGGTCCATGGTGGTTTCCCATAGCTCAGATGCATTCATCTCTCCGAGACCTTTGTACCGCTGGAGAGAGAACTTCGCAGGTTTCTTGCTCTTTGCTTTCGTCTCTTCCTCTTCTCCTTCTTCTTCAGGCTCCTCTTCTGTGCCTGCCTGTGGCTCTTCTATCTCTGCGTCCTTACCCACTATCTTAAACTTCTCTTCGTCAGTGTACGCATAATAAACTTCCTTCCCACGCTTAATCTTGTAGAGCGGTGGCTGCGCAATGTAGATAAATCCTCCATCAATCACCGGACGGAAATGGCGATACAAAAGGGTCAAAATAAGCGTACGAATGTGTGCGCCGTCCACGTCGGCGTCGGTTGCGATAATGACCTTGTGGTAGCGGAGCTTCGTAATATCAAACACGTCGCCAATGGCGGTTCCAAGTGCAATCACGAGATTCTTAATCTGCTCAGAGGCGAGCATCTTATCAAGACGTGCGCGCTCAATGTTCAAAATCTTTCCACGAAGCGGAAGGATGGCCTGGGTGCGGCGATCGCGTCCGGTCTTTGCAGTACCGCCTGCAGAATCTCCCTCTACGATAAAGAGCTCTGATTCTGAGGCATCCTTGGTCTGACAGTCGGCAAGCTTGCCTGGAAGCGTCATGCCCTCAAGCGCTCCCTTACGAAGCACAGAATCCTTTGCGGCTTTTGCGGCCTTACGAGCCTTAAGTGCGAGAAGTACTTTGTTGACGATGGCACGTCCATCATCCGGATTTTCTTCAAGGAAGGATGCGAACTGCTCACCGAACACTGCCTCTACGGCACCACGAGCCTCAACAGACCCAAGCTTTCCTTTCGTCTGACCTTCAAACTGAATCTCCGGCATCTTCACTGAAATGACTGCGGTAATACCCTCAAGCACATCGTCTCCAGTAAAGTTCTCTTCGCTGTCTTTCAAAATACCTGCGGAACGACCATAGGAGTTAAGCGTGCGTGTGAGTGCGGTCTTAAAGCCAGTCACATGCGTGCCATGCTCTGGGTTGTAGATGTTGTTTGCAAACGCCATCAAGCGCGGCGTAATGTCGTCAGTGTACTGAAGCGCAACCTCCACTGCGACTCCATCCTTCTCTGCATCTGCGTAAAAAATATTCTTGTGTCCTACAGTCTGATGCTGGTTATAGAACGCAACAAGAGAGCGAAGACCTCCTTCAAAGTAGAACGACATGGAAGGAGTCTCAAGACCGAGCTCACGGAGATAGAAGGCCTCTTGATCGTTCACCTTCTCAAGACCACGTGCGTCAATGACCGTGATGCGGGTTCCCTTTACGAGGTATGCCTGCTGACGGAGGTGCGCGACGATACGGTTCCAGTCATATTTCACTTCATTGAAAATCGTTGCATCAGCCTCAAAAGTGATGATGGTTCCCTGATTGTTGGAGGAACCGATCTTTTTTACGGACGCCTGCGCCTTACCAATCTTGTACTCCTGAAAGTGTGAGGCGCCATCACGATGTACTTCTGCACGAGTCCATACAGAAAGCGCATTCACCACCGACACACCCACGCCGTGCAAACCTCCAGACACTTTGTATCCCGACGCTTCCCCACCGAACTTACCTCCCGCGTGAAGGGTGGTCATGATGGTCTCAAGTGCAGAGACCTTAGTTGCAGGGTGCTTATCAACTGGAATACCGCGACCGTTGTCTACAACACGAATGCGGTTCCCTGGAAGAAGCGCCACTTCAATATCGTCTGCAAACCCACCCATCGCTTCGTCGCGTGAGTTATCAAACACCTCCCAAATGAGGTGATGGAGACCATCGGGACCGGTGGTACCAATGTACATACCCGGGCGCTTACGCACCGGGTCAAGTCCTTCAAGGACAGTAATGGAAGAGGCGTCGTACCCCTTATTAGCAGCACCGGCGCTCTTGGCGCCGCGTGCTTTCACCTCTTTCTCTGCCTTCTTTGCCATGTAGTGTTACCAAAAGTATAGCACGGGAGGCCCTATTTTGCGCGTCCAGAAGTGGAAATCTACGGCTTAGCTACGCCCCAAAATCTACCACCCCGTCCTCTTTATGGGTGCACGCTTTACTTTGATCACGGTGGAAGGATCCTCAATAGAACTGACGAATACGGAGATCTCTCGTACGATTGCCCCACCGACAAGTGATTGCTGACGGGCGTCTTTCATACCGTGTCCCCGATTCCCTATAATGACAAACCTGCGGTCAGGATCCATGGTGTATGCCGCATTGGTAAACGAAAGCTCTATACCAGCAGGAGGGACGATGTGTATCTCATCAAACTCATAGGAGAATTGTTCTGCATGCATCGGATCTAGCTTTTGCTGACGTGCATTGTTTGCACAGCGTTCTACTTCAAGAAGAAACTGTTGTGCGGTTATCTTCTCCCACTTCGGACCACTCTCCTTTGTTTCTTGTACGTTTTCAGCCATACCCTACTCTACCGCGCACACGAGATTCTTCAAAAAGAGTTCGCCGGGCTCCTTCCATCCAGATTCAATTGCAATGGCACGAGCGCGCTCACGTGAGAGTGTGAGTGCACGAAGGCAGGCATCCTTAAGATCGGCAGACACGATGCCGTTCTCGCCCTCCTTGATGACGGTAGAAGAGGCTTGTGATGGAAGCGCCGCAACCGGTACTCCGCACGCGTTCGCCTCTAGCATCACGAGCCCGAGCGTATCGGTGAGGGACGGAAAGACAAACACATCCGCAGCGGCTACATGCTGTGCGAGCTCTTTGCCGAATTTGTAGCCGGTAAAGATAACGTTTGGATACTTCTTCTCAAGAGCCTTTCGTGCCGGACCATCTCCGACAATATATTTAGTACCCGGAAGATCTAGTGAGAGAAACGCATCAAGGTTCTTCTCTACCGACACGCGACCCATGTACATAAAGATGGGACGCTCTCCGGTAAGCGCAATTGGATTCTCAGGATTAAACAGTTCACTGTCTACGCCACGCGGCCAATAGCGAAGATTCTTAAAACCATGCCCCTCAAGCTCTTTTATGAGCGAGTGTGCTGCCACCATCACTCCTGATCCACCGTTATGGAACCAGCGGGCAAAGGCATATACCCATGAGGTTGGAATGCCGGTACGACAGTGCACATATTCTGGGAAGCGTGTGTGGTACGCGGTGGTGTAACACATCTTCCGCTTCTTTGCATACTTACGCGCGGCAAGACCAAGAGGCCCTTCAACAGCGACGTGAATAGAATCAGGCTTGAATTCATCAAGCATCTTTTCTAGACGCTTGTATGGAAAAAGAGTCAGCTTAATCTCTGGGTACGTCGGCGCAGGAATTACCAACGGGAAATCACGTGGTGCGATGATCTTTACGATATTGCCCTGCTTCTCTAGCTCTTCGCAGGTAGCCTTGAGCGTCGTCGCTACCCCGCTTATGTGCGGGAAGTAGGCGTCAGTGACGATCGCGATACGGAGTCCGGGAGCAGGTTCCATTGTCTTCCCTATACTACCGCACCTCGTAGCCTAAGGTTTCCTGGAGTGCCTTTGTCACCTTTCCCATGACCTCTCCAAGCTCCACATCTGTAAGCGTGTGGTCGGCTGCCTCAAGCACCAAACGGAACGCATACGATACGCGGCCTTCTTTCGCAAAACTATCAAAGCAATCAAGCCGCACGAGAAGAGAGCCGGAACCTTCACGGATTATGCCTGCAACTGTCTCTTCCCTTGTTCCCTCAGGAGTCCACACGGCGACATCGCGAAGGGCAAAAGGATATACCGAGAACTGTCCAAACGCACCAAGCCCCTCTTTCTTTGGCTCGTATCCCGCGCCAAATGTCTCTAGCGCCGCATCATCAAGCGTAACCTCAAGCACTTCGTCTGCACTCCCTGAGAGCATGCCTGAGAATTCTTCTATGTTCTCAATCGTGAGTGGGCGCTTCTTACCAGTCACGATCTTGCTTCCAACCGCAAGTGCCATCTTCTCTCCTTCCTTAGTGAAGATAGTTCCAAGCTCAAAAAGCTTTACTTCTGACACCGGACCAAGGACGCGTGGCGCCACATTCACTGCACGCGTAAGTGCCTCTTCCATGTTCACGCGAAAATTAGGACGAAGGTACGGTTTATCCTCCTGAAGCGGATTTGAAAGAAGAATGTCACCCTTCACTGCAAACGAAGGCGTGGAGATTTCGGTAAAGCCACGTGCAACCAGAAGATCGCGTATACGCTCAATGCCACGATATTTCAACTGTGGAGGTGCCGGAATCTCTGGCATCGGTACCGGTGTCACCTGATCATATCCAATGATGCGTCCCACTTCTTCTACAAGATCTTCAGGGATACTAATATCACCCCGCTCATACGGTGGCGTCACAATAACTGACTCCCCTTCTTTGGTATGCGAAAGTCCGAGACGAGTCAGTGCGCCAAGTATGTCAGGTGCGCTGAAAGACGTACCAAGTTTCTTGTTAACAAATTCAGGAGAGAAGGACACCGTTGGCATAGGTACTGGTGACGGATAGAAATCAACCACACCTTCTACGGTTCCTCCCGTCACCTCAGCAAGAAGCGCAAGAATATCGCGCATACCGTACGCGGTGAGTTCTGGTGATGGACGATTCTGATACCGTGAGCTTGCATCCGTGAAGAGGTGGAGTTTCTGTGCAGTGCGGCGAATCAGTGTGCCGTCATAGTTTCCAACCGAAAGGAAAATGTCGGTGGTTGCTTCTGTGACTCCAGACTCTTTTCCACCCTTCACACCCGCCACATCCATTACTAACCCACCAACTGCATCAGAGAATACGAACATGGTGTCAGAGAGTTCATAGGTTTCTCCGGTGAGCGCAAGAAACTTCTCACCCTGTGTAGCGCGACGAATATCAATCTTGTAGACGTCATTCTCTGGCTTCAGTTTCGCAAGATCAAATGCACCAGATGGTTGCCCAATATCAAGCATTACGTAGTTAGAAATATCTACCACGTTATTGATGGAGCGCTGCCCCACTGCTTCAAGTGCGGTGCGGAGCCACTCTGGTGAAGGGCCCACCTTTACACCGCGCACCAATGCTCCCGTGTGGCGCCGCACATACTCAGGATCTGCAGTCACCACAAGATTCTTAGTCGTTGCAACCGCAGGCACCGCCTCACGAAGCGGGTCTAACTTCATTGGAATACTCAGAATCGCGGAGATCTCTTTTGCAATACCACGATGTGAGAGTGCATAGCAGGCACGATCAGGAAGCACTTTTACATCAAGCATGTCTCCTTCTATCTCCTCTATCTCAAACGCATGGAAGGTAAGCGCATTGCCAAGCTCCTCTGCTGAAGGAAGTTCAGTATCAAAATATTTCTGCAGCCAGGTACGTGAGACTTTCATATCTATTTTGAAAATCCGTGCACGAAACGAATGTCTCCGTTATGGAACATGCGTACATCCGGTACCCCAGACTTAATCATAATGAGGCGCTCAAGCCCCCCACCCCATGCAAAGCCTTGTACCTTCGCGGGGTCGAGGCCTGCATTGCGAATCACGTTCGGATGCAGCATGCCGGCGCCACAGTACTCAAGCCAGCGACCTTCCTTCCCTTCCGGCTGGAACCACATATCTACTTCTACTGAGGGCTCGGTAAACCCGAAGAAGCTTGGACGGAATCTAATCTTTGCTTCCGGACCAAGAAATTCCCGGAAGAATGTTTCAAAGGTTCCTTTCAAATGTGCAAGGGTTATGTCAGGACCGACGGCAAATCCATCAAGCTGATAGAACTGCGCCTCGTGCGTGAGGTCGGTTCGCTCGTTACGAAATACTTTTGCAGGAGAAATGGCACGATAGGACGTGAGCCCTTCCCTTGCCATCTTCTCGAGACAGCGAATAGACACCGCCGTGGTATGTGTGCGCGGTACACGGGGAGTCTCCTCCTTGGTCCAGAAAGTATCCTGCATATCGCGCGCAGGGTGATCGGCGGGAATGTTAAGCGCAGTGAAGTTATGCCAGTCGTCCTCAAGTTCGGGACCGTATTCAACAGAAAACCCCATGCGACCGAAGATATCAGCTATGTCACGAGTCGCGACCGTAATAGGATGGAGTTTCCCCTCGTTCATCCGCCCAGTATAGAGAAAATAGGCCAAATTTGCTATACTTCAACACAAATTACGGCATATGGATCTTACGGTACTCGCGTATCCTTTTCTCTTTGCGGCCATCTACTTTGAGGCCTTTTTGCTCGTAACCTTCCTGTCCCAGCCTGCCAAAGACGCACGAGATCGTGCGATCTCAAAGAAGACCCCCATGGTTGCGATGATTGTGCCCTGCTTCAACGAAGAGAAGACGGTCGGCGGCACTGTGGAGTCCCTTCTCGCCCTTGAGTATCCAAAGGAGAAGCTCCAGATCATTCTCGTGAACGATGGCTCTACTGATGCGACTGGAAAAGTGATGGACAGCTTTGCGCACTACGCACAGGTCACCGTCATTCATCAGGAAAATGGTGGAAAGCACGTTGCGCTTAACGCGGGTATAGACGCCGCAAAAGACGCCGAGATTGTGGGCTGTCTTGATGCAGACTCTTTCGTACATACAGATGCACTTCGTGAGATGATCTCCTGTTTTGATGATCCTGAGGTGGGCGCTACTACCGCCGCCATGTCAGTCCACAAACCAAAGAACATTCTTGAGCGGATGCAGAATGCCGAATACATCATGGGTATTGCCCTTCGTCACATTCTTGCGGCAGTGAACGGCATCTACGTGACACCAGGACCATTCTCTCTCTACCGCCGCGACATCATTGAAAAGATTGGTGGGTTCCGCCACGGACACAACACCGAAGACATGGAGATGGCACTCCGTATGCAGCAGGCAGGCTACAAGATTGATAGCGCTCCAAAGGCACGCGTAGAGACTGCTACTCCACGCTCCGTTCCCTCTCTCGTGAAGCAGCGCACCCGCTGGACCACCGGCTTCCTCCGCAACATGCTCTACGAGTATCGTGGCCTCGTGGGTAACCCTCGTTATGGTGCACTCGGCCTTATCGTCCTTCCTCTTGGATTCTTCGCTATCATCGGCGGTATCCTTATGTTCGGTATTGTGATCTATCAGCTCGTCAAAGAAGGAGTAAACACCTTCTTGATTGCGTCAGGCGTTCCGCTTGATTACACCGTAAGCACCATCGTGCCAAAACTTAATGCCATTGAGTGGTTCTACTTCCCTCTCACCCTCTTCACCCTTCTTGCGGTCGTGGCAGTGGTGGGCAGCATCCTTTTCGTACTCGTGGGTCGCAAGATCTCTCACACCCCTGCAAATCTTGGCGTCGGAATCTTGGGCTATATGTTCGTGTATGGTCTTATCGCACCACTCTGGCTCGTGCGCTCTGTTGCTGACGTCGCTACCTCTACCCGCCGTTCCTGGCGCTAATCCTTCATGCCTTTCTACCTTCGTAATGCACTCATCGCACTTCTCATTACCGTCGCCATCATTGCGACCGTCTTGTACGCAGTAAACTTCTTGAACGAGCAGCGCGTGGCTGAACTTCGCGCCATTGAAGACCAGCTTGCCACCGACACCCTTTCTATTGAAACGCAGTACGCACTGCTTGCAGAAGCGCCATGTGAAGGCCTTGAAGGCAGCAATGCATTCACCACTGAGCTTGGAGGTCTTGGTGACCGTCTTGCCTTTGCTGAGGAGCGCCTTGGCGCGACCGACCCTGAAGTGCTTCGCCTTAAGGAACGCTACACCCTTCTTCAGATTCGCGACTACCTTCTCACCAAGCGCCTTGCCCGCACTTGTGATCTTGAACCAGTGGTTGCTCTCTACTTCTACAGCAACGTCCCAGGACAGTGTGAGGACTGTGATCGTGCCGGCTACGCCCTCTCCTACCTTCGTCAGACGTACCCTGACCTTCGTGTGTACTCCTTTGACTACAACCTAGACCTCGCGGCACTCAAGACCCTTATCGCGGTAGAGAAGGTAAACGCAGAACTTCCTGCATTCGTGATCCAGGGCACCCGCGCATACGGCTTCACGACCCTTGAGGACCTTGAAGATTCCTTCCCTGAAGGACTCCTTGTTCCTGCAAGCTCAACCGCAACTTCAACATCTGATGAGTAGTAAACAACGTTTACTAGGTGAGTCCACGTGAGACGTATACTAGATCTATGGGTGATTTGTCTTCGCAAATAAAAGAGGTGAAATCCGTGCTGGTTCACGTAGGTACACACACATACCTCACTACTGCACTTGCAGTCGCAATTGTTGCAATAAATACTCGTACGCAATATGAGCTACTCCTCTTTCTTTTCTGTGCCACGCTCGGATATTTCCTTTATGCCCGCGCACGAATGCTCCGCTCCTTTGGAGACAACATTCCTCTCGTTGTCGTTATACTTGTCGTGCTTGAGCTCCTCGCACTCCTCGGTCCTTTCCTGGGCGCCTCTGAAATAGGGACAAGAGTCCTTGCACTTGTGGGTGCAGGTGTAGCGATGGGTACCTTACTTGGACGCCTTGTCGCACATCGTCTAACGTCTTCCATCACTATTGAACCCATGTCTCTCCAACCAAAGCGGCTCCTATTTCTCATCCTTACCACGAGTCTCGTCTTCCTTGTATTCGCACTTCTCGTGCTGACCGTTTCAATGCGTGGCACCTAATCCTTTGGAGCCGAGAGCGAGATTCGAACTCGCGACCTACGCATTACAAGTGCGTTGCTCTACCAACTGAGCTATCTCGGCAATGTGCCCTATTTTACACGTTCTTCCTGTTCTGTCGTCTCCTTGGAGCGACGGAGTGTTTTCTTGAAGTAGGTGATCGTTTCTACGAATGCAGAGCGCTTCCCTTCCACGGTCTGTGGTGCGTGCACCCGACTGCGGATAAAGCGCACGAGCCGCGTGAGCAGACGTTCAAGCGAACGCACTGCAATGAGTGAGATGTGCGCAATATCATGTACCACACGTCCCGCTACATCCTTAGAAAGATTCCACATGAAGGCACTGAAGTCTACGTGTGCAACCACTCCGGTCGCCCGAGCAACGCGCGCATCAAGTGCACTGCGTATTCCTGACAACACGCGAGCTCCCTTCTTCTGTTCTACACTGGTCAAGAAAAGGAACCCAAAGAACAGCACGAGCGCGATGACGAATATCGCGAGGTAGATCATTTAATTAGCGGGCGGAGAAGCGCGCAAACTTAGAGACTTCAATACGCTCTCCAAACTTCTGTGTGGCCTCAGACAACAGATCCTTGATGGTCTTGCTGTCGTCCTTGATATAGAGCTGATTCAACAGCACCTGGCTCTGGAAGTATGCGGCAAGCTTTCCTTCAAGAATCTTTGCCTTCATTTCCTCTGGCTTCCCTTCAAGCTCAGTCATAAAGACTGCATTGGCGGCGTCCTTTGCATCCTGAGGAATCTCGCTATCAGAAAGATAGGTAGGGTTTCCTGCCGCAACCTGCATCGCGATTTCGCGTGCGAGTGCGCCAAATTCCTCGTTCTTTGCGACGAAGTCAGTCTCTGAAGAAAGAAGCACCATGGCGCCAATGGTTCCGTCGTGTACGTAGGAACCAATCCAGCCAGCACCGAGCTCACGATCTCCCTTCTTCTCTGCAGCGGCACCGCTCTTCTTACGAAGAATCACTTCTGCCTTATCTACATCACCGCCTGCCTCTTCAAGTGCCTTCTTGCACTGCATGACCGAAACGCCGGTCTTATCACGGAGAGTTTTAAGTACGTCAGTAGATATATCCATAAAAAGAAAAGGTTAAAGCGAACAGAACGAAGGCGTAGTTACGCCTTCTTGCCTGCCTCGTATGCGGATGCAAGCTCATCAAGCACAAGGCCTACTGTTGCACGAGACGCATCGTTAGTAACGATTGGGAAGGTCGCATCAGCCACATCACAGTCAGAGCTCATGATACCGATGACGGGAATGCCAACGGCACGGGCCTCCTTCACTGCGTATGCCTCCTGGCGAGTGTCTACAACAACCATGGCGTCAGGACGCTTCTGAAGCTCTGCAATGCCGTGGAGGCGCTCATCAAGACGTGCGATCTCGCGGTCAATAAACACACGCTCAAGCTTGGTGTGAAGCTTTGCAAGCTCACCACTCTCACGCTTTCCAAGAAGGTCAGCAAGGCGCTCAATACGCTTCTTGATCTCTACGAAGTTAGAGATAGTGCCTCCGAGCCAGCGGCCGTCTACGTACGGAACGTTCAGGCGCTCTCCGACACGACGAACGGCCTCAGATACCTCACGCTTCCCTCCGACAAACATAACCACCTTTCCATCGCGGGCCATCGCGGCAATTGCCTCCTTTGCAGCTGCAAGCTGCTCATCAGTCTTTGCGAGGTCAAAGATCTCTACACGAGACTTCATACCCACGATGAACTTCTTCATAGATGGATGGCGGCGGCTCTTAAGCTGCGCAAAATGAGCGCCTGTAGAAAACAGACGGTCCACACCTGGGCCTTTGAGGTCAGTTGCTGTCATATGCCAATTAGGGAGGAGTCTACCATGCCTTGTTCTGGGGTTCAATCCTCCTCGGCCGCTCCTATCCCTCCTGCCGCTGCCCGCTCCTGTAGGGTCTCCACAATAGGGTCCAGACCCCCAAGCAGGATCTTAGGAAGGTTATGCCAGGATTCCTTGATGCGGTGATCGGTAATACGGTCCTGAAGATAGTTGTAGGTGCGTATTTTTTCAGACCGACTCCCTGTCCCAATCTGATCCTTACGCTCTGCGGCGTGTTTCTTTGCCTCTTCTTCTTCGTATAGGCTATCCAACTTCGCAGAGAGGATCTGCATCGCCTTTTCGCGGTTGGCAATCTGACTTCGTTCGCTGGTAGACCGCACATCAATACCCGTCGGCTTATGAATGAGACGAACCGCAGATTCCACCTTGTTCACGTTCTGACCTCCTGCCCCACCTGAACGAGAGAACTCCATTTCAATATCTGCAGGATTGATCTCAAACTTCGGCTTGGTGCGTATCGGGAGTACGGCCACCGATGCAGTGGAGGTGTGAATACGACCTGACTTTTCGGTAAGAGGGACGCGCTGAACGCGGTGCACCCCAGTCTCGTAGCGGAGCGCATCATATGCCTGCTCCCCCGCAATCTCAATCGTGAGCTCGTCTATAAGGCGCACCTTCCATCCTTTGCCCTCTGCATACTTGAGGTACATATCCTTAAGCTCGCTTGCAAAGAGCGTCGCTTCGTCCCCTCCTGCGGCGGCACGAAACTCAAGTACCACTGCCTTCGGTTTCGCTTCTTCCTCCTTCTCTTTACTCAAAATGCGCTCTATGTCACCAAGTATTTCTTCCTGACGTAGGCGTATGCGAGTCTCATCCTCTGCGGCCATGGCAATGAGATCAGGATCGGTGCCTGCAGCCTCAACGGAAGACAGGCGCTCTTCTTCAAGGCGTTCATACTCCTCCGCAAGATAGGCGGTGGCAAAGTTCTTTTTAAATTCGGACGAATATTCCATGGATCAATGATAACGCGAAAAACCCCGCGGAGCGGGGCTTTTCATGAACGTCGTTATTTCTTCTTGAGTGCGCGCTGCTTGAACTTCTCCACGCGACCGGTCTTATCAAGGGTGCGATCCTCACCAGTGTAGAACGGATGGGACTTTGAGGAGATTTCAATCAATACCTTTGGGTACTCCTTCCCTTCGTAGGTACCAGTCTCATCAGTGCGGATCGTAGACCCGATAAGGAACTGAGCACCAGAGGAGATATCCTCAAAAAGGACGGTACGGTAGTCTGCTGGATGAATGTCTGCCTTCATAATCCGGGCACTTTACCACGCACCAGAGGGCTATGCAATTGCCTAGAACTCCTCAGGACCCGCGTCTATGTTCACGATCACCGTTGAGGTCTCCCCATCACAGTTGAGGGTATAGACCATCTGGGTATCAATCGTGCGTGCCACAGAACCAGTCACGTTACAGGCATTTGGCGTCAGCGTCTGGATCGCCACCTCGTTCTCATAGAGCGTACAAGAGGTAGCGGAGATTCCCTCTGCTTCCCATGCAATCGTTGCTGCCTCTCCGACGTTTACACGAGTGTCTTCTGCTTCTCCATTCGCGGTAAGGGACACTTCAGGAGTACCCACACAACCCACCGTCACGACCGGACAGGACACCGGTGCACTATTAGATGCCTGGACTGACATTGTGTACGGACCTGGGTTGGTAAAGGTACACGTGTTATTTGCTCCTCCCGTACAACCAGTCTGACTTGATGGGGTCCATGTGTACGGTGCAGTTGCTCCTCCTGCCGGGGTTACCCGATAGGTCGTCTGTGTACCAGCGGTCACGACTGCAGAGTCAACCGTACAGGACACTGATGCGCCTACTACGTTTCCGTCTTCCGAATCATCGGTGAGACTGTTGCAGGATGGATCGGCAGGATAGTCTGCTCCTCCTGCCCCATCATCATCCACGCCGTTATTACATGCAGGAGCATTAGAGATGGTGAGGCTGGTTGTACAACTGATATTTGCAACTTCAGTACCTGAGGTGATCTGTACGCTTCCAGTCTTCGCGCCTTCTGAGCTATACGACTTCACCACAGATTGTGTGGTACCACTCAAACTGTCGGTTCCTGACCACACGTAGCTATACGTGCCAGTGCCACCAACTGGCGCTGCCGTCCAGGTAACACTATCTCCTGTTCCAGCAACAATAGGATCTACTGAACATGTACTGGAGGAGAGCGTACCTTCTCCAGTTACGGTCACCGTAACGCTTGCACTTGAAGAACCGTTCGCATTTGTACCTGTGTAGGTATACGTCGTCGTTTGGGTCGGCGTGACGACCGTCGTACCACCGTATGGACGATACGTTGTTGATCCTGCTACCCACACGGTGCTGGTTTCCCAACAAGAACCACCCGCTTGTGCCGTTAGGGTGTTTTGAGGACCAGAAGCCACGTAGTCGTAAAAGAAGTCAGAGTCTCCTCCACCGCCTCCACCATCATAGCCACAGATATAATTAGTTACCGTTTGCCAATACCCCGCAGTCGTTGTGGTGAGGCTGTAGTTTTGTGCTGTGAAGCTTCCTTTACGAGTCTGCCCCCATTGTGAGAGCCAGGTAAGGGTAACCGGTGTACCTGAAGTAACGGAGAGGCTTGACCCTGTCGTACCGTTTGCAGTTGCAGTGAGTGACGTGTCGGGGGTTGCGTTCGTCTTACATGTCAAATAGTTATAGCGCAGGTTGCCGAAGCTGCCTGCAGACCCCCGGTACCATTTCCCCGTTGAGGGATTCCACGCAGCCATGCTGTTGTTTCCTGGGGAACTAAATCCTCCGAGCGACCACTCGGTAATAAAGGCGGTTGGATCGTAGAGATAACAAATACGATTACCTGTTGGCGATGCTTGCCCAGTTGAATACGTAGGGTAGCCGTGCGCAGACGTCTCATCTAATCCACCATTGGCAAGCTGGTCTGGCTGTACTTTCACGTAGTAGTCACGTTTACTCTGTGTTTTATATACTTCAACACCTGGAGGAGGTGCAGGTGGGCGAACGTATCCTGACTCAGACGTGTCTGAGAGTGAGGAACATCCTGGGTCGCCAATATCTCTGTATCCGTTCCCGTCGTTGTCAGAACCATCTGAACATTGCGTAGTGTATCCAGACTCAGAACTATCTGACCCCGAAGAACAGCCAGGATCGTTCGTATCTATAAGTCCGTTCCTGTCGTTATCGACGCCGTCGGCACATTGTGTGGCAACCGTATACCCAGACTCGGTCGTGTCAGAGTAACTGGTACATCCGAGATCGCTTGGATAGTCGGTCACTCCGTTGCCGTCGTTATCAACGCCGTCGGCACACTCAGCGGTCGTACCGCCACCCCCACCTCCTCCTCCGCCACCCCAATCCCCTCCTCCGCCTTCCTGATCGGATTCACGGAAAATAGCGTGTGCTGTCATTGGAGCAATAAAGGTGAGCAGGACCGCGAAGAGCACACTCGCCATTAGTGCCTTCCCTAGAACTGTCTGCATGAGAGATGTATGTGTCATACGCGAGAATGTTATTCAGGTTGTGCGACTAAGAGAATCGCCAGTGGTGTCGCAACTGGCAACGATTCGGTTGGTATCTGGTACAGTCGTGCGACTTGTACATTGGTGCGCAAGAAGAGATGTTCGTCATCAGTAAAGGCAACGCGAGTAATATCGCCTTCAAACTCTACGAATCCAAGATGCACTGGTGCGGCAGCGCCACTTGGATTAATGCGATAGAACTCAAGCTGTCCCACGTCAGCACCTGAAAGCGCCACCACTGTTCCTGATGGTGAGATGCCGCCCGCAGGAGTATCCGTACTTTCGTACGGAAGGATGAGGGAGCGATCACCCGTCACTGGATTTATTTTCACCACACCCTGCTTAGAAAGCGCGAGTATTGATCCGTCCGCAAGTAGGCGCGGTCCATGGCCTACACCGAGCGCGGTGATGGTACCCGTGCCAATGTGCACAGAGATGAGCTGCGAAGGAGTAGATGCGGGAGCCTGTGCCGCAAGTGCGGGAGAGGATGGCTCTGATGCAGACCCGGTCTCTTCCACCGTATCCTCAGCCCCCTCTTCACCCGCAGACGCCTCTTCAATTACAACCGAAGGATTCGTGACAAAAATTGCACGGCCGTCCTCACGCACAAGGAGATTAGACTTGCTGGTACCTCCTGCAGCAAGAAGAGTGACATCACCATCGGTGTGTGCGATACCCGCAATCATCCCTGGCACGCCCGGTGCAGTCGCAAGAATGACTGACTCACCCGCAACCAGTGGAGATGGCACACTCTCATGAACGACAATGCCGTCAGGGAGTGGTTCAGGCATGGCGAGAACCAGTGCCTTGCCTTCCATGACATAGCGCTCGCCCACTCCACGATCCACAAACAATATCTCACTTCCCTGCTCTGGGAGCGCATTCTCCGCACGCTGGTAACCAAAGAACATGAGGCCGAGGTACCCAAGCACGCCGAGAATTATAATAATGAGTACCGTGAGCACGATGATACGGGTTCGCGTCATATGTATCTATTGTAGTGCCTGTTCCCTCTCTGAGGGCCAAGCTATGTGTATAGCGGGCGTATACTAAAGGCCATGCGTGTATTTTTGATCCCTGCAGTTCTTTTTCTCGGAGTCGTTTTCACGGTCGTCGCATCCCCTTCCTCCTGTGAACCGTTCCCCTCTGCGCGCCCTGAGACTGGTGCTCATGGCTATCGCACCTGGTATAGCACCGTACTTATGAGCTCAATTACGGCCGGAGAACGGGTGTGCGTCCCTTCGGGTTGGATGGCGGTAGGCGCTCAAGCGGAGGGCGCGGACTGGGCTGAGTTTCTTCCCGGACAAACCGCAGTCATGATCCGAACTGACGCATTTGCATCCACCACACTCACTTTCTCCGACAGTGCCTACACCGTCTCTCTTCTTATCCCAACGGAAATTGAAAATCCTGGTGCCTATGAAGCGATGGTGCGGCATGCCTTTGAACGCATTGGTGCCTTCTATGATCATGAAGAAGCAATCGCACACACGGTCGTAGTCACAGCAGCGCTCGGATTCATTCACACTGAGGAAGGAAGTATCTATCCAGACCCCAATGAGCGCGTGAGTTATTTGATTCTTCCTCCTGAAAATCCACGAGGAGAAGAGCTCTTCATCCACGCGGTGGGACATCTCTATAATCGCTTTAGTTATCCGCTTCCCGAACAACCACCTCTCTCCAGTACCGATATACAAGAGCTTGAGGCAAGTTGGCTTGAACTTGCCCTACTCCCTTCAAACGAGCGGAGACACGCACGCTTCTCCACACTCTATGAGCTCCACCATGCGTACCCTGAACCAATGCCTCCCTACAGAGAAGTAGAGTACGACCATTACATCCTTGGACCACTCGTGATGGTCGCGATTGAAGGATTGCTCGAGATCTATGGCGCGGATGTAACGGTGGCCGATCTTTTTGCCACGCTTCACAACCAGCCAGAGCAGATGTTCTTTACTCTTCTTGAGACGCATCTCCCTGCTGACGCAGTTGAGACGGTGAACAGATGGCTGTTTGAGAACGAGAAAATCCCGCACGCACTCTTGCGTACGGGACTCTCTCAGTACGAACGCTAGAACTCAAGCAGGCTCGTATCTACGTTCACGATCACTAGGTCCGTCTCACTTCCACAGGTGAGAAGGTAGGTAGTCTGCGTACTAATCGTGCGACTCATCTGTCCAGTCGCATTACATGCGTTTGGTGTAAGCGTCGTGAGAAGTGCACCGTTCTCCGTCACGGTACAGCTTGCTGCTGCCGTCGTAACCTCCCATTCAATGAGCGCCGCAGCCCCATCTTTCACACGCACATCATCCCCTTCTCCATTTGCAGTGATAGAGACTTCGGTTGGGCCTGCACATCCTGCAGTCACAATCGGACACGAGGCAGGGCTCGTGGCACCCTGCGCGCGTACTGACATGGTGTACGGACCAGTGCCTGGGAAGGTACAGGTGTTGTTTGCACCTCCGGTACAAAGTGTCTGACCCGAAGGGGTCCAAGTAAATGGTGCGCTTGCGCCATTATTTGCCGTTGCACGATAGGTGGTCGTACCGCCCACGCTAACTGATGAAGAATCTACAGAACAAGATACGCCTGCAGTCACTCCATCTTCGCTATCATCATCTGCACTGGTACATGATGGATCGTTTGGATAATCTGATCCGCCTGCGCTGTTGTTATCTTGTCCATCGCTACACTGCGGCAGCGTATCGCCAATTTCATCGTCATCAAGTCCGTCCTCACATCCTCCGTCCTCCGTATAGTCAACGTACCCGTCGCCATCATCGTCCGCGCCGTTTGAACACTGCGGTACTGCCGGAACTGTACACGTACTTCCTGAGTCGTAGTGGAAGTACCAATCACCCTGACTCTGTCCTGGCTTGCTTTCCGTGCCTGTGGCACCATTGTAGTACCAACACATGGTCCGCACTGGATCATACGTAGCAACACCTCCGTCTTGGTACTGCACCTGACGATTCCAGGATGTGTACTCAATATTGCCTGGAGTTATTGTGCGACAGTCAGCTGCGCTATTTCCCATCTCAAGAGAGGAGACTGCGACTTCTGTACCACCGGTGTACCACCGTGAGGAGTTGTACGAAGGCGTACACGCACTCACGGTAACGGTTGCGGTATCACTGACTGTTTGACCTACACCACCATCTGCCTCACATGAATAAATATCGGAAATTACGTTACACCCCGACGCATAGTTCACCTTACAACTGGTGCCACCTGGGCTACACGCATTTCCTTCAGGTGAGCCTGTCGGACAGTCTGGGACATGGCGGTGTGGACGATCCACTCTGTCGCTCGACAAAGGACACGAGTAATCAGTCGTGTATGAGTCACTGAGTTCCCAGTTCCCTGATCCGCCGCCGGTGGTGGAACACGTAATGCTGTAGGTCGTGGTGTCATCAGGGGATACGTTCACGGAACCAGAGGTATTACCTCCCGTGGAGAAACCAGTCCCCGTACAAGACACCACATTTTGTCCGCTCCAGGTGAGTACTGAGTTTCCTCCAGAATTAATTGATCCGGGGGTTGCGGTCAACGATACGGATGGAGATGAGGGAGGAGGGTTGATGTTCCCACACTGCGCAAAGATATTCTCTGGGAAGAGAAAGCTGAAGAAGTCTTTTGAAGGAAGTTGATTAACAGTATCTCCAAACATGGCATGGAATACTGGATCCCACTCCACCCCTCCACCCATATTCCCCGAGTAATACACATCACCCATAATCCCATCTATCACGATGTAGCTTGGCCCACTAAATCCACTGAAGCTCCCCGCCCCGCCACACTGCGCCATCGCGAGCTGTGTCGGAGAGAACTGCACGATCGCCACAACGGCGAGAAACACGAGCCCAGCAACTGAGAGGTGTGAAGTTTTCATAGATAAGTTCATAACTAACGAATGTGAGCGAACCGCTGCGGGGCATAGGACGCAGGGAAGGTGAAGACCTGCCTCATAGCTCCGTCAGTAAGTTTCGCGACTACGGCTCCCCTCGCACCTTGAAGAAGGACATACTCATGATCTCCACGAATCATAAGGTCGTAGGTGCCTGGCGGTACGTCAATCGGTGCGTCGGGTGCTGCTGCAAATGCGAGTGGTGCCACTGAAGTTACCGATACTGCATCATAGGCAGAGGTGGCGACACTTGGGAATGCCATGAGCCCTGCGTCCGTCAGTACCGGAAGACGAAGGACACGATACGCCATCACATCGGGATAGATGCTCCAGGTATCAAGCGCATCAAAGATGCCATTGTCACCCGCTACACGGTACACGAATCCTGCAGGGGCTGGGTAAAGAATCCCGTCTGCATAAAAGCGAGGGTGATTGCCTGGCCCAACAACACGAGACGTGCGAGAGAGCATATCTATCTCATGCACTTCCCAATCAGGAAGATTGTATATCTGATCATTCTCGCCCGCTCCCGCAAATGTGGTTGCGCGTACTTTCACGCCATACACCACCTTCAATCCATCAGATGAAATATCTAGTGAGTCTTTCTGGCGTCCATCAGTCGTAAGCTTCACCGGCTCAGAAGATGAGACGTCGTACACATCGTAAACATCTCCTGATTTAAGTACTGCCACTTGAGATGACCCCTTCGCCACATAGTCTATGACGGACATTCCTTCAAATGAACGTGTGTGAATGCCGAACATGCCGACGGTGTAGACCACTCCCTTCCCGTCTTCAAGTCCAAGGTATCCCACTTCTTTTACTGCAGCAGGCGCAGTCACCACATCCCACCAACTTTTCACTCCACTCAAAAACGGCAGATAGGCAACGGCAAGAACGAGAAGCACAATTAGAATAATCACGCCCGCAGCCACTACCAACGAATTCGGCTTGGTACTTTCCATGTACCTTCTATTGTACGCAGGATTTTTCTACGATTTTGTATATAACGGGGATAACTCTTAGTTGTCCGCGAGGAAATCAATATCTTCCTGGAACTTGGTTGCCTTTGCCATCACCGAGTTTGCGTAGGTCTGGCCGCGTGTGGCCCATCCTGATCCTGCATAGTAGGTCGCTGCAGCGCGATGTTCGGCGCTGTATCCTCCTGCACTTGCACCGACATCTGCAAGATAAATACCGGTGGCCATAATGGCGTGCCCTGCATTCCATGGGTTGGTGGCTGACACTCCAAGTGCAGTCTTCAAGCGTCCTTCAAACATTTCCCAGGTAGAAGGAATGAACTGGGTTGGACCCATCGCTCCCCCGTATCCACCAGGCTGCGGACATGACACGGGAGTCGTTGACCAATCTTTTCCAAGCGCGGTCGTAATCCGCTCAAACGGTACGGTGTCGCGCGGCACTTTCATCACCCCAAGAAATGGCGTGCCAGTATTCTTCCCCTTTCCGTCTCCAGTGGTGAGATCGGTGACATAACAGTTACCCACATTTGTGCCGAGCGCAGACTCCTGCGAAAGGATGGCAAGAATAAGTGCCGGACGCACTCCGGTCTTTGCCGACGCCTGCTGTGCATACGCAACGGCGTCCCCGAATTCAATTCCTTCCGTATCGCGCAGTGGGAACAAACGTGCACGGATTGCCGCGGCCTGTGCCTGACGCTCCACCAGTACTTGGTTGTATGCAGCCTCTTCGTTTGCCTTAATTGCAAGAAGTCGCTGCTTCTCTGCTTCATCTTTGGCAACTTGGGCTTTCTTTGTTTCCACCACGTAGCGTGCATCAAGCTCTGCATCCTGTCGTGCCGCAAGTGCTTCTCGCTCTGCTTCCGTTTCTGCTTTCACACCACGAAGCTCGGCAAACTCCTCATGGAGTCCAATCTGTACGGAAATCATGTTGTCTACGTCTTCAAAAAGGGAGAATGCATTCTCGGTCGCAAGCGCAATCTCAAACAGCGTAAGATCATCTACTTGATTCTGACGACGAAGCATCGCCGCAAGCGATTGTTGCCCCGATCCAATCTTCGTTTCCAGTTCCCCAATCCGAGTATTGCGCTGCTTAATTTCTCCACCCAAACGTGAAATGGCATTGTTCTTTGCTTTGATCTGGGCCTCCGCCTCGCGAATCTGCGCATTGAGTGCCGTCACGTCTCCCTGGAGTGTGCCTTTTTGCGCACGAGTCTCGGCAAGTATCTTTTCCCATTGTGCAATTTCTTCTTGAAGCTTGTCATACTCCTCTTCAAGTTCTTCGCGCTCACTCTCCGAAAGTTCCTGGGCGCTTGTGGGTGCGACAAATATGCCACTCGTCACGAAGACAAGAACGATGAGGAAGCCACCGAAAAGAGCGCGAAACGCCATATATGTCTTTCAGTATAACAGACGACCTTTTGTCGTCTGGATTACAAAAAACGCCGGTGTGACCGGCGTGTTCATGAAGATTATTCCTTCGGGGCGTCTCCTCCTTCCTCTTCAGTCTTTCCTTTCTTCTCTACTTCAATAGATGCCATGTCAGGACCGGCAACTGGTGCCTCCTCTTCAACGGTGAGCTCCTGGATGACCGCAACCACCTGATCTGCCTCTACCTCAACTCCAACACCTGCAGGAATCGTAAGGTCAGATACAAGAACCTGATCACCAATCGCAGCAAGACCAGAGATGTCTACCTCAATGTCATGAGGAAGGTTTGCAGCATCCGCCTTAATCTCAAGCTCGTGAAGCACCTTCACAAGGTTTGCGCCTGCCTTCACCGCTGGAGACTCACCAACGTAGGTAAGTGGTACCGCAACTTCAACCTTGGCACCCTTCTCAATTGCATAGAAGTCTGCGTGGCGAGGTGCGTCCGTAATTGGATCGCGGTCTACCTCGTGCACAAGCACCTGCATTGATGCGCCGAGACCTGAGAGCTCAATCACTGAGGACTCTCCTGCCTTCTTAAGCATCTTCACAAAGTCAGAAAGTGGCACGGTGATTGCCGTGGCCTCCTGCTTTGGTCCATAAACCACTGCCGGCATGAATCCGTCATTCAAAAGGCGCTTTGAGCGCTTGCCGGTCTCCTCTCGTTTCGTAACTGTAAGCGTAAGCATGATAGGGGCGAGTATGCCCTACCAACCCCATAAAATCAAGCGCTCCCTACTCCCCACGGGCAGCGGCCCCTACTTTCCGTAGGCGTGTGAGGAAGGCTTCCTCGGCGGCACCCGCATGCTCCTCCTTTCCTCCCCATATGGCGAGTGCCTCTTCCTGAAGGGCACGAGCATAGCAAAACGTGAGCGGCCAGGGCGCATTTCCCTTCTTTCCGGCCTGTACGATCGCACGCAGATTGTCAGTGGCCTGGTCTGGTGTCTGTCCTCCGGAAAGAAAGACGATCCCAAGTACATGACGAGGAACGACCTTTTGAAGTACCTCAAGGGTATCTGCAGCCACTTCTTCTGGTGAGTCTATTCGTCCACTCTCTTTTCCCGAACGCACCATAGACGTCTCTACAAGCACGCCGGAAAGATCAATCGCCTGATCTTCAAGCGCGTGCACGAGGGCAGACAGCGCTTCCTCAGTCACTGCTTTTGCACGAAGACGACTATGCGATCCTTCGCTGCTTACTTCCATCTCTACGATAGGCACCATTCCGTGTTCCTGTACCTGGCGTGCATACATCGCAAGTCGTTTTGCGTTCTCCACGACTGCATTCGCGGTCGGCAGATGATCCCCGTTAATACGAATAAGTGCACGCCACTTCGCAAAGCCTGTGTGATGCATTTTCCGAGACTCGGTAAGTAGCTCTGGAAGGCTAATAAGCCCTTTGGTGAGACACTCGTGCTCACTCTCGCCCATTGGCTCTGCTCCTTCATCTGCACGAATTCCAGGAACGATGTTCCGGTCGTGAAGAGTCTTTGCATAGGTTGTTACACCTCCTTTAGAGAGCAGGACACCTGAAATACACTCTTCTATACCAGGCGTCTGAAGAAGCAGATCATGGTATTTCTTTCTAAGTGGTGCAGATGGTGTGATCCCCACCGCGGAAAATCGCGCATCAAGTGCCTCATCGCTTTCATCAAGCGCAAGAAGTCCCTTCCCTTCGGCGACGAGAGACCGTGCGCAGGCTTCAAGATCAATCATTACTAAAAGGATAGCATGCTACACTTTTCCCTATGACTACAGAATTTATTTCCATTGGTGATACGGTTGTTGATGAGTTTATTGAGCTGCAGGACGCACGCGTACACTGCAAGATTGATGATGAAGAGTGTGAGATTTCTATGCGATGGGGCGATAAGATCCCCTTTAAATCCGCAGTCATGGTCGCCGGCGTGGGTAATGCCGCAAATGCCGCGGTGTCTGCGGCTCGCCTTGGCCTTAAGACGGCCTTTGTCACAAACACCGGAAAGGATGCCTACGGGAAAGAGATCTTGAACGTATTCAAAAAAGAAAAGATTGATACGAAGTTCGTGAAGCTGCACGCGGGTATCCCGACGAATCATCACTATGTGCTCTCCTTTGAAAGTGAGCGCACCATCCTCGTGAAGCACGAGCACTACCCCTACGCGCTTCCCAAGCTTCCCAAGCCAAAGACCATTTATCTCTCTTCTCTTGGAGAAGGCACAGAGGAATATCACGACCAGGTTGCTGCATACGCAGAAGCGCATCCTGAAGTATTCTTTGCGTTTCAACCTGGCACCTTCCAGATGAAACTTGGTATTGAAAAGCTTGCGCGTATCTACAAGCGCGCAGACTTTGTCGTCGTCAATAAAGAAGAAGCGGAGCGCATTCTCGGTCTCTCCGGCCCTCAAGACATCAAAGAACTTCTAGAGAAGATGCGCGCGCTTGGTCCAAAAATTGCACTTATCACCGACGGACGTAATGGTGCGTACGCGTATGATGGCACCAAGACATTCTTTGTTCCTATGTATCCAGATGTTCGCGCTCCCAAAGAACGCACCGGTGCAGGAGACGCATTCGCTTCCACTGTGGCTGCAGCACTCACCCTCGGTAAGACACTTCAGGAAGCACTTCTCTGGGGCCCAGTGAACTCTATGTCCGTCGTGCAGGACATCGGTGCACAGCGCGGACTCCTTCCGAGAAAAGCATTGGAAGAATATCTCGCCAAAGCACCGACGGAGTACGCAATTAAGGAAATTTAATTTCCTTTCCCTACTTCAAGGAAGCGCTCGGTCGCTTCCTTTTCGTATCCAGGAGACACAAACATAAGTGAGGAGCGCTGGTGCCATTCGTTCAACGGTACCTCTAAGAGATTCGCGCCCGTGTGATCTATCGCGGTGCCCCCTGCGGCAATCACCATAAATCCAAGTGGAACGGCTTCGTACATAAGACGAAGCCCTCCCTTCTTACCTGGTGGATACCAGAACATTCCCTTCTTATGAAGGACATGGTGTGTGTCGGTCATGCAGCAGCCGGTGTAGCGAAGACGGAACTTTTGCTCCATTGCGTATTTAAACAATCCTTCATACGCAGCACTCGTAAGCATCGCAGGACTATCTCCAGGACAGAAGATTCCTTTGTGGAGTCCTTCCTGGTCAAAGTTAAGAGGACCAATGAGCTGATACTCGCTTCCGTCATACTCATACCAAAACGCACCATACTCACGCGTCGCAAACGCAAACGCGAGGTTCGGTCCCCAGAGCGTGTATGCACCACAGATAATGTTCTTCCCTGCGGCGTCTCCAAGCATTGGTGGCTCGCTCCAGACACCAAAGATAGAGCCGACGGTAATATCGGCATCTCCGACCGACCCGCCGTCATACGGATCATACGAGACAAAGTAGGTACCAGTCGCCGAACAGGTCTTCAGATCCACACACTCTTCAGAGAGGTGCGAACAGACATGGCTATTTGCATCAAGGGTTTTTGCAATGAGTTCTTCAGACGTAAGATCAAGCGCGGACTGTGTGTCGCCCGTCGCATTCGTGTCTCCCCTCTTCACCATGTCGCGCATACGAATAGAGTCGTAGATCTCTACCTCTACCTTCGCAAGATCAAGAAGAATAGACGTGAGTCCTGCGTCTATACCAAGTTCTATAAGATGCTCTTTCAAGGTCGCCATACTATTCCTTATCGCTCTCTTTAATCTTCTCTTCTACAGTCTGCTCCGAGCGTTCAAATTTATTGTGTGTCATTGCCTGCGAAATAAGATATCCAATCGCAAGAGAAACCATGACTACCAAGAGAAGCGCAAACCCTTTCTCTACGTGTGGATCAACGCGCTGTTTTCCCATAGCGATATTATACGCCCGTCACACTCTTCACTTTCGCCACGATGTGGGGAGCGGTGAGTTTGTAGTGCTCCATAAGTTCGTCCGCTTCTCCCGACTGCCCGAACTCATCCTGTACTCCCATACGAATCACCTGCACGGGATATTCTTCAGTCACCACCTCCGCGACCGCACTTCCAAATCCTCCGGTGGTCTGGTGCTCTTCCAGAGTAATAATCTTCCCAATGTTCTTTGCGGCAGTGATAATCGCCTCACGATCAATCGGCTTCACTGTGTGGAAATGGGTGACGATGACGTCCACCCCTTGTTCAGCGAGCGTCTTTGCGGCAACAAGTGCCTGGTATGCAATAGAGCCCGTCGTAAAAATCGCAACCTTTGGATTCGCACTCTCCCAAAGGTTGAGTGCCTTCCCTACCTCAAACGGTGTTTCAGGGGTCGTGAATACAGGCTCACTTGCACGTCCATAGCGAATGTAGGTCGGACGATTGTTGCGCGCAGCCGCAACGGCACATTTCTTTCCTTCCTCTGCATCTCCTGGCACCATCACGATCATGTTTGGCATCGCACGCATAAGCGCGATGTCTTCAAGCATCTGGTGCGTTGCGCCATCGGGACCCGTTTGAATCCCGGCATGCATACCACACACTTTTACCGGCATATTATTGAGCGCAATCGTGGTGCGAATCTGCTCCCAGTTACGTCCGGGAGAAAAAGCAGCGTATGACGCAATGAAAGGAATCTTTCCTTCATTTGCCATGCCAGAACCCACCGTCGCAAGGTTCTGTTCTGCGACCCCTACTTCTACATAGCGGTCAGGGAATTCCTTCTGGAACCACGCGGCACGCGTAGAGTCACCGAGGTCTGCAGAGAGCACCACCACATTTGGATTCTCCTTCCCTGCTTCTACCGTACCGTTTCCAAACCCATCACGGGTCGGTTTCTTTTCCGGCTTCCCCTCAAGAAGTCCTGGAACAAGTTTTGCGAGTGGATTAATCATACGGTTTTGGTGGCTTCTACCTGCTCAATGAAGCGCGGAAGCTCTTCATCAGACGGTGGCTTCCCGTGCCATTTGTAATCGTACTCAATATCTTTCACTCCCTTACCAGGAATGGTGCGGGCAAGAATAAGTGTTGGCTTCTCGCGCACTGCTTTTGCTTCATCAATCGCATCAATGATGTCACGCATGTTGTGCCCATCAATTTCAATCACGTGCCAATTGAATGCACGATACTTATCCGCAAGGGGTTCAAGCGGCATGATGTCCTCTGTGTTTCCTTCAATCTGAATGTTGTTACGGTCCATGATCTGGATGAGGTTGTAGAGGCGATACTTGCCTGCAAACATTGCACCCTCCCAGGTGTTTCCTTCCTGCTGTTCTCCGTCTGAGGTCAAACAGAAGACGCGTGCATTATTTTTATCCATGCGAAGCGCGTACGCCATACCAGATGCCTGCGAAAGTCCTGAGCCAAGTGGACCTGAGGTGCTTTCAAGACCAGGAAGCTTTTCGCGCTCAGGATGTCCCTGAAGACGACTGCCGAGCTTACGAAGCGTCAAACACTCTTCAACTGGGAAGTATCCTGCATGCGCCATAGTGGCGTAACGAATCGGCGTGATGTGTCCGTTTGAAAGCACGATGCGGTCACGCTCTGCCCAGTCAGGATTCTTCGGATCATGTTTTGCGCTATGAAAATAGAGCGCAGTGAAAATATCAGCCATGCCGAGAGGTCCCGACGTGTGGCCGCTCTTTGCGGCATTCAACATCCGGAGGACAGTAATGCGAATCTCTCGCGCCTTGTCTTCAAGTGCCTGTAGGGTCTCGTCGGTGAGGGCCATATAGAAAGGATTATAGCGCAGTGTTCCCGAGTGCGATGAGGTCCTGGTAGGACTTTGCAGGGTCCTCGGTGCGAGAGATCGCAGAGCCCACACAGCAGTGTCGTGCGCCGGCTCCTACCAAGCGATCAATGTTTTTCATGGACACTCCCCCATCTACGGCAATCTTGGTGTCGGGACAGAGTGCATGGAACTTCTGTATACGGGTAATGCCCTCTTCTTCAAACGGAATGCCCTGTACCCCGATAGAGGCAATAGTCATAAGAAGAATCAGGTCACTGATCGGCACGTACGCAGCAAGATCCTCTACCTTGGTCTGGAAGAGGGCCGCTGCCTGTACTTCAGAAATACCTGCCGCGCGCCAGGCGTCATATGCACGTGCCGCATTCTCTGCGCCGTCAAACGCTTCTACGTGTCCAATCAAAGAATGTGCTCCTGCCTTTGCATACTGAAGTCCCATGGTATGCGGGTCCGCCACCATCATGTGGATCTCGTACTCCATTCCCTCAGGAAGCATCTCTCCCTCTCCTGGCATCCAGGTGGTGTTCGGTGCGAACACTCCATCTGCTACGTCTACGTGAATACGAGTCGCGAATGACTTATACCGATTCACCGTATCAACGATGTCCTGTAGAGACTCCGGGACGACCGTCGGGACTATCTCAATCATGTTGCCGCCATTCTACCTGCATGACCACGAATACCGAAATCCCCATGCTACTCATAAATACCGTACTGCTCAGCAAGTACTTTGATTTCCTTGTACCGAGTCATCTTATCTTCCGCACGCCACAGATCACTTCCCACAATCAAACGAGAGACCCCTGCGGCAAGAAGCGCAGGGGCCGTCGCGCGTGATACTCCCCCATCTACCTGTACTGCGACACTTGGATGCTTCTTACGGAACTCTTTAATGCGATCAATGATTTTTGATTCAAATGGTTCCCCATGCTTCCCAAGACGAGACACACCCATGAACTGCACATAATCCAAACGATCAATGTATGGTTCAACCACTTTAAAATCAGTATCAACACCAAGCGCAAATCCTACGGAGAGAAGATCCGGTGCAAAATCTTTATCGTGCCCGTAGTGCACCTCAAGATCACGAAGAACGCGATCAGGGGTACCAATACTATCTACGTGAATAGTGAGCCGCGTCGCGCCAAGTGCAATCCAGGTCCCCACTACATCTTCAGGACGCTTCACCTGCAACTCTACTTCAAAGCGAAACTTCCCCCACCCTGGCAGCATGCGATGCTGTGCAATCAAATGTTCTAGGTCATGACTTTGAAGCACGTATGGCCACGTCGCCGGAGCGGCGAACTTTCCATCTACAATATTCAACTGCACTTCGTCAGTGACACCAGAGAGTTCACTAAGCTGCCGCTCGAGATCGTCGCGAGACGTGGGGAGCACGGCGGGGACGACCTTCACGTCCATTGCTTAAAAGTATACCGTACCTCCATCATTCGTACGGTATCCATATTCTTAGAACTTATTGATCCGACGCTGGTGGCGAGGATGGTTGGAAAACGGAGTGGCAAGGAATTGCTCAATTTTCCCCCGTATCTCCTCCTCAGTCAGAAACCGAGCTCCTAGAGAAAGGATGTTGGCATCGTTATGGTCCCGAGTGGAGGCAATCATATCTATCTCTTTTCCTTCGCTATCCGTCTGTTTCCGAGTTGGTTCTCCATAAAACACGGCTGCACGAGCACCCTTCACCCGGTTTGCGGCCATGGCTTCTCCCTGGCCGGAACCACCAATGATGATGCCCATACTTCCAGGAGTCGCTGCCACCTTTTCTGCACAGGGCGTAATGAAGTCAGGATAATCGTCTTCCTTATCAAACGTGAACGCACCGCAATCTTCCACCTCATGGCCCAAGCCCGTAAGAAACGGCTTCAAGCTTTCCTTGAGTTCGTATCCCCCGTGATCAGTGGCGATGAACAATTTCATACGGTCTACGCATTCGCTGCCTTAATCACATGCTCCACAAGCGTGTGCGTATATCCTGCTTCGTTGTCGTACCATGCAAGCACTTTTACAAGTCGCTTATCAACGACGCGTGTCATCGCAAGATCTGCGATAGACGCATGGCGGTCATCAATGATGTCACTTGAAACAAGCGGCTCATCGGTTGCCGCAAAGATACCCTGCCAACGTGCCTCCCCTGCAGCTGTGCGAAGAATGTCATTGATCTCTTCTGCGCTCGTATCACGCTTTGCAACAAAAGTGATATCAGCAATAGAGCCAACGGGTACTGGCACACGAAGTGAGATGCCATCAAACTTCCCCGCAAGTGATGGATACGCCTTCGTCACCGCAATCGCTGCACCCGTAGAGGATGGAATGATGTTTTGTGCAGCCGCACGTCCTTCACGCAAATCTTTCTTAGACGCGCCATCTACAATTGCCTGCGTTGCTGTATAGGCATGAGTGGTGGAGAGCATGGCGTGCTCAATGCCTACCGTCTCATCCAAGATCGCAATTACCGGACTGCCTGAGTTAGTGGTACATGACGCGTTACTCGTCACTGGACAGGTCTTCAACAGTTCTTCGTTTACTCCCATGAGCACCGTTGCTCCCTTCCCTGGCCCTTCATCTCCCTTGGCGGGTGCGGTAATGACGACGCGACGTGCGCCTGCATTAATATGGACAGTCGCCTTTTCGTAATCGTTAAATACGCCAGTCGCTTCAACCACCACATCAATCGCCAGATCCTTCCATGGAAGCGCCATGGGATCCTTTTCTGCAAAAAGTTTTACGTCTGCCCCGTTAATCACCAATACGCCATCGCGACGCTCAACCGAAAATGGTGCACGTCCGTACACGGTGTCGTATTTCAAAAGATAGGCGGCGGTTTCTGGAGACCCCAGATCATTAATAGCCACTAACTCAATTTCCGGACGATTCCACACCTGACGGACAAACGCACGACCGATACGACCAAATCCATTAATTGCGACGCGTATTTTTTTCATGCCGCTAGTGTAGCATCCTCTTCCTACTTCTTTCCCCTTTGCCACCAGGTCAGTACCCCCACACTGAGGAGGAGGCCTACGACAAGGCCCGGAATGTGCTCGGTATACGGAATAGAACCTGAAGATGCAGGCACAACCGTGATGGGAAACTCTGTTTCAAGCAGAACCTCTGATTCCTGCTCGTACCTCACACTTATAGTGTAGCGTCCGTCTTCAGGGAACATGTAGCTCAGACGTGGACCACCGAAGCGAGCGTTGTAGAGCCCAGTCGCAAGTACCACTGTGCCATCTTCTTTGGTCACTCGTACCCATACATCCGAATATGGCACCTCTGCATGAACCGCCGGGAGATTGAAGTCAAAGATCACTGACTCATTAGGTGTCGGCGCCGCGGTACTGTAACCAATATCAACTTGATATCCGTTTACCGTCGTCTCGTGAGAAAAGCCAAACGCATGTGCGCTGACCGACAATGGGAACACGAGCAAAAGAAGTACGATTGAGCGCATTATTCAGTCACTGTTATGACGCCGGTAAAATAGGGCGCAAGATGATCGTGGTACTTCCACTCCCCTACCTGATCAAAGGTAAAACTCCACACTTCGGTCGGTTGAAGTGGCTTCAAAGGATCAAACTCTGGATAGATTCCGTGAGACGGGTGGAGATTTGATGCAGGCCAGTACAGATCCGTTCCGGTGGTACGAAATGTCACGCTCTCTCCTTTCGCGATAGTAAGCTCTGACGGAGAAAAGCCCTCTTTTGTCAGCTCTACTACTATCGCCCCTTCTGGCACTTTTACCTGTACCTGTGGTGTGACAGGTTTTTCCTGTGACACGTACCATCCCGCAGCCGCGAGTATGAGCACACCGACCACAATTGCCACTTTTGTATTCATGGAACTACTCTATCACGGCGTGCAATACGCCTGTTCCTGCACTGGTACGGAGGCACAAATCTCCTTCACTTTCTCAGCCCCGTACCATCCATCCGCGCCCGTAAGTACGATGGCATAACACGCATCACGCTCTGCTGCGGTGAGAGTTGATTCACGGCACAGATTCAAGGCTTTTTCATACTCTTTCCCTGGAATACCGTGTTCAAGAAGCCCGCGTACCAACCCACCAAGACATGAGGCGACATAGGAATCCGGCAGCGCCTGACACTCTTGTATGAGCGGTGCGAGCGACTCATCCTGAATGTGATTAAGCGCGAACAGAAGAAGAAGGTACTCAAGTGCTTTCGGACGTTCGGTGACGTCAGGAATAGAAAATACTTCTTCCACTGCAGGGGTAAACTCTCCCCTGGCTTCGTAATACACTACTGAGTTCATGTTTCCGTAGCACGCTTCTTTGTATACTTCTGGCTGATTCGCGCAGAGCAACAGAGGGTCATCCTTCACCGAAAGACCGTAGGCACCGATGATGTAGAAATTTGCGATTCCATTGAATACCCCAGATACGCAGCGGTAGAGTTCTTGCTCTCCGTCTGCCACCTCCTCACACGAAGAAAGTGCGGCGTCCACAAAGCTTTGCTGACTCCCAAACGAACCTGAAGTCGCAACCGCACTTTCTACCGCACCGTGTCCAATGCCGTGATAGCACTGGAGGCGCGCATCGGGAGCTTCTTCACCTATGCGTGCGCCGATGGTATCGCAAACTTCCGCAGCGCCCTCTATGTCTCCGGTAGCACCTATGTATCCCTCCATGAATCCATGATAGAAACCGGCGGCACATGCAGTGGCTCGTGGGGAGAGAATAAAATCCGTATCTTTCTGATAAAACTGGTAGCTTGCGAGTCCTATATTGTGCGCTGCGTAATGGCATGAACCTGAGAATGCCGGATCTTCTTCGTAAAGTGTGGCGACTTCTTCATATGTACGATCTATACCTTCAGTGGCAAGTGTAAGAAACAGCTTGTTCTGCCAACACTGGAACTGCCCTCCTTTCTCCATACAGTCATCTACAACACGGCCATCTGCGTCTTGTACTTGTACGATGCCAAAATAGAACGCAGCAAGATGATCATGAAAAGGATAGGTGCCTGGCTCGGTAAAGGTAATGGCATAGGACTGACCAGGCGCAAGCGGCTCCTTCGCATCAAACTCAGGGTACAGCGCATGTGTGGGATGAAAGTCTGATGCAGGCCAGAAGTACTTGTCACGTGCATTCGTGAACGTAACCGTGTCCCCCACCGATACGGTGAGAACGCGAGGGTGAAAACCATCGTCCTTAAGGACGATGGTGTTTTGAGGAGGGATGAATGCGAGCAGCGCGATCAGTACAAGAAGCCCGGCTACAATAGCGACTCGCTTCATGATTCGTAGGAGCAATAGTGCTGGTATTCAACCTCAACTCCGGTACATACCTGCTCCACCTTTTCTTTTGAGTATGAGTCCTTGAAGGTACGAGTAATATTCCAATAACAAATATCTTTCTCGTCGGGAGTGAGCTCTTCGTCACTACAGAAATCAATTGCCTTTATATATTCGTTTTCCGGCTCTCCATGTGCCACGAACCCTCCGGTAAGCCCTTTGAGACAGTCCTCTTGCACACGTGCGGGCAACGTACGGCAGGTATGGAGAAATGGGATGAAATTGTCGTCAGTAATATTCGTTCCAATGACTCCGGCTGCAGCAGAGTTAATTACCATTCCTGCAATCTGATCATTTTCTATCTGCGCCACATAGAGATTGTAGATGCGTGAAAGATCATCGTCACCGTACGGAAGAAGACGCATCGCGACTTCGTAATAACATGCCTCTGAAATCTCCCCTTCATACAAGCGACAGACTGAAAGCGGATCACTTTCACTAAACCGTAAGCCAAACTGATTGTTCCACATCCAATCTCCAATCACATTGAATGTTCCTTGGAAACACTCAGATCGCTCATCATACACAGGGAGTCGTGCGCAGGCGGCAATCGCGGGTTCAGTCATCTTTTGTACATCCCCCCATTGCTCCACATCGCTCGGCTCCGGCACAAACCCGTGCCCTATCGCGTGATAACAATTGAGACGAATTCGTGGCACCGTATCTTCATACGTAGCCACGAGATCCTGACAAAACGCATTTGCCATTTCAAAGTCTGGATTGTCGCGAATGAGGTGTTCAAAAATACCGTGGTAATACCCATACCCGCAATACACTGACTCTGGTGGAAACTCAAGCACCGAAAGTTTCTTCCCCTGTCGCAGATACTCTCCATACGCATTGTCACCAAGCTGGTGTGCAATTACATGGCACCCTACTTTCGTGAAATCTGGGTCTGACTCATAGAAATTCGCGAATAAGCGAAAAGCGGCGGCTGCGCCATTCTCTCGCAGCTCTTCATACAACTTCTCACCCCAACACACACGCTTCTCTGAGACAGATGCATCGGCAATATCAGTCAAACAATCGTAATCTGCGTACTCTTGCCCAACCGCAATACTCCCCACATACGAAGAACGAAGGTGATCATGGAATACCCACTTCCCGGGTCGCGTAAATGTGAACGACCACGACTCTCCGGGTGCCATCGGGCGACCTGCATCAAACTCAGGATACCGTTCGTGCTGTGGGTGGCTATTTGATGCGGGCCAGAATGAGTGAGATGTCTTATTCACGAAGATCACCGTCGTGTCTGGCTCTACCACAAGTGACTCCGGATGCCATCCATCTTCCCTCAAGATAATTGTATTTGGTGGTGGGACTTGTGAAAGGTAGTATGCCACTCCCCCCGCGATGATAACTAACGCGATGAGTATGTTCCGACGAGTAAGAAACTCTTTCATATATTAATAATCGTTCTTACTTGGCTGAAACGTCTTCCCCTCTCCGTTTACACATTGCGTCTGCCATGGCTCAGGAAGCGAGCGGCAAAGTGTGAGGAACGCCTCTGAACCTTCGTGAAAATTAAACGTGGAGTAGAACACAAGTTCCTCGTAGCATCTATCACCTACTCCGTGCTCTTGTGCGCGCTCACAGATACGCACGGCGTTGGGCGTCAACCGATAATCGGTCTCCACCATTCGTGAGGCTGCATTTCCAAAACACTGCCCCATGCGCTTTTCCGGCACACTCTCGCACATATTCGTGACCTTCTCTTCGTCAAATGAATACTGTGCGGTCAGGACATAGAAGATGGCATTGTAACAACGTTGCTGTGAGACTCGGTCAGGAACGAGCGTACAGAAGGTTTCAATACCTCCTGGTTCAGAGAATGAGTCTCGGTAGAGAGGCCATGACTCTCGGTGACAAGCGGCACGACGTTCTCCGCTGAATCCATCACAAAACACCTTGGCATCTACGGTCGTCGTTGCGGGGACATCTTGTACGAGCGCAAAATCTTCCGGCTCAAGTGGTTGGAAGATCTGCATGTATGCACCCTCGTAACAGGTCTGCGTATAGTCATGCGTATCTTTCACTGCGATCTGATCACACACGCCGACCGCTGTGGTGATATTTCCTCCACCTATGTACATGGTGAGATGACCAAGTGAGTGATAGCAACTCGCCTGTTCAAGACCAGTAAAATCACGACCACTGCCTGGCTCACAAATCTGACTCAATTCAGGAATCAATTCCTGAATCTCCGCATCGGTGAGTGCATCGTCGCGAAAGCGTTCCTGTGCGGCACCGTGAAGGCATCCATTGCTACACATGCCAGTCGGACATCGGGCCACCACGTCCGTCCATGCGAGTGGGTCCTTGGCGGTCTCTTTTGCCGACACGTTATGACCAAGCACGTGACAATAGAAGTAGTTATCAACTTGGTTCTGTATCAATCTCGTCACCTCAAAAGTTTCTTCCATTGAAAGACCTTGATCCATGAGTTTTGGTATTTCCAGATCGTAGCAACTTGGCGGGTATGACTCTGATGCACAGGTAGAAATAACCGCCGTTGCATGTTGCTCAAGAGAGCGTGGAAGAAGACCAAACAATGCAGTCTCGTACGCGTAGGACCCGCCAAAAATGGCAACGAGCAAGAGAATTCCTATGCCAAGATTTCTAAGTTCAGGTGTCATGAGGGAAAGGTGGGATCCAGGCCTTCAGTGAGATCGCCGAGGCGCAGGCATGCATTCTTCTGTGTCTCCTCAGTATACCCGCACGCCTCCAGTGCGTGGAGTCGGGTCTCCGGGACCGTAAAAAAGCCCCACGAAAGCCCTGCGCGGCAGGAACGCATATCGTTTTCCCCAAACATCGCACACATCTCTATTCCCTGTGTTGGATATGGGCCAACCTTGTGTGCAATGGCAGAACCCATCCCCACAAAACATGACTCACGCCCTCTCCCTTCAATTCCTTCACAGAACCCTGCACGTGCAGCATCTGCATGATGAGAGAGTACCCATGCGCCAAGTTCATGGAAACAAGACTCTTTATATTTCTCCTCCACCTCATTACAAGGCTCATAGAGGTTCAAAGGATCAAGCGCACGTGTCGTCGGGACAAGTCCATCTGAAATACCCGCAAGCGGTGAATTGTATTCCATGAACACGCCTGAGGTGCAGCCAAGTCGCGAGGTGAGCTGTGTGGTTTCTGCACAAAGGGCTAGTGCCTCATCTAGTGCGTCATAGCCCACGTATTCAAGAATCCCGTGCCCAACTCCATGCTGACATCCAGTGCCAAGAGTACCGTGCGTCTTTACACATGCTGCATCAAGGCGTGCGATTGACTCCACTCCCCCTTCCGAAATCGCACGACCAAAGAAGCCGTGGTAACACCCGAATCCAAACTGGGCGTCGCACACTGAAATGCCCTCCTCTCCTTCTATTTTGAATAGCACTTCGCCAAAGACGTGTGCGGCAAGATGCTGACGCGTAGAATCGGTGCTTGAATTTCTAACAAGGAACTCTTGGTAGGCGCTCGGCGCGCCAGAGCGCTGAATAGAGTACGACCAGTACGAAGCGTTATACGCTTCGTCTTGTGGATCATACTGAGGACCGAAAAAGCGAGAGCCAAATAGTATTCCGCCAATGACAAGTATCGCGATAGTCAGAATCACATACTGCTTCAAAGAAACATCATTCATATATGAGATTCAGACATCGTGTACGATCTGCGTCTGGCATCGCCTCACATATCTCTTGCGCCCCTTCTACATCATTAATGTTTCCCCAGAACACCCCAGATGCACTTTCAAGGCACTGAATACGAAGCAGCTCGGAAGGTACAGTGTCGCACGCCGCAATTGAAGACGACACATCGTAATCAAGAGATGGAGGGATCACTGACCCAAGCCCTGCAATACACGCGTGCTGGTGCGACTGATTCGGGATTACCGCACAGAGTTCGGCCATACGCGCATAATCGTTTGCAGTCACCACCTGCCGCCACCACTGTGGAAGCGAATGATAACAAGCCGCTTTGAATTCTGACGGCACGTCTTCACAAGGCGTGTAAAGAAACTCTTCGTCCTCAAGCGGACGCACCTCAATACGCTGATTCCCATCTTCTGACACAAGAGGGTGGTTATATTCCATAAACACTCCAGAGGCACATCCTCCGAGTGGACCCGATGGCGTCGTGAGATCTCTGCATACATTGAGTGCGTCCACCAACTTCTTTGCACTCATGTACTCAAGAATCCCGTGACCAAGTCCATGCTGACATGCGCTCACACGATCAGAGTTCGCGCACGCGACGTCAAAAGCCTTCACCACTTCAAGTCCTTCTGTGGCAATCGCCTTTGCAAAGAGGCCATGATAACACCCGAAGTTATACTCACTCGTACACTCAGACACACCATTACTCCCCAGTGCAAGATACAGCGCTTCTCCAAGAAGATGCGACGCATTGTGTTGTATGTTCGGATGTGATGCGCTGTATGACTCCCGAAACACCTCCATCATCTTGTTCGCACCATGTGCGTCAGTGTACGCAATTATTGCTGCCCGCACTTCTTGCGCGGTGATGGGAGTAATCTCCCCAAAGCGAGTCGTCGGAACTTCTCTGAAGAGAAAAACTCCTACGCCGACAAGAAAAGCAAAAAGAATCAGATACGACAGACGGTTCATATACTGCAGAAATTACGATACTGGTCAGGCATCTTTCTACAGAGTGCGTCTCCACGAACAGTATTCCCAAGATAGTACCGAATGGCGGACCCTAACTCGCGATAGCAGGATTCTTGGGTAGACTGTTCTGAAAGTGCACAAAATGCGAATGAAACCTCCGGGTCGCTTTCTCCTCCCCAAAAGAGAGACGCAAGTGCCGATGACTTACAAAACACCTCGCCGTCAGCTACACCTGCAGACTCACACCACTCATGCACCTTCTGAAGTTGTTCGGTGCTAAGTGCACCAACGGTACGAATATCGCGATCATTTGCGAGGACGATGAATTCCTTCCCAAACCCGCCATAGCATGCTTCTCGCGAGGAACCAGAGAGTGGTTCGCAGTATGAAAACGCAGTTGAATAAAGTGCCGGATCAGGTGCATCCAAATCTATACTTGCCTGACCAAATAAATACGGAGTGAGATAGGAGTAACACGTGTATCGCGCCTCATCAGGTACGAAGTCTGCATTACATGGATAGAGTGGGTCATTCTTCTTGAAGTATTGTGCAACTTGCGTTTGCCATACCTCCCTATCATGTACGCCTGCAATCATCTCCATCATCATGCCGCCAATGCACTCATGTGCTTCACGGTTGTTGTAGGCGGGCGTTCCTGTCCTCTCACACATACCGACTGCCTTCTCAAAATCGTATCCATTAAATGCAAGCACGCCGTGACCAAGACCGTGGAAACACATGGTGTATGCACCCTTTCCTCCCGGTGCTTCCATGCAGGTTGCTGCAATGTCAGACAATGAACCCTCCCCATACTCGGTAAGCATGCCGATCACGACCGAGTGCGAGCACGCATTTCTAAATTCTTGCGTGCATGAGTGAATCCCTTGAATTCCCTGTTGCTCATAGAGCATGTCTCCGACCACATGCCCAAGCAGATGGATATCTACCCCTTCTGGGAAGGGGGCGTACCGCAATACCTCATATGCGTAGAGTGCCCCCTTCTCATCCGCAAGACGTTGAAAATACGTAGACAACTCTTGGAACTGCCAATCGGATCGCACACCAATCTCCTGAACTTCAGGATACGACGTAGGATCCGATGAGTACGATTTCCATTCCATCACTGCCCACACAACGGCAATGAGGAGGACAATAAGAAGAAGCGGTCCAAAACGACGGAGAGAGGCGAGGAACGAGCGAGTCACCAGGCTATTTTAGCTGCTTTAGAAGTCGCGCGCAAAAGTCTTAGCGCTGGTTCGTAAACGGACAGAAGTCTGCCCATTGTGCGAGTGCCCACACCGACAATATGGTCGTGTGGGGGTTTGGTCCTGGATCCTCCGGTGCGTGACGCCATCCCCCGTCTTCTTCTTGATGCGCAAGTATGGTGTCTATGTGTGCCTGCGACACAAGGTCTTGGAATCCCCCATAAAGAAGAAAGGAGACCTGTTCTGGATATATGTCACCCCACGGACCAATCTGGGATTGTATGCGATGTGCTGCCTCGCTGATCGCCTCATCAACGTTAAACGCAGAATCGTGTGAGACACACTGCTTTTCTTTGAAAAAGAGAAGTGCGAGATACTGGTGCGTAAGTTCATATCCTTCACTTTCTGAGAATGAGCGCATGTCTCTTTCTACTGATTCGGATATGGTTCCTGCATCACAATACAAAACGGTAAGAAGAAGTGAATCAAACCCCCTCTCTGCGCTATTCGGGAATGGTGCACCTGTCTCCTGAACCGTCTTTGCGTAATACGCAGCAATCACTTCATCACGTATGAGATCTGGTCGTATCCGACTTGTAAAGAATTCGTGGTACTCAGGTGTCGGACAATAGGACTCATAAACTTCTTGCAAGGCCCATGTAATGCCGGGGTTCCCATAATTTCCTTCGTAGTTCACCATCCATTCCATCCCCTGCTGCCCCGCCGAACGAATGTCATATGATTCAGCGCCCGACCAAGCGATGAATCCAAGAATAATCAACACAACGAATCCGCCAAGAATAGGACCAACGTATCTCATAGAGAGATGGTTCGCGCGGTAGTAAGACATTGCGCTCTATACTGCTCTTCAAATAAGTTGCATACCGTTATACGCTCTTCGTCCAACGCGTACATTTCTCCGACTGTTTCTGATTGTGTCCGCACACATATTTCTTTTGCATCCAGGTCCGTCATTCCTTTACAGAATGCAGTTCCTTGTCCGGTAAAATCTCGGTCATAGGCTTGGAGAGCCAGGCGTGATGCTTCAATCAAGCAATGTTCCTGATATTCCATAGGAAGCTCTCTGCAAAAAGTAACGGTACGTTCTGGCACATGCCAACGCTGGAAGCTTGTTGCCTTCGCAAGATTTCCAAGACATGCCTGTGCACCATTTCCTGGTGCGTCCAGGCACTCGTCACGCACCTGAGAAGAATCCTTGAGCACTTTGATAATCCACTGTGCTTGCACGTCGTAACACCAGCGCGTAACCTGTGGGTCGTCGTTAAAGAGGGTGCATGGAAAATATAAATCATCTCGTGAAAGCCAGTTTTGATCCGCGCCTGAACTTTCTCCACCCCCTGCCATCACGTTTTCCATAAACACTCCTTCAATGCACGCATCCTGTGCACGGGTAGTATCCAATAAACGACATCCATCAATAGCTGCCGGAAGATCATAATTAGATGAGGTGAGGAATCCATGCCCACTACCATGGAAACAAGAGTATTGATAGAAGTGCGTGTCAAACGCGCTACAGTACTTTTGTACCGAAGACAAAAGTTGAGTTGCACCCTCCTCTGACACCAATCGGTCCATCGCTCCGTGTACACATCCAAAATGACAAGAGGAATCACACATGGAAAATGCACGCTCTCCAAAAAGTTCAAAGGCGGCAACGCCCACTCTATGCGCGCCAGTGTGGCATATCCCATCTGTCTCCTGCGACTCTTCGTGCAGTTTCTTAAGTGAACCGGAGACTCCTAATTGATTGACCATGCGTATGGTTTCAAGTGGGTCCTTCGTAATTTCAAGCGCCTGCGCATTTTCATAATTCGTATGCGTGACTAAATCGCTTGCCTGATATGCACCATACAGTGGTTCGCGTGCGGGTGAGACGAATTGTGGCGAAAAGTAATACACTATCCCAGCAAGGATGATGCATGCACCGACTACTATAAGGAGTATACGTTTCATGGCTCTGTGGGTAAGGATTCCATACACGCTGCATCAAAAGGAGTTTCAAATCGCGCGCATACGCCCTCTTGTGTACTTAGAGAAATGAAGAGCGTCGGGATATAGCTACTGTAGAATTCATAGCAGATACTTTTTGCATGTGTATCAGAAAAGCCCGCACAGAAGCCTGCGGCCTGAGCAGTGGTGTCAAGACCCAATGAATCAATAGCTAATTTAGACGCACCAATAATACATTCACTGTAATAACTGCTTGGGACCTGCGCACACATTTGCTCAGCCTGACTTGGCTTCTGCCCATGAAACCCATTTAGCTCTCTTCCTATTCCCCTAAAACATAACGCACGTGCGTGTGCTGGTGCGTCATTACAAAATTCAATAATCTCCGGAAGGTCTTGAAGAAGTGCGTGTGCAACAGAAATTTGCGCTGAGTAACACATAGCACTCACAAGTGCATCGTCTGGAAACTGACTGCACGGGAAGTGTGCATCCTCCGGAGAGATCCACGTCGTAATCAGTGGCTCTCTGCCTGAAAGATTGTTATCTGCTTGAGCGAGATTTTCCATAAAAACTCCCGTATAGCAACCAACGTTATTGCCCTCACCGAGCAAACGGCACGAATGTACTGCCGCTGGCAAGTCATACCCACTATATATCATGTACCCGTGCCCTACCCCATGGAAGCATTGATACCGTTCATAGGGTGTGGCAAGACTCCCACAATACGCTGTGGTTTCTTGAAGAAGGTCATGTGAATTTTTAGCGGTTGCAAGTTCCTCAAGCGCACCATGATAACAACCCGAATGACAGGCGGTGGTGCATTGTTCAAACACCTTTATGCCAAATAGTTGAAACCCTGCGCGCCCCACTTCGTGCGCGGCGACATGGCATGCTTGTGTTGCTTCATACCCAGATTCTTCAAAAATACGCGAGAGTCCTTCTACCACGCCGATCTGGTGTACTGCACGCAATACTTCAAGTGGATTCTCTGCAATGTCTAAGATTCGCTCTACGGAATAGTCGGTATCAGTCTTCAAATCTTCTTGTGTGTACTTCCCCGCAATCCGTTCTTCTCCTGGCGCGATGAAAAGATCGCGTATGAAAAAATCCAAATGTTCCGGAAAACGAACTATCGTGGCATACGCAGCGTGCAGGAACGGCTCTTGGTACTGCGGGACCGGAGATACGGTCACACGCCCTTGAAGTGTTGGCGCGAGATGATCGTGATAGGTCCATGCTCCTTGAGTGTGGAAGGTGAATGAATATGAATTTCCTGACGTTATTCCCGCACAGGAATCAAAAACTAAGTTCTGTTCTATCGTCGCGCACTTTTGAATCCCAGAACCTGGATACCCAGAATGAGTGGGATGCACATTGCTTGCGGGCCAATGAGTCGTTGACCCTACATTTACAAACGTAACGGTTGTACCTTGTGCAACCGTAAGTTCAGACGGAAGAAACCCTTCCTCACTTACCTCTACCGTAACGGTAGGACCGGACACAGGCCATACGAGTATCGTGAGGACAACAACAGCTATGCCAAGAAGCGCGCGACGCATGTAGGCAAAGTATACTCCGCTTCATTCTGAGGCGCAGCACGCGTACACCTAGGTGACAACACTATGGGATGAACTCAAAGATTTGGAATCCTCCGTATCCGCTTTCGAAGTAATACCCACCCTGGTAGTAGCCCTGTGAGTAGTAGTATCCCTGCGCATAGTAGTAGCCTTGGGTATACGCGTTTGCACGAACGTGTCCGGACAAACTGGAATTGGTGTCAAATACAAATGATGAAGTGTTTGCCGTCTCGTTCGTAGAACCTGAGTAGAAGAGGTATCCCTTACGAAGCTGTGCACCACTTGCCTTTACAATAGCTCCGTCAACGATGATGGAGGTCCCAGGATTCCAAGCCCACGTTGCGCCACTGTTGAGTGTGAGCGTCACACCACCAGGAATGGTGACCGTTCCTCCATCAAGACCTGCAACAGAGGACACACTACAGTTACTTGAAACTGATGAGGATGAACCTTGGGTCAATCCTGGGCAAGGGTCTGACCACGCCATGGTAATGGAGTTCTCACTGCCTGAATTACTTTCTGCAGTGAATGTCGTGAGGTAGGTCTTCACGTGTGTGTCGTATACAACCCATGATGCTTCATAGGTATCCACTCCTCCACTTGAACTCTTCAAGGTGAGCGGGAGATCAAGGGTAGTGGTATCAAGCTCTGTCTCAGAGGTAACTGATTCCACTCCCGCAGCCGACGACACTTTCACTGTAAATGTCTGTGTTTGACCTACATATACGTGCAGCGGACTAATCTCTACGGATACGAATTTCGGATCCACACCTGTACCACTTGAGACCGTGTAAGTAACATCTTCACCCGCACCTGGCAGTGAGTAGCGAGGCTGCTGCTGACTTTCAGGAATAGGCGCAGGGGTCACCACGCGAACAATACGAATCACTTCAACGGCCTTGTTTCCATCTGAGTCGGTTACGTTGTACTTGATCTTGTAGTCCCCTACCTTGTTGTAGTTAATCTTGTCGCCACTGATGACCACCTTCTTCGTAAGGTTGCCGTCTTCATCATCCTTTGCGCTCGCCCCTGGGTCGTTGTACACATCTCCTCCATCAATCTCAATGAGTTCACTTCCTTGGAGAGTGATGACTGGTGCACCCTTTACTGTGACTGCAGATGAACCACCGGCAGTAGCTTTGGTAGCGTCAGTGCTGGTCGCGACTGGATCAGTACTGGTGGCGGTCGTCGTTGCGACCGCGAGTGTGCTGGTTGCCGTCGTGGTAGCGACGAGAGTAGTCGTCGCAACCTTGGTCGTCGTCACGGTTGGGAATACTGCAGGCGCAGGTGGGAGCGTTACCTTCGGAGGTCCCGCAAAAATATTTGGAGTGGTGGCGGGAGTTTCTGGCTTGGCAGGAACTGGTTCTGGCTCTTCCGGCACACTCGGCGCTTCTACAACTGGAGCAGGTTCTGATGTTGGTGCTGGCTCAGGGAGACCGAAAATACCACGGAAGAAAGAAGCGATCTTTCCGAATATATTTGAGGATTCTGCAACAGGCGCTACGACTTCTGTGCTCTGTGTTGCTGCAACAGAAGTCCCGGTATCTCGCGTAGGAACAAGACCACCGAAGAGATTTGCAAATGTCCGATCAAAGAATGCATCAAACGCAGTCCATGGACGCTGCGGCTGGAGTGTGTAGGTACCGAGTACGGCGTCGTTGTAGACAATCACCGCAGATTCGTTCGTAAAGTAGACCGCAATATGCTGCCACTCCCCTGCGCGGAGAACACGATCAATACTTACTGCTTTGCCTGCAAAACTTTGTGCAAAGATTTTTCCTTCAGACTGTGTGCCCACACTGTATCCTTCACCAACCGTAAAAATACGGGTGTCGTGTTCAGTAAGTGCAGCGGGCTTCACCCACAACTCAACACTCGCAATGGCTCCAGGAGTTGGAGAAGTCATTTGTTCAAATGGTACGAATGAATCTCCCTTCCAGAGTGCGCCTGCAGCATACGGACCTTCAACGACTGCAATACCTCCACGCGTAGAAGAGAACCGTGCATTCAAATCTGCACGAGTGATAGGACCCACCTCTCCGTACATGCTTTCCCCTGAAGGATCAGTAAGCACGACACCTTGCCTCTCTTGATACCGCTTCACTGCCGATTCTGTAGCTGCATCGTAGACACTGGTGACCGATCCCTCAGGATATATCTCTGCATCAGAGGCAAGCCATGTCTGAAGCAATGCGACCTCTTCTCCTTCAGACCCAAGGGAGAGCGTGCTGGTGAGAAACTCTGGAGTTTCCTGCGCAAACAACGCCCCAGGCACGAGCACAAGCGCAAAAAGTGCGATAAGAGAGAATCGGGTCTGCACGTTCATGAGAGTACGCATTAGATGAGTAAGTAGTTACAGTATACCCAAGGAGAACAGGGCTACACCCCTCCATCCCCACCACCTGAGTCACCTCCTCCATCGCCACCAGAGGCCGTATCTCCGCCATTATCTCCTCCTTCCTCATCTGACCCTCCAGAACCTTCTCCTGCAGACTCACCACCGCTTTCCCCACTTGTATCACCTCCTGCAGCCCCGGCGTCACCATTATCGGTTGGGTTATCGTCCCCTCCTGGAGTATCGCCAGTATCTCCTCCGTCATTATTCGTATCGTTTGAGGAACCCCCGCCAGACGATCCTCCTCCGTTATTACTTGGACTTGCTGCAGGTGCAGCGCCCGCACCCGCAAGGAGTGCTTTCAATTGATCGCGCGTAATACAGGTCTCTCCATTCTCATCCGTAATACAAAGCGTATCGGTGTGTACTTCCCCGGCAAAGATACGCTTAAAGATTCCATCTGCGTAGTACTGTGCTCCTTCAAATACATAGATCACTGAGTCCTCAAGTGATTCCATGGCTTCCTTGAGGCCCTCGCTCACAAAGGAGAGTGCACCAGTCCATGCGTACGTGGTGTCATCATCCTCATCCGCTTCTTCAATTAAATGTGCAAGAGTCGTCGTGCCTGTCGTAATGATCGCATCGTCAAATGAGAAGTTAAGACCGCCAGTGAAGAACTCAGTATTTTCATCCCATGTGGGGTCAAAGCCCAGTACATCGTCTTCGTTGTAGTTAGTCCAGTTTGCAAAATCAAAACGTGGCGCCGTCATGCGGTATGAGACGCGTGTTGGAGTGTCTGCAAGGAGATACACTTTACGATTCGCACGATCAACCGTGTACCACACTTTAGTGTTCCCTTCTGCAGAAAGAAGCACCACTACCTTGTCTATGTTTTCGCGAATGTTCGTCGCACGACCGAAGAGCCACACATCACTTCCTGGCTGCTCTTCGTCAAACTCAATCACATGTGCGTATCCCGTGGTGCCATCAGGTGCAGTGATTGGTGTCGCAATGACCGCGGTTCCCGTGGTCTCTTCCTTCTGACCAATCATGCCTGCGACGTACGTTGCATAGTTCACCCCATCAATAGTGTAGACCGGATCAATGGTACCGACCGTGATTTTTCCTGTACCACCACCGACCGAAAGGTTTCCTCCTGTAGTAAAGGTGTTTGTGCTTCCAATAGAGAACGCGGGTACGGTACTGGTTGCGGTGCCTGCGACTGTTGTCGTTGCAAGGTAGAAAGTGCCCCCTGCGTTACGGAACACCCATTGCGACACACCTGCTCCAGACGAGAGAGAAAGCTGTGCCTCAGAAGAAGCAAAGATGGTGGCCGGCCAACCGCTACTCGTTGTCGTAGAGAACAGTACATCACCCGTAAAGCTTGGTGACGCACTGAAGACTACTGATCCTGTTCCTGTTTCGTCGGAAAGTGACGACGCCAAATCGGAAGATGCACAGGTGACTGTAAGCTGACCACCAGTCGTCGTACAGACTGCGCGTGATGCAGTGAGTGCGGAGAACGTAACCGTGCCAGTTGCAGTCAGGTTGCCGCCAAGGTATGAGTTCCCTCCGACCGCAAAAGTAGTGAATGGAGAGGTTGTGGCGATACCGACGTTGCCGCCCGCTGCTTGAAGTGCAAGATTTGATGCGCTCGTACCAGCGATGCTGGCGTAAATCGCACCTACGTTAAGCGTCGTATCGTAGCCGATAGTAATTCCTTTATTTGGATTCGTCGTTCCTTTAATCCTCACCTGTCCTGAATCGCCGATACTTGCGGCGTCTGCCGCAACTTCAAATTTATTTATTGGAGTCGTCGTTCCAATGCCCACTGCGCCAGTACCTCCTGTCACAAAGTACGCACTTCCCGTAGATCCAATTTGCGTAGTTGAGGCATTCCCCGTGACAGTAAGGAGTGAGCCATCAAAGGTAAGGTTTGCTTCGTCTACCAATGCACTGGTGCCGTTCCCGGTGAGGAGACGGTTGTTAGTAAAGGTAGTGGCGCCAGTTCCGCCGTTACCAACGGGGAGTGTGCCCGTGACACCGGTCGTAAGTGGGAGTCCGGTGGCGTTCGTCAGAGTTCCAGATGAAGGAGTACCAAGTGCACCTCCATTCACCACAAAGGAACCGGCGGTACCTGTGTTCACTGCAAGCGCGGTAGCAACACCAGTACCGAGTCCAGAGATACCAGTGGAGACTGGAAGTCCGGTTGCATTAGTGAGAATGAGTGTTGAAGGTGTGCCGAGGTTTGGTGTGGTGAGGGTTGGTGATGTAGACAACACCATAGAACCCGTACCAGTCACAGAGTTAGCAAGTGTGACACCACCATACGTCAATGTACCGTTGCTGCCGCCTGCAGTTGAAGAACCAATAATAACGTTACCTCCAACTGCAAGCGTCTGTGCTGGTGTAGTGGTGCCAATACCAAGATTTCCAGCAAGATAGTTTAGATCAGTGGAGCCTGCTTGGTAAATACCATACCGGTTCGTTCCTCCAGTCATGTCATCTATGTAGAGACCATACCGGTTCGTAAGGGTACCAGACACTGCGCCGCCTTCCGCACGGAAACCATAGTAGTTTGTGAGGAGGTTCCCTGCAGAAATAGATGGCGACTCTGCTGCAAAAGATGCACCGTCGGTGGTGCTTGCTGTTGTACCAATCACAACGATCGTACTCACCACTCCACTTGCCTTCGCCACGTTACGACCCACACTTGCATTTATCGCACCATAACGGTTACGAAGTGCTCCTCCATTTGTAGTGGTAGTGAGGTCGGTACTACCTTCATATCCCGCAAACGCATTGATACCTTGGAAGATACTTGCTGCTGCTGCTGCACCAGTACTGTTTGCTAAGAATATCGCGTTCCGAATACTGTTAGTACCTGTGGTGCTTGAAGCAACATAAAAAGTATCATTAGCACCCACTATCCCACCAAAGTTAGTAATATTTGTTGATGCGCCAATGATAGACACTCCTGCGGACCCTGGATCTACATAAAACGCTCCATTCACAGACAACATCTTGGAAGGAGAGGTAGAACCAATTCCTACCGCGCCAGTACCTCCTGTCACAAAGTACGCACTCCCCGTTGAACCAATTTGCGTAGTGGTTGCATTTCCTGTGACCGTAAGGAGTGAACCATCAAACGTCAGGTTTGCTTCATCTACGAGTGCGCTTGTACCGTTGCCAGTAAGGAGACGGTTGTTGGTGAAGGTTGTTGCTCCTGTACCTCCGTTGCCCACAGGAAGTGTGCCCGTGACACCGGTGGTGAGTGGGAGGCCCGTAGCGTTGGTGAGTGTCGCTGCTGATGGCGTACCGAGGTTCGGGGTCGTAAGTACGGGAGATGTACTAAATACGACAAGGCCTGAGCCTGTCTCATCTGTAAGCGCGGCAGCAAAGTTTGCAGACGAAGGAGTTCCAAGGAATGTGGCGATACCTGCGGCAAGACCTGACACTTCTGTAGCAATATCAACTGCCGTACCAAGCGTGGTGGTAAGAGTAGAACCAGAGAGCACAAGACCAGTACCAACAAGGTCAGTAAGATAATCACCTCCTATAGAAAGGTTGGTGATAGTTGCATTCGGGAATGTGGACGTAGCGGTGGTAGAGGTGGCAGTGAATATAGGTGCGGTGACTGTGTTGTAGCTAGTCAAAAGACCACGGAAGAGTGAGTTTCCTACAACTTCAAGAATATTGCCGGTGGTAGTCGTGGCGCTTCCTCCTATTATGACGACATCAGAAGTGTCTGACGGATAGATCGCAAGATTGTCAGTCGTCGTTGCCCATGCGCCGGCGCCACCTCCCCCAGTTGCATCTGGCTCCCAGGATGGAACACCGCCTGTAACCTTCAGCACTTCACCTGCGCTTCCTATACCAAGTTTGGTAAGTGTGGTCGCATTTGAAGCGTACAGAATATCTCCCGCGGTGTACGTAGACTGCCCGGTTCCTCCATTGGCAGCAGGGAGCGTGCCGGTGACACCAGTAGTGAGTGGAAGACCTGTGGCGTTGGTGAGGGTGAGTGCTGAGGGAGTACCGAGGTTTGGTGTGGTGAGGGTTGGGTTGGTGCCGAAGACGAGTGCACCTGATCCTGTTTCGTCAGTGACTGCACTTATCAAGTTCGCACTTGAAGGAGTTCCAAGGAAGGTTGCGATACCTGCGGCAAGACCGGAGACACCTGTTGAGATTGGGAGACCAGTTGCATCTGCGAGGTTGAAGGCTGGTGTTGCATCAGAAGCGCCAAGGGAGACGGAGACGCCACCAAACGATACAGAGGAGTTTGTCAGACCAGCATTATCAAGCGTGCCGGTGATGCTTGGGGTGTAGGTGAGCGTATCACCAGATCCCACGACCGTAATAGCAGTAGTGAGTCCATTAAATGAACCCGTGGATGTGGCGATAGTGACCGTTGGTCCATCTGCTGTTTGTCCTGCGGGACCGATCGCGGTGATACCGCCGCCGCCTGTGATTCCAAGAGAAGAAGTTGCAATGTCGGTCCAGGTAGATCCGTTCCAGAAAAGAAGATCTCCGTAGTTCTTCGTCATGGCTGCCACATCAGAGAGATCTTCTATGCTGTTGTTTGAAAGATCGTCGTCAGAAAGCGCACCGTCGTTGTTGGTGAAGACGTTGGTGACATCAGTAAGGAAGGTTTCTAGTGATGCTTCTGTGGTGTTATCCCAGATAGTGGTGGAAGAGTTTATATAGGTCGCAACCGCTGCGTTAAAGTCAGAGATAGTAGACGCAAGTTGTGTACCCGTGTGGTTTGCACGCGAGAGATAGTAACTTCCCTCCTGACCGTCAAAGGTTCCGGTCCAGTCCCCAGTCGCGTTCAGAGAAAGTGTTCCTGCGACTCCTCCAAGAAGAGCACCGAAGGTCCCAGAGTACGAAAGACCGGACCCAATGGTAGCTGAGGTTGTAGCGACACTCTGGTACACACCGCTTCCACCTCCGTACAACACTTGTCCAGAAGGTGCAGTAGTAGTGCCAGTGCCCCCGCGGGCCACAGAGAGAGTACCGGTCGTACCACCAACGATCGGGAGACCGGTTGCATTAGTGAGTGTTACTGCAGACGGTGTACCGAGGTTGGGTGTGACCAATGTAGGGCTTGTTGCAAATACTGCGGCACCAGAACCTGTTTCATCTGTAAGCGCAGTTGCAAGATTGGCACTAGACGGAGTGCCGAGCCAAGTTGCAATACCTGCACCGAGACCTGAGACGCCCGTTGAAATCGGAAGACCAGTTGCGTTCGTAAGCGTGACGGCAGATGGGGTGCCGAGGTTTGGCGTCGTAAGAGTTGGTGAGGTACCAAAGACTAATGCACCACTTCCCGTCTCATCCGTCACTGCAGTGGCGAGGTTGGCAGATGACGGTGTGCCGAGCCAGCTTGCGATTCCTGCGGCAAGACCGGAAACTTCTGTTGCAATATCAACTGAAGTTCCAAGTGTGGTAGTGAGTGTGGAGCCAGACAGTGCAAGGCCTGTACCTACAAATTCTGTGAAGTAGTCACCACCGATAAGAAGATTTGTAATCTGTGTGTTCGGAAGAGTAGAAGTTGCCGTAGTGGAGGTAGAGGTAAATATAGGTGCGGTAATGGTGTTGTAGGAGATCAACGAACCACGGAAGAGTGAATTCCCAGCAACTTCAAAAATATTCCCCGTGGTGGTGGTAGCCGCTGCACCAATCAGCACCACATCGGTAATGTCAGCAGGAGAAATAAACAGATCGTCAGTACTTGTCGCCCATGCTCCCGCTCCACCACTACCTGTGATATCTGCTGCCCACGTAGGGACACCACCAACAACTTTTAGCACCTGCCCTGCAGCGCCCACACCCAACTTAGAAAGCGTGGTTGCGTTAGATGCGTACAGAATGTCGCCTGTGGTATAGGTTGATTGTCCTGTTCCTCCATTCTCTGCACCAAGCGTACCGGAAAGAGTAATTGTGCCAGAAGAAGTGATAGGACCTCCCGCAAACGTAAATCCAGTTGTACCGCCAGAAATGTCTACAGAGTTCACACTTCCTCCACCCCCACCGCCACTATCATTGTTATCAATACTGTCGTAAATATCATTTGATACAGTGCGTCGTAACTCTGCAAGACGTTGATTCAACACGTCATACGACACACCTTGAATAGTAATTTGATTTACCACATTTTGAACGGGTGTTTGTGAAATTATTGAATACGAAGAACTCGTACCTGCTGGAGAACTCTCTACCACCGTCGGTGTAGGTACAGGCAGTACTATTGCAACTTGAGGTTCAAAGAATGACGCAACAACAGTAAGTCCCTTGTAAAACAGGTCATTGATCGTCGTATAGGTATAAAGCGCAAGATCTTCTCCAAAAGAGTAGAAAGGATTAGTTTGAGTTTCTGCACCTTCCGCTGCAAGTACTGTTGCAGCTGGTTGTGTCGTAGCCATATAAGAGGTGTCTGCATACTGCTCTTCGGCTACCAATGCAATTGGTTCCTCCTTAGCAGAGGTGGCACTAAATGCAGTAGCTACTGTGGTGGCCCTACTTGCGACCGCGACCGATACATTCTCCATGCCCTCATACGCAAGAAGCCCCGTTCCTTGTATAAGAGCCATATGTGCTTCTTGTATCTCCGAGCCCGCACCATATATAGCTTCTCCCAGAGCCAAAAGTGCACCCTTACCTTCCTCCGCGACCTCCTGCGTTCCCAAGACCCACGCAACGATACCCTGATCATAGTAACTGGCAATTGAGTCTGGGATTTCCTGTGCCAAAGTACCGAGAACACCCCCTAGTGTGTGAGTTGCAGTGACAACATGTACTGGCCACCCACGACTTTCCTGTACGTAGGCATAAAGACCTTGCTCGTATGAGTTAAGTAGATTCTGAGACAGGCGGTTAAACTCAGACCCAAGCGCAAGTTCCTGAGTCAGGCCGTAATTAGCGACGGCCAATAACCAGGTCCGAATCTCACTTCCTCCAGAAATCCATGCGTCTGCACCTCTTACTACTCCTTGGGAATATCCTTCCAGTATCCCAAATATCGTCTCTCTCACCACTTCTCCCGAACCTATATATATATGTATCGGATCAAACGAAGAAATAGTGTCAAGAACTATTGTAGGGTCTAAGGCAATAGTTCCAACAGAAGCCGTCAAAGAAGAAGCAGAGTGACTAGACACCTGAGCATCAATGACGGCTGCAATATCGGAATCCGACATTGCTAGGTTCTTTGTACCTACATCGGCCACATGGACCTCAGGAAGAAAAAGGGGTCTTGCAGAAGAAGTTCGGAACACATGATCTGTTTCAAGTGTGAAAGTAAAGTCCTCTTGCTCTGGAAGTACAAAAAGATCCTCTGCAATTAGACGTACTCCTTCAGCAGTCTCGGAAACAAGTCTGAGGCTCTGATTCCCGATAGATTCAGCAACTCCAGACTGAAAGCCATAGAGGCCTGAAAGGCCAATGAGAAGTGTTACAAGCGTCGCAACCGCATTATCTCTAAATGTTCCTACAGTACGTCTCTGAGGACGTGTGATGAATGATTTGCGCGACGACGATAAGGAAACTGTTCCCTTTCGTGCGGTCTTGTATTCAAGTTCTCTAGTTTTTGAAAGTTCGTGTGCAATTTCTTTTTTCTTTTTATCTTGAGCCTTGGAGAAAGAAGTAAGTGACTCACGATCTACCAGCCAACTTCTTCCAAACTGAACAGAAACAATTTTTCCTGAACGACAAAGTCGCGCAATGTAATCTGGATGATAACCAGAAATTTCTGATGCCAACTTAGTTGAGATCAATTTTGCGTTGGGTGGAGTAGACATATCGGATATCCGACCTACTCATATTGTACGCCACTTGCTTCAATTTCGTTTAAAGATTTCTTATTTTTATGGGGATAGTTTTGTAAACAAAAAATTAATTATTGGAAAAATATTTTATGAGTAAAAATAAGAATTCTTCAAAAAACGATGGTATTTCAAGTTATGTTACTTACCTTTCCCAAGAGTATGAATAGAAACAAAAGAATAAGACAAAAAGATACATTTTTAAACTAAGAACTTGATATTAAGTAAAAAATACTTCAATAAATTCGCAAAATTATACTAATATCTATTTTTATTAAATTCTTGATCAAACGAGACAAGATACTTTGTATATATTATTTAGAATAGAAACTCTTTCCACCGAGAAAATCAATTATACTTTCCTCTTGTCCTTCAAACGGTGCACTGTCTATGTAGCCTGTCCCTATAAGTATCACAGCGATGGAGATTATTGCTATTCCGATCAAAATTGATGTATGCACCAGGTTACTTCCTCTCTTTTTTTGCTGTCGGCGGTCTTGTAAGGGCTTTTTTACCTCTTTTTCCCTAGACAAAGGAGCAACGAAGGCAGTTGGCTCTCTCTCTACTTCGGGTACCTTATGTATTGCGATATTGACCTCTTGATCTTCCTCTTTTGCACCGTCTACTTCCATTTTTTCTACCAACACTTCCTCGGAAAGACGAGATTCCTCTTCTTCTATTTTTAGAGCCTCAAATCTAGTTATGTCGGATGCATCAGTTCGTGCAAGAAGGTTGAGTGACTTATCTATAACAAGTTTAGGTCTAAGTTCTGGGAGGGGGGCTACATCTTCGCTAATGTATTTCGGTGAATTCCAAGGAGATGCCTCTTCCTCTGCCACCCTCTCCTCTATTGGTGCCTGAACTACCTGAGTCTCTACTTCTTTCTCAGGAGTACCAAAACGATGCTCTCTTATTGACTGTTCGAGCACATACCAACTACGCCCTACAAGCCGTGCCTCTACACGCCCCTCTCTGCAGAGCTGACCAACATAGTCTTTTGCATATCCTGTTACCTCAGCAGCACGCTTAGAGGAGAGGTATGTTTTGCCTTCTATAACGAGATCATCCATGTAGGAAGTATATACGTTTTTTATCTCGGATATAAGAGATTGTGAACAGTTGCCTCTAGCGACAAAGTTCCTCAATGAGCCCCTTTATTACTGCTGGGTTGCCCGCTCCCTTTGTAGCCTTCATTCCCTGGCCCACCAAGAACTGAAGTGACGACTCCTTCCCTTCCTTGTACTGTGTGACAACGGCTGCATGCTCCTTCAAGACTGTCTCAATCGCTGACCGGAGATCTTCCTTGCTGCTTATCTGCATAAGACCTTTCTCCTTTGCAATTTGTTCTGGGTCTCCCCCGCTTACTACCATAATCGCAAGTACCTCCTTCGTACCTCGTGAAGAAAGTGCATCAGACGCGGCAAGACGCATGAGCGCAACATAGGCCTCCGGCGTTACGTTGCCAGGCGTGCCTGCGAGATCTGATACAAAATAGTTCACTGAAAGTTCTATTTCTCTTTCATTCTTTGCAAGACCGAGTACACGATCAGCAAACACAATACGATCTAGATCGCTGACAATGAATGCACTATCTGATGATTTAAGTTTAAATTCGCGTTCGTATCGTGCGACACGTTCCCATGGAAGTTCAGGCAAAGATGCACGCAATGTTTCAGAAGAGAATTCTGAGAGTTCGGAAAGTTTCAGTTTAGGAAGATCTGGTTCTGGGAAATAACGATAGTCTGCACTCCCCTCTTTTGAGCGCTGATGGAATGTCTGCTGCTTATCTTCGTTCCATCCTCGTGTTGCCTGTATGACCACCTCCCCCTTTTCAAGTAGTGCAATTTGTCTCTCTACCTCAAAAGCGATAGCACGCTCAACTGAACGGAAGGAATTAAGATTTTTTACTTCTACTTTTGTTCCAAGTTCTTCTCCTTTAGAAACTGAGATGTTTGCCTCTACACGCATTTCACCTTTTTCTAGATTTGCATCAGAGGCGCCAAGAGTGCGAAGGAGTAGTTGGAGATCACGCGCAAAATTTGCTGCGGTCTTAGCGTCATGAATCACGGGCTCAGTCACCAACTCCATGAGTGGGACCCCTGCACGATTAAAATCTACAAGTGAAGAATCATCCGCATGCATTGATCGCGCCGTATCCTCTTCCAGATGAATACGAGTAATTTGTACCCCGGACAACTCTCCTCCAGAAACAAGCGGACGCTCGTACTGACTGATTTGATATCCCTTCGGTATGTCAGGGTAGAAATAACTTTTGCGATCAAACTCCGTGTAGTCCGCAAGTGTTCCTCCGAGCGCAGTACCTACACGAAGTACGTGTCGCACTGCTTCTTTGTTTGCAGTCGGCAATGTGCCTGGATGTGCGAGACATATTGGACAGACATGCGCATTGACCTCCTTCTCGTCAGGGTCATTCCGACAGTCACAGAACATCTTTGTTCTGGTCTTCAATTCGGCGTGTATTTCAAGTCCGATAGTTGGACGGTAGGCACTCATAAAGGGAGTGTACACCAGAGGCAGCCCTGGGGGCTACTTCCCCTCCCCTTGTGAGAGCTCTTTGGTGAGGCGATCGGCAAAAGCCTTCAACAGCTCTGAATCCTCTACTGACAAAAGGACCACATCCTTCCCTATGGCCTTCTGCATGTCTTCCTGTATATTTCCCCGTTTCTCGGGGGTAAGGAGGTCCGCCTTAGAAAGAACGACAAGCTCCCTCTTTTCGCCGAGACCCTGTCCAAAGGCTTCAAGTTCAGCGCGTATCTTTTTATACGCCAAGATAGGGTCTTCTTGCTCAGACGAGACGAGATGTACAAGCAATCCAGTGCGTTCTATGTGCCTCAAGAACCTGGAGCCGAGGCCTTTCCCGGACGATGCGCCTTCAATAAGTCCTGGAATATCGGCGAGAAGACGCCCATAGAAGTCCCCGAGATGAGGGTCAAGGGTCGTAAATGGGTAGGCGCCCACCTTGGAGCTCGCGCGGGTAAGCGCGTTCAATAGAGAGGACTTACCGGCGTTCGGGTAGCCTATAAGACCCGCATCAGCGATCAATTTGAGGGTAATGTGGATATCCCCAACCCCTCCCGGTTTCCCCTTCGTGGTGTGGAAAGGATTCTGGTTTGTAGAGCTTTTGAAGCGGGCGTTCCCATATCCTCCCGGACCTCCCTTAAAGATCACTACGCTCTGGCCTTCTGAAAGAATCTCATACACTTCACCCGTCGTCGTCACTTTTGCGACGGTTCCGACAGGTACACGAAGCACGATTGGTTCTGCATCTTTACCGTGCTTATTATTTCCTCCGCCTGGTTTTCCATTTTCTGCACGAAACTTCTTGGTAAAACGATATGACGCAAGTGCCGCAAGATCACGCACACCTTCAAGGATGATGTCACCACCGCGCCCTCCGTCACCACCACATGGTCCTGCCTTCGCCTTTTCTTTGGTATGCGCCCAGCGGACTACACCCGGACCTCCGTGTCCTGCTTGTGCGTGTATCCGAATTTCATCAACGAAAGCCATAGGTTAGCGTACGAGTTCCCACCCTTCTGCAATGAAGGGTTCTGCTTTTTTGTATTTCATGGTGCGTGTCTCTTCTCCATTACGAATAGTAACTGTATCGTTGCGCCCTGGCATCTCCCCTTTCACGACTGGACCCTGTGCTCCACCTGCTCCTGCTTCACTTGCCGCAAGCACGGCCTGACGAGCCTTCTCCTCTGCGGCACGAATCTTTGCTTCGTCTGCAGCCTGTACACGTGGAAGTGCATCACGGAAGTTCTGTGCAATATTTTCCTCCATATGCTGGAAGCGCATGAGCCCTTCCCGACGATACTCAAGCAGCGGGTCACGCTGACCGTACGCACGAAGGGAGACACTGCGACGAAGGTAGTCCATCGCCTCAAGCTGCTCTAGCCAGAGCATATCGGTGATTTGAAGCACGAGTCTTCGCATGAGCGCCGTAGTTACTTCTACGCCATACTCGGTACGCTTTGCCTCATAGGCTTTGAGGGCATTCTCGTCACCTGCAATAAGCTCACGTACAAGTGCATCTATTTCCTCAGGAGGAGCGGAGAGCGCACGGGTACGACGTGCGTAAATGGCCAAACGCTGTGTGTTCATCACATCGTCGTAGGCAAGGATTTGCTTACGAGCATCAAAGTTGAATCCTTCAATACGCTTCTGGGCGGTCTCAAGAGAACGAGTAATAAGGGGGCTTTCAATAGGCTCGTCCTCAGGAATCTTGAACGTACCCATCACTCTCTTCAACATGTCAGATGCAAACACGCGCATAAGCTTATCTTCAAGCGATACATAGAATCGGGTTTCACCCGGGTCTCCTTGACGTCCTGAACGACCACGGAGCTGGTCATCAATACGGCGTGCTTCATGCCGCTCGGTTCCGATCACTACCAATCCCCCAAGCTCCACCACCTCCTTATAGGTGTCAGGAGCACTCGGTGCGCCACCAAGCTTAATGTCCACTCCACGACCGGCGAGGTTCGTCGCGACGGTCACCTTCGCCTTTCGTCCTGCCTGAGCAATGATCTCTCCTTCACGTTCGTGGTTCTTGGCGTTCAACACCTCGTGCGGGATATTCGCTTCAGTAAGATAGCGGCTCACCACTTCGTTGTCTTCAATGGAGACGGTTCCTATAAGAACTGGTTGCCCTTTGTCATGGAGTGCACGAATTTGTTTCGTAAGCGCACGATACTTCCCCTGATTACTTTGAAAGATAAGATCGTCATGGTCCTTACGAGCGACAGGGCGATTTGTAGGGACTGATACTACCTCCAGTGCATACACGGTATAAAACTCCTCTTCTGCGGAAAGACCAGTACCCGTCATGCCCGCAATCTTGGTGTACATACGGAAGTAGTTCTGGAAGGTCACGGACGCGTACGTGCGACTCTCCTTACGGACTGGAACACCCTCCTTTGCTTCCACGGCCTGGTGAAGTCCTTCGGACCAGCGACGACCTGGCTGAAGGCGGCCAGTAAATTCATCCACAATAATTACCTCGCCGTCCTTCACCACATACTCCTTATCTTTCACAAAGAGCGCCTTTGCACGCACTGCCGTCTCAAGGTGATGCGCATACTTCATTCCCCCTTCGGTGTAGAGGTTCTCTATCCCTAGCGCTTCTTCTGCTTTTCGTATGCCGTTTTCCGTAATCTGGACAGCCTTAAGCTTTTCATCAACTACGTAGTCCTCTTCAGGCACAAATCCAACGATAATTTTGGAGAATCGCTCATAGAGACCGCCGGAATCTTCTGCAGGACCAGAGATGATAAGAGGAGTACGGGCCTCATCTATAAGAATGGAGTCTATTTCGTCTATGATTGCGTAGTGACAACCGCGCGTCATGATCTGCGCTGGCTCGTACGCGGTATTATCACGAAGATAATCAAAACCTAATTCGTTGTTGGTCGCGTACGTGATATCGGCCGCGTAGGCTTCCTTCTTAGAAACGGGGCGAAGGAAGTCATAGAACACGCGGAATGAACCCTCTTCATCGCGCTTCACATCTTCAGCTGACTCTGTATGCGAAGGATCATACAGATATGCGCCAGTTGAGGTCACGACCCCTACTGAAAGACCGAGATAGCCGTAGATCTGTCCCATCCACGCACCGTCACGACGTGCGAGATAATCGTTCACCGTCACAATATGGACTCCCTTACCTGCAAGGGCGTGGAGGGTGGCAGCAAGAGTAGCCACCAGCGTCTTTCCTTCTCCGGTGCGCATCTCTGCAATCTTTCCTCGCGCAAGCGCAAGACCACCAATAAGCTGCACGTCGTAGTGACGCTCCTTAAGTGTACGACGAGAACTTTCTCGTACGAGTGCAAATACTTCTGCGATGTCGGCGTCGCTTTCCGGAACACCGCCCGTACGCTCCCGTACCTCTTTGAGGCGTGCCGCAAGCTCTTCCCGAGAAAGGGCCTCTAGGGTACCTGAAAGTGCCCCCGCCTTCGTGACGAGCGATCCCGCAGCCTTAATAAAGGCCGAGGACTGGTTCTTATTGAACATCCGCCCAAGGAAACTTGCCATAATGGGGCTCACTATACCTCGTATAAAGCCTTTCTTCTAGCGGTATATAAAAAGGAAACACCCCGATTTCCCGGGGTGCTTTCTCAAGAGTAACACTAGATGCGCTTCTTGGTGGTCTTGCGCTTCGTGGTCTTCTTTGCGGCCTTCTTGACGGTCTTCTTCTTTGCTGCTGGCTTGCGCTTTGCAGTCTTCTTTGCGGCCTTCTTTTTTGCTGCCATAGGTATTCTAGAATTTACTACGACTGATCATGTCGACCCACGTTTCGCGCAAACATTTTTGTGCTACGCGCGAATGTGTTCTATATGTATTATTGCGCGTGCAAGAATTTTTTGTTGGAATAAAACGCGAGCTGTGGATAACTTTTCAAAAACTGTTTTTAGTTTTTGCGAGAAAAATTTTATGCATGTGGCATTGAACGCACTTCTCGTTCAATCGTAATACCTGTCGCGTCAAAAACTTTTTGTTCTACGAGTCGTGCAAGTGATTCAACATCTTCTGCACGTCCTTCGCGATCAAGTGCAAGCACAAGTGGCTGCGAACCAAAAAGCCATGCTGGTCCTTGGCGGAATCCGCGAAGATTGAGGACGCGATCAAGCACAAACGCAAGTGGAATCTTTATACCGTGCGGATGTGGGAAACTTGGTACCTCTCCATACAACTCTTTAAGCGCAGCGTACTTCTCTGAAGTCAAAATGGGATTCTTAAAGAAAGATCCTGCGGTGCCAGTCGTACGAAGATCAGGAAACTTATCACCACGCACCTCACGCACCACCTTCCCTATTGCGGCAGGTGACGAAAGATCAGCGCCCTGTTCTTGTGCCTTCAATAAGTCTTTGTACTCAATCTTTGGTGTGCCGTTCTTTTGGAGCGCCAAGGTAACTTTGGTGACAATCAGATGTGGTTCCCGTTTAAAACGACTATCACGATACGCAAGTTCGCATTCCTCTACAGAAAGAGTTCGCACCTCCCCAGTATCTGCATCTAGTACTTCAACTGAATCAAGTGTGTCTTTTAGCTCTGCGCCGTACGCACCGATGTTCTGGATAGGTGCCGCACCAATAGTGCCGGGAATCCCCGCGAGGTTTTCTATACCCCAGAGTCCGCGTGCGGCGGCTTCCTCTACCACCGCATCCCACGACTCTCCCGCAGATGACTTCATCAACACTCGCGTTCCCTCGTCAATATATTCAAGTCCCAGAAGCCGCACCAGGATCATCACTCCCTTGTATCCCTCATCGGGCGCAAGCACATTACTTCCCCCGCCAAGTACGTAGTATGGAAGGCTATGTTCTTTGGCAAAGACAAGTGCTTCACGCACATCCTCTACACTCGTACAGGTCGCCACATACGACGCAGGGCCGCCCACACGAAGGGTGGTGAGGCTTGCGAGTGGTACGTGTTCTTGGATAGTCATTTACGGAAGCGCTTCAATTTGAGCACGAATAGTAGCAGCGTCTGCTCTAAACTGCGGGTACTCTGCCACAAGCGCCGCAATCTCCGCAAACGCCTCTTCTTTCTGACCCGCAAACCCGAGGATGCGTGCGAGCAAGAAACGCTGCTCGGGCGCATCATTCATATTACTAATACGGAGGCGCTGAAGGGTGACCAGCTCCGTGAGGTTATTCGTTCCTGCGTAGGCCGCCCAGAGTGCATCATGATCTACTGTCGTCGTACCGAATTCAGTAAGCAACATACTATGTGCATGTGCCACGCGACCATTCTCTATCTCGCTCGCGGCAAAGAGAATAAGGGTGTCAGTGAATGAGGTATCAAGATTGTATGCTTCGTAGAACGTCTCACGTGATGAAGTGGTCTGTCCTGCCTTCCCCAGCGTGAGTCCCTTCTCTATAAGAATCGTTTGTTTCTTCGGAGAAATAGCGAGCGCAGCGTCTATGGAACGAATTGCGTTTTCATAGTCTCCTGCTGCGCGGAAGATTGCAGCGCGCTGGAGGTACAAACGCACTTCTCGCGGAATGCGCGCAATCTCCTCATCAATCTCCTTAAGTGCAAGAGAGAGGAACTGCAGCTTTACTTGATCAGGAATAGACGGCTCCGCAGCCACTCGTATAGAAAACTGTGCAAGCTGCTCTGCGACTTCTTGAGATCCAAAGGAATTGTGAGTAGTGACCTCTTCAAAGAGACGGTAGTTTTCTGCGACTCCTGCTTGATTCGGGCGCTGTGCGGTGATGAGGCCATTCATCGTCGCAATGTTCGGTACATTCACGAGCCACAGTACGGCAACAAACACCGCCAAAACTGCAGGCACCACTACAATACCGAGCCCTTCCTCTGGAATCGTTCCTGCCTGTTCTAGAGATTTAATTGGACGGGAGGAAACAATATGTGCAGTCGCAAGAATGAAGATGAGCGGGACGTAGGTAAAAAGATTATCAAACACTACCAGTGCCTGAATGCCGTAGGCCACCAACAATGAGAGAAGGAGCAGCCGCTCATCACGAGTAATCGGTGCACGCATAAGAGCGATCACGCTCGTCAGAAGAAGCCCGAGGAACAGCAAGAGCGCAGGTACACCGCCCGCAATTAACCAATCAAGGTAGGTATTGTGTGCGCGATCAAAGAACGGCTCCTGTGCATACAAGGATGGTTCGTAGTATTTCGTAAATACATAATTGAATCCTTCCTGACCCCATCCAGTCACTGGACGCTCTGCGACTCCCTTGAGCGCGATGTCCCAGATCGCAAATCGGGTCTGCAGCTCTTCCCCAATAGAGAAGACCGTGGCAAGCCGCGCAATTACGGGCTCACTGGTCACCATCGGCGTATTACGGACAAGGAAGAATCCGCCCACCACGACGACGAGCCCTACCAATGTAGCGACGGCTGCCTTGCGGCCACTCGGACCTGCGCGCCACGCCGTCCACAATGCAGCAAACACAAGCGCGCCGAAGGTCGCGATGAGTGCACCGCGCGACGCGGTAAGAAGAAGCAGAACGAGCTCAACTGCGGCAAGTACCAAGAGTGCGAAGCGTATCCATCCTTGTGCACGGAATGCTTGCCAAATCGTAACGCCAAGCGCGAACATCAGATACACAGCAAAGTAAATTGCATTCCCAAAGGTTGCATCCACGCGGAGTGCACCCTGATTGATTGGGAAGAACCCTGCAAGTTGAAGCAGCCCGACACTACACGTCAGTGCCGCACCAGCAATAAATACACGCCACCAGGTCTGTCGGAGTGCCTCTTTCGCAAACATCACCCCAGCCACTACAAAGAACATCAGGAGGTGTGCGATGGTCACCCATCCATCCATGCGCTCAAAGTTACTCCAGAACGCTTTCTGCGGGTCTATCGCAAAGAGGTTCGCGATAAACATCCATACGGCGAACACTCCATATATAAGGAAGGTCCACGAGAAGCGTGGACGGTACTCTTTATTCGCAAACGCAAGGATCAACCACCCGAAAAAGGCGATCTCCACCAGAATGCGGAAGGCAAACCCCTTCCCTGCAATAAAGGGAAAGAAGGAGCCGTTCGCTACGTAGAGCGGGATAAAGGGGATGAGAAATAGGGCCGCGAGGACTATATATCGCGTAACCTTTTCCATAGTGTTGCTAGTATATACCATGAGCGTTCCTCCCTATGGACTATCTTAAAACCAGAGCACTTCAGGCCCTTCGCTGGAGTGAGCAGTACACCAAGACCGATATGGTCTATTTGGCTGGAAGCGGGTTTTGGATAAACCTAGGAGTGGTCCTCACGTCCCTTTTCTCCCTTGCGCTCTATACCGTGTTCGCCCGAACCCTCTCTCCTGAAACCTACGGTATCTACCAATACTTCCTCTCCGCAGGAGGACTGCTCGGCGCGCTCACTCTGACCGGAATGAACAGCGCGGTGATTCGTGCGGTCGCCCGTGGCAACGAAGGCATGTTCCGTTCTTCACTCCGCACGCAGCTTCGCTGGGGACTGATTCCTCTTGCCGTCGCGCTGTGTATTGCCGGTTACTATTTCTTGCGCGGTAACGTACCCTTCGGTGTTGGGTTTGTGATTCTTGGCATTTTTGTGCCCCTCACCTACTCTCTCAACACCTATGGTGCGTACCTGATTGGAAAGAAAGACTTCAAGCGAAGCTTCACCTACAACCTCTGGGTGAATCTTTTGTTCTACAGCGCACTCATTCTTGCGGCCTTTGCGCACGCCTCTGCACTTATCTTGCTTGTCGTACATTTTGTCTCCCAAGCAATTGCACACTATATTGCACATCGCCGCACACTCCGCGTGCATCCTCCAAACGAAACTACTGACAAAGAAACGTCTGCTTTTGGCGGACACTTGAGTGTCATGGGTATCTTGGGTACCGTCGCACAGCAACTAGATAACTTCTTGGTATTTCACTTCCTCGGCCCAGCGACACTCGCCGTCTACGCATTTGCGACTGCAATTCCTGATCGTCTTGGTGGTCTCTTGAAGTTTATTCCTGCATCCATGCTTCCTATGCTCGCCACTCAGACTGAGGAGGCAACGAAAGAGGCATTGTCCTGGAGTCGGATGGTGTGGGTGGTAGTTCTCGTCGCACTTCTTGCGGGCGCGTATGCTCTTATCGCGCCATTCATCTTTATGATTCTCTTCCCTACCTACATGGCTGCTATTCCTTTCTCACAAGTCTACGCGCTTTCTATGATCACCACGGTAGGCTCTATATTCTCTGCGGCGTTGATTGCGCAACGCCAGATTCGCTCGCTCTATGTGTTTAATACGGCGCTCCCAGTGATTGGTATTATCCTCCAGTTCTTTGGGATCGCGCTCTATGGACTCTGGGGTCTTATCACTGCGAAGATTCTTGTCGCGCTTGTACTTACCGTCTCTGCATCCTTTCTTCTCTTGCGACGTTAAGCGGCTTTCTCTGCGGAGAACATAAGTGAGTGCGCAAAGGTATAGGGGAAGAGCCAGCTTACGAGCGCCCATTTCGTTGCAGTAATAGTTTCTATGCGGACATTGGTAAACCCTGCCGCTTCAATCAAAGTACGTAGTTCACGTACGGTGAAGTGATTGATGTGCGTCGGATCCTGAAGAGGCGTGCCCTTCTTCGTGGCAAAAAGGTAGCGGAGACGACACTGGAATGAAAATGCGTGGGGAATCGTTCCGAGAAGCACCCCACCTGGTGCAAGCACTGCGTGTATTTTCTTAAGCACCGTTCCTGGGTAGTACAAATGTTCTATGATCTCGCAGGCAACCACGGTGGTAAAACTAGGAGTGACTGGCCACTCACCATTCAAGTCAGCATGGATAGTTGTAATGCCGAGCTTCTCTTTGGCACGTGCGAGCGCATCTGAGTCAATATCTATTCCTGTGACCTCATTCCCTTCTGCGTAGTAGCTGGTGAGTGCGCCATCACGGCATCCTATATCAAGCACTTTCTTCCCCTTCCCCACATGCTCCTGTAGAAATCTTCCGCGCGCGTCTCCGTTCACGAGAAAGAATTCCCCACGACGCTTCGTATGGTGCTCATGGTAGACCGCCTCGAGGGATTGCATAAGAAGATGCTAGCACGACGCTACTTCTTCGGCACCGAGGCTTCAAAGATATAGCCTAGTGGAAACTCTACCGCCGACATTTGATTGTGAGGTCGTATTTTATATATAAGACGATCAATGCCCGTGCACAGCATCATGAAAAACGACGCCATCCAGTTCCAGCGCATGAATCCTACGAGAGAGTGATACAGCACGGCAAAAGCACCCGTACCGAGCTCCTTCACCTGAATATGTGTGAAGCCTGCATCAGACAGTAATCGTGTCAGTGCACTTTTGGTATACCGGAAGTAGTCGTCAGGAGACGCATGTATATGGAACAGAAATGGAACAGTGCCTACTATCTTTCCCTCAGCAGAAAGTACGCGCCGTGCCTCCGCAAGCATCGGTGCAGGTGTATACAGGTGTTCAAGTACATTCATACACACCACACCGTTAAAACTCTCTGAGGGAAGCGGCCAGGGTTTCTGTGCATCAAATGTATAGTCTGCCCCTGTCGTTGGATCTATGTTTGCCGTGACGATATGGTGGCTCCCTTTTATATGCGTGTGATACAGAGCGTCTGGAACACCGCCTATATCAAGCACCTCCCCATTAAGGACGACGCTCTGAATCGCTTTATACTCTTCGCGACGAAGAAGAGACCTGGTAGGTGCAAGATGAGTCATATTACGTATTTTGCATCTCCTTCAAGAGTCGGTCCATAAGTGTCTCAATACGATGTGGTGTGACCACCTTCGTGGGCAGTGAAGATACAAGGTCCTGTCGCTCAGACTCTGAAAGGCTAGAAAGGGCTTCTAGGCGGTTGGCGAGTTCTCGTGCGTCTGCTCCGAACGATAAACGTTCATCGTCCACGAGTTCACGCCAATCATTACTTACTGCAAGCGGAATCGTGTCCGAAGCAGCTGCTTCAAATATTGTTTTATCAAACATGCCTGACGGAGACGTGTTGACGAAATACTCATGTGCTGAAAAAAGAGCATGCGTATCTGCATGTCGCACCTCAGGTAGAAACGACACTGATCCTCCCAGAGCAGACGCTTCAGAAACAAGTGATTCATAGTATCTCTGATCTTTAGGGAGTGGCGACCCCACTACCGTTGCGGTATACGCCACCCCTCGCTCCTTCAGTATCTTCAATGCAGATACAAACAACTCCGGTCGCTTTGCAGGAGAGATACGACCGAGCCAGAGCACCGACTGCTTTTTTCGCGATATGGACTGAGGAGTCGTGACCACCTCAACACCAACGGGCATGCGGACTGCGTGCGCATATCGTGCGGTGTATGAGCTTCGTGACGTATAAAAAACTTTCTCGCACCATATAGACGCAACATCGGTCAACAATGATCCCGCATAGTGATTGCGCCATAGATACACGCGCTTCCCAAGCATCTTCCACATAAGACCAGCGAGGAATACATACTCCTGGTTCATGTGTACGAACACAACATCATATTCATGTCTCAATGCCCACGCACGAGACAGGAATCTCCATGCATATATAAAGGAAGGCTGCACTCCCGTCTCCTTCCCTAGAGAATGCACGGTTACGTTCTCTGGAACCGCGTGTGTACCGACTGATAATGCAATGACATGTAGAGATGACACACGCGGTGCAAGCTCTTCTACCCACCGATGAAAGAACCCGAGAACCGGATGGTCCGTATCAAGCGCTTGGGTAACAACAAGGATTCTCATCCTTTTGCCATACGCACCACCTCCGCAAGGATCTCTGCATGCTCCCGTGCCGTTGCTTCATCTCGGGCCTCTACCATCACTCGTATCACTGGCTCGGTACCTGACGCACGAAGCACAATGCGCCCTTCGTTTCCGAGCGCTGCTTCTGCAGCACTCACTGCCTGCGTAAGTTCAGGAATAGAGGTAGGATCCCCTTTCTCCTTCACCTCTACGTTAATCATGACTTGTGGAAACTTCTGCATGCCGAGAGTGAGCTCTCCAAGCGACTTCCCAGTACGTTTCATGACGGCGAGTACCTGCAGTGCCGCTACAATCGCATCTCCTGTCGTTGCCTTATCAAGCACCAATACGTGGCCTGACGTTTCCCCTCCGAGCGTACCGTGTTCTTTGTGAAGAAGTTCAAGCACGTACCGGTCACCCACCTGTGCACGTGTGAAAGGAATGCCTGCGTTCGTAAGCGCCACCTCAAGTCCAAGGTTGCTCATGAGTGTGCCGATCACCGGTCCCTTGAGTGAGCCGTCTTCCTTCTTCGCCATCGCAAGAATGTAGAGAATCTGATCTCCATCTACCATGTTCCCGTCACGGTCCGCCATGATGAGACGATCTCCATCCCCATCAAATGCAATACCTGCGTCTGCCTTCAGGCTTTTTGTCAGAAGCTGCATCAATTCAGGTGCAGTTGCGCCGCACCCATCGTTAATATTCGTGCCATTCGGCGCAGTGCCGACGGGTACTACGTTCGCACCAAGATCAGTGAACACACGCGGCCCCACCTTAAACCCGGCACCATTTCCACAATCCACCACAAGACGCATACCAGAGAGGTCTAGATCAGAAACGGTAGATGCGCAGAACTTCTGATACTCCACGCGTGACTTATCTACGCGAGAGGCACGACCGAGATCTTCTGATTTCTTAGTGATCGGTCCCTCTTCAAGAAGAGCTTCTATCTTTGCCTCAAGTTCATCGGAAAGTTTCTCTCCATTCTTATCAAAAAACTTGATCCCATTATCCTCATACCGGTTATGTGAGGCACTGATCACTACACCGAAGTCACAGTTAAAATGTCGGGTCATGCACGCAATACCTGGAGTTGGAAGTGGACCAATGAGAAGGACGTCTACTCCCGCAGCGACAAAACCTGCCTCAAGAGCAGACTCAAAGAGATATCCTGAGAGGCGCGTGTCTTTCCCAATGAGGACTGTGCCTCCATGAGGCGCCAGAACGCGTCCTGCGGCGTTCGCAAGCCTAAGGGCGAAGTCTGCAGTCAGTGGAGGCTCTCCTACCCTGCCACGTACCCCGTCGGTACCAAAATACGCCCGTGCATGTGGTGTCATATCCTCAAGTATTACCCCGTACTAGTAATGCGAGCAAGGTCATCACGCATCGCTTCTGGGAGGCTCGGAAGTCCTGCACAGTATGCGTCTGCGACGCGCTTTGCTTCTGCCGCAAAGGTCTCTCGTGCCTGCACGTCTTCTACCATACCAATAATATGTGTGGCGAGGGCGGCAGGGTCGCCGACAGGAGCGGCAAGCACTTCTTCATATCCTCTGAGCACATCTCCCACGATCCCCACGTCGGTCGTAATGATGGGAAGTCGTGCGCGCGCCGCCTCAAGAAGCGTGCGCCCATATCCTTCATATGCACTCGCTTGGATGTACGCATGTGCACTTCGCATCATTCCCCATGAATCATCTCTCCATCCTGTGAAGATCACACGGCTCGTGAGACCAAGTCGTCGCACTAGTTGTTCTAGGTATTTCCGACGTCGCCCATCCCCCACAATCACCAGCCCCACAGTCGTATACTTGTACCCCACACGTGCAAGCGCGTAGAGGATATCCTCAATGCGTTTCTCTGCTTCCAGGCGACCCACCGTAATGAGTGCGAAAGAAAATGAGTGCGATGGAAGTGGGACTGGTTCCGGCACCTCGCCCTGCACACCAATCGGTATAACCGTCGGGACAGGGATACGGTTTCCATACCGTTCAATCAAGGAATCACGTACCCGTACCGATACGGTTCGTATACCATCTGCCTTAGGAAGCACCGTATCTGCAATGCGGCGGCGCACATGGTTAAGCGTAGGGACTGGAACCCGTGGCGAACGTTCGTTTCCTGAACGAATAAACCACGGAGAAAGAAAGTCCGTGTGCACCTGTATATGGAGACGTGCAGAAGTACCACGCGTCGCTCGCATGGCAACGCGCCCATATTCAAAAGGATCCTGTGCCGACACGACTTCTATATCGTGTGCACGAATTACTGCGCGCGCCATGGATTCAAGAGTTTGTACACGAAGAAACTTCGGAGCGGATGTCCCATGGAGTGTCAGTGGTCCTTCTTGTATGACCGTGGTGCGGGATGCGGCAGAGACGATATGAAGTTCTCCTAATACCTTCGCATATTCCTGCATGCGGTGACGTACGTCACTTCCCTCTTCAAACATTGATGGATCATTGGAAATAAAAAGCACTCTCATACGCAAGAAGAAATAAGAGAGACAAGTGCATCAGGTCCTGCGAGTGATTCTACTTTTGTCTTTGCATGGTGAGACAAGCGTTCACGTAACCCGGGCTGTTGAAGAATGCGTATGAGTGACTCGGCAAGCGCGTCATCAGATTCAGGCGGCACGAGAAGTGCGTTTTCATCGTGTGTGAGAAGCTCACGGTTCCCTCCACTTGGCGTCGTGACGATAGGAAGTCCAAGAGCCGCCGCCTCAAGAAGCACATGAGAGAACCCTTCGTATGAGGTATTGAGTGCGAACACCTCTGAGCCACGCATCGCCGCAAGCGTATCTTTATGTGTGAGGGCTCCAGTGAATAGGTAGTTCTCTCTGAGCACAGTTTTTGCATGTGCTTCAAGTTGTGCACGATCAGGGCCATCTCCTATGATCAAAAGTGAGAGGGATGGGATATGGACCCGTGCTTTCGCGACTGCGTTCATAAGGCCCTGTATTCCCTTCCAAGGAACGAGTCGCGCGACAGTCACCACTCGCGGAGAAGAAAGTCCGAACTCTCGCTCCTCGCCAATCTCTGATACGTCAGGAAGGTTATACACCACAGAAATCTTTGTTTCCGGAATCCCCCATGCAGATACAATCATCTTGAGATATTCGCTCGGGACAATGATACGTACAGCACGAGACGCAACCATCTTTTGTGTCTTCTGCAGGAACCGTACAAAAGAAGAGCTCTGCGGAGTTTTCACAAATTCATCAAGAGGAGCAGTGACTCCAAACCTCTGCCTTCCCTGCTCCCATGCATAATCTCCAACCACCTTAAGAAGGAGTGGCTTCTTAAGTTCCTCTGCAGCTTTCATCGCTGGCATTCCTACTGACACAGGATCAAGGGCAAGCACGGCATCAGAGCGACGAAGCGTCTTCAGTACCTTTCGGTAATAAAAGAAATGCCGTACGAGTTTCGGCAGATGGCGCACCTCTGCAAAAGACACGACTTCTACTGCAATGCCTCCCGCAGGTAACTCACGCTCAAGAAATGTCGTGTAGGTTGCAGGGCCTCCTAGGTCAGGAGGATACAGAGGCGTTGCAATCACGAGCCGCATATCGCTATGGTACCGCGTTCCCGAGCATGCGCGTAAACAGGTTCCGCATGTCCTTTGCGACCGTCTCCCAGTCGTACTTCTCTACGGCAAGCGCTCGCGCATTCTTCAGCACTTCTGCCACCTTCTCTGGATGCGAGATAATATCCTGTACTGCTTTGGAGATTTGAAGTGGCGCATTCGCATCCACTGCCCATCCCGTCGTAGGACGATCAGGGTTACGAGTGGCATCAAAAAGAAAGTCTGCAATACCTCCTTCTTGCGTCGCAATCACTGGCAGACCTGCCGCCATCGCTTCAACAAAAGAGTTTCCCATTCCTTCCGAACGCGACGGGCGAATGAATATGTCACACGCCGCAAGTGCACGCGGCATATCTACGTGATTCAACTGACCCATAAACATCACACGATCAGTAAGTCCTAGTTCTTGTACTTGATCACGAAGTTTCTCTTCATCTGGTCCGATGCCATACACCACAAACTTCACATTCGGTGAGAGAAGTGGAAGTGCTGCAATCACATCATCAAGTGCATTCTTGTGCACCAATCGCGACGTGGTGACAAGCGCCACATCGTCCGCGAGAAGACCAATCGTTTCGCGTGCCTGTGCTCGCTCTGCTGGAGAAAGAGAGATCCCAAAGCGCGCCGTGTCTACTGCATTTGGTATCACGACTGAATCTCCTTTAAAACCCATGCGCATTCCCCAGGCAAGCAAGAACGAAGAGATCGCTTGTAGATGTGTGGCGGATGTAAATCCATTTTTAAAGAGCGGAAACACGGGGCGCATAGTGCGCTCTATATATTCAGGCGGATCTCCCTCTTGAAGAGTAAGAAGATACGGAACCCCGGTGCGCCATCTCACGATGCCTGCGGGAATCGCGCAGGAATGTGCCATCATTGCCCAGATACCGTCAAAATGATGTTGGCGGTGGAGCGCAAGTGCCTTCCCTACTGCCGCAAGCTGATAGTAATGTTTGTTGAAATGAAGTGGGAACTTCTTCAAGTCTCCAATTGAAGGGTTGGGTACCGCAAACCCAATCCGATGCACGGTCGTACGGCCAATGACTTCTTTCTTAGGAAGCGTAGAGTCAAACCGAAGGGTGAGGACATGAAATTCAGTATCGGTAAGCCGATCGGTGATTTCTTTAATCGCCACCTCTGCCCCGCCAATAAAACGAGGGTAATAATTGAGCGAGAAGATTAAAACCTTTTTCATTGGCACTCGCGGATGTAATCAGGAAGCGAGCGAGTCGCCGTCCACCCAAGCTTCCGCATCTTACTCGTATCAATATCAGAACCCATACGATTTCCGGGTACTTCGGGCATCATTTTAATTTCACCACCAAACATTTGTGCCACTTCAAGAATGGAGTAGGAACGCTCGTCGCCAATACCGAAGTCATCCCCTAGTCCATCCTTCCCCACGCGTACGAGACCTTCCACAATATCGGCGACATGCGTGAAGTTACGCTTCTGTGTCCCTGGTGCAGTGACCGTGATAGGTTCCCTGTTCTTTACTTTCTGTTTAAAGATCTCAATCACTGTCCCGTACTTCCCCGCAAGCTCTCCTGGACCATACACGTTATAGAAATAGGTAATGGCATATGGAATGGAGTACCAGTGCCCATAGTTACGCACGAGTTCAGTATTAGTCGCCTTGCTCCATGCGTATGGCGTCTGGTCACGATTCAATCCTCCGTCACCAAACTTCGTTGATGAGCCTGCGTACACGAGTTTCCCTCCGCGTTCTCGTACAAACTCAAGCACCGCAAAGGTGCCGTCTTTATTTAAATCCCACACGACCTCAGGCTCTGAAAGGCTCCGCTCTACGCGTGAGTATTCACCAAGATGAAAAATAAGATCAGGGCTCTCCGGGATAAGAGTCTTAATATCCTTCGTGTGCCCTTCTCTGTACTCCGCGCCTGGCACATGATTTTCTTTTGAACCAGTGAAGTAGTTATCAAGCACAATCACACTATGCCCGTCTGCTACTAAACGACGCACCATATGGGTGCCAATGAACCCGGCTCCTCCGGTCACAAGAATAGTAGACATAATCAGATCAGCGTACGATGAAAGAGGCAAAGGATGCAAGGAGGTCCTCAAAGAAATACCCAATAGCGTTCAGTGGCTCAGCCTCTCCTTTAAGTATGACCTTGCCCGGCACTGCGGCCCCCACCGCGGCAAGTTGTGCTTGCGCGGCGGGGGCTATGGGGTCTTTGGCATACGTGGGAACCACTCTAGGGGCTGCTACCGCGGGAACGACCTCCTGCCTCTCTTCTATACTCTCGGAAGCGAGAGAAGGTTGCTCGGGAGTATGGAGTGCGACCCGTTCTCCGTTCGGGTATAGAAGTTCTGAAGGCGTACTAGTCGGAAGTCGTGTCACCAGAGACGAGAGCAAGACTGACTTCCCTGCGGGCACCACCGTATCAGGCGGAAGGGTGAAGCTCTTCTTCCCTGCTTTTATTTTCCACGAGGAAAGGTCCGCAAGAGTCGGGCTGTGGTTTCCAATCACCACTCCTCGTTCAGTATCCTCCTCCATTGAAATTTGAAATGGTTGTGCAATCACGGACACCGTCGCCACTGCAGACTGCCCTTTCTCTCGTGCGCGAACGACCGCAAGATATTCTCCCGGCTCACGATACGCATAGGACACGCTTTTCCCTCCTCGTGATCCACCATCTCCAAAACTCCAGGTCACGTCCGCGTGCGGGTACAGCTTTCCAGTCGCGTCATACACGATTACCTCGTACGGAGTATCGGCACCCGCAGGTACGACCCGATTGGGTCCGGGTTCAAGAAAGAGTTTAATAATCGGACTTACCGCAGGAACAACGGGCGTACTTCCTCCGATAGTGACTACAGGAGTAGATGAGGCGACATCGTCATGATCATCTGGAAGCGTATCTACCGGTGTGGTCGCATTCGCACTGCGAGGAGTTGGAAGTGCAGTAATCCATGCATTTCCGGTGTACTGAGGAGTTTGCTTGGCACTTCCTGACACATTCTTCCCACCAATTGACGAGGACCACCCACCGTCTGCGTCAATCGTATCTACGATGGTACTCCCCTCGGAAAGGGTAAGTACTGCACCAGTATTAGAAATACCGCTGCCAAATGATCCGAGCCAGTCTGCAGACGTGGCGGGTGCAAGTGAGCGACAGGATCCTGAGTCGCGTGCAATGAGGTAATACCCATTTCCTGCAATTCCTGAAAACTCCGCACTTCCCTCCTCGTTAAGCGCAATCACTTTTGAGGTCGCGCTCCCCGCATTTTGTATGGTGAGTGTCCATGTAGAAAGATCTACCGTCTCTCCACTTCCGTTAAACAACTCTACCCACTCACAACTTGCCCCACCCGCATCCGTTCCCATCCACGCAACCTCGTTAATCCGTACTGCAGCATGTGCAGTATCTGCGACAAAAAATATGAGTAGAATGAAAAGTCCTTTATACATCTTCCTTAAATACGGCACGAAGCTCTTCCTCAGGAACCTCAAATGGCGCCGGACCCGTGCGTGCGATTGGGGTGGTATCGGGGAGCGACTCATTCAACACTTGTTCAAGAGTGGTCTTTAGTTCTGCTTTCTTCTCTTCTACTTGCTTCTCTTTATCTTTTTTCACAATCTCGGTCATGGCCCCTACCAACGACTTCAAATCTCCTGCCACCCCTTCTGGAGGCAGAGGTCGCGCGACCTGATGCTCATGTACACCACAATATTGCTCCTCTGATGCCCGCTTTACCTCCTGCTTCCAGGAACGCGCAGGGGGTTCAATCGGAGGAATAGTCACTGCAGAAAATGGACGCGATCCCACGTTATCAATCATGAGAGAAAGATAGATCTGCGCACGACCAAGATTCATAAGTCCTTCCTTCTTAAACTCAGGCGCGAACACGTGTTCAAGTACTTCTGCGTCAAAAGGACCGACACGGAACGCCACAAGCGTGCCGACATTACCAAATATCGCTGCCTGTATCTTCGGATCCATTTGCCCGATGTATTGGTGCGAGATGATGAGATCCAGCCGATACTTACGCGCTTCAGACAAAATCTCTGAGAAGGTGTGGTTAGAGAAATTCTGGAACTCGTCTACATAAAAATAGAAGTGTGGGAGTTCAGGCATCTTTGCGGCCGGAACATCCGCACGACTCATTGCGGCAAGAAAGATGCGTGTGGCAAGAATACTCCCAATCAACTGCATATTCGTCTCCCCCACTAATCCTTTTGGAAGATTGATGAGAAGGATCTTCCGCTCGTCCATAATGCGGCGCATGTTGAAGGATGATTTCGGAGATCCAATGATGCTGCGCATGAGTGGATCAAGCGCCATCTGATCTATCTTCCCTGTGATCGCAGATACTGCTTCCTTAAACGCAGGATCATCTGCGGTTGGAAATTCACTAATCCAAAACTTCTTTGCGATTGGATCCTTAAGATTTTCAACAATCTCTTTCCGGTACGCCTCGTCGTTATACAAACGCGTGACCGACAAGAGTGTTGCTTCTGGGTGCTCAAGAAGTGCAAGAAGCGTATTACTGAGCACATACTCAAAACGTGGAGTCCATGAGTCCGCCCAGATGCTCTTAAAAATGCCCATGAGGCTAGAGAGCACGAGGTGCCGCTTTTCATACGGCACATCTTCTATGATGTTGAGCGCAAGTGGGTGCTCCGTCTCATACGGTGCGAAGTAGATCACATCGCGCATACGGCTCTGCGGCACATAGTCCAAAAGTCGCTCCGCTGAGCCGCCGTGAGGATCAAGGTACGCAAACCCTTCTCCATTGCGGATATCTTGAATCGCCATGTTATCAATCATGGTCGTCTTCCCCACGCCTGACTTCCCAATCACATACATGTGACGGGCACGATCTTTCTGTTTGATCCCAAATGGAATGCGCTTTCCACGCGTGTCGGTGGCGGCAAAGTACGTTACCCGATCGGGATTATCCATGTTCCCTATTATATACGCCCCATGCACCATCTATTGATACTGAATGAAGGATGGTGAAGGAGTCAGCTCAAGTACTTCTGCGGGAGTAAGAAGACGTGTGGACGGCGGTTTCAAATCATTCTTATAGAAGATCTTGAACCCGGTGAACTGAACCGGCTCAGGATAAATCACCTGGTTGTACGTATTGATCTTCTTTGCACCAAAGCCCCATCCGTCCATCACCATAACGATTTGTACTTCAGGTAGCGGCTTAATGTTCTGATACCCCGTCACCATATTGTGTGTAAAGCGGTGCACGACAAGAATCTTAGGCGGAAGATTGTGCTTCTGTACCAAGGACTGAAGATACGTTGCGGCATAGTTAATATCCGCTGAGGAGAAGGTGCCTATTTCATCTCCTGGAGGAAGTGCTCCTGGTTTCATGGAGAACTCGGGGTCAAGCGCCAAATGCACTTCAGGCATAGAAAGATATTTCTCAAGCCACGGCAATTCTTCCTCAAGAGTAGAGTACCCAATCTGGAGCTCAAGAATCACAATGCCGTCTACCTTCTTCGCCATTGCGACCGCACGATCAATGTGACTGTTTGGCATATGGAGACGATACTTTCCGTCCTCCTGAGGAGTTCCCTGTGCCGTCATCGCGATGTAGTCAATGCCCATGATGACGGGAGTCTCTGGATCTGCCGCTTCCCACGCTGCCTTCTCTTCCTTCAAACGACGAATGACTTCCTCTTCGGAATACTCTCCAAGAATACCCATCCTCGTTGAATAGAAGTTTCCGTAGTACGCGACGATACGATTGAATGGAAGAAGCGCACCTGGCTTTGGATACGGTGCATCGTCTACTGGCCACAGGTGGTCTACGGTCGTCGTACTTGTGGTGGCAAGCTCATTCTCGCGATGTGCGAGATACATCATCTTCTTGTCGTATGCCGCAGTATCAAGCTTCTCTTCTTCTTTTTTCTTTTCTACCTTTGCGACTTCTGTGTACTCGCCTCCCTTCTCGTACACCGTGCTTGCCGCGTATGGAAGTGCAAGTGCTCCTGCGGGAAGAAGTACCGCAAGCGCGATAAGGGTGATCCCCGTATTATTGACTTTGCGTCGGCTCATGAATATCAAACGAAGGAGCAGGTGCGGGTGGCTGTGGTTCCTCGCGCACACGACGAGTACGGAGTGAAAGCCCGGTCAATAGAATCATGAGACCGAGAATAGGAAGCACCCACATCAGAAGCCACATTGGGAGACCAAGGAATGGAGCAAGAGCGACGAGAACTCCGAGCAAAATAAGGGTGCGTGCGCGTGACATGAGAGTGTAGTGTATCAAGGTGACACAATGACCACAAATTCACCCCGTTCTTCTCCTGGGTGTGCCTTGAAGTACTCTTCAACCTCCTGAGGTGTACCTTGCACGACTGACTCATAGATCTTGGTCAGCTCGCGCGCGACAGTCACAGTGCGCCCGAGAGGAAGCACCTCTGCGAGGGAGGCAAGCGCCTTCCCTATGCGGTGTGGGGACTCGTAGAACACCACTGCGCGTGGCATAGATGCGATCTCCTTAAACAGGGTCTGGCGGCCTTTCTTGTGCGGTAGGAAGCCGAGGAAGGTAAACTCGTGACTTCGTACACCCGCAATGGAGAGGGCGGCAGTAAGAGCAGAAGGACCTGGTATGGCCTCTATACGTATGTCAGGCAAGCGACGACGCACCTCTGCAACAAGCTCATTCCCAGGATCACTAATCCCAGGGGTGCCTGCATCGGTCACGAGTGCAACTCGCTTCCCCTCTGCCAGATTGGCAAGGATACGCTCGCTCGCAAGACGTCCACTTTGCGCATGGAAGATCATGAGCGGCTTTCGTATGTCGTAGCGCGCAAGAAGCTTTGCGGTGACACGGGTATCTTCGCAGGCAATCATATCTGCCTCTTTCAATGTATCAATCGCGCGGAGTGTAATGTCTCCGAGATTGCCTATAGGGGTTGCGACGACCGAGAGTGTTCCCATACCTTATGCGACAAGTTCGTCGGCGACCTTATATATATCCCCTGCCCCCATGGTCATGATGATATCGCCTGGGCCCGGCTCTGTCTCAAAGAATCGTCTGATCTCTACGAAATCTCCTGCTTTTGCTTCAGTGCCATTTTCTTGAATGCGTGCAGCAAGCATTGCGCTTGAAATACTTCCGTCATCTATTTCACGTGCAGGATAAATAGGAGCGATGACTACACGATCTGCGTCAGTAAAGGCCTTAGAGAATCCTTCCAAAAGATCGCGGGTACGGCTGTACAGATGCGGATGGAATGCGACGTAGATCTTTCCATCCGTACGCTTCCGCAATTCTTTCAGTGTCTTCTCTATTGCGGTTGGATGATGCGCATAGTCGTCATACACGTCTGCACCTCTCTTACTCTTGCCTTTGTATTCAAAGCGCCTCCAGGTACCCTCAAATGCCCCAAGGCTCTGCACGATAGTTTCTTGTGCTATCTCAGGCATCGCCGCACGGGCAGCAGCTCCCGCAGCCTGTGCATTCATGACGTTGAACTCTCCTGGGAGGAGCACCGCGTATTGAGGCTCTGCACGATAGTTCACGATCTGCGCCGAAAGACCAGAAAGGAGTGGCGCGATGTTCGGATGCTCGGTATCGGTTACCACTATCTTTGCGCGCTCCATAAGCGAGCGAAAGGCACTCTGCACATCTGCAAGATCTTTGTAGTAATCCGTGTGATCAAACTCTACGTTGGTCACAACGACGATCTCAGGAGAAAGGGTGAGAAAATCACGCTTGTATTCGCATGCTTCTACGACGAGCCAATCGGAGGTCCCGGAAAGATAATTAGAACCAAAGTCTTTTACGATAGAACCGACAATTGCGGACGGTGCAGCGCCCGCATCCTTCAGTACTCGTGCAAGCATGGCAGTAGTGGTGGTCTTCCCGTGTGTGCCAGAGACCGCAATGGTGCGCTTCCCGTTTGATACATCCCCGAGTGCTTCAAAGTACGATCGTTCTGGAAGACCCAGTTCTTTGGCGCGCATACGTTCTGGATTGTCTTCCCATGCTGCTTCGGTATAGACCACACACTCTGCATCAGTTGGCACATTCTCCCCCTTTTGCCCGATCGTGACCAAGATACCCTTCTTCGCCAGAAGGTCCGTCGTGGGGCTTTCTTCTCTGTCAGATCCAGACACAGAGACTCCTTGGTCAGCATAGAGCTGCGCGAGTGCGCTCATGCCAATGCCTCCTATCCCTATCATGTACACGTTCTTCATATCCTCGTTAGGGTACCACTTCTATCTCATACCCGCCTTCTGGAAACAGATTTCCCACCAGGCGCCTAAACACAGACGAGTCTGCGGAAATGACAAATCGTAACGTGCCCTCCCCTACTTCTCGCGGCCACCACATACTCTCTACCTGCGCTCCTACTGCAACTGCAGGATCGTATATCTCGGTTCTAGACGCGAGCACCTTTCTAAACTGTTCCGTGACGAGTGGGTAATGGGTACATGCAAGCACGAGCACATCATACGCGTCCTCTTTCCCAGAAAGAGCAGCGCGAATAATCTCCTCAATCCCCGACGCACCAACGCCCTGCTCTATGGCGCCTGCGAGTTCAGGGATCGCTATGGCCTCTACTTCTTTTCCGATCATATGAAACGCACTTTGATATATTCCTGACTCTATTGTTGCGACTGTGGCAACCAACCCAATGCGCGCATCGGAATCTCTGAAATGGCGCACTGTAGGACCTACCATCTCTATGAGATGGTCCGGTGCAATAGAGAGGCTGTCCAAAAGAGAGAGCGTGAGCGAGGTAGACACACTATTACAGGCGCTGACAATGCTCGTTGCCCCTCCGTGACTTAACCTCGTAAGTGCAGCACCTGTTAAATCAAAAAGTTCTTGGCGTGTCTTAGGTCCGTACGGAGCGTGCTTTATATCACCAAAATAAAGTATGTTCGCTGATGGAATACGTGCACGTATTTCTTTAAGTACCGTGAGTCCTCCCGATCCTGAGTCAAAGATTCCAATCATGTAAGCGCGTGCACGAGTTCTATGTATTGATCCCCTCGCTCATACTCATTCTTAAACATGCCGAATGAGGCAAAGGCGGGAGACAGTACTACTACATCTCCGGGAGAGGCGTAGCGTACCGCTTCGTCAAAAGCAGCTTTCAAGTCTCCGAATACCGACGCGTCATGCAGAAACGGCATAATGCGATCGGTGCCAGTGCCAGCAAGAAAGATCGTGCGCTTCGTACGTCGTGGAAGTTCTTCTATGAGCGCATGCATAGTAAGGCCCTTGTCAGATCCACCCATAATAAGAATGATGCGCCGCCCCCCTTCGGAAAGCGCACGAAGCGCAGCAATGGTTGCCTCAGGCGTCGTGGCAGTCGTGTCGTTGTAGTACAGCACCCCATTCACTTCACGCACAAACTCTAGACGTCCCGTGACTCCTTTAAATGACTCAAGCGCCTGCGTAATGGTCTCTTCCTGTATGCCAAGTGCTCGCACTGCGGCACGTGCACATGCCGCATTCGCAAGATTATGAATACCTGGAACGGATAGTTTGAGGTCCTCCGCATCGTGCGCGGTAACCGTAATAGGACCGACCGGGAGCGCAGGATACGCAGGCACTACTTCTGTAGCGGCCTGACCAAGTACCAACGTATCGCCCGAACGCTGATGCAAGAATATCTCCGCTTTGTCCGCAAGATATTTCTGCATATCTCCTGCGTAGTAGTCCATGTGGTCTGGGTAAAAGGTCGTGAAGACCGACACATCAGGACTCATGCGTTCCGCCCCAAAACCTTGGAGCTGCCATGAATCAAGTTCAAGCACCGCAATGGTGTCCTTTGTCACTTCGGGAAGAAGTGCGAGTGTAGAGATACCACGAATATTCCCCCCGCGGAGTACCTGCTTCCCCGCAACACGGAGAACGTGCGCGATCATCTCAGTGGTAGTGGTCTTTCCACGGGTACCTGTAATGCCCACTAACGTTGCCCCCGCTTCGCGCGCAAAGCGTGCGAAGAGTGCCGTAGACATAGTTACTGGAATACCGTTCCGTAGCGCCTCCTTTATATATATGGAGTCTGTAGGAGTGTTCGGCGCCTTAAGAATAAGATCTCTTCCACTAAAATCTTCAAGATGGTGTGTACCAAGATGATACGTAATTCCCTTCAAGTCCTTGAGAGCGTCAAGTGAAGGGGCGAGGTCTACTTCACTTTTTAGGTCAGTCACTATGACCTCTGCCCCGTGTTCAACGAGAAAGCGCACATCCCCTACTCCTCGGCCAAGGAGACCAAGCCCCATGACCGTTATCTTCTTTCCCTTAAAAAAGGAAGATGCATCCATAGATGCATCCTACCAGGAGAATTAGTCGCAGGCGACGGTCACCGTCTCATCCTTACGCTCTATGCGAGCATCGCTCTTTTCTACCCGTACAAACTGGAAGGGGCTCGTGAGCGCCTGGGTCGTAATACAAGAACTCCCAGGAGCGCTGTGCGTAATCGTAATACGACGCGTGTTTTCAGTATCTACGACTTCTTTGACGGCAACCGTGTGCCCACCACTGTTCTTCTGTCCTCCGAATACCGCAAGTACCTGGTACTTCTCAAAATCAACCGTAGGGAGTGCGACAGTCGTCTGCCCGTATGCGTGGGCCCATACTTGCTCCAACTGTTCGCGACTCTCAACCTTAAAATTCTTACGATCTGTAAGAGAGGCATTGGTGCCTTCCGCAATCACGCTAAAAGATACTGCCGCCTCTTGTGCCTGTGGCACCCTATTCTCTACCCCCATCACATAGAGCCAGGCTCCAAGGCCAATGGCGACCACACACATAAGCACAATGATGATGACGTCTCGCTTCATATAGAAACAGTATAGCCCCCATGCGGGGGCTATATCATCGCTACATGTATATAACTGGTGCACGCTCTAGGATTCGAACCTAGGACCGCTCGAGTATCAGTCGAGTGCTCTACCAACTGAGCTAAGCGTGCTCGCCTCGCGATACTACCAGAAATCCTTTCTATCTTCCAGCTGCCACCATATCCTCCACTTTCCTCTTCACCATGTCCCGTACCTGGCGGTGAAATTCTATCGGAGTACGGACTGCGTCTGGAATGCCCTCCCATATCTCTAGTTTGGGAGAGGAGGCCAAATACTCTGGGAGAGGGTAGTCGGTAATCACGATAACTCTATCCACTGCAGCTACCATTGCCTCGGTAAGTGCGTCTCTACGGTTATGCGATACATCTAACCCCTCTTCTTTCATGACCGTTACCACCATTTCGGGCACCGTTGGATCCTCACCCATAACTGAATTTCCCAGATCAAGCCCTGCACTTGCTGCATCCTTCGTACCTGTAAGGGCGTTATAGTACGCCTCAGCGATTTGACTTCTTCCAGCATTGGCTCGGCACACAAAGAGTACGCGCATAGATATAAAGTATACCTTCTCCCCATTTCATTCTTGTTTCAGCTGTGATCTTGCTATACTTAATGTAGGAAATGATTCACCGCGCACGACCACGGGAATCCAAAAAGCTTCGGCAGGTCCGAGCCTCTACGATTGAAGATAAGTATCGTCGGCATAAAAATAAAGAACGCATCTGGCGACGATGCGTTCTTAAGCTCGCGTACGCTAAGCAAGAAACTTAGGCCCCAGGCTGCTGCAACTGTGCACGAAGTTCCATAAGAAGCATGCCGAGCATGTTACTTCCGTAACCGCTTTTCATCACATTTGGCCCTAAGACCAAACCTCGCTGTGGTTTCATGGCTACCCCCCAGTAGGTATCTCCCCAGAGATTTCCTTCGGCCAAATATTTCCTTCCAGTCGCAAGCAGCTTATCTTTCAGATCTGGATCCTTAAACTTTTCTATAAGAAGGTCAGTCATCACTTGCGTGCGGATATTAAACCAATCGGGACGTATGTACCCGAGGTTACGAAGTCTATCTGAGAATATTTTTAGTTGCCCAGGCGAATAGAACGTATTCGTAAATGCCGCCACCAACTCTTCGGGAGTGTTGATTGGTCGCCAACCAGAACCATCACGTCCTCCATATCGGTCATACATCACCGCATTGACCTGTGTAAATACCTCGGGAGGAATCAAACGTGCTGCTTCAATAGGAAACTTTGCGCCTTGGTATGCATGTTCAACTGAAGGATAGCGCTTCAATCCCTTTTTGCGTGGCGCACGCCCTTTCACCACAGGAGGGATAGCGTACTCAACTACTACAGGCTCAAAGTTTGAAAGAAAGGAATTCGCAAAAGAATATATACCTTCGCTACGGTTTGGATCGCGCTCAAAATCTTCTTTAGCTGATGTCAGGGCTGCACGACGCTGTACGTTATGGAGCACACGTTCTGCAAGGTTTTTGCCTCTCTCTCCTTCGTCATAGAACCGAGATACGCGACGAAACTCTAGGAGCTTACGGATATCGGTATTAGATTGTAGTTCCTGTGATACAGGAAGTATGCCAACAACGTCTTTCCTTGCTGCCTCAGTGGTGACTGGATACGGCGCCGCATTCGGTGCCTTCCCACCGAGCTTATGAAGCTTGAGCTCCATTCGTATGACATCGGTCTCAGCAACGGTGGCATCTATCTCTTTCGGACCGAACATATAGGAAAGAATGTCAGCAGTAAGTTGCAGCGTTTTGCCGGATGCGGAGTTGTCATCTGCAATCAATACGGACGTGCCTTTAAAGTGAGACGCTTGGCGTTTAAGGAACGCTTTCAACTCTTGCATTTCTTCATCAGAAGCCACTTTAGTTGCTGCATCTATCACATCTTCTTCTCGCTCAAGGTTACTGTGTATGCGAGTACCGTGAATAGAAATCGGTGCAAGAATAAGAGTAGGTGCCTTCCCGTGCAGCTTCTGAAATCCATATTGAAGGACGTAGGCAAACTCAGTGCCTCCGGTGGGTAGTCCTACAATAGTGTCAGGAACATCGTCTTTGCGACGCTCTACTACGTTGATGGCTGCCCCACCGACAATAAGCGGATGGGCAAGTTCCGGTCGCGACAAAATCGGGTAGGCGCGCTTATCACCATTTTCCATCGCATTGTATGCGTACTGGGAAAGATACGTTTCAACATACGACATGTCTGATCGGGCAGTATTCAACATGACAAGAGCTGACTGAGCTTCCTGTAAGTCTCCTAGCATGTACGCGTACTGCATCTGTGTTGAGAGTTTGGCAAGACGAGATGCCATTCCACGCACTTGCTGATATGCCTGATCGTCTAAGCTAAATTGTCCGAACTTTTCTGGAGAAACCAAACCATTGAAAAGAGTGATAGCGGCGTTTTTGACATAGTCCATCGCCCCGAGACGGAGAAGAAACTGCTCATCTCCCTCATGTGGGTTAGTGTCGGCCATGAGTGTATCAAGGCCATCATGGAAATCTTCACCCAGTGTCTTTACCTTGTGATGGAATGACATGTTCCCATCAAGCGCACAAAGGTACCTCTGGCCACGCAAAACGATGTTCCCTTTTTCCTGTGCAGATCGTCCCTTCTGTTCATAAAATTTACGGTACGGCGCATGAGTGACTCGCTTCACTCGTACTGATCCGTCAAACGTAAATAACTCATCGGGGCGCTCAAAAGAGAATATTCCCTCCTTCCGCTTTGCGATGTTGCTTTGCATAACAGCCTCTATGTTCCGACGAACGAGCGTCTTTGCCTCTGCGCGTGAAGGTACTTCAGTAGCGGGAATCTCTCGCATGTACCGCTCATCAGAATGTGACATAGAAGAATAGTAGCGCGGGACTGAAGGAACACAAAAAAGCCCTTTTGAGGGCTATATGTTTGTAGCAAAAGGAATGGAGAAACAAGAATACTCTTGTGTTCCGCCTATTCGTACCTTTGAAGCGTCAATTGAGCGCTTCAATATGTACACCAGGGTACGTTATCTGGCATCCGAGTGGCGTTTAGGGACGTCCACTAACTCCCTACTTCCGAAGAAATAATCGACGATGAGATGCCTTTCGGGCGATCTCGGTTCCGATTGGATATGTTCCACGACCAGCTTCCGCTAGCCGTGCCTTGTTACGACTTACTCCCTGTCATTGAGTTTACCGTAGTCCTCCACGAGGGAAGATTTTGGGTACCCCCAACTTCCTTGAGTTGACGGGCGGTGAGTACAAGACTCGAGAACGTATTCACCGTGGTATGGCTGACCCACGATTACTAGCAATTCCGGCTTCAAGAGGTCGGTTGCAGACCTCTATCCGTACTGGGGTCCATTTTTGGGATTTGCTCCACCTTGCGGTATTGCGTCCTTCTGTATGAACCATTGTATCACGTGTGCGGCCCAGGGCATCAGAGGGACATGCTGATTTGGCGTCATCCCCACCTTCCTCCCCCGTGAGGGGGCAGTCTCGCCTGACATATTTAACAGACAACGGGGGTTGCGTTCGTTACCCCACTGAAGGGAACAGCTCAAGCCACGAACTGACGACAACCATGCATCACCTGTGCAGCACCCTCGAAGGCTCTCGTCCTTTCGGTCGAGATGCAGCTGCATTTCTAGCCCTGGTAAGGTTCTTCGCTTATCGACGAATTAAGCCACATGATCCACTGCTTGTGCGAGTCCCCGTCTATTCCTTTGAGTTTTAATCTTGCGATCGTACTACCCAGGCGGCTCGCTTACCGCGTTAGCTTAGTCCCACAGAGGGTCGATACTCCGTAGAACGAGCGAGCAACGTTTAGGGCCAGGACTACCGGGGTATCTAATCCCGTTCGCTACCCTGGCTTTCGTGTGTGAGCGTCAGAAACAGACCAGTGCACTGCCTTCGCCTTTGGTGTTCCCCACGATATCAACGGATTTCACCCCTACACCGTGAGTTCCATGCACCTCTTCTGCTCTCAAGCTATGCCGTTTCCCCCGCCGTCCGTAGGTTGAGCCCACGGATTTTACGGAAGACTAACATAGCCGCCTCGACACCCTTTACGCCCAGTGATTCCGGATAATGCTTGGGGCCTCTGTATTACCGCTCCTGCTGGCACAGAGTTAGGAGCCCCTTATTCATGTGGTACCGTCAAAAATTTCGTCCCACATAAAAGATGTTTACGTGCCGAAGCACTTCGTCCATCACGCGGCGTCGCTCCGTCAGGCTTTCGCCCATTGCGGAAGATTCTCGACTGCGGCCTCCCGTAGGAGTATGGGCCGTGTCTCAGTCCCATCGGTGGGGGTCCGCCTCTCAGCGCCCCTAAACGTCGTAGCCTTGGTGAGCCATTACCTCACCAACAAGCTGATATTGCGCAGGCCTCTCCCGAAGCGATAAATCTTTACACTTTCGTGACCATCTGGAATTACCCCGTCTTTCGACGAGCTATGCCAGACTTCGGGGGGAGTACCTACGTGTTACTACCTCGTCTGCCGGTTACCTTGCGGTCCCCTTGACTTGCATGCCTTATCCACGCCGCCAGCATTCATCCTGAGCTAGGATCAAACTCTCATTAAGAATAGGCGGAACACAAGAATTCTCTTGTTTCCTTTCCTTACCTTTTGCTCTAGTGATTATACTAGGTTTATTCAGTTTTCAACGAGCGCGAAAATGCCCCCTCCCTTTCTTGGGAAAAGAAGGGAGCAGTCGTCCGATAGTACAGGAGTCCCCTACCCCCGTCAAGCGCTATAAAAGCCTGTGGATACTGGGTATAATGGGGATACTGTTCTGTGCGGATCCCTCCCAAAATACGAGTCACAAAAGGTTCATGGAGAGTGCAAAGAACCTTGAGTTTTCGCACGTAAATTGAGAATCATCTTATACATTTTTGTTGCACAAACCTATGAGAAGCGTACAATGTTTGAAGCCGTCACACCTTGGCCTATGCGCCTAACGCTACCAAAGCGCGAGTATGTTGTTGTATCAGTGGGAGGGTCTTTGATAGTCCCCGACCAGATTGATGCAGATTTTCTATTCCGTTTTCGTGAGCTCATCTTGCGCAAGGTTAAGGAAGGTTTGAACTTCTACATCGTCACGGGCGGAGGGAAACTCGCACGCCGCTACCAGGACGCCGCAAAAGCATCTCGCGGAGATCTGACCAGCGAAGATGCGGATTGGATGGGTATCCATGCAACACGCTTGAACGCGCATTTGTTCCGTACGCTCTTCTCTGAGCACGCCCGTGATCGTATCGTCAAAGACCCAACGAAAGCACTTAACCCACGCAACCCCATCATCATTGGATCTGGATGGAAGCCAGGATGGTCTACCGACTATTGTTCCGTGCTTGCGGCAAAGAAGATTGGCGCCAAGCGCATGGTAAACCTCTCTAACATTGATTACGTGTACGAGAAGGATCCTCGCACGAACCCAGAAGCAAAGAAGTTTGAGAACATTTCATGGAGCGAGTTCCGTGGACTCATTCCTAAGGACTGGGACCCAGGTCTCTCTTCCCCATTTGACCCTATTGCGGCAAAAGAAGCGGAAGCAATGAAGCTTGAAGTTGCCATTATGAACGGCGCGCACCTTGATGAGTTTGAGAAGTATCTCTCTGGAGAGACCTTCGCCGGAACGACTATTTCTTAGTCAGGTTTGTGCGCTGGTACGCGAGTACGAGCCACTGCATTCCAACCACAAAACTTCCTACTGCCGCAAACCAGAGCGCGAGTGTGGCGTATGCGCCTGCCATCACAAGAAGACCAATACCGGTCGGAATGCTTGAAGACAATGGTGGCTTTGACTTTGCAAAGAGCATCGGCATAAGCGTGAAGCAGAACAGTATCTGCACAAGAAAAAGTACGTAGTCCTGCCACATAGTTAGCAGTCCTCTCCGATCTCTTCAATCATTCGGTTCACCTCGTTATACAGCTCCTTGGGGGTTCCTTCGTTTACGATCTTGTAGTCCGCCATATTCATCACACCGAATACATTCATATCCCATGGTTCAGTAGATGCCATCTCTCTGTCTTCTTCATGCACAAACTGTTCAAAGGTGAGATTGTCGGTTGAAGAGCCGCGACCCGTCACACGCTCAAAGCGGAGCTTCTTGTCTGCGTCTACCGCTACAATCTTTGCGCCCAGTGCCTTCAAGAACTCTGCTTCTCCTACTGTACGGATAGACTCAATGATCACGTGTTCTTTGCAATCTTTCGCGCGTGCATGCAGCGACTCCACCACGTGCGCGGGGTGGTATTTCTGTCGCATTTCGTTCGCGACCAAGCGCAGCGTCGTGCGATCTTCAGGAAGTCCTCGCTGACGGATCTCTTCAAGCAAAAACTCACGTACAGAATAGTGCGTGAATCCTTTGTGTTTTACCAAATAGTCAACGACCGCCCCCTTCCCCGCCCCAATAGTGCCAGTAATTCCTAATATCATGCGTTAGGTTTTTCCTTAAATAGCTTTGCAAGAGGAATGAGGAGTGGCGCAGAGCGTGCAATAGAGGAGAAGGTACCAATCACCACCCCGACAAGAATTACGATCGCAAAGTCACGTGTCACTTCTGGGCCAAAGAAGATGATAGCGAGAAGGGCGAGCACGACGGTGAGTGATGTGTTGATAGAGCGACCAATCGTCTCATCAATAGACTTACCAATCGTGATCTCGAACTCCTCGTCTATCTCCTCTTCTACATTGCGACGAAGGTGTTCACGAATACGGTCAAAGATCACGATCACGTCATTAACCACATATCCGAGAAGAGCCAGGAGCGCGACGACGAACAAGACGTCTACCTGTGCGCCCGTGTAGTGCGTCCAGGCGGCATAGAAGCCAACCGGCACAATGATATCTATGATGAGCATCGCGACCACTACAATGCCGAAGCCCCAGGATGGCACCGGTTTAGAGACCCGGCGGAATGCCCAGGCGATGTAGAGCATGATCGTGACAATAACGGCAAGCATCGCCCAGAGCGCTTTGGTCGCGAGCTCAGCACCCATAGAAGGACCAATGGAGTTTGCACGAAGCACGGTCATCTCTCGTGCGCCATTATCGGCAAAAATGGCAATCACTGTCTCCTTCTCCTGCGGCGTCATTGTACGCGCGCGAAGTGTCACACCCGTCTCCCCACTCTCGCGAAGATGAATGACGCCAAGTGGAACCGCAGAAACTTCTTCCTTTAACACCTCAAGGGGTGGACGCTCCGTCTCGTACCGCACTTCCATCAAGGTACCTCCCGTGAAATCAATAGAGAGTGGAAGACCAAAGAATGCGATCGCGCCGATTGCGGCCGCAAGAATGATGCTGGTGAGCCAAAAGAAGAACGCGCGGTATTTAATGACCAACATAGACTATAGTTTAAACCCACTACCAGTAAGGACGGTCCAGGTGCGACTCCCCTTCTCAGGAAGGATCGCAACGAGGAAGGCGCGAGAAATGGAGACTGCGGAAATAAGAGAGATAATCACACCGAGACCAAACACGAGCGCAAAGCCCTTCACAATAGACGTACCAAGCCAGAAGAGAATAATAGAAGAAATAAGCATGGTGAGGTGCCCATCACGAATGGCAGGCCATGCACGTCCAAAGCCAATCTTTACTGACTCAAGTGGACCCTTACCGTTTCGCAGCTCCTCCTTCATACGCTCAAAGATAAGCACGTTTGCATCCACCGCCATACCAATAGAAATGATGAGTGCGGCAATGCCTGACGCAGTAAGCGTCACTGGCACAAACTTAATAAGCGCAATCGTCGCAAGTACGTAAATCACGAGCGCCACGACTGATACCAATCCTGGGAGGCGGTACCACGCAATCATGAATATAGAAACGAATATGAACCCGACGAGCGCTGCATTAAGTCCTGCCTGATACGAGCCAGCGCCAAGTGTAGGACCAACGGTATTACTTGAAACAAGCTCAATCGGCACTGGAAGTGCTCCGAAGTTTAGATTCTGTACAAGATCTCGCCCTTCTTCAGGAGTGAACTGACCGGTGATGGTCGCAATACCTCCAGGGATTGCTTCACGAATGACTGGGGTGGAGATGACACCTCCATCTAGGAAGATCGCAAGGGTCTCGCCCACATTCTCCCGCGTAATTTGCTCAAAAAGTGCAGAGCCCTCTTCATTGAAGTTGAGTACTACAATCGGTTCGTTGGCGAGCGTACCCCCTGACGCAGAACCAAACTGGAGCTCGGCAGTCTTCAAGTACCGACCCGTGAGGCCTGTGTCAATAAAGGTCGGAATACCATCCTCTCCTATTGAGCCCGCGAGTTTGAACTCAAGGACCGGAGTCTTCCCAATTGATTCAACTGCGGCAGCGACGTCAGTCACTCCTGGAAGCTCAACCAAAAGTCGCTCTTCTACTTGTCCTGCGACCGCGCTAGAGCGCTCAAGCTGTACGTGTGGTTCGGCAACACCGAAGATATTGACGCGACGTTCAATGACATCACGGAGCGATTCAAGGGCGCCAGGAACATCAGTCGTCACTGCGGTTGTATCCGCACGGTAAATAAGTTCCGTACCACCAGCCAGATCAAGACCAAGACGTACGGGGAAGGAGGTCTCTGGACCATTCGTGCCGAGAGCGAACCACCCGATCGCTCCAGAGATAAGGAGGATGGCAAATGCCGTAGCGAAGCGCATAGACGGTAGTGTACGACCTCTCTGCACCTATGCCAACTCCCCCCGGGACGCAAGGAGGGTTGCTGTGTTCTTAAAGAGACAGGAGACCGCAACCGGCCCCACTCCTCCTGGAACGGGGGTAAAGAGGGTCGCCTTCTCTGCACAGTCAGGGTGCATGTCGCCTGCAACTCCCCCACCAGAGCCGCTGGTACCTGCATCTACCAGAATCACTCCCTCCTTGAGCATCTCAGGACGAATGATGTGTGCGGCGCCTGCGCCTGAGATCACCATGTCCGCGTCTTTCAAAAGAGCGATCTTTTCCGCTTCTTCAGTTTCCTTTACTACATATGAGACCTCTGCGCCCATACGCTCCAGCACGGTTCCAGTCGGAAGTCCGACCAACTTTCCCTTGCCGACGACAGTCGTCTTCTTTCCTTTCACGTCTACTCCACTTCGCGCGAGTATCTCTACAATGCCAGCCGCAACCGGAGGCACAAGTGCACCTGACACATTCTTCATAAACCGCGAATACGCTTCTTCAGAAAGTACGTCCGCATCACGATCAAGCGGGATCTCATTTAATACCCGCTGCCAATTCAAATGTTCTGGGATAGGAAGCTGTACGATGACTGCATCTGCGCCCGGTGCACGTATCGCCTCAATAATCTCTTCTTCCGTTGCCTCGTCACGAAGCTTCACCACCTCAAGCTGCATGCCTCCCTCTTCTGCACGAGACTTTTTAATACGCAAATAGGACTGTGTCGCAGGTGACGGACGTACCACCACGGCACGCACAATCGTAGGGCGACCACCAAGTGACGCATTCACTTCAGCAAGAATGGTAGAGGCAATGGCACGACCGTCAACAATCATGAAATATGTAGTTCGTTCGTAAGTTCAGCAATACCTTCTTCAAGGGACACCGTGGGTGCCCACCCAAGAAGCTCCTTTGCCTTACTGATATCCCCTAGAGTATCACGTGCCTCAGGACGTGATGGAATATAGGTTTTTTCACCTCCTATAAGATCCGCAAGCTGGTTCATGGATACATTTCGTCCCGCGGCAATATTGATCACCTCACCCTTCCCCACGTTCTCACTTGTCGCTGCAAGAAGGTTCGCGCGAACTACATCGCGTATGTGTGTGAAGTCACGTGTCTGTGTGCCGTCGCCCGTAATAGGAAGCACCTCATTATTCTTCCGAAGCGCAAGAAACTTAGGGATCGCAAGCGCATAGCCGCCATCAGGTCGCATCCGAGGGCCATACACACTGAAGTATCGGAGAGAGACCGTGGTGAGTCCATACACTTCAGAAAACACACGGGTGTATTCCTCCGCCATGTACTTCTGAAGTGCATACGGATTCATGGGACGTGCAGCCATCGTCTCTACGAGTGGAAGAGTGTTCTGATCTCCATAGCAAGAACTTGATGATGCATACACGACACGACGCACCTTCGCATCGCGCGCCGCAAGGAGTACAGAGAGCGTGCCGTTCACATTCGCTTCGTGTGATTCTTCCGGATAATCAATGGAGTACGGAATGCGTGGCCGTGCGGCTTCGTGGAACACCACATCAGCATCTCTGAAGATTTCTCGCATCGCGTCCGTATCAAGAATGTCTTTCTCATGAAAGATGGCGTCTAGAGGCACATCCTCTTTATGCCCTCCCCACAAATTATCTACGACATGCGTTTCGTATCCTTCTTTAAGAAGCGCATCAGCAAGATGCGATCCTATAAATCCTGCCCCTCCGGTGACGACGGCTTTCATGATGCTATCTTCGCACGAGAACGTCGCATCTCCTCTGGAACATACGATTCATACTTTCCGTCGGTGTAATAAAACGCGTCATACCCAGCGTACTGGTATTCATACCCAAGTTTCTTTGTGGCCTTAGATCCATCTACCGCAATTGGATACGAATATCCCCGCCACGCTCCTGGTGCGGTTGGGATCACGCCACGCGTAAGGTGCCAGAAGAAGAAGTACGCGACTCCCACCAACCACGGATGTACTGGAATAGTCTTCTTCCCCACCGCCCTCGCCATATCAGGGCCTAGAACCACATCCCCTGGAGGACATATGTTGAATACCTCATACCCTTCTACTGGGTGTCCAAACGCAACGCGCTCCACGATACCTACCACGTCGTCTTCGTGAATAAACTGACGAAGCCATTTCGGTGTGACCGGCACATAGGACACAAGAAGAGAGATGAGGCGGTACCAGATAGATCCTTTCATCTGCCCGGCAAGTGCTGACTGAAGACCGAAGCGCATGCGCATGAAGCGACCACGAGGTCCGGTAATCGCGGCCGGACGAAGCACGCTTACATCTATATCTTTGTTCTTCCTCCGAGAGTAACGCTCTTTAAGATGTTCTTCTGCAACACGTTTCTCTTCTGCATACAAATATTCTGATTCACGGAAGCAGCGATCCTCAGTAAATAGATCGTCTACTTCATTGTCATGGAAGGAACCATAAGAAGCGACACTGGAAAAATAGACCAATCGCTTTACGAATGGATTATTGAATGCGAACTCAAACACCTTGTCAGACCCCGTAATATTCCACTTCCAGGAAAGCGCCCGGTTCCCGTAGATCTCCCGAATCTGCCAGGCAGCGTGAATGACTACCTCTGGTTGATACTGCTCCACCTCCTTCTCCCAGTCATCTGCGGTGTTCGTTTGAAGATAGACAAGTTTCGGTTCGTCTTTAATGAGATCCGGCACTGGCTCCTTATCTAGACCAATGACACGCGTCACATCTTTGCGTGCGGCAAATTCCTCTACGAGCATGGTCCCCACGTACCCTGCCGCGCCCGTGATGAAAATAGTCTTACCTGTAGCCATATAGAGACACTCTACCAATTGCTGACCCGGAAGAACATGTGCTTGATCGTCTTCATCGCAATCACCAAATCAAGTGCAAGGGAGCGTTTCTTTAGGTAATAGAAATCATATGCGAGACGCACCTTGGTCTCTTCAATAGACTGCGGACTAATATTCCCCGGTTCATACTTCTGATTGATCTGTGCCCAGCCGGTAATACCCGGCGTCACGATATATCTGAACTGGTAGTACGGAATCGCATCAGACAAGCGAGCTCCTAGTGCTTCTATGTCGCTGCGAGGGCCAATGAGAGAGAGCTCTCCTAGGATGACGTTAATGAACTGAGGGAATTCGTCCAACGACGTACGACGAAGAAAGTTCCCAGTCTTCGTCACCTTGTTCTCTCTTCCCTCCCCCGCCCATGCGCCAGGATCATTTCGCTCCATGGTACGGAACTTGAATACACGGACCTGCTTCCCGTGTACGCCAATACGGTGCTGAGAGACGAAGAGTGATCCCTTCCCCTCAAGACGCTGTGCAAGAAATACGAGAGGTGTAATCAGAATCGTGATGAGTGCCATACCAATGCCTCCGATGATATCTATGAGACGCTTGATGATCAGGTATCGCATGGTTGGTTTGGAAAATGAGCTCAGCAACCGCTCCTGGTGTGGAGTGGTAATCAAGACCCGATCAAACACCTCTTCGTACACTTCTGAAAACGGAACAATATCTGCGTGTGGACGCAGGCGTATGAGCACGGCTTCAAGTCCCGGGACGTCAGTGTCGGCAATCACCAAACTTGCCTTGTGCGTATTACGCGCCGCAATGAACTCGGACTCCCAATCTCCGCGAGGAGGCACCACAGAAGCAAAGAAAAGTCGGTATCGCGGATTCTCGTTCACTTCTTTTGCCAGTCGCTCTGCCTCCTCCCCTTCCGCAAGCAAAAGCGCAGGATACCTGGCAGCAGTGGTAGTCAAACGAGGGTACAAGGCAAGACGCCATACAAATATAAGGAGGAGTGAGACGACGAGATAAATCACCAAGTTCGTCTTTGGTGCAATTGCAATCCCAGGTGCAAGAAAGAAGAAGAGGGCTGCAAGAATGACGTTCGCAAACTGTGTGCGCATGATCGCGTCTGGCCATTTCGTCTTCAAAAGAATGATTCCCTTTCCGTAGAGTCCAGAGATGTAGAAGACAAATGCCCAGAGCGCAAAAAGAATGGAGAAAGGTCCCAAGTGCTCCATAAACACTGCCTCTTGAGGAATCTGCTGGTACCGCAGAAGAAGCGTCAGCCAGAGGGATACGACGAACACGGCAAAATCGCCGATAAAGAGAAGTGCCGCAACGCGACTGCCACCGTGGGTCATGGGAAGAGGTTATACTATAGAACAATCCTAGGGAGGCGCACGTTACCTGATGAAAGTCCTTTACGTCATTACAAAAGCCAATTGGGGTGGCGCACAGCGCTATGTGTTTGACCTTGCACGTGCAGCCAAGGAAGCGGGGCACGAGCCAGCGATTGCCTACGGCGAAGAAGGTCTCCTCTCTGAATATGCAGGCCAGGCAGGGATAGCCGTCTTCCCTATTCCAGAGCTCACCAACGGCATCTTTATCGGGGATGAGATCGGCGCCTTTCGTGCACTACTCCGCATTATAAAAGAATGGAGGCCGGACGTGGTGCATGCGAATAGTTCCAAAGCAGGACTCGCGCTGGTCGCCGCACGCATCGCAGGAGTGAAGAATACTCTCTTTACCGTTCATGGTTGGGCATTCAATGAGGAGCGCCCATGGTGGCAGAAGGTTGCGCTCCGCGCTATCTACGCAGTTACCATTCTCTTTGCCCATAAAACTATATGCGTCTCTGAAGCAGTACGCCTTGATATGGAGGCATTCCTTAAGAAAGCCCCCGTCATCTATAATGGCATTGCAACACCTGTCTTCAAACCTCGCAAAGACTCTCGTTGTTTTGTACCAGAAGCAAAAGACAAAGTCTGGATCGGCATGCTCTCTGAGCTGCATCCCAATAAGGGAGTGGACGACGCCATACGTGCACTCGCGGATCTTAAAGACGAGTACCCGGACGTCGTGTTGGTCGTCTTTGGTGACGGGCGCGAACGTCAGCGGCTCCAAGAAATCGTACGTCAGTGTGACCTCGTCGGACGTGTCTTCCTCGTCGGTTTTGTAGAAGACGCCGCATCCTATCTCTCCGCATTTGATATGTTCCTTATGCCCTCTCGCACTGAAGCACTCGCCTACGCCCTTATTGAGGCTGGATACGCGGGACTGCCAGTAGTAGCGAGTCGTCGTGGTGGTATTCCAGAGATCGTGCGACACCAGAAGAGTGGTCTGTTGGTCCCTGCCAAGAACCCGCACGTCCTTGCCCGTGCCATTCGTCGCCTCCTAGATAACCCCGAAGAAGCAAGGGAGTATGGCGTCGCACTTAAAGAATCCGTGACTGCACAGTTCTTGAAGGAACGAATGGTCAGAGAGACCTTCGCGCAATACTAGCCACTGAACTCCTGCCCTGCCATCCCGCGCGGCACACTACGTGCGTATTTCGCAAGCGATGCGACGACGCCGAGCGCTGCAAATTCCATAAGGATGTGCGAGCCTCCGTAGCTCATGAACGGAATCGTAGTGCCCGTCACCGGAAGAAGCCCTAGGTTAATGCCGGCGTGTATAAAAAGGTGCGCTGCCAAAAGAATACAGACGCCGATCGTAAACAAGGCATCAAAGTTTGTCGCGGCACGTCGCGCGATGAGAATGAGCTGTAGGAAGAGAAGGCCAAATAAGGTGAATACGAACACAACCCCCACAAACCCCCATTCCTCGGCAAATGCCGCAAAGATAAAGTCGGTCTCGTACTCAGGAAGGAAGCGAAGCTTACTCTGCGTGCCGTAGCCTATACCCTTTCCAAAAAGTTCCCCTGAGCCCACTGCCACCACCGCCTGATATGCGTTGTACCCACTTCCATGAATATCGGCCGCAGGGTTAAGGAAGGACACGATACGTTCACGCTGATACTCATGGAGCCCGAACGTCCAGAGTCCTGCAATCGCCACTGCGCCCGTCACAAACACCACTGCCAAGTGCTTCTTTGAAATACCGGAAACCAGCACCAACCCAAACCACACCGCGCCGATAATTGCCGCCGTTCCAAGATCGGGCTGCAACAACAACAGGCCCATAGGAATCGCTACATAGATACCCGAAAGAATGATATGCCACACGTGACCAATCTCCATGTGCCGTCGCGAGAAGTACTTCGCCATAAGCGCAATGATCACGAGCTTTGCGAGATCTGCAGGCTGGAATGAAAACGCACCAAAGGAGAACCATGACTTCGCACCAGAAATAGTCGGCGCGATAAGAAGTACAAGCACCAAGAGCGCGAGTGCGCCAAGGTATCCCGCAACAATCACCGGCGTACGCCGGAGGAAGTGCATATCAAGTGATGCGCACACCGTGAATACAATCGTTCCAAGAAGGATCCAAAGCAGCTGGCGCGGTGCAAATGACCCTTCCCCAAAGGTGTGCATGGTAAGGACACCGAGGAGTGAGAGCGCGATCGGAATCGCAAGAAGCGTCCATGAACTCTGCAGCCCAGAAACGGCACGTGCACCAAGCTCACTCATGATGGATCAGGGAGAATCGGTATGAACTCCTGACGCACGGCCGTTTCGGAAAATGGTGCATTCCAGGTGAACACAACCTCTGCCGTTCCCTCTGCGCGCAACTGAGGGATGATTGTTTGCGATGCGGCGATCGCATTCCCCTCTTCGTTAAATACCGTTACGACCATCGGCACATTCTTGTATGAGTTGGTTGAGGACGGGTTCTCAATGGTGGCGTAGATACGCGGCAAGGTGTCGGCATGTTCCACCCGCACATCTCGCACGCTCATGGTCACGCGCGTATCCTCGTAGTCAAACCACTCAATCGTATCTGGATCCAGAGTAAGAAAGGCACGAAGAGTCGTCTCCTCTCCAGAGAAAAGATTTGGAATGAAAAGCGGATTACGCTTCGGATACAGATCCAATACTCCCTCCTTCGTTGCAACGAGAATGTTCTGACTATTAAACAACTCCACTGTGTATGCCACATCTTCTGCCATTGCAGAGAAGTTTGGATTCTCTACGTATGCAATGACATCTGAGCGTCCCGGACCGCTCACGACTGGTCGCACGAAGGCAACTTGTGGAACGGCAAGCGTGGCATCACAAATCTTGTCGCACACTCCTCCACAGTCCACCCCCTCTTCGTTTTGATTCTGGCGGAAGTCGCTACACGATGGCGCGTCATACAAAAATGCGTAATACCCCCACACTCCTACGGCGCCGAGAACCACAATGATGATGGCGGCTACGATTCCCCGTCTTCGCATTGCCCATGACATAGGGACAGTATATACGAAAACACCCCCAATATGGGAGTGGCTACTCTTTCACGACAGGCGCGTCCTTGAGACGACGAAGCAATATCTCTACCCTTTCTACCGCACGTTTTTTTTCTTCAGCACTATCAAAAGCGAGTCGCTCAAGCTTCTCGCCTGCTTTTTTAATGCGCTTTACCCTATCCGCATATTCCACTAACAGCGCATCCCATGCAGGCACCTCTTCGGGTGTTTTAGGACGAAATGCGCGGAGCGTTTCTAGATACTTTTCTGCTCGACGAAGCGCGGCCTGCTGGCCATCGCGCGTATAGAATCTCTCAACGCCGTCCATGTCCTCATGGCCATCAAGTTCTTCAATCACCGCATGCAGACGATCTATGCCCTTTCGTTTCATTGGGAACAGTATAGCAAAATCCTCTTATTTCTTCTTTGGCTTCCTCCAGGAAGGAGTCGCCAGTGGAGGCACGACAACCCCCTTCTTCATGTCTTCAAAAAATGTTTCTGCAGCCGTAACTTGCGCTCTCGCCTCTGTAATACGAGCGTCATCCTTGCCCTCCAACGCCGCCTCCAGGTCAATCCTCTTCACACGGATGGTCTCAAGCGCCTGATCAAGCGTATCGTCTTTCTCTCGCTGTGACGCAAAGATCACGTGCCGTTCTGGGTCGTGTCGAAACCGTTCTGTTTCAGGGATGTAAGACATATACGAAATATCGTAGCACTGACCCTATATATGCAAAAACACGCGCATGACGCTGGCGACAACCTACTCTCCCCCTTTCGGAGTACCATCGGCTCAAGAGGGCTTGACTGCCGTGTTCGGAATGGGAACGGGTATGGCCCCTCCGATAAATCACCAGCGTCATACGCGCGTTTATAGCGTGCATGACAGAAAATACGCAAAAGGTGCAAATTCACACATATAAAGTTATGTGACGCACAGAATTCCGCACAGAAAACTCGACATATTAGTATTCCTCGGCTGAAGTCATTACTGACCGTACACCTAGAACCTATCAACCTCGTAATCTTCAAGGTGTCTCAACGATTCCTTATCTTGGAGCTAGCTTCCCGCTTATATGCTTTCAGCAGTTATCTAAACCCGACATAGCTACCCTGCGATGCCACGGGCGTGACAGCAGGCAGACCAGAGGTCAGTTCATCCCGGTCCTCTCGTACTAGGGACGACCCTCCGCAAGAATCAACGCCTGTAGTAGATAGGAGACCAACCTGTCTCACGCATTTCGTTTTTTATATACTCCAATTACTTGGAGGATCGGACTGTTACTTCACGAGTTCTTCGTGACTGACGTTCAGTCTCTACGGGTGGCTTTTGGCCTTCCCTCGGAATCGCCCGCATGGGGTTCTTCCGATATAAGTCAGTAATGTCATTGTGTATCCCTACACATGACCGCCGCAATATGAGTTGGTTCCTTACTTCGTCTGCACTTAATTAACGAACGAAGCAAATCTTTTATAGACGAAAAAACATTCTTAGTATTCTGATAACAATATCTCGTGGGATTCAGACGGGTTCAAGTATTGATACAAGATCAATACCTGAACGGTCTGAACCCAGCTCGCGTACCTTTTTAATTGGCGAACAGCCAAACGCTTGGGACCTTCTCCAGCCCCGCGCTAAGGTGAGCCGACATCGAGGTGCCGAACTCCGCCGTCGCTATGGACGCTTGGGCGGAACTAGCCTGTTATCCCCAGGGTAACTTTTATCCGTTAATCTCTGGCCGCATCTAAGGCGGACCATCGGTTCACTATGCTCTGCTTTCGCATCTGATCGACATGTACGTCTTTCAGTTAAGCCCTCTTATGCCATTACACTATCGGCACGGTTTCCATTCGCGCCTAGAGGACCTTAATAGACTCCTCCGTTACTTTTTAGGAGGATAGCGCCCCACTAAAACTACCCGCCACGCACGGTCCCGATGTAGTTCTATACATCGGTTAGGAACTGCACAATTCAAGAGTGGTATTTCACTGGCGACTCCACGTCCCCCGAAAGGTACGCTTCAAAGTCTCCCACCTATGCTACGCATGAATCACGCAGCCCCAATACGAAGCTGTAGTAAAGCTCCTGGGGTCTTTTCGTCTAACTACAGGTAACCGGCATCTTCACCGGTAGTGCATTTTCACCAAGCGAGTCCTCGAGACAGTTCCCCAGTCATTACACCATTCGTGCACGTCTGAACTTACCAGACAAGGAATTACGCTACCTTAGGACGATTATAGTTATCGCCGACATTCACCGGGGCTTATACAGTCCAGCACACAACCGAAGTTGGGTACCCTCCGTAGTTGACCTTCCGGCATTGGTCAGGTGTCACCCCCTATACATCCTCTTACGAGTTCGCAGGGAGCTGTGTTTTTGGTAAACAGTTGCCAGGGAGTCTTTCGCTGCGGCCCATATTGCTATGGGCAGGCCTTATCGCTAACTTACGGCCGCTTTTTTGCCGAGTTCCTTGAGGACCTCTCACTTGTTCGTCTTAGTCTTCTCGACCCGAGCACCTGTGTCGGTTTTCGGTACGGTCGGCATATGTTGAAGCTTAGAAGCTTTTCTTGGAACCGCGCTCCCTTGACTCTCTTCCTCCGAAGAAGAAAATTGCCGCTCCACTTGGAGTAGTGTGTACCGGATTTTCCTAATACACCCCCTCATGGCACGGACCCACATCCAATTGTGGGCTCACGGTACAGCAGTCCGTCACTCCATCGCACATATGCTCGGTCATGGAATATTAACCATGTGTCCATCGGGTGCGGCTTTCGCCATCCCCTTAGGCCCGACTAACCCGCAGATGATCATCATAGCTGCGGAAACCTTGCTCTTTCGACGTGCGGGGTTCTCACCCGCATTGTGGTTACTTGTACCTGCATTCTCACTTCCGTACGCTCCAGTGTGGGTCACCCCTTCACCTTCATCGCAGAACGGAACGCTCTCCTACCGCACTGACATCCCGAAGGATGCCCGTGCCCGCAGTTTCGGCACGACACTTAACCCCGATTATCTTCGGCGCAAGGACCCTCGATGAGTGAGCTGTTACGCTTTCTTTAAATGGTGGCTGCTTCTAAGCCAACATCCTCATTGTCAAAGGATCCTCACTTCCTTAAGTTGTACTCAGTGTCGATTTTGGGGCCTTAACTGGCGATCTAGGCTCTTCCCTTTTTGACCGATGGAGCTTCGCCCCCATGGTCTAACTGCCATGCTGTAGACTTCCGGTATTCGGAGGTTGATAGGGACAACGAGATTTCTCCCTGTTTGCCCCTTCCAGTGCTCTACCCCCGGAAGGATCACATGACGCCATCCCAAAAGATGTTTCGGAGAGAACCAGCTATTACAGTGTTCGATTAGCTTTTCACTCCTTACCACAAGTCATCCCAAGACGTTGTACGATCTACGGGTTCGGGCCTCCATCTGTCTTTCGACAAACTTCACCCTGCTCATGGCAAGCTCACACTGCTTCGGGTCGTATGTATGACACAGACGCGCTATTCACACTCGGTTTCCCTACGGCTACGTCCCGTTACGGACTTAGCCAAGCGACATACATACACTCGCAGGCTCATTCTTCAATAGGCACGCCACGAAGGACTTATAGCCCCCCGTGACCCTTTGTAAGTGCGCGGTTTCAGTTCTATTTCACTCCCCTCTCGGGGTTCTTTTCACCTTTCCCTCACGGTACTAGTTCACTATCGGTCTTAGAACATATTTAGCCTTACCGGTTAGTTCCGGCAGATTCACTCGAGCTATTCGTGTCTCGAGCTACTCAAGAACAGAAGCACAAGAGCGGTTACATATTTCGTGTACGGGACCATTACCCTCTAGGGTGCTGCTTCCCAGCAGCTTCCACTATATGAACCATTTGTAACTCTTGCCATACAAGTATGGTGCTTCTGCCTTACAACCCCACAATCCGAAGATTCTGGTTTGGGCTTTTCCCGTTTCGCTCGCCGCTACTAAGGGAATCACGAGAGTAGTGTTCCATACGAACGAACATAACGTTCGCACGGAACACTACTCGTTTTTGTTATCTGTTCCTCTCGGTACTGAGATGTTTCACTTCCCGAGGTTCGCATCCTGCAAGCAGGATAAGTCACTTGGACTTGGGTTTCCCCATTCGGATATTTCCGGATCAAAGGTTAAATACCACCTCCCCGAAACGTTTCGCCGGTTAATCGCGTCCTTCATCGCTGTTCTAAGCCTAGGCATCCACCGCGCACCCTTCATGTTTCCTGTGCGGAAACCTGAACACCACATTAACTTTATTTACTTTGTGATTTTATTTGCACTTCGCACCCGCTCCATATTTCAGGAACGGGCTTGATTACCTTTTGCGTATTCATCTGTCAACGAACTCGTGTCTCGGCGAAATAAAAACCGCCGCAGAAGCGGCGGTGTTTGTGACACCTGAAGCCCTTACGGGCTATCCGCTTCGTTTGGTAGTGGTCTTTAGGTTCGTAGACACGTAGGGGCTACTGTACCCCAGGCGAAAACCCGTGTCAAATATGGGCCCTGGCCCCCTTCCCTGGGGATACTGGGGACAGTGCCTAGCTCCCTTGATATGGCTCAGTTGCAACCTCAAAGAAGGCTTTTGCTCTCCGTTTCAGCTCATCATGCGGTACCCCATGTGTACTGCTGTCGGCAACCATAATTGAAAGGTTATAGGTCGCAAAGTCAGTAGGAGTAAAGTCTGCAAAATCTTCCCAAGACTGGTATTCGGGAAATAGCTCTCCCAAGACGGACTGGTACCAGATTTTATCGCGTTTACGTAGCTGTAAATCATTCATTCCAAGAAAGAATGTCGTCACCACGAGTGCGAGACGTTTGTTTCCATTTGAGAAGAAGTGCCCTTTGTTGATCCCTACAAGCAAGTAGACCGCTTTATCAAGAAGTGTGGGGTAGTAGGTGTCTGAACGCACCTGAGTGAGCACGCCACAAAACTGTGGAAACCCTCTTTCTTCTTTGTACCGAGGAACTTCTTCTGCCTGAGAATACCGCTCGCTTACGAAGCTGAAGACCGCGGCAAGAACAGTTTCAGGAATGTAGTAAATCACTAGCGATCAGCTAGACGAGTAACCGCGCGTCCGACCTGTTCGTCTACGCGCTTAATAACACTCTCTACATCGCGAGTGTTTGTGTTCTCTTTTGAGAACATCTTCTTGCATCGGGCAAGGAAATCTTTCATACATAAATGGTACCACGCGACGCAGTGAAGGAACAATGAGAAAGCAAAAAGCCCCGAAATACGGGGCTTTTGTGCTCTGAATGCGAGGGACTACTTGTCCGAGATCTGCTCGCGCATTCGCTTGAGGTAGTCGGCTGCTGCCGTCTGTCCACCAAGACCAAATGCAAGGCCGAGGGCAAGAGCAAGGGCAACCACAACTCCTGTGAAGAGAGTCTGCACGAACGCAGTGGCAACCTGAAGCTGCGCGAGGGCTGCAAGGACCGCAAAGATCCAAATAGACCAACGTGCCACAGAACCAAGAAGGTTCGCGGTCTTCAAGTGTGCTGCACGAGCGGCGCCCGCTACGACGCGCTGTGCGGCGTCGGCGACAACTGCCGCCACGAGAAGGATAAGCACCGCAACGATTACGTTTGGAAGGTATCCAAGCACAACCGCACGGAGGAAGATCGTTACCTGCGTAAGACCAAGCACATCAAGTGCGGCCACGAGGAAGACAACGATAAAGAACCACTTCACAAGCATGCCGATGAAGGCGCCTGAGTTAAGTGCGAATCCGGTGCGCTCAAGAACCTTCTCTACGCCTGCGGCGCGGAGGGCCTGATCAACACGAAGAGACGAAACCACCTGTGCGACAAGCTTTCCGAGCATAGCTCCGATAAGCCAACCGACGACGAAGATGATGACTGCAACTACTAGCTGTGGGATGAATGCCACAAGTCCTGCGAACAAGTTCATGAAGGACAATGAAAGCACATCCGCCCATTGGTTAAGAAACATAGTGTTTTGTAGCGGTTAACTGCGTTATTACTGGTACGAGCTTAATTTTAGCAAGCTCTAGGACCGCGGAATCCCCCTCTGGGGATAGCGGGGTTATGCCCCTATGCGGTCCAGGATGGTGCGGTGGGGGTAGTCAAAGACGTCCCGGAGAAGGCGGTCATAGACTCCAGTGCGGTAGCGGAACTCTTCCGTAGAGAAAGAAGCGTAGCGGAGCTCACGTCCGAGCTCTGCTTCAAGGCTGTGGACGATCTGTCCGAGAGAACGATCATCCAAACGGTCCCCTACCACGAGCAAATCTATCTTTGGTTCAATGGCACCGGTGAAAAGACCCGTGACCGTGACCAATCTGAGCGCACCTGCCTTGCGGAGATTTCCGACGACATCCGTATCAGAGATGCCGGTCGTTGCGCGAAGGAAAGACTTCAATGCTTCAAAGTGTTTGAAGCGAATATCCGCCATGTAGGTTGCCTTTGCGGCACTTCCCTTCTTGCGAAGCACCTTCATCGCGACCAGTGCGTTTATTTCTTTTCTGGTTGCATCTTTGCTGAGCTTGCTGCGCTGTGCGGCGTCTGCGACCGTGAATGTATTTTCTGCATTAAAGAGGAAGAGTCTAAGGAGCTTCAAACGCACTGGGGTACCGAACAGTTTTGCGAGGGGATCCATAATCTATGGATTATAGGGTTTCTGCTGCCATCCACACAAGCGGTACTATTCTTGACCTTTGGTCATCATACGTGTATGATATTATCATATTAATTAATAGTATATCTATGGCTACTGTATCTGTCCCCCTCCCCGCCAAGCTTGAGAAGCGTCTTGATGACTTGGTTGCCAGTGGTGTTGGTAGTAATCGTTCTGACGTGATGCGCCGCGCACTTGAAAAGTTCGCAGAAGAAGAAGCGATTCGTGTAGTGCTAGGGGCAGAACGTGAGCCCACTCTCCGCGGCGACCTGCGCAAGATCCTTAAGGAACTTGATTAATGATTGCACTTGGCTATAAACCTTCGTTTCTACGCCAGTTCAAGAAACTGCCGGCTGCTCTCCAAGAAGAGGCTCACGAGAAGATTGCACTCTTTAAAGATCCAAAGAATCACGCAACTCTCAAGGTACATAAATTGAAAGGTGAGCTAAAAGGATATTTAAGTTTTTCCGTTAACTACTCCTACCGAATTATCTTTGCGTGGGAAAAGACAGGATCTTCCGCTGTGTTCTACGCGATTGGGGATCATTCTCTGTACGACTAAACAAAAAGCCCCCTTTCGGGGGCCTTTGTGTGGAAAACAGTAGTTGGGTTATTTGAGGGTAACCTTTCCTCCTGCCTCTTCAATCTTCTTCTTGAGCTCTTCGGCTTCCTCTTTCTTGAGGCCTTCCTTAAGCATAGAAGGAGCGGCGTCAACGAGATCCTTTGCTTCCTTGAGACCAAGGCCAAGTACCTCCTTAACAACCTTGATGACGCCAATCTTGCTTGCGCCACCATCGGTGAGCTCAACGTTCATCGTTGACTTCTCCTCGCCACCAGCGGCCGCCCCGGCTGCTGGGCCAGCGACTGCCACCGCTGCTGCGGAGACACCGAACTTCTTCTCAAAGACCTTCACGAGTTCAGAGAGTTCAAGGACCGTCATGGCCTCAACTTCCTCAACAATCTTCTTGAACTTTGCAGGAACCTCTACTTCTGCCTCTGGGGCTGGAGCAGGTGCTGCTGCCTCTTCCTTTACTTCAGGTGCTGGAGCGGCAGTCTCTTCAACTGCTGCTGCATCCTGGGTTGTGTCATCTGACATATGTGTGTGATTAATGTGCTGTTATGCGCCCTTCTTCTCGCGGATCTGATCAAGCGCGATGACAAGGCCCTGGATAGGGCTGTTAATTACGTTGACGAACATGCCACGGAGAACTGGAACCGGAGGAATGGTTGCAATCGCGGTCATCTTTTCCGCGTCTGCAAATGCCCCCTCAAATACGCCTCCCAAGATAGAGAGTCCTTCGTGCTTCTTACCGTGCTCCCAGACACCGCGTGCAGGTGCAGTGGCGTCAGTAGAGCTCCAGGCAATGGCAACTTCTCCCGGAAGTTCCGGAAGGGTTCCCTTGAAGCCTGCATCGTTAAGAACGCGCTTGAGAAGAGTCTTCTTGGCGACGTAGTAGCCAGTACCCTCACCCTTGAGGTTCTTCCTCATGGCGCTGGTATCAGCAACTGAAATCTTGTTGAAGCGGACAAATACAATAGACGCTGCGTCCTTAATGGACTCAGAGATCTTTGCAATAATGTCTACTTTCTTTGCTTTGGTAATAGCCATAGCGTGTGTTGTTTCTGTACGAAACGGAAACGGTCCCTGTGAAGGGACCTTTGGAGACAGTCGACCGAGGAGGTTTCCCTCCCCTTTCGTCCCTCGGCAGGGCTTATGGGTGCCTGCTGTCTTCGGTCCGTACAGGGGCTACTTTACCCTAGAGCCGTACCTCCTGCAACACTATAGATAAAGAAGGAGATAAGCAGGATGACTGCAAAGACGCTCACGTAGATCAGGAATTCTACAACGTACTTTTTCATCGTGGTCCGTAGGTAATGACAATGATGTCCTTGTCGTTCATGACGGTGTTCTCAAAGGTGTCTACCTCCTTTCCGTTTACGGTCATGGTGATCTTAGTGCTATCGTCTACGGCGTTCCCTAGGATCTGTGTAGCGCTAAATGGCTGCTGCCAGTTGGCAAAGAAGTCCCCTACTGTGAAGTCCTGTTTGACCGGAGCTTCTATGTGAATGACTCCGTCTGCAGTGTGCGTGTGGAGTGCCTGCATACATGAGGAGCTGATGCCTACGTTTGCGGGGATCAGTACCCGCTCGTTGTTCACGATGATGGTGAGCTCAGGATGCACGTGGTAGCTCACTGCTTCGTGGGTCACACAAGAGCGCGCAATGTCGCTTGTCGTCATGTTCTCCATCCCTGGCCTCCACTGCGAGAGGAAGTACACACCAACTAAGAGAACAACGACTGCAGTGAGAATGTGAAGGGGCTTTTTCATTGAGATGAGTATAACAAAAAACCACCCCGAAGGGTGGTTTTTTGTTAGCTTAGACTATCGTCCTTACCTTAAGAGCTATTACGCTCCGTCGGTGAGAGAGACGTTAGAGGTCTCGAACTCATCAGCAACTACACCGAAGTTGTAGTTGAAGAGTGAGCGAGTGTCCTCATCAGTTGAGGTGGTACCCCACTGAACGCCAGCAATATTTGCTCCGAAGAAGCCAGTCGCTGCCGGATCGATGTGAACAGAAACCGTGAAGGTTGCCGTCTTTCCGTCCGGAATAGTGAAGTACTCGTTATCAGCACCACCGTTCGTGGTAGTAATACCAGAACCAGTGACTGTGAATGAGTAATCACCAAGAGCGTCGAGATCGCCGCCCTGACCGTTGGTTACGAGGATACCCTCCTTCTCATCGGTGGTTTCATTGTCACCGTTGACGTAGATGGTACCGCCCTCTGCCTTAACAGTGAACTTGATGACTGCGTCTGCGTAATCATCAGTTGCCTCAGCAGAAGGATCCTCACCTGCGGTCTTGGTAATGTCAGCATCAACAAGCGTGAGCACTGGGGCTACGTCATATAGGTATGAAGCAGAACCAGTTGCTGTGCCTGTCATGTCTGCATCAGCAAGATCTTCCCCAGCCTCGTCTTCTGCATCAAAGTCTGCAGAATCAGTCTGAGTTTCGCCGAAGTTTGCAGCGATAGAGTCACCAGCATCAGTGTCACCAGAAGCATCTGAGATACCGTAGATGGTTGCTACCACAACAAACTCGTACTCTCCAGGAGCAAGCTCGAGGTCAAGATCATCGAAGACGTAAGTCTCGTCTGCGCCTACATCAGCACAATCAGCGTCCTCAACACAGTCATCACCGATGTCTGCGGTGCCAATTTCCTCGCCGTCCATCATAAGCGAAAGTTCGCTTACAACGTCGTCAACGTTAGCAGCTCCGGTTACATCGAAGTTAACTGGAAGAGAATCAATGGTGACATCAGAGTCACCGTCAAGCTCAATAGTGAAGGCAAGAACGTCTGCCTCAGTGTCGTCGTTGGTTTCAACGTCGATAATGTGAGAGTCGTTGATGTCATCAGCATCGTCGCTCAAACGGATGTCGAGCTCAATGTCGCTTGATGAAGCAAATGAGACGATGTCGAACTCACGAGGATCCTCGGTAGGATCTTCAGAGATCGTTGCGCCATCTGCATCCATGAAGCGAACCTGGCGGAAGTCAACGTTCCATCCAGAGTCTTCATCATTTGAGTCAAGGTTTGATACACCAGAGAGAGCTACAGTAAGCTCGCCAGTTTCACCTCCCTCGATAACCGCGTCATCAAGAGAAACAGTAGAGGTGTAATCGTTGTCATCGTTGAACTCATCAGCATCAACGCGAGCAACTTCCTCACCGTCAAGCCAGACAGAGACCTCAGAGACTACGTCTTCAAGATCATCGCTAGCTGCACCATCGTTGTTGTCACTCTGTGTGAAGACAAGGCGGATTGCGGTGAACTCAAGATCAGAGCCGTCGTCGACTTCAATCTCAAGACCTGCGACTTCTGCATCTTCTTCGTCCTCACCAACTTCCTCGTTGTTGAGACCAGAAACAAGATTGTAGCTGTCAACAGAACCTGCGCCTCCTGAGAGACCGCCGGTAGAACCGCCAGTGCTGCCACCAGTAGATCCTCCTGCAGTTCCGTTTACCTTAGCGCGAGTGATCGGGCCAAAGTAACCAGCTGCTGGTGAGATACCGTTTGCTGCCTGGTATGCAGCAAGAGCTGCCTGAGTCTGGGCACCGAAGTAACCAGTTGCTCCTGCAGGAATGCTGTAACCCTTGCTAATGAGCCAGTTCTGAAGGGCCGTTACGTCTGCTCCAGAAGAGCCGAGAGTAAGGTCCATGTTGAACGTAGCTGATGCTGAGCTTCCGCCCTGCATTGAAGAAATCTGAGCAAGAAGTGCATTGATCTGAGCCTGAAGTTCATCTACCGTTGCTGCGCGTGCTGCGGGAGCAAAGGCAAAAGATGAAGCAACAAGACCAAGACCAGCAAGTACTGCTGCGATCTTCGCAATTACATTCGTAGTTGCAATGTTCATAATTTGTTTAAGTAATTTTCTCAGTACGTGCGGAATGCGGTTATTAATTGCATCTCACACGCACCATAGTTGCTTAGTAATCTTTCGCACAATTTTGATTCCTAAACTAGACCGACGAGGCGCAATATCGACTCGCGTCTCATCGGCTAGCTGGCAAAGTTCATTCGTTCAGAATTCATCCGTAAAAGTCCATGTCATCCGTATCTGGGTCTGTAGTTATGACGAGCAACTAAACAGCATATTACTGCTTAGTTTTCGTGCCCTTTGCGGGGGCACTATTCGCTTGTCAAAGTACAGTCGTAACCCAGCAGCCCCTTATCTCGTGACTGCCGTAATAAGCAGTATAGCGAGGTTTCGGTCAGAAGCCCTGGAAATACAATGTGGATAACCCGTGAACGGAAAACAGGCCGTTTCCGGCCTTGTATGCTCCCCTTTCCCTATGCGGTTACCACGAGGCGGATATTACTTCATTTCATGAAGGTCCGCAATCACGATACCTATATATGGATGTCCTTATGATGAAGCGATCAAACGGTAGGTGGTCCAACGTCGGTCACCTGTCTTTGAGACCTTCCCTTCTAGGACAAGTCCCTGGAGCTCACGCTGAATCGTCTTCTCACTCACATCACGCACGACGGTAGAGATGTCCTTTATAAAGGACGGTCCCTTGGAGCGGAGCACAGAGATAATTGCCTCTCGGCGATTCCCATTTGAAGCAGCTGCCTTCACCTGTCCTTTAACTTGTCCTTTATTAGAAACCAGTGAAGAGACGACGACGGGCGCTGCCTTCTTTACGACCTTTGCCTTTCCGCTTGAACGAAGTGCGTTCTCAAGTCGTGGCGTTTCTTCAAGTGCCAAATGTGGATCCTCGTACCCTGCCACTTCTTCCAAAAGATGCTTGGCTTCGCGGGCGATGATATCGGTGTTCATCGGTGAAAGAATCCCTGCGGATCGTGCAATGGAGAGGATGCTGGAAAGGGCGAGAAGTTCCTTTGCAAGAACTTCGCGAGCCTGGTTTGGGGTGCACACTGCGCCATCAACCAAACAGACAGAAATGTTTGCAATACGATCACGAAGTGCAGGAGATCCTCTAAAGGCCGGAGACACCATGTGTATAGCTTTCGCGAGGCGCTCTGCTTTCTTGTAGATATAGACCCTGCGAATGTCCTTTTCAAACACCTTAGAGAATATGCTCTTTTCTAGGACAAAATGGTCCAAGTCGGCGCCATGCTTCTGCGTCGTGAGTGCTTTTGAGTTCTTACCCTGTCCTTTATCGTCACTCATGATGGTTGCCTAGTGTCTGATAACGTTTGAGGATTATATGTCCTTGAGTGGGTGCACGCAAACGTCCGAAAGACTGATAACGAGTTGATATCCTGGGGACAAGGGTACGTGGTGCTAAAATGGCGTGATGGCGCGGCGAAAACGGCGAGAGCGACAGCAAGAAGAGATCAACAATATCCTCCGCATTGCGGCGGCGATTGCGCTCATTGCCTTTGGTCTCATTCTTGCCCTTTCGGGCTTCGGTCTTGGTGGGGTTGCCGGAGGTGCCGCCTTCTCATTCTTCTTTTATGCACTTGGAGTCGGATCAATCTTGGTCCCTCTTTTAATGGTGGTCGGAGGGGTGGCCCTCTTCCGCCAGCAGCTAGATGTCTCCCCTTCTTTTGCGGGAGGGAGTGCACTCATTATTCTTGCCGCGCTCGCACTCCTCGGCATTCTTTCAGAGACCATGGGTGGAGTCTTCGGCTCTTTCCTTGGCGGGCTTGCACATGACTTCTTTGGTCTTGCAGGAGCCCTTGTCCTTCTCCTCGCATTCATCGCAATCGGTCTCATCATCGCCACAGATATCGTGGCACTTCTTTCAAG
>JAIETW010000001.1 GCA_019744845.1 Patescibacteria group bacterium | reverse complement strand
GGAGCCCTTGTCCTTCTCCTCGCATTCATCGCAATCGGTCTCATCATCGCCACAGATATCGTGGCACTTCTTTCAAGTGCAAAAGAACTCATGGCATCTGCCGGAGGTGCACTTGGAAACGTACAGCTCCCTTCCCTTCCAAAGAAAGGAAAGGACGATGAAGATGAAGAGGCAGAGGAGGAGCCAGAAGAAGAGGAAGAAGAACACAAGCAAGTAGATCCTGTGGTCACGGTCTTCAACTCTTCTCCTGACGCACCAGTGAAGGCAGCAGCGATTCCTAACTTTGATGCAGAGTACAAAGCACCTCCTACTTCCCTTCTTGGAGATGACAAAGGAAAGCCAGGCGTGGGTGACATTAAGGCAAACGCCAACATCATTAAGCGCACCTTCCTTAACTTCGGTATCTCCGTAGAGATGGATGAAGTATCGGTCGGTCCTACGGTTACTCGCTACGCCATTAAGCCTGCAGAAGGCGTGCGTCTTTCTAAGATCATCTCTCTCCAGAACAACCTAGAGCTCGCCCTTGCCTCACACCCTGTACGCATAGAAGCACCCATCCCAGGAAAGTCTTTGGTAGGTATTGAAGTGCCAAACGCTTCTAAGGCTACCGTCGGCCTTGGCGGTCTTTTGAATGCTCCTGAGTGGAGTAACAACGATAAGCCTCTTCTCTCCGCAGTGGGTCGTGACATCACCGGTACTCCGCACTACGTGAACATCGGAAAGATGCCGCACGGTCTTGTCGCCGGTGCCACCGGTTCAGGTAAGTCAGTTGCTATCCATGCACTCATCACTTCCCTCCTCTATAGGAATGGTCCTAACCAGCTTCGCTTCATCATGGTGGACCCGAAGCGTGTGGAGCTCACCCTCTATAACGGTATCCCCCACCTCCTCACTCCGGTCATTACCGATCCAAAGAAAGCGATCATGGCGCTTAAGTGGGCAGCTAAGGAAATGGAGCGCCGCTATAACATTCTTGAGGCAGAGCAGGTACGCGATATAGATTCCTACCACGCCACCATCTACGAGCCTGCAAAACGTAAGAAGCAGGCGGAGATGCCTGAGTCCATGCCATATATCATCGTCGTCATTGATGAGCTCGCCGATATTATGCAGAGCTACCCTCGTGAGCTTGAGGCCGGCATTGTGCGCCTCGCTCAGATGTCTCGTGCGGTTGGTATCCACCTCCTCCTCTCTACCCAGCGCCCTTCCGTGAACGTCATTACGGGACTCATTAAGGCCAACGTCCCTACCCGTATGGCGCTCCAGGTCGCAAGCCAGATAGACTCTCGTACCATTCTTGATCAGGGTGGTGCAGAACTCCTCCTTGGTGCGGGAGACATGCTCTACCTCTCCTCTGATATGCAGAAGCCAGTGCGTCTCCAGACCGCCTACATTGCAGAGGGTGAAGTAAAGAAGATCGTGAGCTACATCAAGCAGAACAATGCAGGCTCTCTTGGTTCTCTTGATCTTGCCCCAGGAGGCGGAGGAAGTGCCGAGCCAAACGACGCCATTATGCTCGCCACTGAAGACGACGATGTAGATGATGATATGTATGCAGAAGCAAAGGCAGCGGTAGAAGAAGCGGGTCGTGCCTCTACCTCCTACCTCCAGCGCAAACTCCGCATCGGCTACTCTCGTGCTGCACGTCTCATGGATATCCTTGAAGAAAAGGGGGTGATTGGTGCTGCTGATGGCTCTCGCCCACGTGATGTCCTCTCTCGTGGTGGTGGAGATGCCCCTAAGGAAGAAGATGAGGGTGGCCCATATTAGTACTGTATGATTCTCGCTGCTTCTTTTGTAATCGGCCTTGTGGCCGCGTTCTTTTCTAGTCTCATGGGCGGTGTTGCGGGGATGATTGCCGCTCCACTTCTGCTTATGCTTGGAGTACCTCCCTACGCTGCCGTCGCGACTCCTAAAGTTGGCGCGCTGGGTATTGCTCTCGGATCATTATTAAAATTTAGTAAGAAAGGATTTGTGCAGTGGTCGCTCGTACCTGGACTAATTGTGTTAGCTGCCATTGCGGGTCTCGTCGGTGCGTATACACTTCTCGCAACACCAGAATACATACTTGAAAATATTGTTGGTGTCCTCTTGCTTCTCTGTGTGGTGCTTTTGTGGAGCAAGAAAGACATGGGCGTCATCTCATTTGCTGTCTCGACGGTGAGAAAAAGTATAGGGTACATAATTTATTTTTTTACAGAAACGTTTCGCGCTGGCTTTGGTTCCGGATTTGGCATGCTTACTGGCACCGTGCTCACCTATTTCTTCGGACTGACAACTCTACAAAGCACTGCCACCAAGCGCATTCCTGGAGTCGTGGTGACGGGAGTGGCACTAATAGTTTTCTTACCGGCTGGCGTTATTGATATACCAATAGGCATTGCACTATTCTTTGGCTCAATTGTGGGTAGCTACCTCGGTACACACTATGCAATCGTTCTTGGGAATAAATGGGCCAAGTATCTCTTTACTGTTTTTGCGGTCATAATGGCCTCAGCCCTGCTACTCTTTTAGTCTATGATCCGCGCCGTCATCGCCGTCGTCCTGCTTCTCCTCCTGGCCTATGGCATTAAGGAGGCATATCCGCTCCTTGCAGGCCCTGATATACGCATAGACTCGCCCACAGAGCGCCAGACGGTGCCCTCAGGAGAGGTCTTGGTCGCTGGGGTGGCCTCAAGGACCGAGACCCTGTACCTGAATGGTGGCCCTCTATTGATAGATCAGGATGGGAACTTCAGTACTTCACTTACCCTTCCCCAAGGAGGCGCTATACTGTCTCTAACGGCGACGGACCGGTTCGGGCGCACCCGAACTATGACGCGCACTATTTATATCCTTAACGAGATAGATTATGGCAGCGAAGAAGAAAGCATCGAAGAAAACGGAAGTGGAAGTGAAGGAGCCGACGGATACGACGACACCGGAGGGCAAGAGTAGATCTATTGAGCTTGCGCTCAAAGAAATCCGAACCAAGTTCGGAGACGAAGCCATCATGACGTATGGCTCAGGAAAAATTGCGGCGATTCCTTCCATCCCTACAGGATCTCTTGGTCTTGATTACGCGCTTGGTATTGGTGGTCTTCCCCGCGGCCGCATCATTGAAATCTATGGTCCTGAGTCTTCAGGAAAAACCACGCTCGCACTCCACGTGATTGCAGAAGCACAGAAGAAAGGCGGCATCTGCGCATTCGTAGACGCAGAGCACGCGCTTGATCCAGAGTACGCACGCAAGATTGGCGTGAAGCTTCCAGAGCTTCTTATCTCGCAGCCAGACACAGGAGAGCAGGCACTTGAGATTGTGGAGTCACTTGTGCGCGCAAACTCAGTGGACGTCATTGTCGTTGACTCAGTTGCCGCTCTTACACCGAAGGATGAAATTGAAGGCGACATGGGTGCCGCACAGATGGGTAAGCAAGCACGTCTTATGTCTCAGGCACTTCGTAAGTTGACTGCCATTACCGCAAAGAGCAAGACCATCATCATCTTTATTAACCAGATCCGCATGCAGCTTGGTGTGATGTTCGGAAACCCAGAGACCACGACTGGAGGAAAGGCACTTAAGTTCTACACTTCTGTCCGTCTTGATATTCGTCGCATTGCGCAGATCAAGAAAGGAGAAGAGGTGGTGGGAGGCCGCGTACGCGTGAAGGTGGTGAAGAACAAGGTCGCTGCCCCATTCAAGACGACTGAGTTTGATCTTCTCTATAACGAAGGTATTAGTCGCGAAGGAGAACTCCTCGCCCTTGGAGAGAAATACGAGATCGTGGAGAAGTCAGGCTCTAGTTACAAGTTCGGAGAGACCTCTCTCGGACGTGGATACGATGCCTCTCGCACCTTCCTTCGCGAGAACAAGCCTGTGGCAAATGAGATCTTGAAACAGATCCGTGCAAAGCTTGTTTCCGAATAGTTACTTCGCGTGTCGTCCCCAGTGGATGTGATTCCACACCCGCTCATTAAAGTAGTACCCAATAGTGCCGAGTACGCCTGCCGCGAGCGTGCCGCCAAGTGAGCCCCAGACATCCTGAGTAAAGAAGAACATCACGATCCACGTAAACGTGGTGGCCACAAGACGCCAAATGATTGCTTTCACAAGCGAGCGCGTGCGCGTCTCATGGGCTTTCATGAGATTGAGTATCGCACACTCCCCTATCGGTTAGGCGTGCGCCTGTGTCAAAGACTGCGCAAGAGAAATACCCACCCCACGCGCAAGCCATACACCTGCTACCACTGCAGCAAGCGCAAGTACCTGTACAAAAAATTCAGTGTTAAGAAACGCCGCAATCATAAAGTTAGACACGGCTGCAACATCAAAGAGTGGTGGCATGTTGGCGACCACCTGCGCTACCCACACCTCGTGTCCAATGCCGTAGAGCGCAAGCAAAAAGAGCACCGTCGCTGCAGAGACGTCACTTACCAGTGGGCGGAACGTGCGAATGAACTGCACGCGTCGCATGACGATAGGTTTAATCTTGTTCATAGGCATTGGTATCTTTGAGAGCAGTTTTGAAATCTTTCTTGGCGCGGTGAACTCGGGTCTTGATTGCGGACACGCTCGCCCCCTCTATCTCTGCAATCTCCTCTTGCGTCTTCCCTTCTATAAACTGAAGGCGGAGGACGCGGGATGCAGCTTCGGGGATACGGGAAAGTGCAATCAGGACCTCGCTTCTGATAGAGAGGTCCTCTACGAAGTCGTCCTTATCTGGCACCTTTTCATATAACTCAGGATCTAGCTCTGCGGTTACGCCCCGTTTGCGCTTCAGTTTCTGATACCGGGTAAAGGCAAGACGCGTAAGAATGGCATAGGCCCAAGAGGAGAAGTGTGCTCCTTCCTGGGGTTTGAAGCGATCCGCATAGACATAGATTCGGGTAAAACAGTCCTGCACCACCTCTTCCGCATCTTCCTGAATACGAACAATGCTTTTGGCTTTCCGCAGAAAGGCGTCTTCGTATCGGTCTACCAGTACCCCAAAGAGGTCCGGATTCTTCCGTGCGCGCGCCAATATCTCCTCATCCGGCACATCCTTGAGGTCATCCATGATGTCCTGTATGATACCCCCTAACCCGGTTGAGGGCATTTTTTATGGCAATACTTTCCTACAACGAAATCCTCCAGAAGAAGGTCATTGTCTACAACGGTGATCCATACAAGGTGATCTCTTCACACATCTTCCGCATGCAGCAGCGTAAGCCAGTGAACCAGACCAAGCTCCAGCACTTGGTGTCTGGGAAAGTGCTAGAAATCTCTTTCCACCAGAACGAGAGCGTGCCTGAGGCAGATATTGATACGATGGAGGCCACCTACCTCTATACGAACCGTGGTGAGTCCTGGTTTGCAGAAACCGGTAATCCAAAGAACCGCTTCTCTTTCCCTGAAGAGATGGTCGCAGATAAGGTAAAGTGGCTTGTGCAGAATTCTCCAGTAGAAGTGTTTACGTACAACGAGAAGCCAATGACCGTAGACATTCCCGTAAAGATTGATCTTAAGGTAGTAGACGCCCCTCCTGCAGTGAAGGGTGACACCGCAACTGGTGGCACCAAGCAGGTAACCCTTGAGTCAGGCGCAACTGTTTTGACTCCCCTCTTCATTAACGAAGGAGACATTCTCCGCATCAACACTGAGCTCGGCGAGTACGTGGAGCGAATGGAGAAGGCCTAATAGCGGTATATACTAACCCTGTATGCGGCGGGGTATTGCCCTAGTGCTACTGGGATCATTTCTAGCGGTCAGCGCTCCGCTTTTTGTCTTTGCAGAAGAGATAACGAATCCAGAATCTCCTGCTGCGCCAGAGATTTTAGAAACAGAACCTCCTTCTGTTACAAACTCCGGCGAAGAAGAAGCCTCCTTGCCTGAGCTAGAGGAATCCACAGAATCCGAGATAAATATTGAGGCTGCGCCTGAGATCCCCTTACTGTCTGAGTCGCCTGCAACCATTGAAGAAGAGCCCGAAAACTTACTAATAGAAAACTTTGAACCTTTTAATCTACTCCTTGCGCCAGAAGAAGAGTTTAATGGAACTATCATATACGACTTCCCTACACAGGTTTGGGGTGGTCCAAACGAGGCATTTGCTCTCCCATGCAGACCATACGCACCGTTCGGAACAACAAAGACAGATTTAAGTGGAGAATGGGACACGGACGTGGAGTGTCAGTTTGTTCACTGGCACGATTCAACTGCTACACATACGTTTGATAGGTTTGAGGTTTATCTTGGATTCGCAGGCATCTCAAATCTCACAAATTACCCCGCAACTAACGGCGCCATAAGTCTGCGTATATACCGTTCAGATGAATCATCGGGAGAAACTACTCTCATAGCAGAGTCAGAGGCTATAGATGCGTCTGCTGTCCCTCAGGTTATGACCACCGACATTTGTACCGGATCCGGGACAACATCGTCTCCTTATTCTTCAAACTGTTTATCTGCATTTTCCTTTCCAGATTCTGTAACCCTTACACAAGGAGAGCAGTACGTATTTGAACTTTATGGTACTGGTTTAGTTACCCAAACTGAATACGTACGCGTATTTCGTACTTACTACTACCCCCATCTACAAATTATGGGAGCAAGTGTAGTTACTCCCCCCTTTGGTTCAGACGGCGTACAAGATTCTCCTAATATAAAGACAGGGGTTGTGTACATGCGCCTACTAGCATCTGCTAACCTTGAAGAACCTGAAGGTGCGTCTAGTGTACTTTTTCTCCCTGGATTTCTTGGAAGCCGCCTTTACACAACTGGCGGTCGTAAGCTCTGGGAACCGAACGGCAGCGACGACATAAAAGATTTGGCACTGAATGAAGACGGGAGCAGTGTATTGCCGATATATGTTGGCGATACTGTAGATCGTATCCACGAACTTCCTCTCGTGGGCACTATTTATGGCAAATTAATGGAGTGGCTAGATCAACTGGAGACCGAAAGAAATATTTCCTCTTGGGAACCATACCCATACGACTGGCGATATGATGTCTTTGACATAGTAGATAATGGGACACTAAAAGAAGACGGTACTCGCAGCTACCTGATTTCATTTCTTGAAGAACTGGCTTTAGACTCATTTACTGGCAAAGTAACTATTATTGGCCATAGTAATGGTGGCCTTCTTGCAAAGGCGCTCATGGTCCGGCTGGAAGAAATGGGTAGGCAAGACCTTGTAGATAAAGTCATACTCGTCGGAACTCCTCAGGTAGGAACTCCTCAAGGGATGCTAGGGCTTCTCCATGGACATAATATCGTTCCTCCCTATATTGCTCTTAACGGAGAGGCACGTCGGAGCGCAATGACTATGCCGGGCGCTTATGCGCTACTCCCTTCGGATTCATATTTTTCGCTTCTTTCTAACCCCCTAGCAATATTTGAATCTGGAACAGCAACAGACATCTATGTGGCAGCTTTAGGGAAAGAAATAAAGGATTCTTTTATGTCGTTGGCGTTTATGTTGAATGACCCATTCACTAGGACACCTCCCGCTATAAATGATGAAGAAACCCCACACCCTCTTTCTTTATCCTTGATCACACGAGCAGCGGACACTCACGTCTTGCTTGATAGCTGGGAAGCCCCCGAAGACGTTTCTATTAATGAAATTGCTGGTTGGGGAAACATAACCGTGACTGGAGCTAAATACTACACAGAAAGCAGCTACTCATGTCCTTCTGGAGTTCTTTCTTGCGGTCTCCATGAAACAATAGATTACGAACCTATAACAACATTCACTGGTGACGACACAGTAGTAGCACCTAGTGCTCTTTTTATGGAAAGTGGTGTTTATTTTAATCTTTACCGTTTAAGTAACGACTTCCAAGAATATCGGAAACATGAAAACCTTACTGAATCCTCACGAATCCATGAATATTTCTTGTATCTTTTCGGAACCAAAGAGTCCTATAACGAAAGTCTTTTTTCTTCTCAAGAACCGAACGTAGAACAGGATCTTATTTCTGTAAGCGTGCATTCTCCAGTAATTATCTCCCTCACAAACAAAGAAGGAAAGAAGACCGGAATCTTTCCAGTCCCCGACAGCGACCTTTATTACATTATAGAAGATATACCAAACTCAGCGGTGAAATTCGGTGGTGAGGGTAAATATATAATTGCTCCTGCTACCAACGAATACGAAGTCTCTATATACGGCATAGATGACGGTGTATTTACAATAAAAATTGTAGATTCTGAGAGTAAAAATGAAGCTTCTGTAATTACAAATCTCCCAGTAACTCCCCGAACTTATGCTTCTACGACAATTGATCATGATGCGAGTTCCATTTCCCCATTATCGTTAGACGAAGACGGTGATGGAGAAACTGACATTACAATTGCTTTTGAAGAAAATGAAACGGTTATTTATGAAACTCCGTTTATAGAAGCCCCTATCAAACACTCTTCTAGAGTAATGCAGACGGAACGAAAACCTGAAGAATCCAACACAGAAATTGTAGTCCAGGCAGCACAGCCTGATGGCGACTTGTTAGGACCTTCAGCAGTCGTTCCTACTATAAAGAAAGCACTCTCTCCAACACCATTTGATATTGAAGTCTCTACAGAACTAGAGGATCCAGTACACCAAAGTCAAACTGCTTCTGTTTACGACGCAGTGAATTCTGTCTTCAAGTTTTTCATAGAAGCGATAAGGTCCTTCATTTGGTGGATACTAGGCCTGCTCACTTTCTGGAAGGAAGTATAATGGCCATATGAAACTTAAGGTTATACCAATTATCATTGCGTCTATCAGCACACTATTTGCCGTGTACTCTATATGGCCAGAGTGGTTTGGCTTCTGCCAAACTCACGACAGAGGAGACGGCGTCACGGTTTGCGCGTCGCCTCTGTGGTATCCGTATGCTGCAGCCCTGCTTTCTCTTTCTGCAACGCTTTTAACTTTCTCTATACTAGCCTTCTTTAGCTCTCCTAAGACATACCGGCGATGGATTGTGTTTTCTGTCGTATACGGAGTAATTGTCTCTATTCTTATGATAACTATCCCGGAGCTCGGATACGGTATGGGGGGGTTTGGTTTTACTCTTCTTGATACCCGTGGCTTTGCAGTTCTATATTCAGCACTATACGGACTCTTAGCCCTCGCTCTTTTAGGTGCATCAGAATTAATAGAGCGCTCAGAACGTAATACGTAAAACCGCCCTTTCGGGCGGTTGGTTCGTTAGGCTGCGAGGTATGGGAGGAGTCCCATGTAGCGGGCTCGCTTGATTGCCATCGCTACTTTGCGCTGCTGGGCTGCATTGAGTCCCGTGCGCTTCTTAGAAAGCATCTTTGCGTGTGGGTTGGTGAAAAGACGAAGGTACGGAATGTCCTTGTAGTCCACAAACTTCTTGTGCTCAACCTCTTCGCGTTCTGCCTGGTATGCCATAGTTGAAGTACCTTACTCTAAAGGGTCTGCCCTGTCAAAAACCTATTAAAACGGAATGTCCTCCGGATTGATGTCCTCGTCCGGGTACTGAATCTGGTCCCCTGTGTCAGCTGGTGCTGACTGGTCCATATCCTGCTGAGGAGCACGGCTACCGCCCTCTCCCCCGCCCCCTGCACCGAACTGGAAGCTCTCTACTACGATCTCGGTACGGTACTGCTTTGCACCATCCTTCTCCCATGAGCGGGTCTGGATACGGCCCTCCACAAACATTGGGCGGCCCTTCTTCATGTACTGGCCAATCACCTCAGCCTGGCGACCAAAGGCAACGACGTTATGAAATTCAGTCTGCTCCTGCTTCGCACCGTTCTTGTCCTTGTAGGTACGGTTCGTGGCGATCGCAAAGTTAGCGACTGCCTGACCAGAGGGTAGCGAACGCATCTCCGGGTCGCGGGTAAGGTTTCCGTAGAGTTGTACCTTGTTCAAGTACATATCCTCTATTCTACTACACTCCCACCTCCTTAAGAGCGGCGTCTAGTTCAGTCTCAGACACTTCCTCTTCTACGGTCTCCTGCTCGGTTGCAGCCTGGCGCATCATTTCAGCGACCTCTGCAGAGTGCTTTGCTTCCTCCTTGGTAGTGCGGATATCAAGGAAACGGAAGATACGGGTCTCTGCGCGTGCTGCTGCAGCTATCTTCTCGTGTCCTGCGCCATCAGTCTCGTATGCAATCCATGCAAACTGGCTGTTATCAAAGTCGTGGCGACCTGCATGCTCCATGCGAGAAATGGTGTAGGCAAGCTGGATCTTCTCTGGTGTACCCTCGGCAACAACCTCCCCGACACCCTCAATGACGTCCTTAATGCCCTGGTATACCTTCTTTACCTCCTCCTGAGAGAGCTCAGGATCAATGTGAAAACCGAGCTCGTAGACCCGCATTTCTGCGTGGTCCGCTTCAAGCTCTTCCTCGCGCTCAAGCGCTTCTACTTCTTTCTTAGCCATAGTCGCCGTATCCTAGCACGCCCCCCTGGAGGGGGCAAATAGGCCCTTTACGGGAGCCGAAAGACCCTCCGGGCATTCCCCAGCACTGCCTCCCGTACCACCTCTTCTTCCTCCCCCCGTATCTCGGCGATAGCCTTTACGACTGCTTGCACTGCAAGAGGATCATTCCGCTTCCCCCGGTTTGGCGCAGGCGCCACATACGGCGCATCGGTCTCAGAAAGGATACGCGTAAGCGGGATGTACCGCACTACTTCGTCATAATCTCGCGCAAAGGTAAGGACGGCGGTAAAGGAGAAGGTAAATCCAATCTCAAGAAACTTCTTGGTCGTCTCTATATAACCTACATAGAAGTGCATGTTCCCTCGTACCTTTTCGCCATGTGTCTGCTGCACTTCTTTCAACATTTCATATGCATCAAGATATGCGTCCATACTTCCCTTAGAAGGGCGTGCGTGGATCATGAGCGGCTTGTCGTTCTCTACTGCAAGCGCAATGTGTTTTCTAAACACTTCTTTCTGTCGTGCTTTCTCCTGCTCAGGCTCTTCGGGTCGGAAGTAATCAAGCCCACACTCCCCTATCGCTACTACCTTGGGATCCTTTGCGAGCGCTGCAAAAAACGCGTCATTATATCCTTCTCCTGGTTTGTCGTTGGGATGCAGCCCCACTGCAGCAAAGGTGGTGACTCCATCCGCAAGGGCCACTGCTTTTTGTGAGTGCGTACTGTCGGTACCGACGATGAGTCCTCCGACTTCGGCATCTCGCATCGCCGCGACTACAGCATCACGATCCTCGTCATACTGCGCGAACTGAATATGGCAATGCGCATCAAAATACTTCACGGCAGTCGTGGGAAGAGATTCTCTGGCTTGGTGTTCGTAGCGACCGCAGCCTGAATAGCACGCGCGGTTGAAGGCATGAGTGGAGCAAGATGTGCCGCCACCTTTGCAAGGTGTATGACGAGCTTCTCCAAATCTTTCTTTGCTTCCTCTTTTGTCTCCTCTACCTTCACTTTCTTGTACGGCTCATTCTCGGTGATGTACTCATCCCCCTTCTGGATATGACTGAAGATAAGATCCATTGCTTCATCAAAACGGAATGCGTCTAGCGCAGCAACAAAGGGTGCTTCTATGCGTACGTCGTCTTCAGAAACTGCGACCGGTCCTGGAAGATGTTCTTCCGCAAGTTTCATCACGCGCGCGACCAAGTTTCCAAGTCCGTTCACCAAGTTTGCGGTGTACCACTCATCAAGTCGCTCCCAGGTCACATCTGAATCTTCAAACGGATGGACGTGACGAAGAAGAAGATATCTCGTGGCATCAGTGCCGTACTTGGTCACCAGATCGTACGGGCTAATCACATTTCCTAAAGACTTACTCATCTTCTGCCCTCCGGAGGTAATGAAGCCGTGGTAGAAGACCGTGTCAGTTGCTTTTACTCCTGCAGAGATAAGCATGGCCTGCCACATGAGTGACTGGAAGCGGACCTGATCTTTCCCCGCCGTCTGAAGCACAAATCCGTTGGTCCAGAACTTCTCAAAGTTCCCTCCCTGCTCAGGCCAGCCAAGCGTAGAGATGTAGTTGGTGAGCGCATCAAACCAAACATACATAACCTGCGTATCATCTCCTGGTACGGGAATGCCCCAGGAAAGACGCTCTTTCTCACGAGAAATACTGAAGTCTTCAAGACCCCCCTTCACAAAGTTCAGTGCCTCTTCTCGTCGCCACTCAGGAACGACTGAGGTAGGACGTGAAAGATACCCAAGAAGTGCGTCCTGATACTTAGAGAAGCGAAAGAAGTAGTTCTCTTCCTTAAGAAGGACTGGCTCCTTCTGATGAATCACACACTTCCCTTCTTCCATGTCGCGCTCCGTCAAAAACTTCTCACATCCGACACAGTACAAACCTTCGTACGCTTTCTTGTATATATCTCCTGAGGCTTCACAACGCTTCCACATTTCCTGTGCCGCAGCGACATGATGCGCATCGGTAGTGCGAATGAACGTATCGTTACTCAAATCAAGCGCCTCTTTCAACTTCTGAAACTCAGAAGCGTAGTGATCTACATAGTCCTGCACATCCTTTCCAGACTTCTCCGCTGCTTCAAGAATCTTTTGTCCATGTTCATCCGTTCCCGTACTGAAAAATACTTGATGCCCTTCTGCCCGCCATGCACGCGCAAGCGCATCAGTCTGGACAATCTCTAGCGCAAATCCAATATGCGGATCAGCGTTTACGTACGGAAGTGTAGAGGTAAGGTAGCGAGCACTCATGGGTCTTAGGCAGTCTTCCCCTTTCGCTTGGCACGATCAAAGTCTTTAATGAACTCCTGAAGTGCAGCGGCGATAGGAACCGAAAGGAGCACCCCAAGGAATCCAGCCAAACTACCTCCAATGAGAAGTGCAAGAATGACCATGAGCGGTGGGATGCCCACCACTTTGTTCACCACAAGCGGATAAATGAGATTTGCCTGGAAGAGGTTCATGATCAAGTAGAGACCTGCGACGATGACCGCAAGCGGGAACCCGCCGTACGTAAAGGCAACAATAAGTGCGGGAATAGCAGCGATGTAGGAACCGAAGATTGGAATAAGCTCTGCAACCGCTGCAAAGGACGCAAGCAAAAGTGCATACGGTACGCCAAGGATGAGAAGGCCCAGATAGATGATCACGCCCGCAAGAATAGAGAGGAGAAGCTGCCCCTGCATCCACTGCCCGATCTTTCCGTGTGCACGGCGCCACAAATCAAGAATGTAGTCCTCGTGCTTTGCGGGGGTAACCAAACGAAGGAAGTCATTCACTCCCGTCTCCCGAATCGCGAGATAGAACGAAAGTACGAGCACGAGCAGAAGCGAGAACACACCACCGAAGAACGAAGACACCAAGCGGAAGGCTCCTTCAGAGGTATCTACGAATGCGGAACGGAAGGCAAACAAGGTGTCAATGAGTGTCTCCCCTTCTGCTGCATGCTCTGCCGCGACAGAGATGTCAGTGAGCGACTGTGGAAGATTCATGGTCTCTAAATACTGCGGTGCGGACAAAAGGAATGCCTGCGTATCTTCAAGAATTGGTGGGAAGAAGAAATAGATGGTGCCGAAGAATGATCCGAAGAGAATCAAATACATGAGGAGCCCGGCAATAACGCGCGGAAGCTTATATTTCACAAAAAAGGCGATACCTGGCTCAAGTGCTGACGCAATCACAATGGCCGTAAGGACCAAAAGCACGAGGTCTCTGAGGTACCAGAGCGCGTAGGCGGCTGCACCAATGAGAATGGTCATTACGACCGTCCCAGGAGTGATAGAGACGTTGATCTGCTTATCCATAGGGCAATACTAGCACTCTGCCCTTCGCTCTGCACCTTAGAAGAGCGTGGAGGAAAGATCTGCGATGGCGACCCTCTTCTGTTCTCCCGTATCACGATCACGCACCGTTACCGTATTGTCTTCAAGGGTATCAAAATCAATCGTCACACAGTACGGCGTACCTATCTCATCCTGACGACGATATCGCTTACCAATGTTACCGTTATCGTCCCACGCAATCGCAGGATTCACTTTGCGAAGCATCTCGCGCACTTCTCGTGCCTTTGCCACAAGCTCCGGCTTGTTTTTCAAGAGTGGAGACACCATCGCCTTCACTGGAGCGACTGCGGGAGGCAGTGCAAGGTACACACGCTTCTCTCCCCCAAGCTCATCCTCACGATACGCAGAGGCAAGCACCGCAAGCACGGTGCGGCCAAGACCAAAGGTAGGTTCAATGACATGCGGCACAAACTTCTCCTTCGTCTCTTCGTCTAGATAGGTAAGGTTTTCCTTTGAAGCTTCTCCATGACGAGAAAGATCGTAGTCAGTACGGTACGCAAGACCGTAGAGCTCTTTACGACCAAATGGGAAATCAAACTCAAAGTCTATGGTGCGCTTAGAGTAGTGCGCGCGATCGTCGGCAGACACCTCTAGCTCATGCACCTTTTCCTTATCAATACCCACTTCCTCAATCCACGCCCACATCTCTTTACGCCAATATTCAAAACGCTCCTCCCACATATCGGGACGAATGAAGTACTCAAACTCCATGAGATCAAACTCACGTACACGGAACAAAAACTCGCGTGGGGCAATCTCATTGCGGAACGCCTTACCACTCTGTGCCAAACCAAATGGAAGTTTTGGATGGAAGGAATCAATGACATTCTTAAAGTTCACAAACATGCCCTGTGCAATCTCTCCGCGAAGATATCCAGTCGTCGTACCGCCTGAAGCCGCACCCATCTCTACCGGGAACAAAAGGTTGAACTGGCGTGCCGCACTCAACTTTCCACCACAATCCGGGCACTTCTCCCCTTCTACGTGATCAGCGCGGAAGCGGTGCTTACACTTCTCACACTCCACCATGGGATCAGTGAAGCCCTCAAGGTGTCCAGATGCTTTCCAGACTGCTTCCGGCATGATGATGCTTGAATCAAGGCCGTACATGTCATCACGAGTCGCGACAAAACGATTCCACCAGAGCTGCTCAATATTCTTCTTGAGCGCGACTCCCATCGGTCCGTAGTCAAAAGTACCGGCAAGGCCGCCATAGATTTCAGAGCCCGGATACACGAATCCACGACGCTTGGCGAGAGAAACGAGGGTATCAAGAGTCAAACCTTCCATATCTGTAGAGACTACTCTACTGGCTCGCCAGAGTCTATTGCCTGCACCGTATCGGTCACCACCTTCTGCACATAGCGATCAAACCCCGAAAGTACCGGGCTATTCACGAGTACTGGGGTCGCATCTCGCTGTGAGGTACTTGGAAGGAATGCAATATCAAAGGCGGCTGAGCGGTTCTGTGCATGTGCGGGGAGTTCACCAATGACCCATGAGACTTCTCGTGTCGTTTCGTTATACGTCACGCTTCCTCCAGCGCTACTGATGAAGCGCACATAGGATGGAAGCGTTGCTTTCACGACGCTATCAGCAATCGCGTTCACTCCGTTATTCACCCCAAAGCGCACACTGTAGACGGTCTCCGCATCGGCAACTGGCGGATACGCACCACTTACACGCGTGGCGTATGCAGAGAGTGAAAGCTCGCTTGCCACCTGTATGGTACGCGTGAGTGTAGAGGACACCTGCTCTGCAACGCCTGTTTCTCCGACGCGACGGCCTGCAACGGAAACGGTAATCGTAATAGAAGGATTGTGAAGGTCCGCGAGCTGAGCGCTTGGCTTGGTCGCAAAGCTAAATGATCCCTTTCCACTATCTCCTGGCTGAAGCGTACGGAGGCCTGGTGAAGAATCCCGGTTAAAGAGCACGGTGGTATCAGAAGAGCGATAGAATCCGCCGGATGCTGTCACAGAATTTTTATCAAGCGCCTCCCCTGTAAGACGAACGGAAAGTTCTGCATCCTGAATCTGACTTGGGAGTGTGTTCATCCACGAGAGCAGTGACTGGACGGGGCGACCAGGGGCAACCGCAATCAAATCTGCTTGGCTTCCGTCAACGGTAAGGTCAACCGCAATAAATGGCCGCGTGATCTGCACGAGCGCCTCCTTAGAAATATACGTCGTCGCAAGATTCTGCGAACCATCTGCGCGTGCGGTTCCCGCAGAAAAGCGGAACACGCGCTCATCCTGATCTTGGCCGGTAAGCCTGCCGGTGATGGTGATCTTCCGTTCTTCTCCTGGCTTGAGTCCACCAAGGGAGAACAGGTTCCCGGCAACTGGAGATGGAGTGGTTTCAACAACAGAAAACCCAAATGGATACTCTGCACGCACAGCGAGATCATCAATGAGCGTTGGTGAGTTAGAACGTACCGACACTTCAAAGGTCATCTCCTGCCCTGACGCTACTTCAGAGAGCGCGACCACATTCACCGACACAGGAGAGGTGCCAATCACAAAACTAAATTCCTCTTCCTTCTCAAAGGTCGCACTAGAGCCTTCCGTGCGGTATTCAAGCGTCATCGGAATCTTAATCGTCTGATTCGCTTCCCCAAAGAGAGTGGCACGGATGGTTTTCTTCACACTCTCTCCTGGACCAATGTTTCCAATCTTCTCTATGTGGTGCGAGATTTGTTCGGTCGCATTAATCGCTGAGTATGTTCCTTCAGGAAAATCTACCGAGAGTTTAGCGTCAGTGAGAAGTGCAGGATTCTCGTTCTTTATGAGTACAAACAAAGAGACCGTGTCCCCTCCTGCGATAGAGGTGGGTGGGTTTTCAATAGAAATAGAGATCCGATCGGTAGACACCGAGCGACCCCCCTGTACGACAAGGAAGAACGCAATCAGTCCCGCAATTACAAAAAACGCTGCAGCACCGATAAGGAAGATGAGGGACTTGGAGATTTTAATTGGACTCTCCTTTTTTACTTCAGGCTCAGGCTCCTTTTCCCAAGTACGCGCCATCTTTGAAGAACGTGCAGACAGTGAGGACGGCTGTATATCAAAAGAGGTGCCCGGAGTGTAGAGACTCTTTCGCATCCGCTCAAGCGGGCTTGGCTTTTCTTCGCGCTCATCAGCCATGATGTAGAAAAGTATACCTTAAAGACCCGAAGCTGCGATGCCAGTATTGATGCGCGCGACTATTGCTTTGCGAGAAGTCTGCACCTCTTCAAGCGCGGGAATCTCCCCTGCATCAAGCCCAAGTGCACTCACGAGGCGAAGCGCCGTACGGCACTCAAGTGCATCCTGAGTCTCTTCATCCTCACCAGGGAGTGAAGACAGGAAGTCTTTGATGGCAAAAAAGAGCTCTGGCTCTGCGGTCTCCCCTCGCACCAGGCGGAGAATAAGAGACGAAATACGGCCTGCACGGGCACGGGAGACTGCATCAAGGTTAGAAAAGTGATCTTCTACAAGTGAGGCTCCTGAGAGACGCCATCCCTCCTTCCCATACAAGACGCTGGCATCAAGTTCAGAAAGGGTGCGGAGAGAGGCCGCGAGTTTGGCACCAGACTTCCGCACTCCCTGTGCACGTGCACGGATAAGGCCGAAGTCCGCAGTCAGTAAGGTCACAAGCGCGTTGGCTTCCCCGTGAGGTATACGGGCAAGCACAATTGCAGGAGTGACGTACTTAGGACGCATCGCGAATAAGCGAGAAGCGCACGCTGCCGGTAGAAAGTTCAGCGACATGTGCACCATCCTCTTTCTTTTCTACCGTCACTTTATCTTTTGGTGAGAGGCCTTCCGTCTTACGTGCTTCAGCGACTGCGCGTGCAAACGCACGTTCGTCCCCCTCTTTCACAAGTTCAGGAGTAAGTACTGTATCAAGAGATACATCCTTCGCATTCATCTTCACCTCTTTCACATTCACCTCGTCAGAAAGAATTGCCGCGAGTTCAGGAAGCAGTGTTCCAGGGATAGAAAGAGAGGCAAGAGGCTGACGTACTTTAAGATTTGCCTTCTGACGAAGCATGAGTGCTTCGGAGGCAAGCGCACGTACCTGCGCCATTTCAGTAACCAAGATCTTCTCGCGCTTCCCTGCGCCAAGAAGCTTGGTGACGAGCGCCACCTTACGCGCTGGCCAGTTGGCAAGGTGCACACTTTCAGGATCAGAGGAGAGACGCACGGTGCGGAATATTTCGTCTGCGATAAACGGCATTGCGGGCGCAATCACCTTAGAGAACTCACGAAGAATGTGACGGAGGGTAAGGAGTGCTGCCTGACGATCTTCCTCATCCTCTCCCTTCACACGGTCACGTGAGCGACGAAGGTACCAGGTAGACAAGTCATCAATGAAATCCTTGAACGGGCGTGTCGCGCGTACGACGTCGTAGCGATCAAAGGCATCAGTGGAATCTGCAAGCACTTCAGAGAAGCGTGCCCAGATCCACTTATCAAGTGGATGCGTGGTGCGCACCACTACTCCTTCTTTTATGTCGTCCTTAAAGAGAAGGTAGAAGGACAAGACGTTCCGAAGCATGTTCACGACGCGTGCATGCGCATCCTTCACGTCCTCATCGCGGAACATAAGATCCTCTGCCTGCATGACCGGACTTGAGAGGAGGTAATACCGGAACGCGTCTGCACCATACATATCAAAGAGTACGTACGGATCCGTATAGTTGTTCTTACTCTTAGAGAGCTTCGCCCCGTCTTTGGCAACGACGTTTCCAGTCGTGATCACATTGCGGAATGACTGACGGCCAAAGATAGAGACAGAGATCGCGTGCATGTAGTAGAACCAGGCACGAGTTTGCCCAATGTATTCGGAGACGAAGTCCCCCGGCGCACGTTTCTCAAACTCCTTCTGGTTCTCAAAGGGATAGTGGTACTCCGCAAACGGCATGGAGCCTGACTCCACCCAACAGTCCACCACTTCAGGCGTACGGGTAAGTGGCTCTCCCGATTCAGAGACAAGCTGCACCCGATCTATGTATGGGAGATGGTAATCAAGTTCGTAATCCTTGTTATGTGGCAGTGGTACAAACTCAATCTCCTTGTATGCGCCGATAGGTGCGCGGACGCCAAGAATGCGATCCCATACCTCTACCTTGCTGAGTCCAAGTGAAAGTGTCTCCAGTGTCTCAAAGGCAATGCCGTGCGAGACAATGAGCACCGATTCATTCTGGTACTTCTCTTCTATTTCATAAATAAACTCTCCAAAACGCTTGCGGGCGTCCTGGTAACTCTCCCCTCCAGGAATACGATCGTCACAGGAGGACATGTGTGCGGCACGGTATTCAAGGAATGCGTTGTGCCCACTGCCATCTTTCTCGCCAAAATCAAGCTCGCGAATACGCTCGTCTACGACAATTGAAGACTCTGGAATACCGAGCTTCTTTGCGACAATGCCTGCCGTCTCGCGAGTACGACGATACGGGGACACAAAGACCTTGGTGATCTTTTTCTCTTTAAGCGCATCCCCTGCCTCATCTGCCTGCCCCTTCCCTTTTTCGGTCAAACCATACTTCTCTGGATCTTTGCTGTTCAAAATATCCATCGCATTCTGCTCTGCCTCGCCATGACGAAGAAGGAAATATTTGTTGCCTGACTTCTTCGTGCGCGCCTTAAGCTCATCAAGAGAACCGATGACGGTGACATTCCCTTTCGGATCTTTCCAGATCGGAAGCGGACTTGCCCAGAATCGGTTACGAGAAATAGTCCAATCTGGTGCAGATTCAATAATGTGTTTGAAACGTCCGTGCTTAAGATGCCCTGGAGTCCAGGAAATCTTTTCGTTCTCTGCGAGCATCTTCTGCTTCACCGACTGAATATCTATGAACCACGAAGAGACGGCGTTGTAGATGAGCGCAGTGCCGCAGCGGTAACAATGCGGGTATGAGTGCGTATTCATCGCCTTCGCAAACATGAGTCCGCGCTTCTCCAGATCTTCCTTGATGAGTGGTTCTGCTTTCTTGATGTACTGCCCCTGCACAAACTCAGGTGCGTCAGCGTTGTACGTACCGTTTGGATTTAGGAGCGGCACCATTGGAAGCCCTTCCTTAAGGCCAAGCGCGTAGTCGTCCTCTCCATAGATGACGGCAGTGTGCACGATACCCGTACCATCTTCAGTGGTAACGAAATCTCCGGAGAGCACCTGCCACTTCTTTCCTGTGTGTGCCGCCACTTTTGCGATGTCATAGAGCGGTTCGTATTCAATACCCACAAGTTCAGCGCCCGTAATCTCCTTTGAAGGAGAGGAGAGCCCGAGAGACTCAGCGCGCGCGGAAGCCGCAATCACGTTTCCGTAGAGCCCGTACTGAATGTCCTTCCCTACTGCAAGTCCCACGTTTCCCGGAAGCGTCCACGGCGTCGTGGTCCACGCGAGAATGTGGGTATCTGCGGGCAACGCATGCTTCTCTGGATTCTTCACCTTGAACTTCACCGTCACCGCTTCTTCAGTGATGTCCTTATAGGTGTTGTCCATCGCGATCTCTGCTTTCGCGAGTGGCGTTTCGCAGTGCGGACAGTACATAAGCACTTTGCGTCCCTCATAGAGACGTCCCTTCTTATGTATCTCCTTCAGTCCCCACCAGACCGACTCAATGAATGAGTTGTCCATGGTCTTGTAGGAATTATCAAAATCCACGAAGCGACCAATACGCTCAATGTAGCGTTTCCACTCATGCACGTAATCAAGCACCATGGAGCGCGCAGTCTCGTTAAAGGTCTCAATACCTATATTGAGAATCTCTTTCTTATTCTTCAGTCCCAGCTTCTTCTCTACGAGCGATTCAATCGGAAGTCCGTGCGTATCCCAGCCCCAACGACGACGTACTCTATACCCACGCATGGTCTTGTAGCGCGGGATCGCATCTTTAGCGACCGAAGAAAGAAGAGAACCCTGGTGTGGGAGGCCGGTCGCAAATGGAGGACCGTCATAAAAGGTGAACTCCCCCTTAGGAGCATCTTTCCCGAGTGATTTCTCAAAGATACGGGCATCCTTCCAAAACGCGAGAATTTCCTCTTCGCGTCGTGCTACCTCTGCTTTACCCCGATCATCTGCCATAATCGTCCATCCTATCCTAGGAAAGGACGTTCCCCAAACTATTTAGGCGTTGGGATGTAGCTCTTCGTTTCCTGTGCCTTTGTAAGATGCACCATGTCTACACGGCCCTGGTTAACTGAGTCACGAAGCGCATCCGGAAGAATGCGGATAAGCTCTTCATCGTTGTTCACGACATGAAAGAGTTTTTCTGAATTCTCATCGCATCCCCACGGACGGACGAGAATAGGGTATCCAATCGTTCGGGCGTATAAGACCGCATCGCGTATGCTCGCAATAACTGGTTCGGTGGTTGATCCTTTTGCTTCTATTCCTTCGCTCATATGCTCCTATATTACATCTTCTCTGGAGTTGGAATCCCCAGGAGCCACAGACCTTTTTTCATGGTGTTCTGGAAGGCACGTGCCACAAACAATTTGTATGGCTCATACTCTCCTCCAATGATACGGTTCTGCGCATAAAAAGAGTTCCACTCTCCCGCAAGCGTGGTCAAATACTGTGCGACATGATGTGGGGAGCGCTCGCGCTCTGCACGGGCCGCAACTTCAGGGAAACGAGAGATGAGACGTTCAATAAGATACGGTTCCGCGGGTGCGTCCTCTCTGCTTCCCTCTTTCTCTGCAGACGCGAGCACTGACGTCGCACGCACGAGTGCGTACTGAAGGTACGGACCAGAATCTCCCTCAAGAGAAAGTGATTGTTCAGGATTGAAAATGATGTCACCTCCCGGTGCCTGACGAAGCACCATGTATTTAATTGCGGCAATGCCGACCTGTTCTGCCACAAGCACATCCTGCGCACGCTCCTGCGCCTTTGCCACCATATCGTTGATGAGTGAGGTCGCAGTCACGATCGTGCCTTCGCGAGAAGACATCTTCCCCGTGGTGAGGCGTAGGAATCCGTGAGGAATATGCGCGGTCTTTTCGGCAAGCGCATGCGCAAACTCTTTGAGTGCCGCGAGTGCGACATGAAAATGTCCCACCTGTTCTGCCGCGGTGAGAATGAGTGATACGTCAGATGGCCAGCGCGCCTCCTTTGCAAAGGCGAGCCCAAGCTCCTTGGCTTCATAGGTTGGCGTGCCTTTAGAAGTGATGAACACCAATGTATGAAGGCCTCGCTTCTCACCATTAAAAATTATGGCGCCCTGACTCTCTTCAAACACCCCCTTCTCTACTCCTTCCTGTACGAGTCGCACGCCATCATCGGCCACTTCGCTTTCTGGGAAATAGTAATCAAACTTCGTGCCGAGTGTCTTGTACACCTCTTCAAACGCGTCGAGTGAGACGGCACGTCCTTTGCGCCAGAACTCCATGAGTTCTCTGTCTTCTCCTTTATAGAGCGCGATGTTAAGTGCGTCTATTTCTTCCTTTGCCTTCTCGCTTTCTTCGTACGAACGAGATCCATGCGCATATGCTTTGCCAATCTCTGCGGCAGAATCTGGATCTGTCACTCCTGCATGCTTCAATCCCCAGATCGCTTTTGCGACGTGGGGTCCGACGTCACCGAAATAATTTGCACGCGCAACAGTAGCCCCCGAGTATTCAATAAGACGCGCGACTGATTCGCCAATCACGTTGCTCATGAGGTGCCCAATGTGCATCTCCTTAAATGGATTGGGGTCGGTGAACTCCACCATCACCCTCTTCTCTGCGTTCACCACTCCCTTCCCCCATTCTTCTGTGTGCGCCTCTTCAAGTGCGTCCGTAATAACTGAGCGGGCAAGCGTGATGTTGATGAAACCAGGACCGGCGACACTCACGCGAGTGACCGAATCTCCAAGCGCCTTGGTAAGTTCAGTCGCAAGTGCATCCGCCACTTCCTTAGGATTCTTCCCGAGCACCTTAGCGGCAACGAGTGCGGCATTTACCGCGTAATCTCCATGCGCGTGATCTCCCGGGCGCTCTACGGCAAATGGAAGCTCCGGCGCGCCGAGCGCCAGAAGAGCGTTTCTCACGGCATCTTTGATGCGCGTTTCCATGCAGGGAGTATAGCAAACGGGCCTATCCAAGGACCCGAATCATCGCGTATTTCTCCTGATTGAAGGTGTTGAAGCCATGCTTCTCAAAAAGCTCCTTGGCGCCGGTGACTGAAAGTACCTCGTATACTTTGCGACGCTTTGCCTCTTTCATGCACGCATCCACGAGTGCGCGTCCTATCCCCTTCCCTTGGAAGTTCGGATCAACTGCAAGCGAACGAATCTCTGCGAGCCGCTTTGAATACACGGCAAGTGCACAACAGCCGACAATCTTCTTCCCTTCAATGGCAACAAAGAACTCTCCCGTACGAGGAAGATGTTCTTGTATCAACTTCCCTGGATACAGTCGTATCAAGTTCCTGATGGCGGCCCCATCAAGTCCGTTGGCCTTCCGAATCTTCATTAGACGAATGATTCTGGTACTGGGTGCTTCTCAGCCATGGTCTGCACTTCTGCACGTGCGGCCTCTACCGTCGCATCATCACGCTTCTTCAAGATCTCAATCATGAGTTCTGCAATGCGGATACACTCTGCTTCCTTGAATCCACGAGTGGTGATCGCAGGCGTACCGAAGCGGATACCAGATGGGTCCATTGGCTTACGTGTATCGTCAGCAATGGAGTTCTTGTTAAGCGTAATACCTGCACGATCAAGGAGAGTCTCTGCATCATGTCCTGAGATTTCGTAGGAGCCCCACACATCCGCAAGGATGAGGTGGTTAGAGGTGCCGCCCGTAATAAGGCGTGCACCATCCTCAAGGAATACATCCGCCATGGCAGACGCATTCACAATCACCTGCTTGGCGTAGGTCTCAAACTGTGGCGTAAGTGCTTCCCCGAAACACACTGCCTTTGCGGCAATCATGTGCATCAAAGGACCGCCCTGGAATCCAGGGAACACAGACTTATCAATCTTCTTTGCAACGTCCGCGTCTTCACGGGTGAGGATCATGCCGCCACGAGGACCACGAAGTGTCTTGTGCGTCGTGGTAGTCATCACATCAAAGCCGTAATCAAATGGATTCTTCACTGCCTTTCCGGCGATGAGCCCCGCAATGTGCGCCACATCCATGACGGCGATTGCCCCGACTTCGCGCGCGATAGATACAAATTTTGTGTAATCAAGCTCGCGAGGATACGCAGAGTACCCTGCAAGAAGCATCTTTGGCTTCTCACGCTTCGCCACCTCTAGCATCTCATCGTAATCAATTTCTCCCGTCTCAATGTTCTTCATTTTGTATCGCACGAAGTTGAAGATCTTCGTGAGATAGGTCACGGGGTGCCCGTGCGTGAGGTGTCCACCGTGGGAGAGATCCATACCGAGAATCGTGTCCCCCGGCTCAAGGAGTGCGAAGTACATTGCAACGTTTGCCGGAGCACCAGCGTGTGGCTGCACGTTTGCAAACCCTGCGTTGAAGAGTTTCTTCGCACGTTCGCGTGCAAGGTCCTCTATGACGTCGGTGTACTGCTGCCCGCCGTAGTAGCGCTTGCCTGGGTACCCTTCCGAGTACTTGTTTGTGAACACGGAACCCATCACTTCGCGTACGGCGAGTGATACATAGTTCTCTGAAGGGATAAGCTCAAGGCCCTCCCGTTCACGCCTCTCTTCTCCCTCTAGGGCCCGGTAAATTTCCGGATCGTCACGCTTCACGTGCTCGTAACTGGACATGGTATGGGAACCGCTAATCTTCTAATGCCTAATTATACTAGAAGCCCCGACACTACTCTATAGACGTCCTCGTGGATTGCCTCCCGGCTCCGCATCACCCCATTCTCCGCACATTGGATCACATGCCAGTTTGGCTGGCGGCTCGCAAGCCACTTGGCAGCCTCATAGCTCTGGGCGAGGTACTGGCGATCTTGCTCTACCTGGTCTTTCCCCTCTACCCCCGCGTTCTTTACTGCCCGCTTCTCCTCAAGAAGGGCAAGGCTAATCTCCAGCGGCACATCAAAGTACAGCACCGCGTCAGGGCGTGGGATGCCAAGCGTCGTGTGTTCCATACCATCAAGCCAGATGAGGAACTCCTCTCTCGCCTTAGTGTCTTCTATCTTTCCTCCTTGGTGTATCTGGTTCGACGAAGAGAAGCGGTCAGTAATTACCACCTTCCCATCTGAGAGCGCTCGTTTAATACGTGGTGTCTCTTCAAAGCGGTCAAGTGCATACAAAGTAGATGCGATCTTGGGGTCTAAGTGTACGAAATCTCCGCACTTCCCCGACAAACAATCGGCGAGCATCGTGCCAAAGAAATTGCGGTTGTAGCTTGGGAAATCAAAGGTCTCAAGTGGTACCTTTTCCTTTGTGAGGCGCTCAGCCAAAAGTCTGGTTTGGGTCGCCTTACCAGAGCCATCATTACCGTCAAGGACTATAAACACCCCTTTTTTCATACCCCTAGTATACTGCCTGTATGGAACAGCCCTATCTACATAGCCTCCGTAAAATCTACGAAGAGGGAGTAGACCGCAATGATCGTACAGGGGTTGGTACTCGTGGCCTTTTTGGGTTTCAGATGCGCTTTGATCTGGCACACGGCTTCCCCGCTATTACGACGAAGAAACTTGCCTTTAAAGCAGTTAAGAGTGAACTTCTCTGGTTTCTTGAGGGAAGCAACGACGACAACCGTCTCAAGGAACTGAACGGAAGTGAGCGCACGATCTGGACCGACAACGCAGAGGCAGATTACTGGAAACCAAAAGCAAAATTCCCAGGGGATCTCGGTCGTATCTATGGTGTGCAATGGCGGAGTTGGCAGAAGCCTGATGGTGGGACCGTAGATCAGATTAAGGAAGTGATAGAGCGCATAAAGACTGACCCTACTTCACGTCGTCTTATTGTCTCTGCCTGGAATCCTGGAGAGCTTGATCAGATGGCGCTTCCTCCCTGCCACGTCATGTTCCAGTTTTTTGTCGCCGATGGTCGCCTCTCTATGCAGATGTATCAGCGCAGCTGTGACATGTTCCTTGGCGTACCGTTTAACATCGCCTCCTATTCCCTCTTCTTGATGATGGTGGCGCAGGTAACGGGATACAAGCCGGGAGAATTCGTGCACGTGCTTGGCGATGCACATATATATAAGAACCACTTTGATGCCGTAAAGGAGCAGCTGACTCGTGAACCCCTCGCCTCCCCTACCCTCTGGCTCAATCCTGAAATCAAAGACATAGATAAGTTCACCATGGACGACATCAAGCTGGAAAACTACGAATCCCACCCTACTATTAAGGCCCCTATGGCGGTATAATCCTCGGACTATGGCACTTTCGGACAAAAAGATTCTTGAACACATGAGGGCGGGTTCTATTGTGATTGAGCCCTTTGATAAGGAAAATCTTTGTACGTCCTCCATGGACGTCACGCTTGGTGAATGGTTCTACCGAGAACAGAAGCCAAAGCGCTACAAGAATCTCTTCAACCTCTACAGCAAGAAAGACACCGAACTTATCTGGGGCACCGAGCCACATCGTGCTGACTATGCGAAGGATTGTTTGAGCGACTTCAACTTTGACTTTGATGGGATTCGCCCTGACGACAAGGTGATTCTTCTTGAGCCGGGAGAAACCATCCTTGCGCACACGAATGAATTCATCGGTGGACGCGACACCGTCACGACTATGATGAAGGCGCGCTCGTCTCTTGCCCGCGACTTCATTAACGTCTGTAAGTGTGCGGGGTGGGGTGACGTCGGCTACATCAACCGCTGGACTATGGAGATCTCAAACTCTTCTCGCCACTACATCATTCCTCTCGTGGTCGGACGTCGTATCGCACAGATCGTCTTCTTTGAAACTGGCCCTATCTTGAAGAAAGACTACGCAGCGGCCGGTAAGTACCAGAGCTCAACGGAGCTTTCCCGCCTTAAGAAGGAGTGGAAGCCGGACATGATGCTTCCGAAACTCTGGAAGGATCGCGATATTAAAAAGAAACAATCGTGGCACAAGAAGTCAAAATAGCAGTTGTCCTAAGCGCCTATGGCGCTTTTGTTACGTACGTTCCGTTAAAGACGGAGGTACCATTCTTGGATTATATTTCTCTTCCAAAGCAAGCACCCACGCACACCGTCACTCCTCGGGCTTCTCTCAACCCTGAAGAAGAAGCAAAGGCGGTGCGTGTCGCGTTCAAAGACACTCCCGTTGTAGTCTTCGTGCCTGGTCGTGCCTTTGATGCACTCGGTACACGACACGGCAGAGGTGGTGGCTGGTATGACCGTTTTCTTGGATACCTTCCAAAGAATTGGCTTCGCGTCGGCTTTTGCTATCCATCCCAGTTCTCAGAGGCTCCCCTTCTGCGGCAGCCATGGGACCAGCCAGTAGATTATGTCTGCGTTTCAGAAGGAGAACAGCTCTTTGTGTATGAGACGCATGCGCGTGATATCTTGAAATCATGATTGCTGCCATTGCCGCTATTGGAGCGCACACGAAAGTCCTAGGGAAGGATAATGATTTGGTCTGGGACATCCCTGAAGACTTGGAGCGCTTCCGCAACTTCACCCGTAACCACCCCATCATCATGGGACGTAAGACGTGGGAATCCCTTCCCGCTGAGCGCCGCCCCCTTCCAAAGCGCACGAACATTGTCGTCACTCGTAACCCTGAGTACGAGGCGCCGGGTGCAGTCGTCGTATCTTCCGTAGAGGCTGCAATAGAAGCAGCAAAGAATTCCCCAGGTTCCGAAGAGATCTATATCATTGGCGGCTGTGGCATCTTCAAGGATGCGTTCCCTTATACTGACCGCCTGTACCTGACCCTCGTACACGACGATTCTCCTGGTGATGTGTTCTTCCCTGACTACGGAGAATTTACGAAAGTCGTAGAAGAAGTCCCCCATCTAGATCACAATCCTCCGTATACGTATCTCACTCTTGAGCGCTAGTGCTCAAAATACTGCGTCTTAAGAATATTGATGAGGAGCTCTACGCGGCGCTTGAGAGCCTGCGGCATTTCTTTTTCTTTCAAAAGAGTTTCAGTGGCATCAAGGGCCTGGTCTAGCATTGGACGCACGTGTGCATCCGTTTGCGCAAAATAGGTATGGATGTCTCCTGTGAGGTCACGTCGTTTCACAATCGGAGCGAACCCTTCTCTATACACCGTAAGTTTGTCAGTCAAAGTTTCAAGCGCTTCTTTAACTAGCGGGGCGTATGCTTGCAGTGCAGCTACTCCCTCTTTATCGGCGGACATGCGCGCAGAGAGGACTTTGCAGAGTTCAGTAATACCTGCCTCATTAAACTGAGGGCCGTCTTCAAACTTTCCAGAGCTGTGTATCACGTGCTGGAGCATTCTTCCTATCTCTTTAATGCGCGGGCTGTCTATATGAAGCTGTTGCCGATCTTCACGAGAAAGAAAAACGCGCGCAAGAATAGCAAACAAAGTTACTTTCTCCCGCTCCCACAACCATGCGCCACCGAGCGCCCCTACCTCTCGGGTAAATCCGCGTGCGATATGCGCCGCAGTGCCATGGTCTCCATATTTTTCTGCCAAGGGCTCAGGAAGTCGTGTACTTGCGAAGCGACGGAGCATGCGCTCTGGGTTCGGAGAGTTGAGCAACTCTCCAATCATCACCATGGCAATGCCCTGGATGGCCTGCGGGAAGAGGAGATTCATCACGCGTGCTTCTTCAAACACTGCAGCAATCTCTTCTTTTGAGAGTGGTCCGGTTTCTGCTGAGGAGAAAGACTCTAGAGCCATATGCGTATTCTACACAAGAAAAAACCCCGCTTGAGGCGGGGCTTTTGCTTACTTTACGTCTATTCCCATTGAGCGGGCCGTTCCTTCAATGATTCGGTCGGCGGCTTCAGGAGAGGCGGCGTTTAGGTCAGGCATCTTCTGTTCAGAAATCTGACGAACCTGGGCCTTCGTAAGCGTTGCAGCTTTCTTGCCTCCTGGCTTCTGGGATCCCTTCTCAATTCCAAGGATCTTCAAAATAAGGCGAGATGCAGGAGGGGTCTTAAGAACGAAGCTGAAGGTACGGTCCTCGTAGACGGAAAGGTCTACTGGGATGATGTCCCCCATCTTGTCCTTGGTGGCCTCGTTAAATTTGTTAACGAAATCTCCAATGTTCACACCTGCGGGACCAAGTACGGTACCGACTGGAGGGGCCGGGGTGGCCTTTCCTGCGGGAATCTGGAGCTTAATTTTCTTTACTACTTTTGGCATAGTTATGTGACTTTACGCTAGAGCTTACGAACCTGCAAGAAGTCTAGTTCCACAGGGGTCTCGCGACCGAACATGGCAACCATGACTTTGACCTTGCCACGTTCCTCATCCACTTCGCCCACCTTTCCTTCAAGATCCTTGAAGGGACCGTCAGCGATGATAACTGGATCATCCTTGGCAAGATCAATACGGTGCTTGGGTGCTTCTGCATCCATGCGCTTCATAAGAGTGGCGACTTCTGATTCCTCCATAGGAACCGGGGTGGTGCCAGAACCGACGAAGCCGGTCACGCGAGGAGTGTTACGAACCACAAACCAAGAATCCTCGTCTACGATCATCTTCACGAGGATGTAGCCAGGGTAGATTTTCTCTTCTTCTACGATACGCTTACCGCCTTTTACGCGAATCTTCTTCTCGGTAGGAACGACGACTTCAAAAATCTTCCCTTCCATGCCAAGAGACTCAATGCGCTGCTTCAAATTACGCTCAACGGCATTCTCGTAGCCCGCGTAGGTATGGATGGTGTACCAACGTGGCTCAAGGTTAATCGCGTCTTCGGAGAATTGTGGAGAGGTGCGAGTATCCATAGGACAGACGATTAGCGGATAAGGGTGCCGACGCCGCTCGTGAAGAGATAGTCAAGCAACGCAAGGAACGCCGCAGTGACGGCGGAAATAACAAGAATAAGAATGGTGTGCCCCACTGCCGTGCGAGGCTTCGGCCACACGACGTGCTCCAATTCTGCGCGCACATTCTTGAGATAGGTGAAGAATGATTTCATAGTCCAAATAAAAAAGCCCTGCGGGCCTTTGGTACGTGGGCAATCATACTATTTGCCCGATGGGTCGTCAAGATACAAAAAACCGCCCAGTAGGGCGGTTTTAGGAGAGAATATCGCTTAGCGAATCTCGTAGGTGATGTAGACCGTGATCGTGGTCTCCTCTTCACCGACTGGGAGAGATGGAGCCATAGACTGTTCAGCCTCCATGCCTGCGCCCTTTCCATAGTACGAGTCGTACATTGGGTAGTAGCCAGAGCTCTCAGAGAATGAGACGACGTTTCCAAGGGATACGCCAAGGTCCTTAGAAAGCTGCTTTGCCTTCTCCTTTGCTTCCTTGATAGCGAGTTCGCGTGCTTCTGCGCGTACACCATCTGCATCGTCTACGACGAAGTTAGGACCAGAGATGTTCTGGACACCCGCAGTGCCGAGTGCCTGAAGTACTTCTCCTGCCTTTCCAGTGTCGCGAACCTTTACTTCAATTGACTGTGATACTTCGTAGCCAATGATACGTGGGCTTGAGGTCACTGGTGGGCAGATGCCAGAGTAACAAGGCTGCTGGTACTCGTAACGTGGATAGACGTTGTAGCCAACGGTCTTTACGTCCTTCTCCTCAACACCGAGTGCTTCAACAGCAGCAAGGGCAGCATCCATCTTGGTGGTTGCCTTGTCCTGTGCCTCAGATACCGTTGCACCTTGTTCGGTGACGGAGTACGTGATCTGTGCAATGTCAGGAATCATGCTTGCTTCCCCTGTTCCTTCAACAGAGATGGTCTTTGCAGGGTACACATCACTGCGGCCAATGCCGTATGCAATGAGGTCTACCGTCTTTACTAGAAGGAATAGTGCAAGAAGGCCGAGGACGGCAACCGCGGTCATGCGAAAGGCCTTGGAGCTTGCGAGCTGGTCAAATGAGAATTTCTCGTCCATGGATTTAATAAGTAACTGTTATATAGCGATTCTATCACGATGACGTGCCGGGCCCGTAAACATTACCGCAAGGAGGGTCGCGATGACCCCGGAACACATAAGCCCTATGCCCCCAGCAAAGGTACGGATAAGCTCTACGGCAAATATCTCTCGGTTCAGAATAAACAAAGGAGAGGCATCAGACCCAAAGAATAGGAGGAGGAGTGGGAGTGAGGCACCAGCATAGGCAAGCGGAAGCGTATTCACGACTGCCCCCATGTGCTCCTGCCCCACCCGCATGGCACGTGTAAGCACCTCTTTCTTGGTGAGTGCAGGGTTCGCATCAGAGATCTCGATGACCGTATGTACCTGAGATACCGATACGTCGTTCAAAATACCGACGATACCGACGAGGATGCCTCCCAAGAGAAGTGCGGGGAGATTAATAGCGCCATCCGTTGCGAAGTTTAGGAACACCGTCTCATCGCTCGCAAACCCAGAAAGATTCGCAAGCGCAACGGCAATGTGCGCAACCACTGCCGCAAATACGAGCGCTACAATGCTGCCGGCGAGCGCAACCCACATTGCACGATTCAAGCCGTGCGTCATGATCATGGCGACTGCGAGCATCACAATTGCAAAGAACACAGAGATCAAAACTGGATCTCCTCCTGACGAGAGCGCAGGCACAAGACCATAAATAATAATGAGGAAGCTGAGGACAAGAGAAAGAAGTGAGAGTGCTCCTGCTTTTCCTGCGGCCACCACGGTGACGAGTACAAACAGTCCAGCAAGACCGAAAAGAACCCAGCGACGATCAGGCTCCCCTACCGCATACTGCGTACCAAATTCGTCTGATACTTTGTGGAGATAGAAGACATCCCCGACGGACAGCGCCGTTGGCGCATTGTTTTCTACTTCTAGAATCTCTCCCTTCTGCGCTCCTTCTATGACTTCTACCGACAAACGCTGGAACGCTTCGGAAAGATCCGTCCCCGCAACCGCACGCTCTCCTGCAGATTCAACAGACAGCACTCTCGCACGCATGACGCTATCTGCAAAAGAAGGCTCTGCCGCAAGTACGGATGTTGGGATGCACGTTGCAAGCACGAGAAGAGAGAAAAGGAATGATTTCATTTCTTGGCGCAGGCGTTACAGATACCAAAGAATTCTAGCGCATGTGAGTCTACGCGACTAAACCCGACCGCACGTCGCACCTTTTCATCAAGCGAAGGGCTAATACACATGCTCACATCCTGGATGGCACCGCAGGAAGTGCACACCGCATGATGATGGTGATCTTCTGCAAGTTCATAGAGTGCGTGCTGCTGCTTGAGATCAATACGTCGCACCACCCCGCTCTTCCAGAGCGTTTCTACCGCACGGTATGCGGTTGTCATATCAAACACTCCCTTCCCCGCGGACACGAGCGCCTCTATAGAAAGGGGGCGATGCCGCGCATGGAGTATCTCCACGATACGAATGCGCTGCGGCGTGGCACGCACACCCGCATCTCTCAGGAGAGCTGCCGCATCAATTCCTTTTTTACTCATTCCTCCATCATACCTGGTTCCCCTGAGTTTTACACATGCAAATTATTTGCAACTAGACTTTCCCCATGCTACGGTACCGTCATGACCCCTCTTATACAAAGCCTGTTCGCCGTTGGCGTCGTGAGTCTTATTTCTCTTGTCGGTATCGCGACACTCTCACTCCGTCAGGAATTCCTGAAAAAGATTCTGTTTCTTCTTATTTCACTTGCGGCGGGAGCACTGCTTGGTGATGCATTCATCCACCTTATACCGGAAGCATTTGAGCAAGCCTCCGCACTTACCGTATCTCTTCTCATTCTTACCGGATTCTTCACCTTCTTTGTCCTAGAGAAATTCCTTAACTGGCACCACAGTCACGGCGACGAAGAGTATTCCCCTGACCACGCCACCATCCACCCGGTCGGGCACATGGTGATTGTTTCTGATGGTATTCATAACCTTGTAGACGGTATTGCGATTGGTGCCGCATTCCTTATCTCTCCTGAAGTAGGTATCGCAACAACCATTGCGATCGCACTTCACGAGATCCCTCAGGAGATTGGTGAGTTTGGTCTTCTGATACACGCAGGCTTCTCTCGCGGCAAAGCGCTTTTGATGAACTTCTTATCTGCACTTACTGCATTCGTGGGAGTCGGGCTCGCCTTCTGGCTTTCTACCTTTGGTGAGATTGCCGTGCCTCTCATCACCTCATTCACTGCAGGTATGTTCATTTACATCGCTGCGGCAGATCTTATTCCTGAGCTTCACAAAACCACAGGAAAGCGCCGCTCACTCCTTCAGTTCGGGGTGATTCTTCTTGGACTTCTCGCGATGGTACTGCTCATGGGCACCGAAAGTCACGGGCACGGAGACGAGGCACATGAAGGTGAAAGCACTCACCTTGAAGAGGAGATGCACCTAGAGGAGGAAGTGGGTCACGTAGACTAGGCCTTCTCAAACAACTTCACGAGTCCCCATACGGCTTTCTCCACGAGCTCAATCGAGCGCTCTACAAAGACGAGACGCTGAGCTGTATCCATCTGCTCGTACTCGTTCTGTACCTTGCTCAGCATGTGAAGTCCTGCGTTTACGATTTCTGAAAAGTGCTCCGGGTTCTGTCCGTTTACCACTGCAAATCTTCCAAGGTGTTGTTGCATTGCTTTGAGTGCATCAAACACGGAAAGCGCGCCAATGTTATTCCCGCGCAATAATCCTTGCTCAAGGAGCGCATGCTCTTCCGTAAGTCCTTTTTCAAGAAGACCTGTGCGCCAGGCTCGTCGGGCCTCATGCTGATTTCCAAAATCATCTGTAATGATCGGAAGTTTCAGCATCGCGATGAGAGTTGCGATTTGAGGACGCAACATTTCATCCGTAAATTCCGTATCCGCAATGCGCCCCTCAAGTGCGGCCACCGCCTCTGGGTTCGGGTACCGAATGGTGATGGAATGCCCATCAACTTCTCTCTTCTCTGGAGCACCGAAGCGTGAATCTCTCTCCTGTGCGGAACGTTCAGCCATAGATTAGTACGACACTGTGCCGAGCATCTGAATGAATGCGGCATGCTCAGGGAGCTTCTTCACCGCGAGTGTAGGCTCCATCCAATCCATGACGTCGTGCTCCACAATCTCAAACTTCAACACCTTGCCTTCAAGTGGGAGGAAGTATGCGCTGTGCACAATTGCTTCAAAGCGCTCAATCACCACTGACTGATACGTCTTTCCGTTTACAGTGACCGGCTCAAACTGATCCATGGATTCAGCCGGCATATCTGAAGGATAGAAGGTTGTATTCGCGATGATCACATCGTTTGCCGTTTGCCCCTCAGGAATCATGTACTCACGCACCGTAATGGTGTGCTTTGGATTTTCTGAGAGTGATGACTTTACGAATGCATCAAGGAGAGAAGTGTCAGCGCCGTACGCATTCTCATCCGCAGTGTAGCCCGCAGGCATGGAGTAGGAGACCTTCCCTTCTGCGGCTAGGCAGGCGGCAAACTCACAAGTCGGAAGCACACGACCGACTGAAGAACCGTCAGGGCAGAGTTTTGCATCGAGCGGACAGGCGACAATCGGACCTGGTCCCTCTATCGCATTCCTATAAAAGAATCCCGCAATACCGATAAGCACCAAAAGCACTACCCCGAGAAGAAGCTGTTTCATATGCCCCTAGTCTAGCACTTCTCCTATTTCTTCAGGAGATCACGAATTTCTTCTAGCACCACCACGTCTGCAGGCTTCGTCACCGGCACGTCAGGCTTCTTCACGAACTTGTTCATCGCCTTAATAAGGAGGAAGAGTGCAAAGGCGGTGATGACGAAGCTTATGATCGCTTCAATGAAAAGGCCGTACTGAATAGCAGCTTCCCCTCCAATGACCACCTGAAGATCACTGAAATCTACGCCTCCTATGACGAGTCCAAGAGGTGGAGTCAGAATATTGGTGACAAGCGAAGTAACGATACTGTTAAATGCCGCGCCAATCACAACTCCCACCGCGAGATCCAGTGCGTTCCCACGAAGCGCGAAGGTCTTAAATTCTTTGATGAAGTCCATATAGCTGGATTATACCTTGGGGCGACCGCCGGGAATCGAACCCGAATTGGCAGGACCACAACCTGCAGTGTTAACCGTTACACCACGGTCGCCATGTCTCGCACTTATACCACGCGTTCCGACGCTCTGGAAGCCGCTGCCTCAAGCTCCATCCGAGGGTACTCCCGTCGGACGAAGTGCCATACGAAATGTGCAAAGAAAAGAATGAGGTGAAGTCCGAGCGCGAGCGCAGTTGCCTGCCCGAAATGTCCTGTCACAAACCAGAGGAAGACATTGGTGATCAGGAACGCAATCACACGCCACTCAATTGAAACCATTAAGGAATTCAGTAAGTGCTGTCTCATATTTTCATCATGGCAACGATTGAGAGAGGAAACAACAACACCGTGGTGCATAACCACGGTGTTTCGTCTGTGCCCAGGAGAGGACTCGAACCTCCAAGCCTTGCGGCACTACCACCTCAAGGTAGCGCGTATACCAATTCCGCCACCTGGGCAGGTGCCCGCGTACTATACCGACAACATATGAAAAAGACCAGGGTGTCCTGGTCTTTTCGTTACACCGCTGCTTTCTCTTCTGCTGCTTCCGGTGCTGCTTCGGTTGAAGTATCTCCCCCTGCCTCTGCAACTTCTGGAGCTGTCTCCATCTTCTCCTCCTGGTTCTCTTCTGGGAGTACGGACACCACCTCCTTCTCTTCCTCTTTAAAGTCAGTCGTAGAGACGTTCATCATGCGCATATTGCGGAGCTGGCGGCGTACTTCACGAGCAACCTTGTCACGGATGAAGTAAAGCTTTGCGCGGCGAACCTTAGAGCGCTTTACGATCTCAATCTTCTCAATAAAAGGAGCGTAGAGTGGGAACACGCGCTCAACGCCGATACCAGAAAGGGTGGCACGAACGGTGAAAGAGGCTCCTGCCTCAGTACCGTGCTTGACCGCAAGGACGAGACCTTCAAATACCTGGAGACGAGTCTTCCCCTTTTCTACAATCTTCTGGTGGACACGGACCGTATCGCCTGGGCGGATGCCAAGCTTGGTGCGTTCCTCGGTCTTAACCGGAGTGATGACCTGATTCATAGTCGGCGTACTCTATCACACCGCCTATATAGAGGCAATCCGAGCCGCCCCCTCAGGGAATTTCTCTACTCCTTTCATAAGCTCCTCAGGGAGTGGTGCTGTGAGAATACGCGGTTCTCCAGTAGGGCTCGGGAGTTCCAGACGATACGCATGGAGACCAAGACGGTTAAATCCAAGGTCCTCCGGGCGTCCTGGTGCATACAGTGTGTCCCCTACCACTGGGTGGTGGATGGCCTTCAGGTGCACACGAATCTGGTGCGTGCGCCCTGTCTCGGGCATCGCTTTCATAATGGAGTGTGTGCCGTTGTCTGCGATAACCTCGTAGCGAGTGACGGCCTCGCGAAGCAGACCCTTCGCCTTCGGTTGTGCGGAGCGGAGTCGGAAGTCTTTGCGAGAACGTCCAATCGCAAACTCAATCACTCCGCGCCGTTCCTTGGGGATACCGTATACAAAGGCCACATAGGTTTTCTTCGCTTCCCTGTTTTGAAATGCACTCTTCAAGAATGCGTGTGCCTCCTGTGTCTTCGCAAGCACAATTACTCCTGAGGTATCGCGATCAAGACGATGCACGACACCAGGGCGCGTGAGCTCAGTGCCGTCAGGAAGTTTCTGTACTTCACCCACATCCTTACTTTCCGGATACCTAGCTGCAAACCAGTCGCTCACGGTCTCTTCGGAGGTCTTTCCGTCAGGGTGCGTCATTACGCCCGCAGGCTTGTTGACCGCGACGAGCTGCTCGTCTTCGTAAATGATAGGGAGATTCATGACTTATTTGATACTAAAAGATTTATGTTCATTTGTCGCTTCGGCCCAAGAAACCGTCACCTCGTCTACCTTGGCAAACATCGGTCCTTTCTTGAGACGCTCTAGTAATGTTTCAAGGTGTTTGCGCGACCCTTCTGCATAGACAGACACCGTCCCGTCAGGCAGATTCTTCACAAATCCACACAAAGAGAGTGCGGAAGCGTTCCGCTCCACGAAGTCTCTATACATCACGCCCTGTACCCTGCCCGAGACCAAAGCCTCCATGCGTTCCATATATAGAACCTACCACGCTTTGAAATCTGCGAGAGGTGCGCTATCGTCTCAGGACCGGGCGCTTAGCTCAGTTGGTAGAGCACCCCGTTTACACCGGGATGGTCAGAGGTTCGAGTCCTCTAGCGCCCACCACCGAAAACTCATCTATGCCGGAAGATGAAAAGAGGTACACTCGCAGAAATGTGAACGAAGCACTCGCTGCTGCCGCGGCGGCGAGTACGCTTGCCGGATCCACCGAGCAGCCATGGCCGCCGACCGAAGAACTTACCGCGCATGACATAGAGCGTCTTGTGCACTGGGCAGAGGGAGAAGACGCAGATGGACGACCATACGGAGAGTACCTGGGTGTGCGCACTCGTATTCTTGATGCATGGGCACGGCGCGAAAGCATCACACCAATACTCCACCAGCTCAAAGAAGCACATGCAGAGATTAATCCATTTGTGATGTCAGAACATCTCCTTGATATTTTAATGACATACGAGCACGGCACTCGTCTTACCGCTGGAGATCGTCAAATCATTACAGAAATTGTAACTACATGGCCAGTACGTTTTGAGGTAAGCGGAAGTGAGCGCACGCGACTTGGACTCGTTGATGCGATGATTGCAGTCGCACCAATTATGGAAGAGCTCCTCATTACGGAGACCGTCCTTACTGCAGAAGAGCTCGCACTGTGGCACCGAGCATAACGCCAGCTGTGCCCCCACCAGGAATCGAACCTAGATCGACGGCTTAGAAGTCCGCAGCTTTATCCATTAAGCTATGGGGGCTTAGTAACAGTACTCGTCCTCCTACGACGGGTCAACGAACTGATAGAAGATTCTGTAACGATCTGCTTCCCCTGCTCTGTTTTCAAGCACTTCACGCGCAGCAGGAAGCGCACTCAAGATTGGCGCAGGAGCACTCTGCCCTGGAGTGATGAAGGCACTCTCGTCAGTGACGTTCACAAAGAACCACGCATTCCATGCAACGCTTGCCACAAGGAAGATAAGGAGCGCGGAGAGAAGGGCGAGCCAGTCACGCACGGCGTGAATACGATCGCCGTACTTCAAGCTTGGTACCTTAAATGGGAGTTTGAGTTTCATATAAGAAGGTCGTTCACATTATCCGACGGAGCGGCAGGAGCGCCCGACTGCTCCTTCGTTCCTTCGTCTGGTCGCATCCCGACTGAGACGACTCCAGACACCGTCCACACTCCCTCTGCCGACACATTGGTATCAATAGTGAGACTCTTCATCACTGCATCGTAGGGGCCGTGCTCAATTACACCGGCCGTGCGCATCACCTGCACAAATGATCCTTCTGCCTTCCAAGAGACCGCCAGTCGTGTTTTTCCTTCCGGAGTGACTGACACTACTTCTACAAAGGCACCAAACTCATCTCCTGCACTCTCAAGTGCTTCAAGGTAAGAAACGACGGTTGAGGTAGAGACAAAGTAAGAACCAAAGTACGTCTCGTCCTCCGTTAGTTTTGCGAGTGCAGATCGCGCAGCAGAGATTTGAAGTGCAGACGCGGAAAGTGTCTCCGTTTCCGTCCGGAGAGTGGCGACTTCAGTGCGAAGAGAGACGACGCTCGTGTACCAAAATACATACGCCACTCCTACTCCGATGAGAAGGAGAATAGAAAGCCCCAGGTGAATGAGAGTGGTCTTGGTCATGGCGAGACGGGGCTAAAACTCCCGGTGAGTGTAATCGTAAATGGAATATCACTCTCCTTCGCAAATGCACTGATTGGCAAGTCAACATTCGTAACCGTCGGAAGAGTACCAAGAGTGCTTTGGTAGCTTCGGAGTGCATCACGAGATACGGCAGTGCCAGTCAGCCGGAGCTGTCCTCCGGTCTTCCCTGCCGGTGGAGTGAAGGAAAGCCCGGTAAGCGTGATGCCGCTTCGTGGAAGCAGAAGTACTTCCCGCATAGTAGCGGTGGCCGATGGCACCGCTGCAAGACGAACAAGGTGTTCCGTTTGCTTTCCGAGTGCCGCAAGGCGTTCCGTAATTTCCTGATCTCCTGCAGAAGAGAGACGCTCCTTCACACTCTGAAGAAGAGTCGTTTCATTCGCCTTCGCTTCAGCAAGCGTGAAGTACGCAGGCGCAAGCATCATGGCGTGAAGCATGAGCATGAAGGCAAGCGAAAGAGCGATCACCGTACCAAGGCGATAGAAGTATCCCTGCTGAAACGCACGAATGCGTTCGGAGGAAAGGAGGTTAATAAGGGAGGAGTGCATAGCTATGGGACGTATTCACGAAGTGCAAGACCTATCGCGGTGCCGTACGCAAGTGACTGCATGTAATCAACGGGTGGCAACCAATCGTCGCGAGATGCGAGGTTTACAAACACATCTCCAAGCGCCACCGGTATCTTGAGTCCTGATTCAAGATACTCAGGGAGTCCGCGTATTGTTGCGTTCCCTCCTACCAAGACTGCGCGCGTCACTGGCTGATGCCCGTCTTCTGCAGCATGGCTTTGCCAGTATTCAAGACGGCGTCCGATCTCTTCGCGGATCACCGACACAGTGGAGAGCATGGCAGCAATGTACTCATCATTCTCGGTGCCAGAGACAATTCCCTTCTCTGCCTTAATGCGACGTGCTTCTTCTTCTGACACCCCGAAGTGCTTGACGACTGCAAGGGTGAGTGCGTGTCCACCAATATCAAGCGTCGTCGCAAGACGAGGTACACGCTCAGTCACCACGAGAAGCTTCGTGGTGGTTTTCCCAAGATCAATCACGAGCACGGTCTCCGTATCTCCGTGAGGAAGAAGTGCGCGAGGAAGTGCAAAGTTCTCACTCTCTACTGCGCGTACGGTAATCCCCGCCTCTTCTAGTGCAGATACCGACTCTTCTACGACACGACGTGCGTATCCGATTCCGGCAACCTGTATCTTGTCTTCCTTCTTTTCGTTTATAGGCACGAGGTCAAACATCACTTCTGCAGGAGGGAGTGGGACATATTCATCAATGCGCTGTTCTATAGAGGTGCGCCAGTCGTTTGGAGTCGTTCCTTCTACTCCCGCCTCAAAGAGATACCCACGAGATTCAGGAAGTGCAATGTTCGCAAAGCGGATGCCGTGCTTCTTCGCAAGCATCTTGAGTCCTTCTACCACTGCGGCGCGATCAGCAATCTCTCCTCCATCAATAGCGCCGAGTGCGAGTGGTGCTTCACCGTAGGACGCAAGTTCAAGACCATGCCCGTGTTCTTTCAAAAATGCAATCTTGATACCGCTCGTGGAGATATCTACGCCCGCAGTCGGAAGCGACAAATACGGTGGAGGAGCAAACTCCACTCGTGCGAACCGTGCGAACGTTCCTTTCATCTCTTGGAGTATACCAAGGCTTTAGTGCGCACTCGTTCCTGGTGGCACGTCACGGTGGGGAGTAAGAAACGCAAATGAATCTCCTCCACCAATGGCAAAGAGCATGCCGTTACTCTCAAGCCCCTTAATCGTACGTGGTTCTAGGTTCGTCACAAAAGAAAGTTGCTTCCCGACGAGCCACTCAGGACTCTCTATGTATGCAGCGATGCCAGACACAATCTGGCGTGGTCCTGTGTCTTCCCCGAACTCCACCATGAGGCGAATGAGCTTGTCGGTCTCGGGCACACGCTCTGCAGACACTACCGTGCCTACTCGTATCTCTATCTTTGCAAGATCATCTATCGTAATCATGGTCGTTCAAAATAATGAGTAAGAATAAGGGCAGCAGCCGATGCGTCAACACCTCCCTCAGATACGCGACTTCCATCCGGCATGCGGCGAGCTTCCTCGCTCGTAAGAAGTTCTGAGTAGAAGTGGATTGGAACACTCGCAACTTCCCCAAGCTTTTCTGCAAAAGCGCGTGCATGTGCGGCGACCGGATTGTCTCCTCCTTGATAGTTCTTAGATTCCCCGACGACAATGGCACCCACTCCCTCCTTCTCTATAAGACTAAGGAGGTACGCCTTAAGATTCGCATCGTTTGGTACCACGCCATGCGGGAAGCCCATGGTCCCGTTCTCGTCCGAGAGGGCGAGTCCTACTTTCTTAGTGCCGTAATCAATTCCTAGATACTTCATTGGTACATGCTATCCTGTATATATATGTATAGTCCATTTATGGGAAATGTGGGAATGATGGGTGCGGGGCTCGGGATGTTTGCCGGTCTTATGATCGTCGCTGTATTGTGGACTCTCGTCTGGAAGGGTCTTGCACTCTGGCACGCCGCTAAAAACGGTCAGAAGATCTGGTTTATCGTCCTTCTTCTTGTAAACACCGTGGGTATTCTAGAGATCGTGTACCTTCTCTGGTTCCGTAAGGACAAAGAGGCGCGCACCTTCCCTTCTCTCTTTACCTTTGGTACAAGTAAGGACACTGGGGCCCCTCAACAGGGGTCGTAGTAGCCCAGGAGGAGTGGCAGAGTGGTCTATCGCACTTGTCTTGAAAACAAGAGTCTCGCAAGGGACCGTGAGTTCGAATCTCACCTCCTCCGCTAAACGTTCAACTGTGAAATACTTACCCGTATGAATGCTCATATTCAGACGGCTCTTTCTGAATTAGACTGCCTCGGTATCACATACGACCCTGCTTCTCTTCACCTCTACGGAACGCAGGGCATCATGAGCGAAGTGTACATACTCACCACCAGTGTTGGTGAACTGGTCGTGCATATAAAAAAGATCACGCCAGAGCAGCGCGCGTTTGGAATGCCCGACAAGTTGAAGATTGTGTCTGATGCAACACGAGCATTTCCTCACCTCCCACTTGCTGAAGTGTTGTCCTGCGTAGACCTCTCAGATCACGCAGTCACTATTCAGCACAAACTTCCTGGACACGCCGCAGGCTCTATAGAACTCCGAGGAAACACAACGTACATGGAGTGGAAGGAGCCGGTGGAGACTGTTGGGCCTCAAGTAGAAGCAGCACTTGCAGCCATACATGCGCAGGTGCCTACCGAAGGCTTTGGTGTCATAGAGTCATTTGCGGACGGCCGCATCCACGCTCGTTACCAGTCGTGGAAAGAGTTTCTCATGACTGAAGCACCACTGTGGGCAGACGCAATCGCACAAAAGTCACTGGTCACCAATCCTGAGGACGATATGCGTCCACTTTTTGCACAGCTCTTTGATCGTCTCTTCCCTCTCATCACCTATACAGGACCCTCGTCACTTGTGTGCACGGACTATATAAATCCTTCTAACGTATTGATGAGCGATGGAAAGCTTTCTGGACTCATAGACTGGGAGTGGGCGCTTCTTGCAGATCCCGCATGGGACTTTACATACTGCAGTCCGTACTCACTCACTACCTATTTTTCCGAACAGGGAATCACGTCTAAAGAAGCGCAGGACGATTTCCGAATGAGGATACGCGTGTGCGAGATGTTTGTACTTCTTATGTGGGCATACGGCACCTCAAATGATCCTCGCTCCTCTCTATTCATCGCCTGTAAGGAACGCATTGCGCCGGCCGTGGAGCGGTTTCTCGCGGATTTTAATTGAGAGAATCTGCATGATAGGATAGGTCATGATTGTCGTACTGAACTTTGGGAGCCAGTTCGCCCACCTTATTGCTCGCCGCGTCCGTGACCTTGGAGTCCGCGCAGAAATTCTTCCTGGAACCGCCTCACTAGAGGAAATTAAAGCCCTGTCTCCTGCCGGAATTATTCTTTCTGGGGGACCAATGTCCGTGCTTGATGACGGAGCACCACTTCCTGACAAGGGAGTGTTCACGCTTGGGGTTCCCGTGCTTGGTATCTGTTACGGACACCAGGCGATGGCGCATCTCCTTGGTGGCAAAGTCACCCCAGGAAAGGAGCGCGAGTTTGGAAAAGAAACCATTAAAGTGGTCGCAAAGAAGGGAGTGCTCAAGGGACTCTCTGCAAAAGAAGTTGTGTGGTTCTCACATGGCGACCAGGCAACCAAGCTTCCGAAAGGATTTACCGTTACTGCCTCCACCCCTTCCTGTAAGTACGCGGGCTTTATGGATGCAAAGCGAAAGTTCTACGGTATCCAGTTCCATCCCGAAGTGACGCACACCGCACACGGAACGGAAGTATTGAAGAACTTCCTTTTTGAAATTGTGAACGCAAAGAAAGATTGGAAGATCAAAGCAGTCGGAGAAAAGATTATCGCGGACATCAAAGAAGAGGTCGGCGATGCACATGTGCTTGTCGGTATTTCCGGTGGCGTAGACTCTCTCGTCGCCGCAACACTCATACACCGCGCCATTGGAAACCAATTGCACGCCGTGTTTGTAGACACGGGCCTTCTTCGTAAGGGAGAGGTGGAGCAAGTGTCTACTTATTTAAAGAAGCACGGTTTCAAGGGGCTGCATGTGATTGATGCGTCTCGCATCTTCCTTTCAAAACTTTCTGGTATTACTGACCCTGAACAGAAACGAAAGATCATCGGGCACACGTTTATTGAAGTATTTGAGAAAGCGATTGAGGAAGAGCTCGCGGACTTCCCTATTAAGTATCTTGCACAGGGCACTATCTACCCCGACCGCATTGAATCTGCAGCAACCGGCAAGCAGGCATCAAAGATAAAGAGTCATCACAACCTTACGCTTCCTGAGCGTTTTGGTCTTAAGGTGCTTGAGCCTATTAAAGATCTCTACAAAGATGAGGTGCGACGCGTGGGCGCAACCTTGGATCTTCCAAAGGAACTTCTATGGCGCCACCCATTCCCAGGCCCAGGCCTCGCCATCCGCATTGTGGGTGAAGTCACTCCTGAGCGTCTTGAAATCCTTCGTGACGCAGATGCGGTGTACATAGAGGAACTTAAGAAGTCCGGTGAGTACGAGAAGATCTGGCAGGCCTTTGCTGCACTCTTCCCTCTTAAAGTAGTGGGAGTGATGGGAGATGCGCGCACGTATGAGTACGTACTCGCCCTTCGCGCCGTAGATTCAGTGGATGGCATGAGCGCTGACTGGCACAAAATGCCACCAGAACTCCTTGAAAAGATCTCAAGCGCCATTGTTGGAAAGGTGCGTGGCGTAAATCGTATCCTCTACGACGTCACACAGAAACCACCAGCCACAATTGAGTACGAGTAGTCCTCAGTCTTCCTCTACCCCTGGTATACGGGTGGTATTATGGCGATAGCTATGGCACAGACCATCTTTGAATGGGAAGGCTCACAACACGACTTCGGCGATAAAGGCGCGGATTGGTTTTGGGCGCTCGGTATTCTTGCAACCGCTGCAGTGATTGCCGCCATTCTCTTCAACAATATTCTTTTGGCTCTCGTGATTGCGGCAGGTGCAGGTGCGCTTGCACTTCAGGCTGCAAAGCCGCCTCACACGCACCGCTTCCGCGTGATGGAAGATGGACTCGCGATTGATGAAAACCTCTACTACTACGAGGACATGATGCACTTCTCTGCCCTTGAGTATCTAGATCCAAAGCTCCCTCCTGCCCTCTCTATCAGGACCCGACATATTCTTGCGCCTCACATTCTCATTCCTGTCATTGGACACGACCCCCTTGAGATCTATGACTACATCGCTCAGCACGTACCTGAGGGTAATCACGAGCACTCCTTCCTTGATCGTTTCTTTGAGTATTTGCGGCTGTAGGCTTGCGAATGCGGAGGAAGAACGTTAGAGTCACAGGCGACGCTCTCGTCGTTCAATGGATAGGACGCTAGCTTGCGGAGCTGGTAATGTAGGTTCGATTCCTACCGAGAGCACCAGAGACCTCCTGGGGAGGCAATAGAACAGTTCAATGGCCACACAGGCAACCGGGCAAAGCGTGATATTAGTTCACTCTATCTGCCGAACAGTTGGGGTAGTTTATTTAACTTCAGCAAGACTGAGTATCTTATCCACTCTTCTGTTTATCTTTTGGTTTTTTTGAATCATTAGAGAGATCTTGTTACACGCATGCATAATTGTAGTGTGGTCACGATCAAACTGTTTCCCAATAGATGGAAAGGAAAGGCCCATTTTTGTTCGTAATAAATACATAGCTATGTGCCGCGGTACAACAATATTTGCCTCTCTTGTCTTACTGTACAAGTCAGATGCTTTCACGCCGTACATCCTTGCGCTAACTTCCACTATTTTTTCCGCCTCAAGCATTAGGCGTTTTTCTTCCTCAGCAAGATAATCTCTTGTATCTACTCCCTCATCCTCTGAAGTCACGTACGGATCGGACTTCTCCCCAAAACTCGGAGCCAATGCTTTATTGATGATCTGTCTAATTCTTTCCCTTGTTACCCCAAATCTTGAAGCAATTTCTTCAAGGGTGTGCTTTCTCTGTTCACCTAAACCAAAGTACATCTCAACCATTGTTCTTGGTCTATCGTCCATATTTTCTAGGAGTTCTTCTTCAGACATATCGTGTTTCTGTTTTGCCTCCTGGAGTTTTTCAGTTCTTCTGGATTCAAGACCCGTTGGTTCCGGTTCAACAAAAAAATCATAAATTAGCTCGCCGAGTTCATATTTTTTTTGTGCAACGTAGACAGGAATGTCTATGCCAGCGCCGTAGTTTGTAGGGATTACTCCTTTTTGATACGCTTCATTTATCATTCCTCCTAGCGACTCATTAAGTATTAGCTCCGCAAGGTAGAGTTGCGCCTTATGTGACTTAAGCGCCTCTTTTTTCGTTGGGCTTTCACCAAAGTAGTGCCGATTGATCGGGTGGGAAGTATTTATCAATATATATCCCTGAGTGGGACTCCCTTCCATTGGATCATAGGTAGTTTGCAAATGAGGGGGGACTCCGTCATCAAAATCCCAGTCCTTAAACTTTCCTATAGATCCTCCTGGGGGGATCCTCTTTTTTTCTTTAATATCAACCCTGCATTGAGTTAAGTATTTGCCGAACGAAGCTTCAATAATTCCTGTTTCGTCATTTTTATTTCCTTGAAACTCAACTTGAATTTTTGCCAACTTTGTTCCGGTTGCTGTTCTCATTCTGCGTGGAACAGAAATTGTTGTTCTTTTTAGTTGAATAGTGTCGTTAGTGCTTACAAAGCGTATTTTTGTTCCTATCTTGATTTTGGTTAAATCAATATACAAAGTCGCTACACTATCTTTGTGAGATATAGTTCTGACGTACTCAGGACTAAAAACCATCCCGTCCTCTGGATAAGCCACTTCCTCCGAAATTACCCCTACAACAACGGAAGCAGAGTGCTTGCCTGCATTCGCATGGAGAGTATCAGCCGTACGTGCCTTAGGTCCAGTTAAAATTATAGTTTTGACAGCAACTCCGTTTTCGTCAGGACGTGCTTCCTCTACAACAAATTCTCCGGGGGAAAACCCAACTACCCCCTTAGCCGCCTTTAACTTAACCTTAGTGCCAATCTTTACAACGTTAGTATCAATCAGTAATTGCAGTCCGTATCTTTTCCCAACCGTTATTGAGACGTGGTTTCTTGCAAACTGGATTCCACCGATTGGGCGCAGTTTTTTCTTTGCTTTTATTGTTCCACTTGTCTCGTCTCCTGTAAGTTGCTTGTAAAGTTTGTTTAATTCCTCAAAAGCCTTTTGATGTTTTTCAATCGTTGACTCAGAAATCCCGTCATTCGTTTTTCGCCTTCTTTCTTCATTTAAAATTGGATAGAGCCAGTCTTTAACAATCAGTTGAAGCTGTTTATAGAATTCGTGCTGCTTATTGAAACCATCACGCGTATCCGACAAAATCTCTTCTGGATGTTTCGGATGGTTAATTTTTTCCAAAATAATCTCCCGAGCACCTGTAAGTTTCATTGTGCCAAAAAACTTGTCCGCACCTGGTAGATCGTCTAGCCCAAAAAACGTTTGATCATATACAGCTTCTTTATTGTCAAATACAAGTAAGCCATTTTCCCTTTCTTCACCTACTGTTTTAAGAGAGACGTCAGATTTGTATAACTGCACGTCAACTGTCACCGGATCGTGCCCCTCAAAATTAAATGGAAACTGCCTTGAGTCTACCAGGTCTCCCTTGGGAAACTCATACTTAATCTGAGCTTTTTTGGTAGCGCTCCGCTCTTTATATACAAGCTTGATGGTACGCCTGTCACTATTATTGATGAGGCGTAACATATAAAAAACACTCAATTTTTTCACGAGATTTTCGTAATCGTGTAGTGTTGTGTTGTCTAATACAAACTCAATAACCGTTCCGTGCTTACACGGTAACGACCACTCTCTTGCAATTCTATTTATATCTTTTGTTTGCTTTTCAACTTGAATATATTGCTTTTCTTTTTTCCAATAAAAGCTACATACCGTAGCTTCTTCATTTTTGATTGTCTTGATTTTTCCTTCACGATGGTAGAAAAGCACGTCCGAAAGACCTTGCCCAAATATTCCCCTTGAACTAAAGCCTTCGTAAGCACCACTTTTGGCGGCACCGTACTCTTTAAACTTTGTTTCAAGCTCCTTCTCTGTCATCCCTTCAGCTTCATCAATAATGCGAATTAGGCGCCCCGGCTTATCTACAAATATTGTTATTGGAAAGACTGCGCTAGCGAAATCCTTTTCGGACTCTGCAATTCTTCTATAGCTATCGTCAGAGTTAGTTATCGGTTCAGTTAAGGTTTTTAGTAGGTTCTTACCGACTGCATCCGACTGTTTCCTGCGGATATAACGGGATGCAATTTGGACAGCTATTTCAGACATAGTTAGTTTATGAGGTCCTTAAATTTTTGTTCCATGTGAGCAAGAAACTTTATTACTACACCGTCTTTGGCAGTTAGTGCAGAATCCTTAAGACGAGTTAGGTGGGCTGCCAAGAGGTGTTTCGGGGTATAGGGCGGCGCCTTAAGAAAAGCAAGGAACTCATGGCCATTAATTTCTTTCCCTGTCTGCCACTTATCAAACGCACCTGATGCTCTAATTTCTTTCACGTCATCGCTAGAAAATCTTCCTCTGGTTTTTGAAACTAGAGGCTTAACAGGCTTATTTCCGGCAGGAGCTTTTAGTAATAAATCCATCTGTTTGGCAATCTCTATCCCTACATCGGTCATTCGGAACCCATGCTCAACGCTTCCTGATACCCACCCCGCTTTTTCACTTTTTGTTCCCAGCCCACCCACAAGCCGTCTCAGTGAGTTGTTGATCCTATAAGTATCAGGGTAACGACTAAAGTTAGCCATGGAGAACTTCTTAGGGAACAATCTAAAAAGGGCCACTGCTGCATATTCGAAATACAAGGGCAGGTGTTTTTGGTCTAACGTATAAAGTGCATAGACCGCTAGCCGATCAAGATCTACTTCGGCGTAAGATTTTGCCGGAAAGGGCTTAAGGGCAAGAATAGATTTTTTATGGTCGGTCATAGTTTAGAGCTTAAAAACACTCCTTTTGGAAAAGTGAAACTTGGCCTTGGTTTCTCTTACACGCTTTTCAATTTCGGAGAATATTTTTGAGATATCTTCCTCATCGTATTCATACACACTGCGATTTGAGCAGTTGCCTAAAACTTTTAATTTCTGCAAAACGTTGTTGGTGCGCTGTGTGGCAAGACGTTTAAATCTGTCCCGTGAATTTTCCTGATCTTTAGGTTTACTCATATTGTAAATGTATAACATCCTTATAAATACGTCAATTATTTATAAGGGGTTAAAAAATGTTCAATTCCCAAGCCATATAATAAGCAAGTTTGAATTGATACTAAATAGGACTTCCAAACAATCTCCAGAAAAGTGCCCTTACTTGCTTGAGAGCACCACTGTAAATAGTGCTATAGTCCCCGGAACGCTCTCGTCGTTCAATGGATAGGACATCTCCCTCCGAAGGAGGAAATGCAGGTTCGATTCCTGCCGAGAGCACATGAAAAAACCGCCCCTCGGGGCGGCTTCTTATTTTGCGAGTGCCTTTGCGAGGCGGGACTTCTTACGAGCGGCGGTGTTTTTCTTGATCACTCCGCGCTTTGCTGCCTTATCAATTGCCTTGTAGGCAGCGGAAAGTGACGCAGCCGCATCCTTTCCCTTTCCTTCTGCAATGAGCTTCTTAACCTCCTTGGTGGAATCGTTAAGTGCACGCTTGCGACGAAGGTTAAACACCTTCTTGTTAAGGGAGGCGCGGTGCGCTTTCTTTGCTGATTTCGTGATTGCCATGTCGCGGCATAGTACGCTATCTCCCTTTTTCGCGCAAATGGTAGGATGGGGTGAATGATACGTGAGATACGAGGAACCGTGGTGTCGGTAGAGCCTGAGGGTGCCGTCGTAGATGTGGCGGGCTGGGGGGTCTTTGTGTCCATGATTTCCTCCGAGGGGCTCATGGTCGGACAGGAAACCCACATGCAAACACACCTGGCCTTCAAGCAAGACGGTGTAGAGCTCTATGGATTCACCGATGCCGCTGACGTCCGCTTCTTCCAGCTCTGTTTGCTCGTCTCTGGAGTAGGGCCAAAGACTGCCCTCTCCATTCTTCGCCGTGCACCGCGAGAAGCGCTTGAGGGCGCGATCGCGAAGCGTGATATATCCTATCTCACGCGTGTTGTGGGCCTCGGAAAGAAGGCAGCAGAGAAACTTGTAGTGGAGCTTTCAGAGAAAGTCGGAGTGTCTTCTGCTCCTCATGAAGGAGAGGATTCAGATGTATTTGATACGCTCGTAGCACTTGGATACACCGACCGTGAAGCACGTCGTGCGCTTGCGCTCGTTCCGGGAGATATCACTGGCAAAGACGCGCGCCTCAAGGCAGCACTTTCTTCAGCAACACGGTAACTATGAGACTTCGGCATATTCTCTCTACCATTCTTCCGCGTCCCGTATACCGGGCACTTCTTCGTCCCTATCACTATCTCTGGGCATTTGGGAGTGCGCTCTGGTACGGATTTCCTGCACGAGACATGATCATCATCGGTGTCACCGGTACCAAAGGAAAATCTTCAGTCTCAGAAATGATTGCTGCCATTCTTGAAGAGGATGGACACACTGTTGCGCTCTCAAGCACGATCCGTTTCAAGATAGGAAACGAATCACATCCAAATCTCTATAAGATGACGCTTCCCGGGCGCGGGTTTTTGCAACGATTCTTTCGTGAGGCAAAGAACGCAGGCTGCACTCACGTCGTTGTGGAGCTCACGAGCGAAAGCACACTCCAGTACCGACATCTCTTTACTTCCCTCAACGTACTGGTGTTCACTAACCTTACGCGTGAACATATTGAGTCACATGGAAGTATGGAGAATTACTTCGCCGCGAAGTACCGCATTGGAAAAGAGCTTGCGAGCTCAGAGAAACGTCCTCGCGCAATCGTGGCAAATGCCGACGACCCATACGGTATTCGTTTCTTGGAATTACCGGTTGAAGAGTCGGTTCCCTTTTCATACGGAGATGCGCAGAACGTAGTGATGGAACATGAGTCCGTACGCTTCACGTTTAACGGGGCCACGATCACCTCCCCGCATCCAGGCGTGTTCTCCATCATGAATATCCTTGCGGCAGTAAAGGCAGCAATGTTCCTTGGTGCAAGCACGACTTCTTGCACGCGTGCACTTCAGAGCCTCTCTCGCATTCCTGGTCGTGCAGAACAGATAGATGAGGGTCAGAACTTTCTTGCCGTCGTAGACTACGCACACACCCCTGACTCTCTTCGAGCGCTCTATGACGCGTATCCTGCACGCCGAAAGATCTGCGTACTTGGAAACACTGGTGGTGGCCGCGATACCTGGAAGCGTCCCGAGATGGGTAAGATTGCGGAAGAGTACTGTCATGAAGTTATTCTCACGAATGAAGATCCGTACGATGAAGATCCAGATGCTATTGTCGCCGCAATGGCAGACGGCATGGAGAAGAAGCCACGGATAGTCATGGACCGTCGTGAAGCAATCCGTACCGCCCTCTCACTTGCCGCAGAAGACGATGTGGTACTTATCACTGGTAAGGGCACTGACCCCTACATCATGGGAGCGAAGGATAAAAAGACCCCGTGGAGCGACGCACAGGTAGTACACGAGGAGCTTCAGCGGCGCGCAGTCTAGCCTGGTATCATTGAGGCATGAGCAACAATGCGCTTCTCTTCATAGGTATTCTTATTTTCGTATTCATCCTCTGGGTGATGACAGGAGGCCCTGCAAAGCCCTTTGCATCTGCAGGCCCGTACGTAAAACCAATTGATGGTCCTGGGGAGCTTGCAGAGCCGTATGAACTTAAGCGTGGTTCTGGGTTTACGAGCGGCATCACTGGAAACAACAGTGGATTCTTTGATCTTGGTGCACAGCTTGAAGATCTCTCTTCCTATGGTGAGACGTCTGAGTATCGTGGCGTCGTCTCCATCACCCGTAACCCAAGCGGTCCTCGTGGGACCACGGCAAGCGAAGAGTATTTGAGTATCAGTGTGTCTCGTCGCGCAGAAGCGCCTATCACTATGACCGGGTGGAAGCTTGAGAGTATGGCCTCTGGTGTCGGTGGGATTATTCCAGGCGGCGTATCTATTCCTCGTGCAGGAAGTGTGAATACCGTTTCCTCTATTGTCGTTGCCCCTGGAGAGACAGTCGTCGTCACCACCGGACGCTCTCCTCTCGGCGTTTCCTTCCGTGAAAGTATCTGCACGGGATACTTGGATGAATTCCAGGACTTTGAACCTGATCTTGAAGACGCCTGCCCTACCGCACGAGAAGAAGTGCTCATGCGGTACGACCGGTCAGACAAAGAGGATTGTGCGCTTGCCTCATGGAGCATTCCTCGCTGCACCGTACCTGAGAACGTGCAGTCAGATGTATCAAACAGTTGTGAATCCTTCCTTGAAGGACTCAATTACAACTCCTGTGTTGCCGCGTATCAGAATGATCCTGAGTTCTCTGAGCGTACGTGGCGTGTGTTCTTGGGTGGTGCACGTGAATTGTGGCGAGAAAATCATGAGACCATTCGTCTCACGGATAGCGCAGGAAAGACCGTAGACGTGTTCGCGTACTAGAAAACACGGTCGCAAGGTGGTACGGTGTCCCTTAGCCGCCCGTAGCTCAGTCGGTAGAGCAGCTCCCTTTTAAGGAGACGGTCCCAGGTTCGAGCCCTGGCGGGCGGACTACGTTTATTTAAGCGTGAGCGCGAATCGCTCAAGCGATGCGGCGAGTGGAAGATCTCCACTTCGGGAGTCTGAAAGAAGTTCAATAAGACGACGAGAAAGTACGCGTGCACCGTCTTTACCCCACTTCGGGCTTCCCTTCTGCATCATGTCACGCGCTTTCCAGTGGAGGAGGCCATGTACTGCTTCTGGGGCGTCACCCTCCCGGAGTGCTTTGACCACTTCTTTCCAGAGAAGCGCTTGGTCTTTTGCCGCGAGCGCATTCACGAGCCCACTGTTAAAACCACGCACCTTCTTTTCCGCAGCATCGCAGACAAATACTTTTTCTGCTTTCGTTTCTAATTTCTTTACGCGTGCGGCAAGAAGCTTCGGCGCAAGAATTGCGACAATGTTCTCCGTCTTTTGTATTTCCTCAAGGTGCTCTACCACCACCGCACCTGATTCTGCGACTGAGAATGGATCATCAATGAGAATGAGGGATTTCTTAAAAAAGAGTCCTTGAGTTGCGAGTGCGTTAAGAAGCGCGGTTTCAGAAAGTGACGTCGCGTCAAAGCGAAGGTACGGTGCCTCTGGTTGTTTTGCGCGTGCGGCAGTGATCCATTGAAACGCTTTTGCGCGCGTCTTCCCTGCGTCTGAGCCGTGGAAGAGATACATCATATGCGCTCCATGGTACCCCAGTTGGGGCCCTTCTTTACTTCAGCGACCACTGGCACGTTATGCGCCTCCTCAAGAGGAAGTACCTGCTCCATAATCTCCTTAATTTTTGGTATCAGATCCTGTGCCCTATCTTCGCTCATCTCGTACACCAACTCATCATGCACCTGAAGAAGAAGGTACGCCTTGTCGTCGTGTCCGTCGGTGCGAAGATACTCATCAATCCGTACCATCGCGAGCTTAATAATGTCAGACTGAGTGCCCTGGATTGGCGCATTGATGGCCATACGTTCTGCTTGTGCACGGACATATGGAAGTGGTGATTTCATTTCTGGGAACTGACGACGGCGACCAAAGAGAGTCTCCGTGTATCCGTTCTTGCGTGCAAAGCCTTTGGTCTTTTCTAGATACTCCGCGAGCGTAGAGAACGTGCTGAAGTAGTCGTCGTAGAACTTATGTGCTTCTGCAGTTGTCGTACCAAGAGATGCGCGAAGTGAATTCACACCCATGCCGTAGAGAATGCCGAAGTTAATGGCTTTCGCACGACGACGCATTTCTGCGTCTACGTTTTCAGGTGCCACTTTAAATACTGCGGCGGCTACTTCCTGATGTACGTCTCGTCCACTGCGGAAAATATCTCCGAGCTTCTTGTCGCCTGAAAGAATCGCGGCAATCCTGAGTTCAATCTGTGAGTAATCAAGCGCGACAAGCGTGCAACCCTTCGGTGCGACAAACGCGTTACGGATTGCGCGGCCTCGCTCAGTACGGATAGGAATATTCTGCAGGTTTGGGTTTGCACTCGCCATGCGTCCCGTTGTCGTTCCGCTCTGAAGGAAATCAGCGTGGAGACGATTCTCTTCATCAAGAAGCGGCGGCATGCTTTCAATGTACGTGGAGAGAAGCTTCTGTAGCTCACGGTATTCCAAAATATCTTCTACGATTGGATGAAGGTCTTTGATCTTCTCTAGCTCTGACTCACGTGTGGAGCGCTGCCCTCCTGCAGTCTTCTTCTGCCCCTTCGCGACAAGGCTCAGCTCATCAAACAACACCGTACCGAGCTGCTTGGGAGAGCTCACATTAAATTCGTGCCCTGCAGCCTTGTATATGCGGGCTTCTATGGCCTCCAGCTCTTTTCGGTAGGTCTTCGCGAGCGTCGTGAGCACTTTGGTGTCTATGAGAACTCCATGCTCCTTCATGCGCACGAGCACCGGGATGAGCGGTCGCTCTATATTCTCGTACACTTCTCCGAGTCGTCCGGTCTCTTTTATTTTCTTCTCAAGTTCTGCATACGCATCTTCAAAGGTGCGCGTCTTTGCAAACGCGATCACGTCTTCAATGCTTGGGTTCGTAAAGTCAGAGTGGAGGAGCCAGAGCATCGCCTTTGCTTCCGCGAGTTTCATTGCATCTACTTCTTCCACGGGAAGATCTTCTTCCCCGTCTTCCTCGTCATCATCTTCTTCCCCTCCGAACAAGACCGCACGAGCGCGCCCTCGCAGTGAACGGAAGCCGAGCTCATCAAAGAGCGCGAGCACTTTCTTCCCGCGCGTGGCGGCCACCTGCTCTGCGTCAGGAAGCGCGAACGCAATCGGTGCATCAGTGCGAATAGTCGCAATCATCTTGGAGAACATGGCATCCTCTTCGTGCTCCTTCAAAATATTCACCATGCGCACCTTAATACCCTTATCAAGGAAGGTCTTCTCACTTTTCTTCAGCTTCTTGTAGATCTCTTCTACGCTCCCGAAGTTCACAATGAGGTCTGTCGCCGTCTTCTCTCCAACACCCGGCACGCCCTTGATGTTGTCGGACGGGTCTCCCCGTAGTCCTTTCCAGTCAGGGATAAGTGCGGGCGAGAATCCGAAGCGTGCCTCCACTGCCTTCTCGTCGTACATGATCGTATCGTTCAGTCCCTTCTTGAGGGTGTACACACGCACTCTCGTGCCATCCACGAGCTGCAGTGTGTCCATATCTCCTGAGGCGATGATGACGTCTACCTCAGAATCATCCTTGAGCATGTGCGCAATGGTGCCGAGGATATCGTCTGCTTCAAATCCTTCTCGCTCATATATAGGTATGCAAAAGGCAGCGAACACGTCGCGAGACGACTTAAGCTGCGTGATGAGCGCATCATCCGTCTTTGTGCGCGTACCCTTGTATTCTTTGTACGCTTCGTGCCGCACCGTTGGTTTCGGAAGATCGTAGCAGGCCGCGATGTAGTCCGGCTTCAGATCCTGCATGATGCGGAGCAGCATGGAAGAAAGGCCGTAGAGCGCCCCGGTTGGCTCCCCTTTTGGAGAGGTGAAGTCCGGGAGTGCGTGGTACGCACGGTGAATGATCGCGTGCGCATCAAGAAGCACGAGCTTCTTTTTGTTCGTGCTCTTAGGCATAGGTGATGGTACGGCTTCCGTCTGCGTGTGGTTCAAGACGAATCGCGACTGAAGGGGCCGGGAGCGCATCTTTCACATTCTCCGGCCACTCAAGCAAAATCAAGTTTCCTTTTTCTTTCATAATCTCTACCCATCCAAGCACCTTGAGTTCCTCACCATTCTTTAAACGGTATGCATCAATGTGGATCAGGTGTGCAAAGCCGGTCGCAGCAGGAAGTGCGTAGACCTTTTCTAGGACAAAAGTGGGGCTCGTCACGCTCTCACTCACGCCATAGGCCTTGGCGAGTGCTTTGGTGAAAGAGGTTTTCCCTGCCCCGAGCTCTCCTGAGAGGGTTATGAGGGTTGCGCGATTCGCTTCAGGAGCAAGGCGTGCCATAAATGCCTCTGCCTCGCGTTCTAGATCGGGAATGGTTGCCACAACGTTCTGCATCTCCCCATTGTACCAACAACGCTCCCGCGCGATACTATAAGGAGTCATGGCCAATAAATTTGACGTAGGCGCAGAGGACGCAAAGCTTGCGCTTCTCCGTGAGAAAGAAGAAGAGGACCTCGCCGAGGTACTCTCCAGCAAGTACGGACTTACGTATACCGACCTCGGCGTCGTACCTATTGATGTGGACGCTCTCCGCCTTATCCCTGAGGACACCGCACGCGAGGCAGAGGTAGTGGCCTTCTCCAAGGTTGCCAAGCAAGTGTCAGTCGCGATGCATAACCCTGGTAACCCGTCCCTTCCCGCGGTACTCGCCGACCTAGAAGCCCAGGGCTACATTCTCACCAAGTTCCTCGTCTCTACGAAGAGCCTCAACAAAGGTTATGCGCGTTATGCGGATCTTTCCTTTGCGAGCGAGAGTGCGGTCGGAAGCTTTGATATTTCAGGTGATGAGCTGGTGGCCCTTTCAGCAGAACTCACGAGCCTCGCCGCTCTCCGCGCCAATCTCACCAAAACGCTTGCGGAGAAAAAAGGTTCCCAGGTATCAAAAGTGTTTGAAGCGATGCTTGCAGCAGCCTTTGTGATGAAGGCGTCTGACATCCACCTAGAGCCTGAGGAAGCAGACGTGCGCTTCCGCCTTCGTCTTGACGGTATGTTGACTGACACGTTCTCCTTTGAGCACCGCGTGCACCGCTTGCTTAACTCTCGTATTAAACTTCTTTCTGGTTTGAAGTTGAACGTGGTAAACCGCGCACAAGACGGTCGCTTCACAGTGGTAATGAACGAGTCCCAGATTGAGGTTCGTACTTCAGTGATCCCAGGAAACTATGGTGAGTCTATCGTGCTTCGTATTCTTGACCCGCGTGCAATCAATAAATCATTCAACGACCTTGGCATTCACCCAAAACTTTTGTCTCGTCTTGCAACGGAAATTCGCCGCCCCACCGGCATGCTTCTTAACACCGGTCCGACGGGGTCTGGTAAAACCACCAGTTTGTACACGTTCTTGAAGGAAATACATACGCCAGAAATTAAGATCGTGACGATTGAAGATCCGATTGAATACCACCTCCAGGGCATTGTGCAGACACAGACGGGAAAGGACTACACCTTCGCCTCAGGACTTCGCTCTGTACTTCGTCAGGACCCGGACGTGATCATGGTGGGAGAAATCCGCGATGCAGAGGTGGCAGAGACGGCCATTCAGGCCGCGCTTACCGGACACTTTGTATTCTCCACGCTCCACACGAACAATGCCGCAGGCACCTTCCCTCGTCTTGTGGACTTGAAGGTGGATCCAAAACTCTTTGCGTCTTCAGTGACAGTGTCTATGGCACAGCGCTTGGTACGTACGCTTGATGCGAATAAGAAAGCACGTCCTGCAACTGATGAAGAAAAGAAAATGATGGAGAAGGTACTCTCTACTCTTACCGATCGCTCTCTTCTTCCTGCCTCTATGGACACTGTGTATGACGCAGTAGCAGACGAAGAAGGTGGCAGCGGATACAAAGGGCGTATGGGAATACACGAGGCCATTTTCATGGATGAAGAGCTTGGCGAGTTCCTTCGCACCAATCCGTCTGAAGGCGACATCGCAAAGCATGTGCTTCGTCAGGGCTTCCCCACTCTTGCCCAGGACGGCATTTTGAAAGTACTTGAAGGAAAGACTACGATTGAAGAACTTCGTCGCGTCGTAGATCTTCCGACCTAGGAGTAACGATCCGTTTTTGCAAGCTCAGTAAATTCCGCGAGCCACCGTGTTTTCAGTGTTCCGTCCGGATCAATGATGGGCCCATGGCGCTTGTGTAAATCTGGTGCGTGCTTCGCCTCAAAAAATCTATCAATGACCCGTTCTGCAACAATGGATTGTGCAGACAAGGCGTACCGCTTTCCCTCTCGTCCTTTTTGCGGATGTGGCGCTTGGTAAACGTCGAGGACCACACCTTCTTGCACGAGTTTCTCGACAGCTGTTTCAATAGCGCGCTCATTCGTCATTCCAACCTCTACATGAGGAATCCCAACCGTTGTGGCTGCATCATCTATAAGATGCCCAAGCTTTAAGGAGGTTCTAAGTGGCCCTTCGGGACGAGACTCCACAGATGCCGGCGCATCAATACTCTTCATATAAAAAGTATACCCGGCTTGGGAAGCCGGGTATAGAAGGAGAATCATGTGCACTACCCTCCAGGCACTCCTTCTCAATAAAGAGAAAGTGAACGAAACGCCTGAGGAGGCTACCAGCACTTCCACAACGAGGTGGATACCAGAAGATCCTTGGGGAGACGCCCTAAGCCGTCAGACCTTGCCTAGAGGGTGGTGCGCACGATTCAATTGCAAAGAAAAAGAACCCGAAGGTTCCGACCTCAAACTCACTGAGGTATAATGGTATCCTAGCATACCCTCCCTTCTATGTCAAGTACCCCCCTAGACCCCATTAAAGAAGAGCCCGTACGCGATCAAGCGCTTGATGCGGCGCTCCGTCCCACTATTTGGGACGAATATGAGGGTCAGGGACACGTAAAAGCGAACGTAAAAGTGGTACTTGATGCCGCAAAGAAACGTGGCGACATGCCAGAGCATCTTTTGTTCTATGGTCCACCGGGAGTGGGAAAGACCACACTCGCACATTTGGTTGCACTCACGCTTGAAGCACCAATTCGTAGCACTTCAGGAGTCGCAATTGAACGCGCAGGAGATCTTGCGGCCATTCTCACCAACCTTGAGCCGGGTTCCATTCTTTTCATTGATGAAATTCATCAGCTTGGAAGCAAAGTGGAAGAACTTTTGTATCCTGCGCTTGAATCGGGGACGCTTGATATCGTGCTTGGTAAGGGGCCGTCTGCCCGTACCGTAGAGCTTCCCCTTCCTCGTTTCACACTCGTCGGCGCAACGACTCGCGTCTCCCATATCTCTGGTCCGCTTCGCTCTCGCTTCGGTGGTGGTGTATATCAGCTAGATTTTTACTCTGATGAAGATCTACGCTCCATCATTAAGCGCTCTCTTCGTGTGCTTAACCTCTCTGCATCAGATGCGGTGGTAGAAAAGATTGCGAGCCGCAGTCGTGCCACCCCTCGTGTGGCAAACGCACTCTTAAAACGCGTCCGTGACTACGCAGAAGTACACGAGAAAGACATTACGCCTGAGGTGTGTGACCTCGCCTGCCAGATGTTCGGCATAGATGAGCTGGGGCTTACCAAAGATGATAAGCGCTACCTGGAGACGCTTGCCACTGGGTTCAAAGGAGGACCTGCAGGTATCCGTGCCCTTGCTTCTGCACTCCATGAAGATCCCGACACGCTAGAGAACGTGTACGAACCGTACCTGCTTCGTCTTGGCTACATTGAGCGCTCTCCTCGGGGACGCATGCTCACCGATAAGGGAGAAGCGTATCTCGCTAACGCGTCTTAAGTTTTCTCGTGCGCCAGAACACCTGGTCGGTTCCTGTTTGATACGCCGCATACACTTCAGGAAGTGTTCTCGTTTGGTATCCTCCATCAAATCCTGACTTCTCCCACAGTACGATCTCTCCCTGTTTGTTTTTGAATGCAATGAAGGTGTGTACGGGTTCCGGTGGCTGCGCTTCGTCATACACCGTACTTGGCGCCACGATGCAGGGGAATCCAGTCTTCGTGATCTGTTTGGTGAGTGCGTCCAATGTAGGGTCTTGTGAAATCTCATACCCGAGAAGCTGGAAGTCCCGGAGTTCTTTATGTCGTCCTTCGTCTCCTGCTTCAGACGCACCGCGTTCTACATAAAAGACGGCGAGGTGGCAGTTCACCAGACCCTGTTCTGCGTGTGGCCCCTGGAGCATACGGAGCATTGCCTGCTGCGCGGGAGAAAGTCGAGAAAACCCTTCAAGCGTACTGAGGTCAGCTTTTGAAGTGTTGCCGCCGCTTTCAGGAAACTCGGGAGTACCTTTAACCATGCCCGAAGCGTAGCACAGGAACCTAAAGGTTTTGCTATAGTAGGCATCATGGCAGGACACAGTAAATGGGCACAGATAAAGCGCGCGAAGGCTGTGACGGATGCGGCACGGAGCCGTGTATTCTCTCGCTTCGCGCGTGAGCTCGCCCTTGAGTCTAAGAAAGTAGGCGGCAATGTCTCTTCTCCGACGCTCGCCGCAATCATTGCGCGCGCCAAGGCAGCCAATATGCCGAAAGACAACATTGATCGCGCCGTTACCAAGGGGGCAAGCAAGGATGGTGGTGAGTTGGAACAGGTCGCGTATGAGTTTTACGGTCCTGGTGGCATTGCCATCATTGCGGTTGCTGTCACCGACAGCAAGAACCGCACCACACAGGAGATCAAACATCTTCTTTCAAAGAATGGGTATGAACTTGGGACTCCAGGAAGCGCCGCATGGGCATTTACGAAGACTCCTGATGGTCGTTATATTGCGAACGACCCTAAGATGCCGGTTGCTGAAGGTGACGAAGAGAAACTCGGAGAGATCCTTTCACTACTAGACGAGCAGGATGACGTACAAGAGGTGTTCACCAACGGTGAAGGCTATGAGAATACTGGCGATTGATCCTGGGTACGATCGCCTGGGCATTGCCATTCTTGAAGGAACGGCGAGTAAGCCGATACTCGTGTGGAGTGATTGTGTAACTCCGCCAAAAGGAGCGCACGAGGCACGCCTTGCGGCAGTGCGCACCGCGGTTGAGGAATCAATTGAGAAGTATTCCCCTGAAGTGCTCGCGCTTGAGAAACTATTCTTCAGTGTGAATAAGAAGTCTGCCCTCATGGTCGCAGAAGCGCGTGGGGCAATTCTCTCCGTTGCTGGAGCAGCCTCTCTCCCTATCGTAGAGTTTGCGCCGGGCACGATAAAGCTTGCGGTGACCGGCCATGGCGCCGCAGACAAGAAAGCGATCGCCCGGATGATTCCCCTCCTTATAAAGCTTCCTGAAAAGAAGCGCTTAGACGATGAGCTGGACGCGATTGCAATTGGGATTACTGCACTCTCTGGTCGTTTTCCCCAGTAGGCGTTGTCCCCTGTTGCGGGGTTGGGCACGTTCTGGTCAAATAGAGGCACTCCGCCGCGCGGGGCATACGAAGACTAATTTATAGACGCATGGACGACGATGCAATGAAGGATGATGATGTTCTTGACGTGCCTGATGAAGACACGGACGAGGACTTGGAAGACGACGACCTCGACGAGGATCTTGATGACCCTCTTGCAGTAGTAGAGGAAGACGAGGAAGATTCTTTCTAATCACCTCATAAAAGCCCGCACCGCGCGGGCTTTTTCGTTTCCGTGGTAGCATTCTTCCCATGAAGCGCAGAAAGAAACTGCACCCTATTACCGAGCGCTTTGCGGTCGCACTTGGCATCGGCCTTCTTATGGGAGGCCTCCTTCTCATCTTTATTGCACTTACCCCAGTGCCAGACTTAAACTCCCTTTCCTATAGGAAGGTAGAGCAGTCTACGAAGATCTACGACCGTACGGGTGAGACAGTGCTCTACGACCTCAATACCGACGTGCGTCGTAACATCGTGCCGCTTGAAAGCATGTCTAAGAACGTGCAGGAGGCAGTGATTGCGATTGAGGACGACCAGTTCTACAACCACATTGGCGTGCGCCCTATTTCATTCCTTCGTGCCGTATTGGCAAACATTTCTACCGGCTCATTTAGTCAGGGTGGGTCCACCATTACGCAGCAGGTGGTGAAGATGACGCTTCTTACCGGTGAGAAGAGCGTGATTCGTAAGGTCCATGAGTGGGTGCTCGCGCTTAAGCTTGAGCAGCGCTTCACCAAGGATGAAATCCTTGAGCTCTATTTGAATAACGCACCATTCGGAGGAACCCTCTACGGTGTCGAGTCTGCAAGTCGTGCCTTCTTTGGAAAGTCTTCTAAGGACCTGACGATTGGAGAAGCTGCGTACCTTGCCGCACTTCCACAGTCCCCTACCCGCTTCTCTCCATACGGAAACAATCGTGAGGCACTTGAGGCACGTAAGAACCTGGTGCTTGAGCGCATGAAGAAGGTTGGGTATTTGAACGAGGAAGAGTACCAGGCCGCGCTTGCTGAAGTCGTCACCTTTAGCGCGCAGCCAAACTCTTCAATCATCGCGCCACACTTTGTCTTCTACGTGCGTGAATATCTTGAGGAGAAATATGGTCCTGCGGTTGTGGAAGAGGGCCTTTCGGTCATCACCACCATTGACGCAGAGCTCCAGCACGAGGCAGAGAAGATTGTGCACGACTATGCGACTGAGAACGAAACACGGTTCAACGCAAGCAATGCGGCGCTTGTGTCTCTAGATCCAAAGACTGGAGAGATCCTCACCATGGTCGGATCTCGTGACTACTTCAACCAGGAGATTGATGGTAGCTACAACGCCACGATCGCGAATCGTCAGCCAGGTTCTTCCTTTAAGCCATTTGCGTACGCAGCAGCACTTCTTAAGGGCTACACCCCAAGCACCATCATCTTTGATATGCCGACGCAGTTCTCTACTGCCTGCAGTCCTGCGGATAATTACAATGCCGTCTATCCATGCTACGCCCCAGGAAACTACGACAACAAGTTCCGTGGTCCAATGACCTTCACCTCTGCGCTCGCACAGTCCATCAACATTCCTGCCGTAAAGGTGCTCTACCTTGCGGGTATTAACGAAACGATCGCACTCGCAAGTCAGATGGGTATTTCAACACTTGGAAGCGCGGGCTCATACGGACTCTCTCTTGCGCTTGGAGCGGGAGAGGTGAAGCTTCTAGAGCTTACGAGCGCGTACGGCGTGTTTGCGAACAATGGCGTGCGCGTCCCTGCTGTCTCTGTGCTTAAGGTCACCGACAACAAAGGCACGGTGCTTGAGGAATACACTCCTCCCCTTGGTGAGCAGGTGCTTGATGCGGGCGTGGCACGTGATATCTCTTCAATGCTTTCTAGTAACGAAGCGCGCTTCCCTGCATACCAGCCAAACAACCCATTCAACATTCCTGGCTTTGATGTGGCCGCTAAGACCGGTACCACCAACGAATACCGTGATACCTGGACCGTGGGATACACCCCTTCAATCGTAGTGGGTGTATGGGCAGGAAATAACGACAACACTCCAATGGTGCACGAGACTGCAGGCTACGTGGTTGCTCCTATGTGGCGCGCATTCATGGACATCGCCCTTACCAAGCGTCCTAAGGAATTCTTTGGTGAGCCCCGTGGTATTCCTGAGAACGCACCTCCTGCCCTTCGCGGTATGTATATAGGAGATGACGGTGTGCACGATATTCTCCACTGGGTAAACAAAGACAGTCCACTTGGAGGTGGTAATTCAAGGCGAGACGCACAGTACAGTCACTGGGAGTATCCGATCGGCGCGCTTAATGCGGTGCTTCCGGAGATTGAGGAGGAGGACTAGACAAGGTGCTCCGAAGTGTGTTGTGGAATACTATCCACAACGTCTTTTTTAAGCACGGTACGTGCTATGTTGGAAAAAGATGGCCTATTGAACTCTGGAGGTGGAGGAATCTCTACGTATAAGCCGCCAGTTAATCTGACTAACCCTCGCAGGGTAGGAAATACAACCCATTGGACGTATTGCCATCTCCAGAGTTCACAAGACCATCTCCTTATACTGTACCGCAGACTTCCTACTCTGTGGCTACGTTCTGTATTAGCGTTGGGGGTAGTGTTTTGTCAAATTTGATACGACAAATAGCCAAGGAGATACTACTGATTCATTGGCATCACCAGATACAAGAACGACTGATCCCCTACACCCTTAATGACGAGCGGGCGCCCAATTCCTCCTGCAGATAGCGTAATACTCTCTGAGGTAAACAAAGGAAGGGGGGTCTGAAGGTAGCGGAAGTTAAAGGATAGTTCTAGAGAATCCCCAGTAAGAGAGGACGCAAGTGGCTCTACCGCCTCTCCCACGTCTGCATTGTGTGCAGAAAGGGCAAGCTTCTTCCCCTTCACATCAAACCCAAGGCGCACTTTCTGGAAGGAGTCGGAGAACACTGCAGTGCGCTTCAAGGCCCCCTCAAAGTCCTTACGAAGCACCGTAGCCTCTGAGGTGAAGGACTTAGGAATGATCTGCGTGTAATCAGGGTATGCAGCTGCTACAAGGCGTGTGGTGAGGGTGTTCTTACCCCACACGACGGCACACTGGTGTTCATCTACACGTACCTCTACATCCGTATCAGGAATGGTCTGTGCAAGATCTAGCGCATTACGTGCAGGAATAAGGATAGAGAAGTTATTCATCTTCTCTTTAATAGAAATCTTCTTCTCAGCAAGACGGAATGAGTCGGTAGCAACCGCCTTCACATGCCCTCCCTCGGAAGAAAGAAGAACTGCGGCAAGTTCAGGACGAATAGTAGAAGTAGATGCGCAAGACGCAACAGTATTGATCAAGGATACGAGAGAGGCTCCTGGAATACGGAAAGTGGTTTTAGGGTTCTCTGGAAGTGGTAGAGAAGGAAAATCATCAAACGGAAGCGTCTTCACTGTACTCTTTGCGGTTCCGGCTGTAATAATCGCCGTATCTCCAGAGTGTTCAATAGTCACCTGACCTGAATCAGAGAAGGAAGAAGAGATATCACGAAGGACTGAAGAAGGAATGACAATCGCGCCAGGAGTTTTAATCGTTCCCTCTACAAACATATCGACTCCCGTCTCAAGATTAGTGGCGCGAACTTTAATCCCATCATCTCCTGCAATGAGTGCGATACCGGAAAGAGTTGGAAGTGTCGACGATCTCTTATCTGCAAAGCGAGATACAATCCCCACCACATCTCTGAATTCTTTTTTATTTAAATTAATAATCATAATTACTTATTAGTCTTGTCGATACGTGGAAAACGAAAATCACGAAGCAAGTACGACGTGTTCTGGCACGTGATGAACTGAGAAGCTGTGGAGAACGTGCCACGACATGCGGATATCACGCGGGAGTTTTTTCTTCGTACACTACGAACCCGAGGTTGTCCGTTCTTTACCCACATGACTATCTGTGACTTTTCCATACCCTTATCAACAACTATACCAACAATCCACGAATGTCCTGAATCTCTTTTGCAAGATCTGCATCATCCACAATTTCACGCTTCACCTTCTCACATGAGTGAATCACGGTGGTGTGATCACGACCCCCAAGCTTAGAACCAATGGTGGGGTAGGACACCGAGAAGTCCTCACGGAGCAAATACATGATTACCTGGCGCGGACGTACCACTTCCCTACGGCGAGTCTTCTCATAGATGCTTTCTTCATCTATGCCGTAGAACTCAGCCACCTTAGAGACCACATGCTTCACAGAAACTGTCTTAGTAGGCCGTGAAAAGGCGCGTAGGGACTGGCGAACCTCAGCAAGATCTGGAGGAACGCCCTTCACCTGGGTGTGACAGACCACGCTATTTATGACTCCTTCAAGCTCACGGATAGACCCAGAGACTGAAGTGGCCACATATTCAATAACATCCTCCCCTAGAGTGACCCCGTTAGCGGCTGCCTTACGGCGCACAATGGACATACGGCTCTCTGTATCTGGTTCCCCGATATCCACCGTCATTCCAGAGGACAAGCGGCCGCGCACGCGATCTGCGATGTCAGGAATAGACTGCGGAGAACGGTCTGAGGAGAAGATAATCTGCTTGTTGTTGTCGTGGAGCGAGTTAAAAAGGTGGAAAAGCTCTTCCTGGGTCTTTTCTTTCTTCGCAAGGAACTGCACATCGTCCATGATGAGCAAATCATACTGACGATACTTCTCTTTGAAGCGATTCGCAGACCCGCTTCCAATAGAATCGGTGTAATCCACAGAGAAACGCTCGGAGGTCAAATAAAACACCTTGCGATTTGGATACAGTTTCTTGAACTGGTTACCAATTGCCTGGATCAAGTGGGTCTTCCCTCTTCCGGTGTCTCCATAAATGAAGAGTGGGTTGTAGGTGATGCCGGGCCGGGCAAGAATTGCTTGAGCAGCAGCGTAGGCAAGCTCGTTAAAAGAACCTACGACAAACGTATCAAACGTATATTTAGGGTTGAGATTGTCGCTCTTGTTGATATAGAACTCATCAAGAGGCATTTCCATGCTTGGCTCGCGTCTGCGCTCGGTACGAGGCTTGCGAGACGCGTCTTTCACGATCATGTACTCAATATTGCGGAACTCGTAGGAGACACCACGGATGATCTTGAGGAGAAGTGGGTGGAATTTCTTTAGGTACCAGTCTCGGAAGAACTGACTTGGCACACCAATGTACACAATCCCGTCCTCAATCTTTACGATAGAGCTTTCACGAAACCATGTATTGAAGTTTGCGGGAGAGATTGAAAGTTCGACCTGCGAGAGCACATGTTCCCAAAGTTCACGAGAGTCGTACTTATTCATAGTTGGTGTAGTATACGCGCATTCCACCCCCTGCCAATTCTTGCCTCGCAGTGGGGAAACTGTTAGTATCCTGTGGACATCTAACGACGACACGAAATCATGCCAAAGCGAACCTATCAGCCAAAAAAGAGGAAGCGCGCAAAGACGCACGGCTTCCGTGCCCGCGCTTCAACAGTGGGAGGTAAGCGTGTAATCGCTGCCCGCCGCCGTAAAGGACGCGCGTCCCTTACCGTTTCTAAGCCAAAGAAGTAGGACATGCTGCCACGCCGCATGCGCCTCACCCGTAGGACCTTCCCTACTGCCGGGGCCCGTGCTGCGAGTACGCATTTCTCTCTTACGCTGGCCCCCGCCGCCCCAGGGCACGGGGGCTGTGCTGTTGTTGTCCCTAAGAAAGTCGCTAGACTCTCGGTATCTAGGCACCTTTTGAAGCGCCGGATCCTATCGGTCATGAAGCCCTGGTGCTCCCCGGACTTCGCGCTCGTCGTCTATGCTCGCACTGGCACCTCTTCTTTGTCCTTTAAAGACTTATCCCACGAGCTGTCCTCCTTGCTAACAAGGGCACTTCACACGTAGAATCCACTCACAATGATCGGCTTCTTCCACGACGTTCTGTACGTACCTATATATAACCTCCTCGTGTATCTCACGGGAGTACTTCCTGGAGGAGACGCAGGTCTTGCGGTGGTCGCCGTCACCCTAGTGGTGAAGGTCGTTACCCTACCCCTTACGGTCGCGGCTATCCGCACCCAGAAGGCAATGAAGGCTATTGAGCCTGAGTTCAAGGAGCTGCGCGAGAAGTACAAGGACGATAAAGAAACACAGGCTCGTGAGATGTTTGCGCTCTATAAGAAGCACAACGTAAAGCCCTTTGCGAGCATTCTCGCTATTTTGATACAGATCCCGGTCCTCATTGCCCTCTTCTGGGTGTTCCAGAACGAATCCCTCTCCCAAGTTGCCGTTCCGCTCCTCTACTCATTCGTGCCAGTACCTGAAGTGATCTCCACCATGTTCCTTGGCCTTCTCCCGGTTGCAGGCGCAAGCATCACCCTCGCCATCATTGCCGCCATTACCCAGTTCGCACACGCGTACGTGGCGATTCCAGTGCCTCCAAAGCCAACAGGCTCTGCCCCCGCTACCATGCAAGAAGAGTTTGGACGTGCGATGGCACTCCAGATGCGCTTCATGCTCCCTCTCATCATTGGATTTGTCGCCTTCACCTCAGGCGCAATCGCCCTCTACTTTATTACCAGCAACCTCTTCACCCTTCTTCAGGAGCTTCTTATCTCACGCAAAATTAGAAACGCACCGGTAGAACCAGTCGCTGATTAAAGATCGTAGGCCCAGAGAGAACCGTCCGTCCGGTTTGTGAACGTAAGAATGTCATCGGTAGGATCTACCGCAAGCGAGACCCCATCGAGCTGTATCTCTGCGACTTCTGTGGGGTCAAGCAGCATGAATGTCACACGAGACGCAAGGTCTACCTTCCAAATACGATCTGCAAAACTGACTGTGCCCTGGTACCAGGCGTCGGGGAGCGTGCCTACAGTATTGGTCGGCACCGAACAATAGAGCGCAGTGCTGTCGGCAGAGAACGCACACTTTTCTGTAAGGGTTGCAATCGGAAGCGGGGTCACGAGACGTGTCTGCATGTCTACTAGACGAGTCGTAAGCGTACCGCGGTCTACGTATGAAATAAGTGCGGTGGTGCCATCAGGGCTTCCAATCGCAGAGAGTCCGCGCAGCGGTCCTGCAATACGACTCCACGTCGTCCCGCCCTCAGATACAAAGAAGGAATAGCCATCCAAACTTGCGGAACCACGAGTGGTGGCAAGATATCCGCGCCCAAAGAATGCAATTGCCAGATCAGTGATAGCCGAAGAGAATGCGGTGCGCGGCTCAGTACCGTCTGCGTTTGCGGCAGTGGCGACCGACCCACTCGAGCTTGTGACAAGCGACATCACGGATCTGCTGCTGGTTGCGGCAAGGTCGGCAATTCCCTGCTCTAGGTAGTACCCACCATCACCGTTGGCAGGCAATGCGTATGTTTGGAGTATTTCCGTACCAGTGGTTGAAGTCAAAAAGCGGAGATACGCGAGTGAGCCATCTGAAAGCCACACCGCTTCGTGTACTCCTGGCACAGTCTGATTAGAAAGACGGGTAAGAGATCGGGCATAGGCACGATACGCATAGACGTTACCGCTCTGGCGTTCTACGAAACGAATCTCTACGTCTGGCGGTATTGCAGGAGTAACACTTCCGTCAGTCGTGGTCGCTGCAGGCACTTCCGGGATATACATGGCAACCGATCCGTATGCGACTGGCGCGTCGGTAATGCGCACCAAGCGTGGTGCGACGAGTGTCCCCGCATCACTAGAGTAGTTAATACCGGAATCTAGTACTCCGGGCACATCACCACCGGTCGTATCGCCTGATCCTGCATTACCAAACGGATCTCCCCCACCCACTTGAAGATCAGGACCACTACGGAAAAAGAATGCCCAGATAATGCCAAGCACTGCAATCACCACAGCGACAGCGACAGCGATGATGAGGATGCGACGAGTGTTGGCAGACATAACTATTGGACGTTAAATTGTGGCTGGTTGCAGCGAGGACCCGGCACGGTTGCAGAAATTGTTTTCGGCAATCCGGTCACTTCTTGGCATCCGAGAATCTCGCGGTATGGCGACGGGGTGGTCGCAGGACACTGACTTAGGCTGTAGTAGTCCTGTTGAAACTCAATCAAGTTACACGGCTCGGAGGCTCCGGCAGGAGTTCCGGATACATATGTGGCTTTTATATATCGCTTGCCTCCCTCCGCTGCACTTACACGGAACTGTACTGGCTGAGGAACACCCACCCCACTCTCAGTTACTTCTGAGAGAGGTTCACAGGTGGTGGTGCCGTTAGAGTTGAAAACTTCTTCTTCGGTCTCAGGATCACACTCTTCATCGTCGCCTTCTGGTGCAGCAGGCTCATCGTCTCCATCTGCGGGTTCGCCCTCTTCCCCTCCCTCGGTGCCAGATTCAGCGCCCTGTTGGCCGTTGCCTGACCCCACCTGTCCTGGATTCAACCGATCAAAGCCCACATTCAAGTTCAAAATACGAGGATCAATAATACCGAAGACAATGGCAGGAGAAAGCACCAAGAGAAGCCCGACGATAGACATGACAATCAAATCCTTCGCCTCTTTCTTTTCAGTAATACTGTCACCCATCATGTAGATGACGCCACCACGCATGATCTGAAGCACGGCAAGCACCGCAGCCGCACCAATACAGAGCTGATAGATGTTATTCAAAAACTCAGGAAGACCAGAGGACGACGCAATGTTTTCAATGCCCGGAATCTGCGTAAGTGGAGTGAACCCTTCCGCAGCAAGTACGGCCTGCGGAAGAACGATTGCAGCAGTCGCTGCGAGTATCACGAGAAGTGTGGAGCGAGAGAAGATCATAGTCCAAATATACCTGTTCCTCCGTCAGAGCCGAAGCTCAAGGTGAAGAACGCCTGTGCATTCTGGAAGACTCCACCACCAAGTGCAGACACTTCAATGCGTGCGGTGCCACGACCTGGCTCGGTGATGCGAACGGTAAGAGTGTCGTCCTTTTCTCCCGCAACTCCGTTCACGCTCCAGGCCATCTCAGGAGTAGTGCGGAAGAAGTACGGCACGGCACGGAAGGTGTCCTCGTCCCCTTCCATAGTGACGGACTGACTCAATGCATTTTCAAATGACGGGCCAAGGAGCGGAGACGACGTGTAAACGCGGACGAATGGATCCACCGGAGAGACGGTGGTCACCGCGCTGGCAGAAACTGCCTTGTCTTGAGTGGAAACCGTCACGGTAATTTTTGCGTCACGGTGACGGACTGGCGCGGTCGCATCAAGCACAGAGCGTCCAATGCCCGAGTGCTCAAGCAGCACGCGATCACCGTTCTTCCAGGTGTAGACGAGACTTTGTGGAGGGATAGTGGCGCCCGCAGAGGTGCGAAGGTCGGGAATAGCGATCACACGCACGCGTCCTTCCGGCGCAACCAATCGGGCACCTTCATAAAATGGATGCGCGGTAGATGCGGCGTCAATAATGAGCGCGACATCTGCAGGAGTGACTACCATTTCTTTGGCGTAGACCTGACCGGAAGCTTCAGTTGCCGTGACGCGAATCACGGAGCGGGTTCCTGCGGCGCCAACGCGCGTTTGTACGGAACGAGAACCACTTCCGTCTTCAATAATTTCTCCGTTTACCGAAACAACGACACGTGCTGCCGCAAGATCTATGAGGTTGCTACGAGGAGTGATCGTGACCGTATCAAAAGGGCGGGGATATTGTGGGTTGAGAGTGACCGTGAGTGGCTCTACTCCCCCAGCGCTGAATCCTTGCGCAAAAAGCGAGGCAGGCACCACGAGTGCCACCAAAAGAAAGAGCGCCAGAAACGACTGAAGGAGCTTCATGCTCCTTCAGTATAGCGCTTATTTACTCCTCATAGATGAGGAGAGGTGTGGGCTGTGAACTTAGAACCAGCCGTAGCCGAAGCCGGCGAGGTACACACCGATGACAATCGCGACGACACCATCAACGGTGTACCAGTTACGGTCCGTAAGCATGTGCATGAGCTTCGTGATCTTCCCTTCTGGAAGGAAGAGATAGAACACGCCCTTCGCGACCCCAAACCAACCGACGAGAGAGACCAAGCTTGCAGGAAGTGTGGACCAATCGTTGTGAAGATTCACGAGGATAAGACCGAAGAAGAGGGCGACAGTTCCTGCAATGATCTGGGCAAACCGCTCTTTAGCGATTGCCATGACTCCGGCCATGATGTGGCGGCGGTTAAAGAGGACTGCAATGCCCGCGATGAGCATGTAGAGACCGAACACTTTAGCGAGAAACACCGTGAGTTCCATGTTGGGTAATTAGTGACTAATACCCACTCAGTATAGACCTTAGAACATCAAGAATCGGAAGACACTGAGGACAAACTGCGCGAAAGGCTGTACGAAGAAGTAGGAGAAGACGATAAGGAATAGGAGGAGGCTGAAGATACCACCGCCAAGGAAGCGCTCTTCAAGGTTTCGGAGGGACATGGCATAGCGCCCAGGAAGTACGCCACGTAACACGGTAAAGCCATCAAGCGGGGGGAACGGAATGAGGTTAAAGAGACCCAAGAAGAGGTTTACATACACAATGATGGCAGAGAGGTCCCCAAAGACCGGCGCTCCTGAGGCGTAGGCCACCTTGGCGAGGAGTGCAAAAAGCACCGCAAGAAGGAGGTTGGTGGCGACGCCTGCGATTCCCACGATCGCCTCGCCCCAGCGCCGGTTCTTAAGGTTGTACGGGTTGTATGGCACGGGCTTTGCCCACCCGAAGAGCATTCCGGCACTCGTCAACACCAAGAGTCCTGGGAGGAGCACTGACCCAATGGGGTCTATATGCGGAAGCGGATTCATCGTGAGACGGCCTGAGAGCTTGGCCGTGGGGTCTCCGAGGGAATTGGCCGCGTATCCATGGGCCACCTCATGGATGATGATGGAGAAAATAAGCACTACTATGGTGAAAATGCTGGTTTCTAGGTCGGTTTGCATAAAACGCTCCTGCCATGCTAGCATGCGGCGACTATGGCACGCGAATGTGAAATCACTGGAAAGAGCACGCAGATCGGCGGACGGTACTCTAACCGTACCCGTGCAACCCAGTTCAACCCTACCGGAAAGGTACGCCGCAAGGCGAACCTCCAGAAGCGCCGTATCTACGTCGCTGAGCTCGGAAAGTCCGTCCTTGTAGACATTTCCGTAAAGGGCCTTCGCCACATCAAGAAGAACGGCGCCTACGCCACTCTCAAGAAGGCAGGAGTGATCAAGAAGTAACAAACGCCCCTCGGGGCGTTTTTCATTTCTGGCGGATCTCTTCCCCGTCACTCACAAATTCAATAGTCCCATCTTCGGCGGTGGAAAGGATTTCTGCTCCCGAGCTCGTAATGCGGTCCAACACATCCTGATGAGGGTGTCCGTACGTGTTGTCCTTCCCTGCTGATACCACCACTACTGACGGAGAAACGGCGGCGAGAAATGCAGCGCTGGTTGAGGTGCGTGATCCGTGGTGCCCCGCTTTCAATACGTCACTTTTTATTGAGGAACGACTTATCAACATTCCTTCTACCGAAGAGGGCGCGTCTCCAGTTAAAAGAAACGAAGTGTCCCCGTACACGATCCGCATAGCGACAGAGCCCGAGTTTGGTTCCAGACGAGAAACGTCGCGATCAGGATACAGAATGTCTGCATAGGCTCCACCACCAAGATGGAGGCGCTGCCCTGCTCTTGCAGTAACAATAGATAGACCTGCCTCTTGTTCAATTGCTGCGGCAAGTCGTTCCGTGACATCGGTATCGTGCACAATCCCCGGCTCTAGGTAATAGGAAACGCGGTATCGTTCAAACACATCAGAAAGCCCGCCCACATGATCTGCATCAGGGTGCGTGGCGACCACTGCAGACAAGGTTCTATCAAGCACCCCCATTTTCTTCGGGAGTTCTCGCACGACTGACCTATCTCGTCCCCCATCTACAAGTACTTCTATTCCTGTTGGACCTGAGATAAGGATAGCGTCTCCCTGTCCGACGTTTAGGAAGGATATGTGGAGCTTCCCTTCTTGGAGCAGGAGTATGCCAAAGAGAATAGTGACACCGAGGAGTATAAGTACGGTGTACCAGGCAATGGTGCGACGGCTCAGCATCACCCCATCATACTCATTCTCTCCTCATCAAAAGAAGTTATATACTTGGGGTATATGACCTACACCGCACGCACGTTTGACCTACCTGAGCTCACCGGCCTTTCCAAAAAGCAGATAGACGTACACCTCGCTCTCTACGCGGGGTACGTGACACACGTGAACCTTATTCTTGATACGGTTGCCCGCTTGAGGAGCGAAGACGCAGAAAAGAACGCGTTTACCATCAACGAACTTCGTCGTCGTCTTGGATTTGAGTTTGATGGTATGCGCATGCACGAGTATTACTTTGAGCAATTTGAAGGTGGACCTCAGGTCGCTGACGCAGAAGGTTCTCTTCGCACGCTTGCCGCAAGCCGCTATGGAAGTTGGGAGGGGTTCATCGCGCACGTTAAAGAAGTCGCAGGTACCCGCGGTATCGGATGGGTGGTGGTGTACTTTGATTCAGTCGCGGGTACCCTGCACACCGCGTTTGTAAATGATCACGAACTCGGACAGCTCTCTGGCCTCCCCATCATTCTTGCACTTGATCTCTGGGAGCACGCCTACATGGTGGACTATGTGCCTGCGGAAAAGAAAACCTATGTAGAAGCCTTTCTAGAAAATGTTAACTGGACAGTTGTTGATGCACGGATGATGAAGGCGACCCAGTAATACGGTCGCGGTACTTCCATATGAGGTACCCAAGCCCTACATACGCTATAAGCGTGTATATAAAAGGAAATGCGGAGATAGAGAACGCGGCAAATGGAAGTGCGGAGGCGTACTCTACGATCACAATGATATAGGAGAGGAGGAAGTACGCCGGGATACCAAAGAGAGGCGCGAGTGCAGGAACCAGCGCTCCACCAAGTCCTGCCAGTGCGCCCGCCGCCATTGCGAGTGGCACGATCGGCAATACCAAAATATTTGCAGGAAGCGCAACGACTGAGAATAGTCCGTTTTGATAGAGGAGGAGTGGAAGCACAGCAATCTGCGCAGCAAGAGTTGCGGACACGATGTCGCGAAGAAAGATGCTACGAATACCCTCAAGCATGGGAGTGAGAATAGGTGTACCGACGATAAGGCCCACGGTTGCAATAAAGGAAAGTTGGAATCCAGGGTCGTGAAGGAGCAAGAGTGGATTCCATAGCAACATCACAACTCCCGCAAGCACCAGTGCACGAAGCGCATCGTAGGTTCGGTACGTCGCGCGTGCAAAAAGGGCGATGCCTGCCATGAGTCCTGCGCGAATACTTGCGGGCCCTGCTCCTGCAGCAAGTACGAAGGCAGCGAGCGTAACTCCTGCGGCCCAAACGGCAATACGACGTGGGAATACTGATAACGCGCGCAGCACTCCTTCCGCGACAATCATTACGTTGTATCCCGACAACACGACGATGTGAATAAGGCCGGTCACAATAAACATATCCAGGAGCGTAGTGCCGAGCCCCTGCTTCCCTCCTGCGATGAGGCCACCTGCCAGGGACGCGTGCGGTTCGGGAAGCGCGACTGTAAGCCACGCAAGAAAAGAACTTTTCACATCAGAGAGCGCGCCGCGGACATGCGTGTAGGGCGTATCTCGTGGCGCCGTCACTTCTACTGATGCGCGCTCTATTACGGCAAAGACACCGTCTTTTGCGAGAAACTGATCGTATCTAAAGACACGCCCTCCATCAGTGGCGAACGGTTCGGGCAAAACCATCTTCCCTTGTACGGTGACACCCTCTCCATATCGGAGGCTAGGATACAAAGGAGCAACAGCGAGTACTCTGGTGTGCACGTCATCACGATTCACTTCAATCGTCACTCTTTGGTGTGTTTCTCGCTGATCGGGATCCGCAACGATCCGCCCCTCAAGTGACACCTGTGTACTAAGAAGTGGTACGAATTCCGATGGAAGAGTAGTGGGTGCGTAGGAAGTACGGATGAGACCAAGCGCACACAGGAGGAGTGCCACTCCTATATATACATAGATCGTGCGCGTGAATGCGGCGAACAAAAGAGTCGCAAGACCGAGGAGGCCGAGCAGCCACCCGATAGAAGGGGTCGTAAGTGAACCAAGAAGAATACCGAGAGGAAAACTAAGTGCGCCGACGAGAAAGACGCGGGACAGCATAGGACATCACACACCGCGATCCATTGCGGCGTTTGCAAGGGCATCTGCGTCCTTGTTTTGTTCACGACGTACATGCGTGAATGAAACGTGTGCGTAGTGCGGGAGTAACTTCTTCACTTCTTCTGCAAGGGGTTTTAGATTCGGGTGCTTGATTTTGTACTCCCCTTTCATCTGCTTCACTACCAACTCGCTATCCATATTTACCAATACTTCTGCACTCTCCGACCCTGCAATGTCGCGAATACCCTGAAGGGCACGAAGAACCGCGGTGTATTCTGCGACGTTATTGGTGGTGTGTCCGAGAAACTCTGAGACGGTAAGGACGGTGTCCCCTGTTTCGTTACGCACGATCGCGCCTGCGCCTGCAGGACCAGGATTCCCACGTGCTCCTCCATCTGCGTACACGATGTACTTCATGCGCGGAGTGTAGCACGGGGCTATACGATAGAAATGAGACGAATACGCACCGGACGTCCGCGAGAAAACTGATCACACTCAAGGGAGCCGAGCACCTGCGCTTTCATGCCAGACGCAAGAAACTCATGCCCGACCCCAAGCTCTCGTTTCGCATAGAAACATACGCCTTCAAGTGGTGTACCGAACTCTCGTACGATTCGTACTTTCAAATGTTCATTTGCCTTTCCGAACCACGACACACTCTCTATCTCCACATTACGAAATACAAACACTGGTTTTGGGTTTCCCATTCCAAATGGCGCAAACCGTTCAAGACGACGAAGGAGATCATGCGTGGCGTGATCTGGCGCAAGTTCTGCATCAGCAAGGACGAGCGCATGCTCCGCCTTTGCTTCTACCTCTGCAAGCGCTGCACACAGTTTTTCTTCAAGGAAGAACACGGCGTCGTTACGGACAGAAAACCCTCCTGACTGAGAGTGCCCACCAAATTGAATGAGCGCATCTCCTGCGGCTGCCATAAGGTCCACCACGTTCACGCTCTTTCGTCCGGCACGGCAGGAGCCCTTGATAATTCCCGAACCCTCTTTACCCCACAAAAAGACAGGGCGGCTATATTCTTCGGCAAGACTGTTGGCGACAAGTCCGAGAAGTCCGGGGCGCCACTCAGGGTCTCCCATCACGATAACGTCAGGAATCGTTTCCCGCTCAGAGAGACGTTCGTGCACGACGCGCGTCACACTTCCGACAAGTGCACGACGGCTACGATTTGTTTTTTCTAGAAACTTTGCGAGGGTATCTGCCTCTACTTCATCTTCTGTCGTAAACAAACGGAAGGCATCCATAGGATCTCCCATACGAGACGCCGCATTAATACGAGGCGCGATCATGAAACCGACATCGTCTTCGGTAATACTGCGCTGATTCACTCGTGCCACACGACACAGCTTCTGAAGCCCCAAACGAGGAGACTTACGCATGACGAGAAGCCCGTAGTGTGCGATTACACGATTCTCTCCAACGAGCGGAACCATATCCGCAATCGTGGCGAGTCCTGCCATATCAAGTAGCCACTTCTCCCAACCAGGAGGAATCTCTTCTCGTCCTTTCCATCCATGTTGGAGTGTCGCACAGGCGAGTTTCCACGCGAGTCCTGCGCCACAAAGCTCACGAAACGGATACGTCTCTCCTTCCTGCTTCGGATCAATAACCGCAAAGGCAGGAGGAAGTTCTTCTTGTGGTTCGTGGTGGTCGGTCACTATGATCTCTAATCCAAGAGAATTTCCATACGCAACGGATTCATTGTCTACAATCCCTGAATCTACGGTCACGACGAGTGAAACTCCTTGCTTGAAGAGTTTCTCCAGCCCCGCTTTGTTTACCCCATATCCCTCGTCGTGTCGGTGCGGAATGTAGTTTACGAAATTTGCCTTGGCCTTCTTCAAAAAATCGTGGAGCAACACTCCGCCCGGAATACCATCGCAGTCGTAGTCACTCCATACGGCAATCTTTTCTTTTGTTTCTATGGCGCGCGCAAGACGCTCTGCCGCCTTCGGCATGTTCTTGATCAGCATTGGATCGTGAATGTGCTCGTCGTAGGACGGAGAGAGAAAGACCTGCGCTTCATCCGCAGAAGAAATACCCCTTCCTGCAAGGAGGAGGGCCGATAGATCGTCGTATTCCTTTAATACATCACGAACTGCAGTATCGAGGGGCTCACGGAGAGAAAACATGTGAGCCCTAGTGTACCAAAACGATTATGAATTGAGGGCTTCAATGCCAGGGAGCGTTCCTTCAGCAAGGAAATCAAGCATGGCGCCTCCTCCGGTAGAGATAAAGGAGAACTGCTCGCCGATGCCGAGATGTTCAATGGCAGCGATGGTGTCTCCTCCGCCGACGACTGAGTGTGCCCCGCTTCCCGCGATAGCGCGTGCCACGCCTTCGGTGCCGTCAGTAAACCCATTCTCGTAGTTTCCAAGTGGGCCATTCCAAAGGACAGACTTTGAATTCTGTGCAATTTCCGCCAGCATTTCTACGGTCTTTGGACCGATATCAAGAATTGCTTCATCGTCTTTTACGTCACCAAGTTCTGCGACGCGACCTTCAGCGCGGCTTCCTCCCTTCGGTGCGACAATCGCATCTACAGGAATGACGAGGCGATCATTTTTCAAAAGTTCTTTAATGTCTTCTTCGTGTTCTCCCGATACGAGAGAGACGCCGACTGGATTTCCTGCGAGCTTCAGGAAATCGTTGGCGAGTGCACCACCCACAAACACGCGATCGTATGCGGTAAGGAGCTTTTTCAACACCGGTTCTTTGGTAGAAAACTTTGCACCACCGACGACCGCAAGCGAAGGAGCAACGGGCGCAAGTGCACGGGAGAGTTCTGCCACTTCTTTTTCTACGAGGAGACCTGCATAGGATGGAAGAAACTTTGGAATACCGACGATAGACGCGTGCTCACGATGGCATACGTCAAAGGTATCCTGGACAAAAATCTCACCAAGACTTGCAAGCTCACGTGCAAATTCTTCATCGTTCCCTTCTTCACGAGCGTCTTGTCGGAGATTCTCAAGAATGAGTACGTCACCAGGAGCGAGCGCAGCAACCGCATTGCGTGCCTCGTCTCCCACAATGTCAGCGACAAATTGTACGTTAGGAATAAATTCTTTCATCGCTTCCCACATAGGGGCGAGTGAAGGAGTCTCCTTGTGACTGATATGGCTCATCAAAATAACCTTCGCCCCTTTCTCGCGCAGGTAGTTGATCGTGGGAAGTGCGCCGCGAAGACGGAAGGTGTTTACGACTTTTCCGCCGGCAACCGGCACATTCAGTGCGGCACGTACAAGCACCCGTACCCCGTTAAGGTTTTGGATATCAGAAAGTGAGCGCATATCTATTGTTTAAGTGCTTTTACTATGCCTGCAAACATTTTGGCGTCAACGCTTGCGTGCCCGACCAAGAACCCGTCTACGCCACCACCACCGGCAAGCGCACGCGCATTCTCCGGCTCTGCAGATCCTCCATACAATATCTTTACGCGGGTCGCACCTTTGCCCGGGATGAAATCACCAAGCACCTTACGAATGTAGAGTACTGTCTCCATGAGGTCTGCAGGTTGAATCGCATCTTCATCACTCTTCCCTATCGCCCAGATTGGTTCGTAGGCAATAACGATATCAAGAAGATCTTTCGCAGGAATGCCTGACAATGCAGACGTGATTTGCGTCCGAAGGTGTGCAAGATACTTTGCATCTGCATCACGTTCGCTCTCTCCAATACAAAGGATAGGAGTAATACCGTGTACGAGTGCCCGCTGCACCTTCTCGCGGATCTGCGCATCAGTCTCTCCACGAGCGCGGCGCTCGGAGTGCCCGATGATGGCATAAGTGACACCCATCTCCTTTAATAGAGGTGCAGGAACTTCTCCAGTCTCAGTAGAGTCTAGGCTCTCTGATACATCCTGAGAAGCCAAGGCAACTCCTCCCCGACTTGCGGTAAAGAGCCCAAGGTAGGGCGCAGGAGGAGCAATTACTATCTTTATCTTTCTTCCGAGCGCCAGGCGCTTCGCTGCTACAAGCAGCTTCTTGGCTTTCTCCCTGGTACGGACGTACGTCTTCCAGTTACCGACGACGAGCATATTGGGACTCAGTATACCAGGCTAGAGGGCAACGCCCGTAAAGACTTTTTCTAGTGTGCCTGCAGCCACTAGCTCCTGTGGAGACCCCTCAGCAACGACACGTCCTTTATCAAGCACATAGCCACGAGTCGCTATCTCAAGAAGGGACTTGATGTTGTGTTCAACCACTACCACTGCCATATTTCGCTTCTCGTTTATTTCTTTCACAAAAGCAAACACCTCTTTCACCACTTTCGGCGCAAGACCTAAGGAAGGCTCATCAAGAAGCAGCACCTTAGGATCAGTCATAAGACCTCTAGCAATAGCGAGCATTTGTTGCTGCCCACCAGATAAGGTTCCTGACTTTGCGTGACGCTTCTGACGGAGCATAGGAAACATCTCAAATAGATCATTCATACGCTCTCGTACAAGGCGCGCATCTCCGACGGTGTATCCACCGATCTCTAAGTTTTCCTCTACGGTAAGATCTGCAAAGACACGGCGACCTTGCGGGACGAAAGAGATTCCACGGCGTACGACTTGATGTGGAATAGGGCGGATGACGGTTCCTTCCCATTTCACTTCACCTGAAGTGAGAGGTGCAAGACCAAAGAGCGCCTTAAGTACCGTAGACTTCCCTGCTCCGTTAGGGCCCATGAGTGCGATGATTTCGCCCTCGTCCAAAGTAATTGATGCGCCATCAAGAGCTTTGACTCCACCATAGTGCACGTGCGCATCCTGAAGTAAGAGAAGTGTTTCGGTACTCATACGCCAAGATATGCCTCTATGACTGAGGGATTTGAAAGCACTGCTTCAGGTGTTCCTTCTGCAAGTAACTTCCCTGCGTCCATCACTAGAACGTGATCACACAGCTCACGAATGAGTGCCATGTCATGTTCAATAAGTATGACGGTCTTTCCTTCTGCCTTCAGTTCTTGCATGATTCCAGAGACTCGCTTCACCATTTCTGGGAAAAGCCCTGCGTAGGGCTCATCAAAGAGAATAATTTCAGCATCAGTTGCAAGTGCACGTGCTATCTCTAGAAGTTTGCGCTGCCCATATGACAACTCAGCAGCAAGTGCATCGCGCTTTTCTGTGAGCCCTACTCGTGCAAGAACTGCATCTGCATTCTGAATTTGTGCAGCAGATGCGCGCTCAAACAATGATCCAAGTACTCCTTTCTTCGTGATCGCAATAAGGACGTTGTCTAAAACGCTTACTTGTTCAAACACGCGTACATTTTGAAACGTACGGGTAAGTCCAAGACCAAATACTTCGCATGACTTAATACGTGTGCGCTCCTTCTTGCCAACCACCACCACTCCCCCGTCCATGCGGTGAATGCCAGTGAGCACGTTGGTAAGCGTCGTCTTTCCTGAGCCGTTAGGGCCTATAATCCCAATGATCTTCCCTTTTTGTATGACAATAGATAGGTCGTCTACTGCCGCGACGCCACCAAAAGTTTTACGCAAACGTTCTGTAGTAATGGCGTTCATAGTTTGTATTTCCCCATCAAGCCCTGTGGACGGTAGAGCATAAGCACAATAAGGAGAACTCCATATACTACCTGGCGCATTTGTGCGGCAATATCAGGTGTGAAGCCCACAAACCGAAGCGCCTCAGGCAACAGGATAAGCACAAGGGCACCAACGACTGCTCCTCGCAGTGAGCCAAGACCCCCAAGAATAATTAAGGAGAGAATAAATATAGACTCAGTCACATTGAAAGATCCTGGATCTATATAGGTGATGTAGGACGCGAACAATCCACCGGCGATTCCCGCCATTCCTGCGCCAATAACAAAGACGGCGAGCTTGAACCACGACGTGCGATATCCAAACACAGACAGCGCTTCTTCGTCTTCACGTATTGCCTGAAGTGCACGACCAAAAGAAGAGAGAGTGAGAAATCGTGAGAATGCATATACCGCACCAAGAAGTATGAAAGAAAGAAGCAAATAGGAAAGATTAGAAGAAAATTCAAACCCAAAAAGTTCTGGACGAGGAATCCCAGGAATGCCAAGTGGTCCGCGAGTCAGCTCCTGCCAGTTAAGGAGTATGGAGAATGCAATAACGCCGAAGCCAAGTGAGCCCAGTGCGTAATAGTCATCGCGGAAGCGTGAAAGTACGATGCCGATTAGAAATGCAACAAGCATGCTTCCAAGTGCTCCGAGAAGAAGTGCAGGAAAGAAGTTCATTCCTGCATTCTTGAGCAAGAGAGCCACTATGTACGCTCCGATACCGTAGAACCCAGCATGTGCGACCGATAGTAAGCCCGTATAGCCCACGATAAGTTGAAGAGAAATCGCAAGGATAGCGAAGATGGAAAAAAGGATTGCGAGGTGTAGGAAGTACTCCATACGTTATGTGTGTTTCTTTCCCAGAATTCCCTGAGGGCGGAATACAAGGAAGAGTACCAGTAGGCCGAACGCGATTGCTTCTTTCCATTCACCAGAGATAAACCAAATACCAAAGTTCTCTGCGAATCCGACAAGGAATGCCCCAAGGAATCCTCCATACACATTTCCGATCCCGCCTACAATTGCAGCAATCACTCCCTTAAGAAGAAGCATGAACCCAAGGCGCGGCTCTATGCCCGTATCAAGCCCATAGAGCACGCCAGACAATCCCACAATCGCGGACCCAATTACGAAGAGAGCGGCAATAATCACGTTCGTATTTATTCCCACAATCTTTGCCACCTCTGCGTCATCAGATACCGCGCGAATTGCACGCCCAAACGAAGTTTTGCTCAATACTAGCCACAGCGTGCCGCACACGAGTACCGCAGAGGCGAACATTGTAAGTTGCACGTGAGTGATTACGGCACTTCCTATATGGATAGTTTGCGCAGCGCCCGTAAGGACAGAGAGCGTCTTGAACTGGCTTGTAAAGAAGATTGCCAAGATGGCTTCAACCGCAATGAGGATACCGAGCGACGCAATAAGAAGAACAAGGTTAGACGCCTTGCGGGCACGAAGTGGACGAAACACGAGACGTTCTAGTGCGTATCCTGCGAGTGCGGCAGTAAGCACTCCCCCTGCGACCGCAACGGACAATGGAAGCCCTAGCACCACTCCTACATAAAATGTGCCATACGCTCCTACCGTCGCAAGCGCGCCATGTGCAAGGTTAAAGAAGCGAGTAGCGCCAAAGATGAGGTTGAAGCTCATTGCCACAAGCGCGTACAGAGATCCTGCAATGAGGCTGTTTACGGTGAGCTGCGCCGCAATATCCATGTGATGTTTAGTATACGCGAAACCGGCCACCGCGAAGGTGACCGGTTTTCTGATTGGGCTGACTACTCTCCAACTACCTCTATCTTTCCGCTCTTAATTACCTCAAGTCTGTGTCCCACCTCGGGATCCCCATTTGAGTTTATGGTCAACGTGCCTGAGGCTCCCTGCCAACTCTCTACATCGCGAAGCCAGGCTGCAATTTTTTCTCCGTCATACCCCACCTCCTTGATAGCTTCAGCGATAAGAAAGACCGCATCGTACCCCGTTTGTACGTATGCTTGAAAAGGAGGTTCAGTCATATATTTAGCAGAATACGCGTCTATTACTTCACGGAACTTTGGATTGTTGTCGTCGACGCCGAACTCAGCCGCATACGCACCTTCAAGAAGATCAGCATGCGTAGCTACAAGAGTTGGATCTCCTGCTATCACGTCTGAAACGAGGAGTGAGGACTCCCATCCCATCTCTTTAAGCTGCTTGAATATACGTTCAGCGGATACAGGACTATTTGCTATCACAAAAAGCCCATCTGGTCGTTCGGCCTGCAGCTTCGCTATTGAAGTACGGAAGTCGTACGAGTCAGTTGTGTATTCTTCTTTATGCGTCGTACCTCCGTTCTCTTGTATCTGTGCGTCAAACACTTCGTAGATTCCTGCTGCGTAATCTGTCTGCTCTTGCAAAACTGCAATTTTTCTCATTCCGTTTGCAATCGCTGCATCTGCAAGCACCACACCCTGTGACGAGTCACTTGGGTAGTTGCGAACAAAAAGCGGACTGATTCCGCTCAACTTTGGGTTACTCGCGCTTGAAGAGAAAAGAGCGACTCCAGCAGCGGTGGTAATTGGCTCCGCGGCCAAAGCCTCCCCACTGCAGAACCCACCGATTATCACTTCTACCTTGTCTATGTTGACGAGTTTTTGAGCAGCATTTGCTGCTGCAGTTCCGTCACACTTACCATCCTCAACGACGAACTCTATAGGGTATCCATCTATACCCCCTTCTGCGTTGATTTTTTCTGCTGCGAGATTGAGTACCCGAAGCATGGGCTCGCCATATACGGCGGCATCTCCCGTAAATGGGTGGATCACTCCAATACGCACGGGGCCTGTGACGGACGTCTTCAAGTTTCCCGCAAAGAACCAGGCTCCGCCTATAAGAACAATGAGGAGCACAATTACCGTGAGAACATTCCGCTTCTTTCCCTCCTGCATACGAGTAATTTAGTTAATTGTTATTAGCCCACGAAACAATCCATGTGTACACCTGGATTGTTTTATTGTCAATATATTTCGTCAAGTTAAATGTAATTTAATATATTAAATACAACGTATATTTAATATATAAATTTTAGTGTGGAATACTATTGACACAAATATGTGGCCTCCTTTATACTCAATGTAATGAAAAATCAGTCAAAAACGGTAGTAGAAAGGCTGCTTTCTTTCGGTCTTTCGCTCAAAGAAGCGAATGTGTATATCGCCCTCCTAGAGTTAGGGCGCAGTACTGTTTCTAAGGTTTCTCGTGAAGCAAATATAAATCGCACGACAGGGTATGATGTCCTCTCTTCTTTGGCAGGGAAAGGGCTTGTAAGCATCTCAGGAAAAGAACCCCGACAGGAATATGTCGCTGAGTCTCCAACTTCTCTGCTCGCCCTGCTTGATAAGCGTCTTAAAGAAACACAGGACGATATAGATAAAGCTCGGAGTCTCGTTCCAGAACTTACCGCTCTACATCGTGTGGGGAGTAGACCACAAATTCGTTTTTATGAAGGCATAGAGGGATTGAAGCAAGTGTATGAAGACACTCTAACTGCAACAATGCCGATCTATGCCTACGCTGCATATGAAGACATGCACGGTACACTCGGTGACTATTTTCCTAAATACTATGAACGGCGTGCTGAGAAGGGAATTCTTGCACGTGGAATTGTTCCGGAAACACCGCTTACTCTTGAACGAATGAAAAAAAACAAAGAGGAAATGCGTGAAGCGGCAGTCATACCAAAAGATAAGTTTGATATCTCTCCCGATATTGAAATCTATGACAACAAAGTAATGATTGCTTCCTGGAGAGAAAAACTCGGCATTATTATAGAAAGTGCGGAGATTGCACACGCGATGAAGAAGATTTATGAGCTTGCGTGGGAAGAGGCAAAGCGCCTAGATGTTCAGAATAGTCAGAAAGATACAAACAAAAAACCGGCTGCATAACACAGCCGGTTTTTGTCTTGTACAGTCTTTATTTTAGAAGCTCAGACTTTCCTCCGCGGATGATGCGGACTTCTACTTCTGCAGTGGCGAGATCTCCTGCCTCGTCAAAGCTGATGAGAGGAAGTGAGACACCCTCCGTGTACTGAAGTTTTTCAAGTTCTTTCTTGATGGCTTCAGGGTCGGTACCAACTTCGCTCATAATCTTTGCCATGATCTTAAGAGAGTCATAGCCAAGACCACTGAACACGTTTGATTCCTTTCCTGTCACCTCAAGCACACGAGCCTTGAATGCATCTGGCTCGTTGAGCTTGCCGAAGGTATACATCACACCCTCTGACTCAGGTACTGAGAGGAATTCGGTGACCTGGAGCACGTCACCTCCGAAGAACGGCACAGTAATGCCGAGATCCTTTGCCTGCTTCACCGCGCCAGTTGCACTTGCAGTGAAGAGTGGAAGATAGATCAAGTCAGGATTCGCATCGCGAAGCTTCGTGAGCTGTGTGCGAAGATCAGTAGTTTCCTGGCTTGCACTTTCAACTGCGACGATCGTTCCACCGAGTTCAGTGAAGCGCTTGGAGAAGACATCAGTGATGCCCTGGCCCCAGTCATTCTTCGTGTAGAGCACAGCGACATTTCGTTTGCCGAGTTCGTTGTATACGTATTCTGCGCCCACCTTCCCCTGGAAGGCGTCCGATGGATACGTGCGGAAGATGTAGTCTCCAAGATCTGCAAGACCTGGAGCAGATGCCCAGATAATGGTTGGGATCTTTGCCTTCTCCGCAATTGGAATACCCGGACCTGCTGCAGGTGAACAGACAGGGCCAATGATTGCATGTACTTTATCTATGTTTACAAGCTTGTTGAAGACGGTACTTCCCGCTTCAGAACAGCGGTCATCTTCGTACACTACTTCTAGTGTACGGCCGTTAATGCCACCCGCATCGTTGATTTCCTTAAGAGCGAGATCAATACCTGCCTTAGTGAATTCACCGAAGCTTGCTACCTCCCCTGAAAGTGGAAGTGAGGCGCCGATACGGATTGGGCCCGTCTCGTCTGCCATGTTTCCCTGCCCTTTCCACATGTACCATGCGCCCGCGATCACAATGACTGCAATCACGAGCCACACCAATGATTTATTGTTCATATTTGTCGACAAACTTATAAAGTCGCACTTAGCGGAAAGTATGTGCTTTCATTGTATTTTGTCAATTTTTCATATAATATTGTTGATACATTCCGACAACACGACGTATGTCCAAGGACACCACCCTAGATACTCTCAAAGAAGCACTTACTGGCGCAGGACTCTCTGAAACAGAAATACGGGTCTTCACTTTTCTACTGCAGCATGAAGCAGGGCTTAGAGTCTCGGACATCGCACGACGTACACGACTTAACCGCACTACCCTGTACGGCATACTGAACTCTCTTACTGAAAAAGGAATTGTGACTTCGTCAGAAGAACGAGGCGTGCTTCGCTTCCAGTCTATTCATCCCCGCTCTCTCGTGGACTATCTAGAGCGCGCGCAAGAACGTCTTGCACGGAATGCGAAGAAGGTTGCAGACATTATTCCAGACATTACGCGCATTCGTGAACAAGAGGAACAATATAGACCAAAGATGCGATTCTTTGATGGATCAGAAGGTATAAAACAAGCATACGAAGATTTGGTGCGCGAAAACAAAGAGAAATTAGTGTACGGGTTTACTGGCATACATGCGATTTACAATCTCATGGGAATGGATTGGATAGATTACATTCTTAAACGTCGTCCATCTGCAGGAGTAAAGTGGCTTGCGCTTGCGGTAGATAGTGCAAAGTCTCGAGAGATGAGTGTCTACGACAAGGAGCAATTGCGTGTCACTAAGTTTTTGCCAAAAGAATTTGATTTTGACATTGAGCTCGCAGCCTACGACGATAAGATGTTTATCGTCTCCTACGCGGAAGACCACCCCTGGGCAATGATCATTACGGATCAACGCATTGCCGACACGATTAAAGCCTTGTTCCGGTACATAGATAGCACTCTCCCAGAGAAAACTACGTAACGCCGTTCCAGGAGAGCTCAAACATCATTCGCATCATCTGGTGAATGGTGGGGTCTTCGATGATCACGCCGCTATAGTTTTTATTCTCTAGGTTAAGAATAGAAACCTTATTCTTTCCGTATACCGTGATCTCACTCTTAAATGGAAACTGTGCCGCAGGGATGTGTTTAATCTTTGGCCAGTACTTTTTATCTATATAGCTGTACTGCTCCTCAATAAAGGCTTTATCTTTATTGGTGTCAGGCACAATACCGCGCGCAGAAATGCCAATGCGCTCCTTTTCTTTTTTATAGAATTTAAAGAAATCTATAGGAAAGAATTCAGTCAAGTGTCCTGTGTTTGCCCACGCCACCATTTCGTATGGCTCGTCTACCCGCACGTGATCTTCGTATACTGAGAGCATCCCCTCTTTCCCCTCAAAGTAGGTGATCTTCGGTTTGTTTGGAACAAGTGAGTAGAGTCCTTCAAGTTCTGGAAGCAGCTCCTCAGCGGTCGCCTGCATTTCTTTTCCCTGCTCTACACGCATCTTGGCAAACCGCACTAGCTTTTGAGGTTTCTCTATTTGGTAATAGAGCTTGCTCCCCTTCTTTATTTCGGTCACGAGTCCCTTCACTGAGAGATCCAGTAAAATCTTATATGTCGTACTGCGGTTCAATCTCGCTTCCTTCGCAATAGCGGATGGGTACGCACCACCACGCTCCAGCAACACTTCATAGACCACCGCAGCCTTGTCTGAGAGGCCAGCTTTCTTAAGTCGTTCTAGGATTCTCGTTGCCATATGGCCTAAAGCCTACGCTATCTGCAAAAAGTGTCAATTCAGACGAACAATAAACTCAAATAACCTATAAAACACATAAAATAAAGCATTTTTGCACTATCTTCCGTCAATAATAAATAACAAATTTGACATATGAGGTAGAAATGTGTCGTTACCAACGCACCACTCACCTACCTTACATATGAACGTCACGACAAAATTTATCCTTGCTGCCGCGGTTATTGTGGCACTGACTGTGCTTTGGGTCTCTAGTTCCATGACCCCAAAGAGCACCGAGGAGGTGGTTATGGGCGCTACCCTACCCCTCTCAGGTGATCTTGCCTTTCTAGGAGAAGGATACAAGAACGGGATGGAGCTCGCACTTTCCGAGCTTCAGGACACCACGTTCACGTACAAGATTATCTACGAAGATGATCGGTTTGATCCAAAGACGGGAGCTACTACCGCAAGCAAGCTTTTGTCAGTGAACAAAGTAGATGGCATTTTCTCTTTCGGATCTCCAGTAGGAAATGTCGTGAGCCCGCTCGCAGAGGACTACAAGATTGTCCATATAAACGGAATTGCCTCTGATCAGAATGTTGCGGTCGGAAGATACAACTTTGTGCATTGGACGCCACCGTACAAAGAATCTGAGCTTCTTATCCAGGAGCTACAGAAGCGCGGTATCCAATCTGTTGCAATCATTGCGGCGAACCAACCAGGGACACTTGCTGTTGCCACACAAGTGGAGAAGGACATTTCAAACTCTGATGTCACCCTTGCGGGGTATGAAATGTACAACCCAGGTGAAACAGATATGCGTACACAGATTGCGAAACTCAAAACCACAAATGCAGACATATACATGTTGGTATCTATGTCCCCTGAACTTGAAATCATTACGCACCAAATGCGCGAGCTTGGAGTGACGGCGCCGCTTACGTCCATTGAATCTTTTGAATGGACGACGCAGCCAGAACTATTTGAAGGAATGTGGTTTGTGAATGCCGCGGACCCTACAACTGAATTCGTTGCAAAGTACGAAGCACGATATGGTACTGCGCCCACGGTTGGAGCGGCCAATGGGTATGACGCAGTGATGTTGTTTGTGAAGGGCGTAGAGTCCGCTGCACAAGGAGTCATGAAGCCTACGTCTGAACAGGTTACGAATGCACTTCACAACATTAGAGATCACAAGGGTGCAGTCGGGGAACTATCTGTTGATGACGATGGGCTGGTTGTTTCAGAACCAGTCGTGCGGACGATACAGAACGGGAAACCGATGACGATTAAATAGCTACTCCTCTCTCCACTCTACGAACTCATAGTCCGTGGACACGATAGGAGTGAAGGCAGGAGGGTCGGTCGCAAGCTTACGGTCATACGAGTCTATACGGTTAGCGTATCCACCATACGAGCTACAGCTGCTGTTCAGACACCACTTCGTACCGGTGCGTTTGTTAGAGACCGTCGTACCAAGGATGGTAAGGGTGCCCCGAGGATCGTAGGAGCCACCATAGTAGTTACGACCAAAGGCGCCGCCCTGCGCAATAAAGATACCGTTTAAGGTCATCGTGTTTGGCGAGTCAGGAGTGATGAGCACGTTGTGCTCTGCAATTGCGGTGAGGCCGTCTGTGCCGTCTGTCGTTTCGTACACAATGTTATTTTTCAAATAAATATTTGGCGCGATGTTGGCGTTCACAATGTTTGCCGCAACGACGGTCACTTTGCTTGGAATGGTGCCCTCAATCCATACGTGGTCTTCTACAAAGATGAGACCACACTCCGCAGGAATGTTTCGTGTTTCGTAATTAGTTTCGTTATTAATCAGCGCACGATCCCAGTCATCATCTGCACTGTTTACCGGCGTTACAGTACGTTGCGTGGTGGAGGTTACACGACGTACCGTGACGGTATCGTTTGCATTAAATATCAAATGGTAGCCGTGCCAGTACGCCGCAGCACTGGGGTTGTTTGTGGTGCTGTAGCGGGGGTAGTAAATACCGTCAGACTGCGCGAGAGTTTTCAACGATCCAAAGTCTGCGGCAATACCGGCAAAATCTACCTGGGGCACGGGCCAACTCCAAAGCTCCTGGTTAGGGCCATTTCCAAGCACACCAGATGCGCTTGAACTTGCGGGGCTACATCCGTACCCACTCGTGCAGTTCCATGTAGAGCGCGAGCTCGTCACAGAAGAGTTTGCCGTTCCGTCCATGCGAATACCGCCGTTGCTATGGTACGGACCGTTAATCACACGATCACTACCTGCCCATACGGAGTCATTCAATACATAGGAATACTGCGCGACGGAAGGTTGTGCGTAGCGTGTGTAGACGGTACGAGAGGCAGACGGACTTCCGTACGCGGTACCCGTGGAACGAATCTCTATAGACGTTGTTTCTCCACAGGAGGTGTTGCCCACGATATCAAGAGAGATCGTACCGGTCTCTCCTCCTTCGGGATCATTGTACGGAATCACATATGGTCCGGCAGCACCGGTACCGTTCGTCAGATCGCCAGGATAGTGCGCAAGAAACCAACGGTAGTATTCAAGACCTGCTTCTGCGATCCCGAGTGCCCGTACCTGTGTCTGCTCAGAATTCTGCACGCGGTTCGTCGTGAGGATGTAACTTGAAAGCGAGCCAAGCACCGTTAAGAAAATAGCGCCGAACACGATTGCAAGGAGCATGAGGTAGCCGCGCATCATGTTATTGGTGTACCACGTTACGGAGCGTCGCGCGCCCAGAGAGCGTGAATATCTCTGGTGCCCGATTTGGGTTTAGATCTATATCCACCCGCACCAGCACCTGGGTGACCGATCCAATATCAATTGGTGTCGCGAGCTCTGCTCCTGTCGCATCAAAGTATCTAAAGAATGGAGTGGATGTCGCGTTTCGCACGTACGCAATCACGGTAGACGTCGCGGCAGTCTGGCCGGTATAGGAGGGAGGATTCCCACCTGGGTTGGTGGTGGTCCTGTAAAAGGTGCCGTTAGAAATAAAGAAGCGTACTCGTTCCACTGAATTATCCGCGTCTATATCAGCGTGGAACGTGACACTTGACGTTGCGGCTGCAATAAGTGGATATGCCCCATCTTCTCCATACGTCGCTTCGCGTAGGTTCTCCACTGAAGTAGAGAGTGCACGACGTGAGTTCTCAAGTGCACTGGTAGATTCAAAAAGATACGCATTCTGCCGATAGAAGTCTACGAGTGCGGTCGTCAGCGCGAGGCCCGCGGTGCTGACGATGGCGATCACGACCAATGTCTCGGTTAAGGTGAAGCCTCTCATATAGGTGACAGTATAAGTATCTTCTCTAGTACATCTGCAGGAAGCACTTCGTACGGTGGTTCAAGCAAGGTGGCGTTATCTATGGTGTAGCCTGGCACCTCAATCGCATATGAATCCCACTCCAGGGTGAGTGTGCGCACGCCAGTTGCATCAGTCGTCGTCGCAACAATTGTTTTAAAGACTGCTGATCCATCGCTCGCCGATCCAATAGTCTTGCCTCCCGTGAGCGTAAACGACACATCAGGCAGAGGAACAGGGCCTTCTTCGTACCCCACACTCCACTCAAGTACGGCTGGCGTCAGATTCACATCACCCGAAGTGAGTGACGCGACAAGTGTAAGGTCAGGGTACGTTGTCGTCGCAAGAGAAGAGAGATCTACCGTGCCAGTGAAACCGCCGCTGTTTCCAGGAAGTGCGGCGTCTGGAATCAGTGCTCCACCTGATTCAATGGAGAATATGGCGTTGGTGGCAACGGGCGTGGACACACTGATCGTCGCACTCGTCCATTCTGTGAGGTACGGCGGCGCAATGGACACAGAGTCTGCGCTTCCACTTGCGGCGTAGGAGCCAGGCGCACCCGCGAGCGAAATTTCTCCGAGAGCGACCACCGTGTTGTTGGTGCTTCCTACATTGGTTGAGTCATCAAAAGTGTCAGTAAACGTATTTGGTTGGATGGGAGAGAAGGTTGCAATCGCAAGTTCCGCCAAAAGATCTATCGCAAAACTACTCGTGGTGGTCTGACTTGCGGCGACGGTGAGATAGCCCGGAGTGGGGTTTGTATTCGCAACGGTGTATGGATAGGTTTGTGCAGATGAGTATCCGTCTTTGGTGACATATACCTGGTATTGGGATGAGACGGGGGCCCCACCGAGATCCACTGTCCCTCCACTATTTGAGAAGGTAGTCACATCAATCGTTGGGGTCGTGCTCGCGTTTACCACACGCACCTCCGCACCTGATACCGGAAGACCTGTAGCGTCCGACACATTAATACGAAGTGTTCCTCCCCCAGTTGTCGTTTCAATAGAAGGTGGTGAAACGTTCGTCACGACGGATACTTCACGAGTCTGTTCGCGTACAGTGTAGGTGACCGCCACGCGCACATGCTTGTAGTCGGTGGTAATGCCGTTACTGTCTGCACCCGCGAGCCCATCCGCATCATCATCTGCGTACTCTATAAAGGTACGTGCCACGTACTGGATGTTGTTAAGGGTGGTGGTCGCATACTGGGGCACCACTCCTGCAGGGATACCACCGACGGTTCCGACGGAATCATAGTCCAGTGAACGCACATATTCTATTTGTGAGTTGGCGACGGTGGTCGCGCCAGCCTTTGCTTTTGCAATGCCTGAAACCAAAATAGAAGAACGAAGGAGGCCGAAGAATGCGAGAAACACGACAAGGACCAGCGCGCTTCCGATAAGCGCATCAATCAAGGACATTCCTCTCAAAGGACGCATGCGCTTATGATAGCGCACGAACGCACTAAATCTTGTCAGAGAGTGAGTAGATCGGTGAGATCATGGAGAGCGCAAACACACCAACCACCGCACCAATAATGAGCATGAGCATTGGCTCAATGATGGTAGAAAGGTCTTTGGTACGATCTTCCACGTCCGTTTCGTAGTAATCAGCCACCTGTCCGAGCATGTCTGCCACCTTTCCCGTCTCCTCCCCAACCGCAATCATGTCTACGATGAAAATCGGGTAGAGCTTTGGGTGTGCAGCAAAGGCAACCGAAAGAGATTCACCTGCCTTCACTTTGGCGTTTGCCTCTCCAAGCACTTTGCCAAAGCGGTTCTCTCCCACCACTTCTTCAGCAATGCTAATTGCGGTAAGCATCTCCACTCCTGAAGAAAGAAGGGACGAGAGTGCGCGTGCGGCGCGGGCACTCATGGTCTCGCGAACCAAGTTTCCAATCACGGGGACTCGGAGAGACACTGCAAGAAGAAAGGCTGCGCCTGGTTTACTTTTGAAAAAGAAGAAGAGGCTGATAAAAAACACTGCGACAAGACCAAGAGTCAGGATGGCATTGCTTGCCATGAAGTCAGAGGTAGAGATGATCGCCTTGGTTGCGGCAGGAAGTTCCACGCCAAGAGACGCAAAGGTCGCTGAAAGCGTTGGTACCACGTAGATCATCATGAGCACACCGATGATGATGACGGCCATAAGAATAATAGAGGGATAGATCATCGCTCCTTTTACTTTCTTCTCAAGATTAAAGGAGCGTTCCATCTGGCGCGCCACCACACGAAGTGCTTCGGCGAGTGTTCCCGACTCCTCTCCTGCTTTGGTCATTGCGATAAAGAGCTTGGAGAAAATCTTAGGATGCATTGCAAGCGCATCGTGGAATGAGGTTCCCTGCTTCACCTGGGATTCAAGTTCTTCAACGATGGTTTTGAAGTATTTGTTTGCTGACTGACGATTAATAACCGAGAGCGTACGAGACAGCGTAAGACCGGCCGCAAGCATGGCGGCAAGGTTCTTGGTGAAAATGATTTTCTCTTCTGTATTGATACCGCTTGAGAGCTGTACGTTTGCCCACTTCGGCATCGCAAATCCACTCCCCTCCTCTACCGCAATGACGTGCGCGCCTTCTTTCTCCACGACTTCGTAGAGGGCAAAGCGTGACGCTGCTTCCATTGCACGCTTCTCTTCACTCCCGTCTTCTTTTTTTATGGTGACGCGGAATTTCATAGATTATTCGGAGACCGCGCGGAGCACTTCTTCAAGAGAAGTAATGCCACGTGCACTCTTATAAATACCATCCTCAAGCATGGTGAGCATTCCCTCTTTGCGTGCCTGTGCCTCAATCTCATCCCCCGTGCCGTTATGCATGATGAGATCGCGGATGGCGGAAGAGACCGTAAGAGTCTCGTGGATGCCCATACGGCCTGAATATCCGGCGCCTTCCTTCGGACGATAGAACGGAAGCGTATCAAGCTTCATGCCGCTCTTTACCAGCTTTTCTTCCTGAAGGGCCGCGAGTGCGGCATCAAAATGGTCTTCACTCGTCACCTTTGCACGCTCCTCCTTATTAAGTGCGTACTGTTCTTTGGCATCCGTAAGCTGGCGGACGAGGCGCTGCCCCACGACCACACGAAGCGTAGAGACAAGAAGGAACGGCTCCACACCCATATCTATCAAACGAGGAATCGCACCAGTGGCGGAGTTAGTGTGGATAGTGGAAAGCACGATGTGTCCGGTAAGTGCGGCGTTAATTGCAAGCGCGGCCGTCTCTCCATCGCGGATCTCTCCCACCATAATAATGTTCGGGTCCTGACGAAGCAGGGCACGGAGCCCGTTCGCAAATGAAAATCCAATTGCCGGGTTCACCTGGGTCTGATTCACACGTGGCATCTGATACTCAATCGGGTCTTCAATCGTAGAAATGTTTACGTCTGGTGTGTTTAGAATATCCAGAATCGTATACAGCGTTGTAGTCTTTCCGGAACCGGTCGGACCAGAGACGAGAATGATGCCGGTCGTGGCGCGTGTTGCTTTGTGAATGTTCTCAAGTCCTTCGCCGTGGAAGCCAAGGGTCTCAAGCGTGAACCCTTCCCCACTTCCCGTTTCGCGAAGAAGACGCATCACCACCTTCTCTCCGAAGTACGTTGGAAGAAGAGATACGCGGAACGACACCTTGTCGGTTTCTGTTTCCATTTTGAAACGACCGTCCTGTGGCAAACGTTTTTCATCTAGCTTCAAGTTCGCAAGCACTTTAATACGCGCAACGATGCCAGGACCTGCGGCTTTTGGTAGTGTCATCGCGTCATGCAAGATGCCGTCAATGCGGTAGCGTACAAGCACCTCAAGCTCCATCGGCTCTATGTGAATGTCAGATGCCTTCTGCACGATGGCGTGACGAAGAAGGGTGTCCACAATGCGCACGATCGGCAGATCCTCTGCCATCTTTTTCAAATCTTCTCCCGTGTGTTCCTGCCCCTCCGCTTCCTTTACCAGTTTGATCTTCCCTGCCTCAGTGGCAATAAGGTCCCCGAACTCTTCTTTGAGAGACTTCTGATACTGAAGAAGTGCGTTCTTTACTGAGTCGTCATCAGTAAGACGAGGAAGAATCTTGAGCCCTGTTTTCTTGCGCACCGAATCAATAGCCGGGAGATCTTCCGTATCAAGCATGGCCACCTGGAGTTCTCCGTCGTTCTTATCAAACGCAATGATGCTGTGTGTACGGGCAATCGGCTCCGGGATAAGAGAAAGGATATCTACAGGGATCTTCCGATCCTTAAGATTCACAAACGGAATGCCAAGCACGTAGGCCTTGATGCGGCGGAGTGCATCTGGAGAGAGGGAGCCGCGAGATACGAGGATATCGCCGAGGGATTGCGTGCGCTCCTTCCCCTCCGTTTCGGCAGACTCCACGTCCTTACGAGACACCAGTCCCGAGTCCAAGATGAACTCTTTCAGTTCTTTTTCAGATACCTTCATACCTATATAGGAGTATAACGCGACGATGCGTGATATTTACTTGATTTTAGGGGGAAAAGCTTGCCAATTCCTCTCCTCGTGGTACAGTCCCCGTAAGTGAATGTCCGCTCTGCGGGCATTTCTTTTTAGACAAGTCGGGCGACAATTAAATAGCGAACGGTATGTTGGATCTAAAAACAATACAAGTCGTCCTCTCAGAATTTGAGACGCGCGGCATCAGCAAGGAAACCATGATTGAGGCCATTGAGGCTGCAATGGCAACTGCGTATAAGAAGGAGTACGGAAAGCGTGGCCAGGTGGTGCGCGCCAAGCTTGATATGAACACCGGCACGGTGTCTTTTGAACAGGTAAAGGTAGTCGTAGACGATACGCTCGTCCGCTTCCCTCAGGAAGGAGAAGAGGAGGTGGTAGAGCACGGTCGTTTTGAAAACGAGCAGCTTGAGGAAGGTGAACTCCCTCGCTACGACGAGGAGAAGCACATCCTTATTGCGAATGCGCGCCTCGTGAAGAAGGGCGTGGAACTTGGTGAAGAGCTCATCTTCCCTCTTGAACCACAGGACGACTTCGGTCGTATTGCTGCGCAGACTGCAAAGCAGGTGGTGATCCAGAAGATTCGCGAAGCAGAGAAGCTTTCTATCCTTGATGAGTTCGGTCACAAGAAGGGAGAGATCGTCTCCGGTATCGTGCAGCGCGTGGAACGTGGCGCCCTCTACATTGACCTTGGCCGTGCAACAGGGCTTATTCCCTACGAGGAACAGATTCCTGGAGAGCGCTACCGCCCAGGAGAGCGCATTCGTGCCTACCTCCATGCAGTGGACGAAGGATTCCGCGGTGTGTACCTCCGCCTTTCTCGCTCACACCCAAAGTTCTTGGTGAAACTCTTTGAGCTTGAGGCACCAGAACTTGCAAATGGTGCAATTGAAATCAAGAGCATTGCTCGTGAGCCAGGATCTCGTACCAAGATTGCGGTCTCCTCTATTGATCCCCATGTAGATCCAGTCGGGTCTCTCGTCGGTCAGCGCGGCGTACGCGTGTCTACGGTTATGAGTGAACTCGGTGGTGAGCGCATTGATCTTATTGAGTGGAACGAGGATCAGAAGGCATTCATCAAGGAAGCTCTCTCTCCTGCGTCCGTCCTTGAAGTAGATCTTCAGGAAGAGGATCATCGTGCAACGGTGACCGTCTCTGAGGATCAGCAGTCTCTTGCGATTGGTCGCGGTGGACAGAATGTACGCCTTGCCGCAAAGCTTACCGGCTGGAACATTGATATTGTTTCTGTCGCAGGCGAGAACGTCGCAGAGAGCGATGGCGAAGGAGTAAACATTAGCGAGAAGACGGAAGATCCTGCGGAAGAAGCAGGTGTTGCACCGACCGAATCTCCTGCAGAAGTAGTGGTAGAAGAGGCAGAAGCTGCCACCGTTCTTCCTGCAGAGGAAGAGCTCTCCGAGACGGGAGAGGGTGAGGCAGTTGTGGATGCCAAAGAATCTCGCGACGAAGCATAATATACTCACCTATATATGAACCTCTGGCACGATGTAGATGCAGGAACCAAGGATGCCATCAATGTGATCATTGAAGTTCCGAAGGGCTCTGCCAATAAGTACGAGATTGATAAGAAGACAGGCATGATCAAGCTTGATCGTGCCAACTACTCGTCTGCCGCGTACCCTTGCGAATACGGCTTTGTACCGCAGACGTACTGGGATGACGGAGATGCGCTTGATGTGATTGTGCTTGCCACCTTCCCTATTCCTTCAGGCATTCTCGTAAATGTGCGCCCGGTTGCACTTATGAAAATGATGGATTGTGGAGACAATGACTACAAAGTCATTGGTGTGCCAGTGGATGATAAGCGTTGGGAAGATGTGCAAGATCTTAAGGATTTGAATAAGCACGCGCTCAAGGAAATCCAGCACTTCTTTGAAACCTACAAGGAACTCAAGGGAGAGAAAGGAAAGTATCAGGTAGTGATTGAAGGCTTTGAAGGAAAAGAGGCCGCCGTTGCTGCCTTTGAGCGCGCGTGCACGCTCTACGACGAGAAGAAGAACGAGATTCACTAATGGACCGGATCAAGTACAAAGGAAAGATACTTGAGATTGTAGAGTTTGACGTTACCCAGGGTGGGAAACAACTTGTGTTTGAATGCGCGCGCCGGTCTCCCGGCGTGCGTCTTATTATTCCCAAGGGCGATACGATTCTTCTGTCTCGCGAAGAGCGACACGAAGTGGGCGGCTACGACTATCGTCTCCCCGGTGGAAAAGTGTTTGATACGCTTGAAGAATATTCTTCCGCACTTGAACGCGGAAAAGATATTCAGGCAGAAGCAGCCGAGGGTGCAAAGCGAGAAGCACGAGAAGAGGTTGGTATAGAGGTCACGGATCTTTCTTTCTTCCATAAATCAGTGTGTGGCACGACCGTAGTCTGGGATCTATTTTATTTCGTTGTGAACTCTTTTTCTGAAACCGCACAAGAGCTCGGCGAAGGAGAAGATATTCAGATAGAAGCGTTTGATCGCGAGACAGTGAAGAAGATGTGTCTTGATGGAACAATCCAAGAAGAGCGGAGTGCCCTTATCTTGCTTCGCTATCTCGCTTCATCTTCCCTTTAATACGCACCGTCGTATACTTGGCGCATATGGCAGACTTTATTGAGTCACAGAATCTCTCACGAGCTCCTGCCGTGACGGTACGCCCTCCTTCTTCCACTGGAGCCCTGATTACACTCGTGATTGTCGTTGCAGTGATTGTGATTGGCGCCCTGTATGTATGGGGTGAACGAGTGGCCGAGGTACGCAGCATCGTGCCGACCGAGGAAGCTCGGTAATCCCCACGCGCAACCCGCGTCTTTTGTAAGAGGTATACTGTCGGTATACGCTTTAGTGGTTTAATAACATTCATTTATGTACACGAAATACCTTGCAGCAGTGGTCATGGCACTTGTGCTTGTTCCTGTTGCAGTAAGCGCCGAGCATGGAGAGGGAGAGCGTCCGGGTGATGACCACGCTCGTCCTACCCTCTTCTTCTCTGAGAATGCCGGACAGAGAGAAGAACATCGTGCGGAAGTAAAAGAGAAGGTTGGGGAACACCGCGCAGAGGTGAAAGAAGCTATCGCCGAACGCCGTGCGCAGTTTGCTTCAACCACCGCTCTTCGCCGCGCGGAGCTTACGGAAAACGTCAAAGAGCGCGTGCTTATGCGCACCGAGCATGTCGCACGACTCTTGGACGCCATGATTGCACGCCTTGAAACACTTTCTGATCGCATTGAGGCACGCATTGCCTTCCTTGAAGAGCGCAATGCAGACACGGAGGCGGCAAAGACTGAGCTCGCCGAAGCAGATGCTGCAATTGCAAAAGCCGCTTCCGCAGTAGATGAGGTGAAGGAAGGACTTGAAGAGGCGCTTGATTCTGAGACACCTCGCGAGGCACTTCAGGCAGTGAAGCCACTTGGAGATGCCGCAAAGGAGGCGATCCGCGCGGCACACACCGCCCTCATTGAAGCCGTTCGTGCCTTGCCTAACGCAGGCTATGGAAACGACGAGCCTACGGAAGAGACAGGAAACTAATAACCAATACCATGGAACCAACCACCACCCCTGAAGCGCCAATGACCCCAGCCGCAAAGCCGGCAAATGGTCCTGTCGTTGCGCTTCTCATCATCCTTCTTCTCATCGTTGCAGGTGCTTCGTACGTCTGGATGAACCAGGCGCAGGCTCCTACTCTGGAAGAGGACGCTGCCTCTCTTGAAACACAAAGTGAGTCTACGGAGCCCGCCGTTATTGAGTCTGATTTGAACGCCGAATCTCCAGATGAGTTCTCTGAAGACTTTGACGCCGCATTCACCGAGCTTGATGCAGCGTTTGAGGCACAGTAATTAAGAAGAATTACGGCCCTCACGCTTTTGGCGTGGGGGCTGTTTCTTTGGTACTATCTTCTCACTATGGATATGAAACCCCGCGCTTCAATGCTTGTGCCAATGGTCGTAGAAAAGTCATCATCTGGTGAACGTGCGTACGATATTTATTCTCGTCTTCTTAAGGACCGTATCGTGTTTCTTGGTGGACCGGTGGACGATGATGTCGCGAACCTCATCATCGCGCAGCTTCTCTTCCTTGAATCAGAAGACCCCAAGAAAGACATTTCTTTCTACATCAACTCTCCTGGAGGTTCCGTGACGGCAGGTCTGGCAATTCTTGACACCATGAACCACGTGAAGCCCGCTGTTTCTACGGTATGTGTCGGCATGGCCGCCTCTGCTGCCGCAGTGATTCTTGCTGCAGGAGAAAAAGGAAAGCGCTTCGCTCTTCCAAACTCTGAGGTGATGATTCATCAGCCATGGGGTGGAGCACAGGGTCAGGCCACCGACATTGAGATTACTGCCAAGCACATTCTTGCGACCCGTGATCGTTTGAACAAGATTCTTGCGAAGAACACGGGCCAGGAGCTTACGAAGATTGAACGCGATGTGGAGCGTGATTACTTTATGACCGCAGACGAAGCAAAGAAGTACGGTCTTGTAGACACCGTCTTCAAGAGCAAGTAGCTATGAGCGACGGCGCACGAAGCGAGCGGAGTGTGCACGAAAGCCGGGGTAGTGAACGTCCTCCGAAGCTCCATATCACCCGTGTCGCGATCAAGTTTCGCGATGTCTGCATTAGTACGGTCGTGCGTGAGGGCAAAGAAGCGCCTGCAAGTATGCATGCATTTATTCGTTCTCGTTTTGAAGAGGAGGTGATGAAAACTTACGGTCTTTCTAGTGGACAGGTTCGTGAAATGTACCAAAACATGGACCCGGACGGCTTCATAGGAAGCGATGGACAGTTTTACGGTCGCAGAGACGCGTATCATATTGCGGAAGACGCCGGGCAGCTCCAGAGAAAGGGCGCAACGAACTCGCTAGAGTCGGAAGATATCGTCAGAGACGAACGATATCCATCATAAATCACGGCGCTTCGGCGCCGTTTTTCATACCGTGTTTCCGTGCTAGTATGGCGTTCCCAGTCACGATTGAAACGATTATTTAACGCTGTATTTCCGCCTTCCTGCCCCGAACTTTAGCCTCAGATTCTTGAAATGTGCACTGTGCTGCTAGATCCGCTCGGGTAGCGGAAGGTGGGTAACTTCCCCGCCTATGTCCATAAAACTCGTCCTTGGCCTTCTTGCCCTCTCGGGACTTGCCGGCATTGCGCTTGGCTACGTGCTCCGATGGCTCATTACCCTCTCGCAACGAGGGTCTTTGGAGTTGGAGATCAAGCAGAAGATGCTTGAGGCGCGTGAGCGTGCTGCGCGCGTGGTGGCAGAGGCGGAAGAGCGCGCAAAGGAAATAGAAGAGAACCGGCTTGAACCTCTTGAAGAGCGCGAGGAGAAACTTTTGGAAAAAGAAGAGCGCCTCGGAAAGCGCGAAGAGTTTTTGGATGAACGCGAACGTGGTCTTTCCGAAGATGAGGATAAGATTCGTGCTCGTGAGAACGAGGCAGTCAATGCGCGCCGGGAGGCGGATACGCTTTTGAATGAACGCCGTGCAGAACTCACGCGTCTGGCGCATATGTCAGAAAAAGAGGCGCGCGAGATGCTCATGAAAGATATTGAACAGACGAGCCAGGAGTCCTTCCTTTCTCGCATTCAGAAGCTTGAGGCACATGGTCGTGCACAGCTTGAAGAGAAAGCGCGCGCTCTGCTTCTTACCGCGATTCACCGTATGGGGAATGCAGTAAATGCGGAAGTGATGACCCTCTCTGTCTCTATTGCCTCTGAAGAAATCAAGGGGAAGGTTATCGGAAAAGAAGGCCGTAACATTAAGGCATTTGAGCGTGCAACCGGTGTAGACGTCATCATTGATGAGGCGCCTGACAAGATCACTCTTTCTTCCTTTGACCCGCTCCGTCGTCACATCGCAAAGATTGCACTTGAGCGGTTGATTGAGGATGGCCGTATTCAGCCCGCAAAGATTGAAGATGTGGTGGAACGTGCGAAGCAGGAAGTCGCCGAGATGGTGAAACAGCGTGGAGAACAAGCTGCATACGAAGTTGGTCTCCTCGGTCTTGATCCTCGCCTCATCTCTCTTCTTGGACGTCTGCACTTCCGTACGAGCTACGGGCAGAACGTGCTTCAGCACTCAATTGAGATGGCACACTTGGCAGGCATGCTTGCGGAAGAACTTGGTGCAAATGCCGATGTTGCACGCGCAGGAGCTCTCCTCCATGACATTGGAAAAGCAGTGGACCATGAGGTCCAGGGCACACATGTAGAGATTGGCCGCCGTCTGCTTGAAAAGTTCGGAGTAGATAAGGCCGTTATCCAGGCAATGCAGTCACACCATGAGGAATATCCGTATGAAACACCCGAGTCCGTCATCGTACAGGTAGCAGATGCAGTCTCTGGCGGTCGCCCTGGTGCACGTCGTGATACGGTAGAGCGCTATCTTGAGCGCCTTGGAGACTTGGAGCGCATTGCAAACTCCTTCCCAGGTGTAGAGAAGACCTATGCGGTGCAGGCAGGACGTGAAATCCGCATCTTTGTGAACCCAGGTAAGGTGTCTGACTTTGCGATGCACAAAATGGCACGAGAAATTGCTGATCGGGTGCAGAGTGAACTCAAGTATCCAGGTGAAATCAAGGTCAACATCATTCGTGAGAATCGTGTCGTTGAGTTTGCGCGCTAAGTACTCTTGACATGAAGTATAAAAATCCCTCTGGTGAGGGATTTTTTGTTGTCCTTTCTGCCTATTGCATAGAATGGCTTATTTCCTATACTTCTTGTATACCCGGAGCCACCCGGCCGCGGGATTACGAATTAACAAGAGAACTATGAATAAAGCAGATATCGTCTCAAAAGTTCAGGCAGTTCTCGGTGGCACCAAGGCTGATGCAGAGCGCGCCGTCGAGACTTTTATTGACTGTGTCGTGTCTGGTCTTAAGGGAGGTGATGAAGTCTCAGTCGCAGGACTTGGTATCTTCGTTGCAAAGGCCCGCCCAGCCCGCACCGGTCGCAACCCTCGTACTGGTGAGACCATCCGTATTGCGGCAACCCGCACGCCGAAGTTCCGCCCCGCAAAGGCACTCAAGGACGCGGTAAAGTAATCCCGTTCTCCAAAGAGAAAGCCCCGGAGATCCGGGGCTTTTCTTATTCCGTAAAATATTTCTTCCCTTTTAGTTTCTCAGGAAGATTACTTTCCTTGCTATACATTTCGTATCCTTTTCCATACTCAAGATCCTTCATCAGCTTTGTGTGTGCATTGCGTATATGCTTTGGTACAGGGAGATTGCCAAGGGCACGCACATCTTCCTGCGCAGCGCGAAGTGCATCGTATGCAGAGCGATCTTTCGCAGCATTAGAAAGATACGCCACGCCATGAGCGAGGTTGATCGCACATTCTGGGTATCCAATTACTTCGCAAGCATGAAAGACTGCGTTTGCAACGACAAGCGCGGTCGGTTGCGCGAGTCCAATATCTTCTGACGCAAAGATCACCATTCTTCGGGCGATGAAGAGAGGATCTTCCCCTGCGTCCACCATACGAGCGAGGTAGTACATGGCGGCGTCAGGCTGGGAGGCACGCATGCTTTTAATGAAGGCAGAGATAGTGTCGTAGTGCTCCTCCCCTTTCTTGTCATAGCGAAGATGTGGAGATTCCAGTGCTTGGTTGAGTGTATCCACAGACACTTCTCCATAGAGCGTCTGCGCGCCCTCAAGCATCGTGAGGGCTCTCCGCGCGTCTCCGTTGGCGTAGCCGAGGAGCCAGGCGAAGGCCTCTTTCCCTACTTTTATCTTTGTGCGCTTCACAATTGCCTTGAGCGATTCTTCGGAAAGAGGCTCAAGCACGAATACGCGTGCACGCGACAGAAGTGCAGGGATCACTTCAAAGGATGGGTTCTCGGTCGTGGCACCAATGAGGGTGAGTTCCCCACTCTCTACATACGGAAGCAAGAAGTCTTGCTGGCTTTTGTTGAAACGATGGATCTCATCTAAGAAAAGTACTTTTGGTTTTCCAAGCGAGAGCTTTCCCTCTCGCGCGCCACCGTCCACGATCTTTCGTATGTCATCTTTCCCTGCGGATACCGCAGAGAGTTCAAACAGCTCTGCATCTAATGCAGAGGCATAGATGCGAGCGATGGTGGTCTTTCCCGTTCCTGGTGGCCCCCAAAGAATAAAGGAGAAGCGATGTTTCTTTTCTATCGCGACACGAAGGGGCTTCCCTTCGCCGACCAAGTGCTCTTGGCCGACAAACTCTTTGAGAGAGGTTGGGCGTATGCGATTGGCGAGCGGTTCCATATGCCCATAGTACTCCTTCATGGCAGATCAAGAAAAAACCGCCCCAGAAGGAGCGGTTTTCTCTGCGAACGATGGTCTAGATTTCGTCTAGTGCCTCGTCAATGAGGTCTTCTGCCTCCTCAACAAGGTCTAGTACTTCGTCCCAGTCCTCGTCATCAAGGGCTTCGTCTGCTTCATCAAGAAGCTCCTCTGCCTCATCAAGCAAGTCCTCGGCATCATCTATGTCTTCACCGTCGTCCTCTGCTTCGTTTACCTCATCCCATGCGTCGTCAAAGGCATCCCAGGCGTCATCAAGTGCCTCTTCTGCCTCGTCTTCGTCACCAGATGCGTCTTCGCCGACTACGTCAAGCGCTTCATCTACAAGATCCTGACCTTCGTCTGCAAGATCAAGCGCATCCTCCCAGTCCTCATCATCAAGTGCCTCTTCTGCCTCATCAAGCACGTCACGTGCATCGTTGAGCAGGTCAGACGCCTCTTCAAGATCATCCTGGCTTGCGTTTGAGTCCTGAACCAAATCGTCTGCCTCGTCTATCGCCTCATCAAGTTCATCAACTGCCTCTTCCGCATCATCTTCCTCAGCGTCCTCATCTTCGTCATCATCATCGCTATCTCCCATTGCATCCTCCGCATCGTTCGTTGCATTGTTTGCGGCAGAGATTGCTTGGGTGTAGCTGTTGTTGACGTAGTAAGCCATTGCGTTCAAGAGGTTGCTGAGAGAGTCTTCAAGAAGATCTTCCTCCCCATTCTCGTCCTGCGCATCCTGGTATGCCGCAATTGCTTCAAGGATCGCAATGCGTGCGCGGATCTGATCCTGAGCACCGCTCACTGGTACGGTTGGGGTCACTACCGTACCTCCTCCGCTTCCTATAAGTGCGTTGTACTTTGCGCGTGATCCTGCACCGAATACACCGTTTGCGCCGGCAATACCATTTGCCTGCTGCCAACGAAGTACGGCCTGGCCAGTCAAAGGACCAAAGGTGGTAGTTTCCTTTCCTGGAGCACCTACACCAGAGGCGGCAATGCGTGCATTGCCTGCACCGTTCAAGTACACCTGGAGACAACGCACATCGTCACCAGTGACGCCGACATACAAGTCGCGCGTAAAGTTACAGCCCGCTGCCTGTGCGCTTATAGGCGCAAGCATCGCAAACGCAGAGACTGCGAGCGCGAGGGCAGTCACCGTTGCACCAATTTTCCCAATCACGTTGCTATACATAATTTTAAAATTAATTAGTAAACATACACACCCATCAGAGGGTTCTGTAATAAAAGATACCATGCGCGTTGGTGAACTATTGGTGAGGTAGTGCCCATCTCACTAGCGGACTGCGTAAGCGCAGGCGCCCTAGAGCCGTGAAATGCTACTTGATCTCAACTAGTATTTCGTTTCTATTAAGCCACGGCGCAGTGAGCGGTGCGTTGTACCCTGCGTATTCTGGCTCCCCCACAATGACAACTGAGTCTTTCTCAAGAAGCGAGAGGAGTTCCTGCTTTTTCTTAGCAATACGCTCACTGTCCCTGAACCAAGAAAATCTCAATACAGCAACTTTTCGTGCTTCTTGCGGCACAATTTCTATCCTAGGATTGTTAGGCTTCGGTAGTGTCTCAAGGGTGTATTCAAACGGCATCACAAAAGAAACTGTTCGTCCTGCGCCCTTTGAGCTTGTAATCACTGGGGCAGTCATAGCAAGCACCTGATTATCCTTAACCATGACAGGCGCAGTCATTGCCATCTTTTCAGATGCGCCCTCAATAACCGGAGCGGTCATCGCTATTCCCGCCTGTCTCGTATTATTTCCAAAAATGTAATCAGCCAGGATGCTGAAACCTTCATTTAAGGCTTTCTCGTAGGTGCCACCCACCTCCACTCGAGCGGTTATATAGGGCTCATATAGACGCACTTCATATCCGCCCCGTTTTTCTATGACTGAATACGCGGGTGTTTTGACTGAATGTTCTACAAGATAACTCAACGCAGTCCAGACAATAAGCAGCAGCGCAACAACAGCGAGTGTTATGTACATATATTTTTTCATGAGGGAAGCTGAGGTGGCAGTGGAATAAACACCGATGTTCTTTTTTTGTATGTCTCCCATGCAGGATCGCCTTCCCACCTCTTCTCGAGGAGTGGTACGCCCGATACTTTCAGAAGAAGGAAGGTAATGAGTAGTGGGCTTACGAGCGCAACGAACGGTATAGAGGAAAGTGCCAAGGACATAAGCGCAATACCTACCCACATGGTGCTTTCTCCGAAGTAGTTAGGGTGCCGTGAATACCTCCATAGCCCACGCATCATTATGGATCCTTTGTTTTGTGGATTTTTAATAAACTGATCCAACTGGTGGTCTGCCACTACTTCAAAGAAAAACCCTACCACCCACACCGCAAGACCAAGGTACGCAAACGCATAGTTTGGCTGCACTGAGGGATACAACAGTGCAAGCGTTATAGGAAGAGACACAATGAAGACCACCAGTCCCTGAAGAAGGTACACCTGTAAGAAACTCCGTACCACGAAACTCTTTCCCCATGCATCACGCCACGCTTTGTACCTGAAATCTTCAGGCTTACCGGTATTTTTTAAATAGATTCTCGTTGCGAGACGAGCACCCCAAATAAATGGGAGAAGTGCGATGACCAATATGAATGGTTCAGTGATTGTAGTTTGAGCGAAGGTTGCAGCAACAACAACCATGAACGCAATCCCGTATCCTATGTCTGCGACGCCGTTGTTCTTGACGATAAGACTCACGATAAACAACACGCCCATGTAGGCAAGAAGTGCTGCGAGCGAAAGAGCCAGTGCGTCCATAATTATTTAATGATGAAGGTCGTAACAAGCAAGTACGTTATCGTTGCGACTGCTCCAGAAAGCACTGTCCCCCACACCACATCAACGATTGATACCAGCGCTGGCCAATCCTTCATAGTCGCCCAGTTTGTGAGGTCATAGGTGAGGTACGTAAAGAAACCAAACAGTGCTCCATACAATAACGCGTGTGTCCACGCGCGTGCCTCTATTGCTGGTGCGATAGCAAAAATAATGAGTCCAACCAAAAAGAGCAGGTAGAACACGATTGCGACTGGCCAATTCACCGTTGGACTAAGCAAGTGGCCTATCTGCGACTTATAAAACCCAGGAGCCACAACCCCTAACCAAAACATATCAATGATAAAAAACACAGGAACTGAGACAAGATATATCAAAACGTACTGTAGTGTGGTGATCATATATTGAGTATACCTGAATGGCACCGGACGAAAGCATTCAGGGCTTCTTGAATATTTTCAGTCGGGCTGGGGCGTCTTTCTTGCACTAGTACAGATTGGTGCGGGATAGGAGAATCGAACTCCTGCTCTCAGTTTGGAAAACTGATGTTCTACCATTAAACTAATCCCGCTTCAGGGGCGAGGATACCATAAAGACTGTATCTTTGCGCGCCCGCGTCTATGGTGTAGCGTACGGGTATGATCCAGGAACTCCTTACTAACGGGGCCGCCCTTATGTTCGGCGTGCTGGCCTTTTTCCTTGGAACTGGTGCTGAGCCACGTGAAGAGGTGTCAGTGACCCCTCCCCCAATGCCAGCGCTTGAGAACTGGAACCCAGGCGTCCGTCCACCTACGCTTGAGGAGGTGGTCTATGGCCTTATCCGAGGCGCGGAGAGTGCTATACCCGATGCAGAAGAAGAGCCCAATGCCCCTACCCCCGTTCTCCCCCCAGTTGTCTTCCCTTCCTTCCCACCAGTCATCCCTACCGCTCCGGTAGTGATACCTCCGACCGAGGTAGATGAACCTCTCCCGCCTGTCCTTGAGCCAAGCGGAGACATTTCTACCACTAATGTCCTTAAGGGAGCCCTGGTAAACATCATCTGTTCCCCTGCGAAGGGATATAATCTCCGCAGCACCTCAGGAACTGGTGTACTTATAGGCACCAAGGGGGTCGTCGTGACCGTGGCACACGTGGGCCAGTACTTCCTCGTCACTGATTACCCAGAAAAGAACTCTGGGTCCTGTGTCATTCGGACTGGAAGTCCAGCGAAGAACGCATATGTGGCAGAGCTTATTTACATCTCTCCAAGCTGGATAGAAGAGAATCCGACGACCATTGTGACCTCCAATCCGAAGGGTACTGGAGAACACGACTTCGCTTTCCTTGCGATTACAGGAAACGCATCTGGCGGTCCTGCTCCTTCTTCCTTCCCAGGTCTTCAGCTTGCACCCTCTGGGAAAGAGGTATCTGAAGAGGACGATGTGTCCGTAGGATCCTACGGTGCAGAGTTCCTCACCAGTTCTCAGGTGCGCTCCAGCCTCTACCCAACCATCACTTTTGGTTCTATCAAAGAAGCCTTCACCTTTAGCCGTGCCAACAATACGACTGATATCTTCGCGGTAAATGCAGGCGCTGCCGCTCAGCAGGGCTCCTCTGGGGGCGCTGTCTTGAACGATGACGATCAGTTCCTAGGCCTCATCACGACGCGTACGGTCAAAGCAGACCTCTCTCTTCGGGATCTTCAGGCCATTACGATTGACCACCTGCGCCGCAGTTTCCAAGCAGATACAGGAAGTAACTTGGATAACTTCCTTCGTGGCAATCTCTCAACGCTCGTCACCTCCTTTGAGGACGATGCTGCAGAACTTCTCGACATACTGGACGACAGTATTGAGTAATCATCGGGCCGCAGGGAATCGAACCCTGTCATCTTGCTCCCAAAGCAAGCGTACTACCGGTATACGACGGCCCGGTCCGCGCATCCTAACATGAAGCGCTTAGGAATACACATCTCATCTGGATGAAGATTTAGTGTATATAAGACGACCGAAAGAAATACTGAACATATACAGCATATTCGTAGGACTTTGGTATTTTTATAGGGACTGTCCTATTGTCCTTTATCCCCAGTGTGCACAGGTTTGTCGACAGTTCAAATAACGAAAAATGACCCATTTCGGGTCATTTTTGGCTTTGGTGCGGCTAGGGAGAATCGAACTCCCATCTCGTCCTTGGCAAGGACGCGTCCTACCACTAAACGATAGCCGCGTGCCCGGCATCATAGCATGTGCCTGGCTTCTGTTCTACTTCTTTGTGCGCACGCGCGCTTCTGGAGAGAAGGTGATCTCACGAGCCTTCCCTTTTTCTAAGATGAACTCTCGCGGCAGCTCACGGAGGTTGTATACCGAGGCCATGCTCATGCCATAGGCGCCTGCATTCCCTATTGCAAGTACGTCCCCAATCTTCGGAGCGACAATGCTCCGGTGTGTGGCAAAGATGTCTCCTGACTCACAGACATTCCCGGCAATGGTTACCGTTTTCTTGGTCCCCTTTCGGGAGAGGTTCTCTATAGGATGGTATGAACCATACATTGCAGGACGGATAAGGTGGTTAAAGCCTGAATTTACCCCTACAAACTGGTGCTTGCTAGTGGACTTCATATCTACCACCGTCGTAAGGAGCGTGCCTGATTCCGCGACTACGTAGCGTCCTGGCTCAAGCGCAAAGGTGACCTTCCCTCCCCTCTTTTCTGCGAATGCGTTGGTGAGGCTGGTGAATTCTTTTCCGAGTGTTTTGAGATTGAGCGCACGATCGGTAGGACGGTATGGAATACCGAACCCTCCGCCGAAGTCTACGTGGCGCACCTCAGGAAATTCTTCTGCAGACCGAAGAAGCTTTCGTACGGACTTGAGGAAAATATCTGCATCCTTATCAAGCACGTTAGAACCAATGTGCTGCTCAAGAGACACCACACGGAGTCCGTATTTCTTTACAATCTTTCGTGCGGCGGGGAGATCCTTGAGACTTATGCCGAACTTACTATCCGGGCCTCCGGTCACAACATGGCGATGGTGGCCAGTGCCAATGCCTTCGTTAATACGAAGGGAGACATCCCTCCCGAGCTTCTTCTTCCCCCATGTCTCTAGCTGTACGAGCGAGTCTATGTGTACGTACCCGGCGTTTCGCGCCGCAAATACAAGGTCAGACTCAGAGAGGTTGGAACAGGTGAAGCTGATCTTTTCTTTTGTCATGCCGGCAGCCTGCCCCGCACGGATTTCTCCTGGGGATACGCATTCAATACCAAGTCCTTCTTTGCGGATGATCTTGAGGAGCTCAGGATTGCTGTTGGCCTTAACCGCGTAGAAAATCTTTACGCCTGGGAAATAGGTCTTGAGATCGCGACAGCGTTTCTCAATAACCGCACGATCATACACGTAACACGGAGTGGGAAGGTTTTTTATTTGCATGTAAGGTTATGCGCCCTGCTTGTGAGCGAGCAGTCGCAATGCCGCAGTGAGGAGACGTTCTTTCTCATCTTCAGTGAGATATCGTGCACTTGGCCCTTCAAGTACTGCTGCGCGGAGTACGGCGCGCTGCATGTCTGCTGATGGATATATGTATTCACGACCCTGGGTCGCAGAACGTTTCAAATCTTTTGCAAAGGGTTTAGATGCTTCCGCAAGTGCAGCGCCAATCCGCCCCGCATCAAGTACGTGGAGACCCACTTCTTTGCGTGCTTTCTGTATGCACTCTACAAGCGTGCTTCGTGGCAGCTCCCTTTCTGCGCGAGGGGTTGCTGGGCCAAATGATTCTGGGTCACTCATAGTGAAACTAGTATACCGGTGCTCCCGCCAGGACTCGAACCTGGAACCGCAGTTCCGAAGACTGATGTGATATCCATTTCACCACGGGAGCGTACGGGCACAGTACCACATTCTGCTGGTAGAATGCGTGTATGCAAATGAGTGTTCCGATTGAAGTGCGTACAGTCGCTGATGCTCTCCGGAACGCGGGCTTTGAAGCGTACCTGGTTGGAGGTTGTGTACGCGATATGCTCATGGGCCGGAAGCCCAAGGATTGGGATGTAACGACCAACGCCACCCCAGAGGAGATTCAGAAAGTCTTCCCCGAGTCCTTCTATGAGAATGACTTTGGAACCGTGGGGGTGAAGCTAGAAACAGAGGATGAAACACTTCGCGTGATTGAGGTAACTCCCTATCGCACGGAGTCCGGATATACCGACAAGCGCCGTCCTGATGCGGTGTCATTTGGCCAGAGTCTTGATGAGGATCTTGCTCGGAGAGACTTCACGATTAACGCCATTGCGTACGATGAATCTAAAGGACATTTGGTAGATCCTTATAAAGGACAAAAGGACATTGAGTCTAGGGTGCTCAGGACTGTACGGGATCCCAGAGAGCGCTTTGAAGAAGATGGCCTTCGCCTTATGCGTGCGGTTCGTTTTGTTGCAGAGCTTGGTCTTGCCCTTGATGCAGAAACGGCAGCAGGAATTCAAGAAAAGAGCCATAATCTAGGCCATATTTCAAAGGAACGTATCCGGGATGAGTTTGTAAAGCTCTTGAAATCAGATCAGCCGATGATGGGAATTGTGCTTTGTCAGCAGCTCGGACTTTTGCAGTATATTGCTCCTGATCTTCCACGTGGCATAGGAGTGGATCAAAACCAGGCACACAGCTACGACGTTTTTGAGCACAATCTACGAAGTCTTCAGCATGCTGCGGATAAGGGATGGGACCTAAATCTCCGTCTCTCTGCCCTGTTTCATGACATATCTAAGCCTGAGACCCGCCGCTGGTCTGATGAGAAGAAGGACTGGACGTTCCACGGGCATGAGGTGGTTGGAGGTCGTGTGGCTAAGAAAGCACTAGAGGATCTCAAGTTTTCACGTGAAACCATAGAGAAGGTTAGCAAAATGGTGCGATGGCACATGTTTTTCTCAGATCCGGATCAGGTCACCCTTTCGGCCGTCCGTAGAACTATACGGAACGTAGGAGAGGAGAATATTGAAGATCTCCTTAATCTCCGGGTTTGTGACCGTATTGGTACCGGGCGCCCTAAGGAACAGCCATTCAGGTTCCGTAAGTACAAAGCTATGGTGGAAGAGGCGCTCCGTGACCCTATATCTGTAGGTATGCTAAAGACGGATGGGAACCGCCTCATGAGCCAGTTCCACGTGGAACCAGGACCAAAGATAGGATGGATCCTAAACGCCCTCCTAGAGGAGGTTCTTGAGGATCCTAAGAAGAATACAGAGAAATATCTGGATGCAAAGACTGAAGAGTACCTAAAGCTTTCAGATAAGGATCTGCAGGATTTGGGGGAGGCAGGCCGTAAAAAGAAGGAAGAAAAGGAGGAAGAGGCTCTTAAGGAGATCCTCAAGAAACATCACGTATCCTAGGGCTTTTCACGTGAAACTAGGGGTAATAAAGCAAAAAGCCGTCGAACCATATTGAGGACCAAAAATAAGGGGCGGGGGCAATTTTTGTATGATCCTCAGGAGTGTTGGTTACCCGACGGCTTCCTGGTATCTCGCTTTTCACGTGGAACCTCCTATCCGATCTTTATTAGAGGGATACGCCCTAAATCGTTGGAAGGAGAGCACGTGCTGCGCTGATGAAAGAGCTGGCAAAGAGCGAACCTAAGTACGATCATAGTCGTATAAAGGACATACGTAAAGGACAAGGGTGTGGATAGTGTCCTATATGTCCTTTATAGCGTGATGGAGACAGGGCAGTGATCTGAACCTAGAACGTCTGCATGAATTTCTGCTTTCTTTACCTTTGAAGCAAGTTTCTTGGAAACGAAAATGTAATCAATGCGCCAACCCACATTGCGTTCACGTGCCTGTGCGAAGTGACTCCACCAGGTGTAGTGGCCGTTCCCTTCGGTGAAGAGGCGGAAGGTGTCCACAAAGCCTCCCTCTATTATATGGTCTATGCCTTCACGCTCTTCGTTGGTGAATCCCTTTACCCCTACATTTGCCTTAGGACGGGCAAGATCGTCTGGAGTATGGGCAACGTTCAAATCACCGCAGAAAACAACGGGTTTTTCAGCTTCTAGGCGTTTCATATACTCCAAAAAGGCTGGATCCCACTGCTTGTGCCGGAGGGGAAGGCGAGAAAGGTCGTCCTTTGCGTTCGGTGTATATACTGACACTACATATATTTGTCCCGTATCCATGGTGATAATGCGCCCCTCCTTATTAGGGTTCCCGTATCCATCGTCTGCGAGACCGTACTTCTTTACTAGGTCCTCTGGGAGACCAAAGAGTACGTTCACAGGGGTGGTCTTAGTGAATATTGCCGTACCACTGTATCCCTTCTTTTCGGCGGAGTGCCAGAACTCTTCATACCCCTGGAGATCTATCTCTGCCTGACCCTTTTCGGCCTTTGTCTCTTGAAGACAGAGGATATCGGGTTTCAAGTCCCTGAGAAAGGGCATAAATACGCCCTTTCTGTGTACTGCGCGTATGCCGTTTACATTCCAGGAGACGATTTTCATATCCCCAATAGTAGCAGGGGATAAGGTGTGTACAAACGGCCTTTTGACATATCAAATTTTCATTGACAGGTTGACATATAAGTATAGGCTGAGTCATAGCTCGTACCTTGGGGCGGAGATCTCAGGGGCGTACCTCATCTTGAGGAACTCCAGGTCATCTTCACCTCTCGGCAGCGGGGGCAATTGGGGTTCTTCGTTCTCTTACTTAATAGGTGCAATTACATAGCGCGTCGCTTTTGTAGCGCACGTCAAAATATTTACTTCATGAAAAATCTTTATTCAGCCGCACAAAAGTCGGGACGTTTTCTGTTGGTCCTTGCCGTGGCGGTTTCGCTTGTGCTTCCGGTAAGCACTCCAGCACTTGCTGACACCGTGCTTTCAGATGGGTTTGGAACAGGGAATAACGCAAATGACATTTCTGGATGGAACGAAGAGGGGGATGATAATGATTCTTCCACTCTTGCACGACAAGGCCAGAACAGTGGTGAGGACGTGAAAAGTCCAAACGACGGACGTTTTGCAAAGATTGCTGATGGAGAGTGGATTTGTCGTCAGGTGAATACCTCTGGCCTCACCAACCTCACTCTCAAGTACTACTGGAATGGAGACAGTGATGCAGAGAATAATCAGGACTACGGAGTGGTTGAGTACCGTGCAACTGCAAACGGCACTAGCGATCAGGTATGTAACTCTAATGCCAATAGCTGGGACGAACTTGCAAGCCACGAATTGCACTCGGACACGAATTGGAGTCCACTTCAGACCATCAACCTTCCCGATGAGCTAGACAATGATTCTTCCTGGTTCATCCGCTTCCGTACTGATGCCAGTTCCTCCGACGAGTACTTCCGCGTAGACGGAGTCCTCATTGAAGGAAGCATCCCAGACACCACGGACCCAACCGTGACCGTAAATCAGAAGAACACCCAAATAGACCCAACCGCCTCTTCTCCAATTGAATTCACTGCAGTCTTCAGCGAGCCGGTTGTCGGCTTTGATGAAGCTGATGTACTTGTATCTGGATCTGCGTTTGACCTTCCTGTAAACGCAACGGTACAGGTAACGGGAGGACCAACCACTTACACCATTAAGGTGAGTGGCATGGATAACTCAAACAACGACACGGTCGTCGTTTCTATCCCTGCAGGAGGTGCACAGGATGCGTCTGGAAATCCAAACGATGCCTCAACCAGTCTTGATAACGTCGTCACGTACAACGTGAACGAGGCACCAGTTGCCTTTGACAAAGATGTTGATACAAACGAAGACCAAGACGTTGCATTCGTATTGAATGCAACTGACTCAGAAAGCGATCCGCTCACCTGGGAAATCGTAGATGGTCCTGATCATGGAGATTTGGAGGGCACTGCGCCAAACCTTACGTATGATCCTGACTTCAACTTCTACGGAAGTGATCAGTTCACCTTCCGTGTAAACGACGGATCCCTCGACAGTAACGTCGCAACGGTAGATATTGATGTCGCTCCAGTTTCTGAAACCTGCGACCAGGGCTACGAACTGAACAATCAGGATCAGTGTGTGCCAGTGGTAATGGTAGATATCTGTCACTACACCGAGAGCGAGACGAATCCAACTGAAATCATCTCCATTAATCAGAACGCACTCAGTGCACACGAGGCGCACGGTGACTTCTTGATTGAGGACGAAGCAGATGAGGAGGCATGTATCGGAGATGGGGAGCCTGAGCCCGCAGGGCAGTGCACCTTGGTCTCAGACACGCAGACCCTTATCGGAGGCAACCCATCGGTGCTCACCTTTGAACACACTGCATGGGCAGATGCGCTTGATGCAAGTGGCGCTCAGTGGATCTGGGATAGCTACTACGTAGCCGCTCCAGGTTCTGATCAGACTGTCGTCTTCACCCGCAGCTTCTCTCTTGACGCTATTCCAACGAATGCAGATCTTGAGTTTGCTGCAGATAATGGGGTCGCTATTGAAGTGAACGGAACTCAGGTGGTAGATCAGCTCACCCTCCTTGATGGGGATGACCAGAACTACAATGACCCCGTTGATTCAGTAGACATCACGAGCGAGCTCCAGACTGGTACGAACACCATTGAGTTCACGGTAAAGAACCTTGCGTACGCAACACAGGATCCGGAGGTAAACCCAGCCGGTCTTCTCTACCGCCTTTCTATTGAAGGCAGCGCCTGTGGCGTCGTAGACGAGACGATTGAGAACTCATGTATCGTTCCAAGTGAGGAAGGTTCCATAGTAATGATTGGTACTTCACCACTCGCCGAGGACACTCTCCAGCAGATCCTTGATGCGGAATACGCAGGAGATGCACCAAACGCCGCAAACGATCAGGACAACTTTGAAAGCTGGAGTGGTACAGGGAACACTGTGCACTTCTCAGTGAAGAACATCAGCGAGGACGATAACTCTGGACACACCCATGTGTTCGGATACTTCCTCAACGGTGGATCTTTCACCCCACTCTTCCGCGAAGGACTTGTAGGAGCTCCATACGCTGCAGCTACCGAGCTTGTGTATGGCGCAGACATGAACTTCTCAGTGGCAAACGTAAACACCCTTGTGTTTGCAATGGCTGATTGGGATGGCGTCAGCTACGACTACTACGCAACGGACAATGCGCTTAACGCAGGAGGCGAGGCACACGCACTTGTCTACAACGTGACTGACGATACGTACGCAATTGCATTTGAAGACCTTCTCTATCTCTGAAGGAGATGAGGACTACAACGATGTCGTCGTATCTCTTGTCGTAGAGGGTTGTGAAGCAGGCGCTATCTGTGAACCAGGAGAAGAGCTTCTTGTGAACGGTGACTTTGAAGCCGTAGAAGTAACCCACGGCAGCATGTGGGATATCTTCAACCTTATAGCTGATGAGGATCTTGGCTGGGGAGCACAGTGGTTGACCGGAAATGTGTCTGCTCCAAAGGTCGCAAACCTTGAAATTCAGGAGGCAGGTCTTAACGGTTGGAGTGCAACCGGTGAGGGCACTCAGTGGACTGAGCTTGATTCTGACTGGGAAGGACCGGACTCTGGTCTGAACGGAGAAGAAGGACAGGTCGCAATCTCCCAGACGGTAGACACCGTTCCGGGTGAGACATACACGATCTCCTTTGACTTCTCTCCACGTCCAGGAACTGCAGCCGCACAGAACAAAGTAGAAGTGCTTCAGAACGGAGTGGTGTTCGGTTCTGTCGGCCCTCTTGCAACTGCAGGAAACCAGACCGAGTGGACGAGCCACACCTTCAGTTTCACCGCCTCATCTACACAGGCTTCAACTGAGATCACCTTCCGCGATGCCGGAACACCAAACGACTCACTCGGTACCTTCATAGACAACACGAGCCTCATGTGTGAGGAGCCTGAGCCAGTTGCAACCTTGGTTGCGACGAAGATTGTCTGTAACTACGAAGAGGATCTTCCAAACTGGGGTGCAGGAGGTGCAGACATTACTGCCACCACCGCAGCAGACTTCCTTGCAACGCACGAAGGATGTCGTCTTGTGCCAGATTGGCAGTTCCAGTGGGTATCTGACACCGACTCAAGCACCAACCCAGGCGATAACATTGTGAGCGCAGCCCCAGCACCATGGTCTCTCTTCGGAGAGGGTGTCGGTGACGGCTCTCTCACGACTGAGATTCCTGCAGGAGGTAAGGTCTGGGTACGTGAAGTACTCAAGGATGGATTCATTCCATTCACGGGTGCAAACGTAGACCAGGATGTGTCTGCAGAGATCTACTGTTCTACTGATGTACTCAACTACGACAACTGGGATTGGATTGATCCAGTTGAGGAAGGCGAGATCTACTACTGTGTGGCCTTCAATGCCCCTACGGATCCTGAGGATCAGTGCAATCCAAGCGCCTCAACCGTCCTTCTCTCAAGCGATGCAGGAGACGATGGTCTTCTCACTCTTGATGAAAGCGGCCCTGCCTCTCTCGTTGGTGAATTCATCCACGAGTCATGGGTAGACACGGTTGATGCACTCTGGATCTGGAAGGACAACAGCACCTCAGTAGAGGATGCAGACCTCGGTACCTCTGAGACCTTCACCCGTACCTTTGAGATTGTCGGCACACCTCTTGATTCAACGCTTGAGATTGCCGCAGACAACGGCTACAACGTGAAGGTAAACGGCACGAGCATCTGTGCAAATGCCGGTGAACTCAACTACGGTGCCACCACGACCTGTGCCGTTCCTGCCGCACTCATGGTGAACGGTGAAAACACCATCACCTTTGAGATTGTGAACATGGACCACCCAACCTCAAATGATCCAGAGAACAATCCTGCGGGTCTTCTCTACAAGCTCGTGGTGAATGAAAACGAGTGTGAGATCCCACCACAGCCATTCTCCTCAGTGACCATGTGTAAGATTGGGGAAGATTATGAGCCGCTTCAGTATTGGACGCTCATGCTCAAGGGCGATGAGGTAGAAAGTCTTGCGGTTGCCGTGAACGATGTGAACGGTACGAACACGGTCACCTCACTTGAGGATGGTCTGTCATACCTCGCAGTCGCTTCTGGTCTCTGGACCAACGCAGGAGGTGCCGCAAACAATGCAAACGTCGTAGACGCAGAGTACTCAACCACGGATGCATGGGTGACGCCGATTGATGGATTCCTTGGATACTCAACCGACATCCTAGAACTTCAGATCAACAGCGCCTTTGATCCGGCAAGTGATTGGGGTCCGTACAACACGTCTCACGTGTATGCACAGTCCTTCATCCAGCCAGTTGATGGGTCTGCAAACTTCCGCATCTACGATGGAGATCCAGTGCCACTCGTACAAGCAGGATGGTATGGCGATAACGTGAACAGCACGCTTGCAGTGGATCTCTACGAGGGATACGCAGGGGTGACTGGTGAAGATGGCTGTGTCACCTTTGAGAATGTGCCGTACGGTGTTTACAGCGCCGAGGAGCTTCTTCAGAGCGGATGGGCACACTACGCAACCTTTGATGGCGACACCGCGATTGATGGCACGAGCGTAAGCGTGAATGCAGCAACGGAGACCTTCACCATCCAGAACCGTGTCATTGATGACGGAGGAGGCGACAGTGATACGGGAACACTCATCATCCGTAAGGAAGTGATCGGATCTGACAATACCTTCTCCTTCCAGATCGGAGGAAACGAGGAGCTTGTACAGGTAGAGGTTACGACCGTAGAAGGCTCTGGTGAAGCAGAGCGTGAACTTGAGGTTGGAGTCTACTCAGTGACCGAGAACGTACCTGAGGGCTGGAATCTCTTGAGCGTCACCTGTGAGTACGAGGGAGAGAGCGCCGGCTCAGTCATTGAGAATGGTCACCAGGTCACCATCGTAGAGGATGAGACAATTGTCTGTACCTTTGAGAACGATCAGGATGAAAGCTTCACCACCAATGGTGGTGGGGGAGGAGGTGGAGGCGGTGGTAACAACAATGACGACGGTGAAGTCCAGGGTGCGTTTACCGACGGAACGTCATGTGGTCCGCTCCTTGATACCTTCCTTGGTATGAATCTCACCAATGATGGTGCAGAAGTAACGGATCTTCAGGGCTTCTTGAACGAACACATGGGTGCAGGGCTTCCAGTGACCGGAGTATTCGGACCGCTTACCGATGCCGCAGTACGTGCCTTCCAGGTTCTGTACTGGGAGGAAGTGCTCCAGCCTTGGTTTAGCATCCCAGAGTCAGGTATTCAGGACTCTGATGACTCAACGGGATACGTGTACAAGACGACGCAGCGCAAGATCAACAACATCTTCTGTCCGTCTCTTAACCTCCCAATGCCTCAGTTGCCATAAGCATGGCAGATAGGGCGACACAGGACCACCCGAGAGGGTGGTTTTGTTATTTTGGTTATGTGGTAAAATCTGAATATGTCAATGGAGACCGAAAAGCCGGCCCACCCTGCGCACCATCTCTTTAGCGTTCTCGGTATCGTGGCGTCTTCCGCCGTGATCATCGGTGCGTTCGTAGTCATCGCGCTCTACGCAGATGTCTTTGTGCGTTCAGGACAAATGGCAGCAGTTGTCTCTGCAACACTTGTAGAGCTCACCAACGAAGACCGAGTAGAGCGTGATCTGGGAGAACTTGCAGTAAGTCCAGTCTTGGTTGCTGCCGCACAAGCTAAGGCAAACGATATGGCGACGCGCGGATACTTTGCGCACAACTCACCGGATGGTCTTGATTCCTGGTACTGGTTTAGGGAAGCAGGGTATTCCTTCGCATACGCCGGAGAGAATCTTGCGGTGAACTTCTCTGACTCTGCGAATGTAGAACGTGCTTGGATGGAGTCACCCACTCACCGTGCCAATATTTTGAACGAGAAGTTTACAGAGATTGGTATTGCCACTGCAGTGGGGGAGCACAAAGGGAAGCGTGCGGTGTTTGTCGTACAGATGTTCGGTACGCCACGACAGGTTGCTGCGGCAGAGGTGCGCCCACTGACGCCCACTGATATTCCTGCGGAAGAAACGGCAGTCGCAACGACTGAGGAGTCAGATGACACTGCAGTGCTTGGTGCCACGGAAGCTGCGCCTCTACCACAGGTCGCAACGGTATCCGTGCTTGATCGCGCGCTTGCGTCTCCACTTACCACACTCCAGTTCTTCTACATTCTTTGTGGATTTGTATTGGTCTCTGCGCTTGCGATTGTGACGGGGATTGAATTTAAGCGTCATCACCTTAAGCACGTTACTGTCACGGTAGTACTCATTGTGCTTATGGCTGCACTCTTGGTACTTGGAAACTACGTGCTCTTCGGAGCGCCAGTGCTTGGATAGGTGCGATATACTTTGAAGGAGAAATCCTTACCACTGAAACGTATGTACTATTCACGATTCATTGTTGTGTGTGCAGTGTTTATCGGAATTGCGCTCTCAGCGACGCCCGTATACGCCATTGAACGAGGCACAGGAAGTTACATAGACTATTTGATTCTTAAGATGCAGTCCGAAGGAGCAAGTGCGCCTGTACGTACGTCAGTCACTCCGGCCACCGAGACTCCTACGTCAGGTGGCGCCTACAGTTTCCAGCCTGTGACTCCTAATGCGATTGTGAGCTGGCTTCAGTCGGTGCGTACCATTTCTATTCCTACGGTGAGTGGGGGAAGCTCATTTGGTGGAGGCTCAAGTATTGATGTCACTACTTATCACCTTATAGGGGATACAAATGAGGGAGTGCAGAACACACGCGGGATTGTAGACTAGTGCATGAGTGAGCTTCTTCGCGAACTTCAGGAGCGTGCGCACACGGCCCGCCCATTTCCACTCTCTCGGGAGGAGCTTTCAGGAGCTGCGGGGAAGTTTTTTGAGTTCCTCACACTTCCACAAGAGACCAAGAATTCTCTTTTCTTCATTCGGAACCCGAATGATCCTCGGGGAAGTGACGTGGGGTACATGCGCACTCAAGGAGAGAAGGATGAAGAGTACGGACACTACGACTATAAAGAATTCTTCCATTATCATCCTGAGTTTTCGGTGCAATTTGCAGATGCCATTACACGAGAGCCAAAACTAAAGGCCCTTACCGATGCTGCGCACACCATCTTTACGCATGCAGAAGAGAGTGTACGAAGCGTGCTTCAGGAGCTTGAAGTCACATATCCTGGACTCTATGCGTCTTTTGTAGATCCCGAGCGTCCGCTTGACCGAGCACTACGGTTTTTGAAATATGATGCACAAGGGAAGGGAAAGTTTCTTGCGCGTGCACACTATGACCGAGGTGGCTGCACCCTCGCACTGGCAGAAAGCGCACCCGGTCTTCGTATTGGTACGAATGACGCCACTCTTACCGAGATTGTGCATAAAGATCAGACAGCAATCTTTATGCCGGGCTTCCATTTCCCCGATCTTACAGCAGGAGAGATTCCTGCCGCATGGCACGATGTGATTCAGGCGTCAGAGGATACCGTGTCAGATGACGCCGCACGCTGGGCGATTGTGTACTTTGTGCACGCATATGATCGCAAAGCGCCCACGAGTGAGCAGGTGCACGCACCTCGCTAGCTACCTATTCTTTCCGTGGAACTTCTTATGCACCTCTCTAAGGTGTGCATCCGTGACGTGCGTGTAAATCTGCGTCGTATTGATTGAGGCGTGGCCGAGAAGTGCCTGGACACTTCTTATGTCTGCGCCGTTTGAAAGGAGATCAGTCGCAAAGGAGTGACGAAGTACGTGTGGAGTGACTTTCTTCGTGATACCCGCTTTCGCGGCATACTTTTTTATAAGCAACTGAATTGCACGAGGCGTGAGACGAGACGGATGTTTTGCTTTCCCTACTGCAGGAATATTTACAAACAACGCCTCCTCCATATCTTTACGGTGTTTCAGGTAGTCACGTACCGCTTCTTTTGCAGAGGGGGAGATAAATACCACACGCACCTTGTCGCCTTTTCCGCGTACGGAAAGTTCATCACGGGTAAGGTCAATATCAGAATCAAGAGAACAGAGCTCAGACACACGAAGACCAGTGGAGAAGAGGAGTTCTAGAATTGCACGATCACGAAGGGACTTCTCATCCGTTCCATCCGTAGATTTCATGAGGCGCTCAAGCTCTGCGGAGGTAATAAGGTCCAATGAGCGTTCGGGGAGTTTCGCGAGCTCTATGCGCTCAGGGGAAATACACTCTATGTCCCGTTTTCGGAGATACTTTAGGAACGCACGGAGGGCAATGAGGTAATAATTCTGGGTTCGGCGTTTCATTGAGCCTGAAACACCTGCCTGGCGGTTCAGCCACATGCGGAATTCACGAATATTGTTCTCCGAGATGTCTTTGACACTCTTGATTTGCATCTGTTTCAGATACTTCGTGAGATATCGGTCGTAGTTTTCAACGGTTTTCACCGCACGTCCGCGCTCTATTTCTATATATTCAAGAAATTGGCGCTTGAGGCTCTCTGCTTCCATGAAGGAAGTGTAGCACTTCGCACAATATATATGCCACGGGGCCTCTCAGGCTGGGGAGGGCCAAAACACTAGGAAACACTTGCGTTTTTTGGCAAGATGTGCTACAGTCCACGAATCATGCTTACCAAGCGCGTAAAGACAACGGTGGTTAAAAACGCCGCACGACACGACACGGACACTGGCTCTGCCGACGTCCAGGTCGCTCTTTTGAGCCGCCAGATTGATGAATTGACCAAGCACTTGAAGAAGAACCAGAAGGATCTTCACTCACGTCGCGGTCTTCTCCAGATGGTTGCCGATCGTCGTTCACACCTTCGCTACCTAGAGAAGAATGATAAGCGCCGTTATAACGCGCTCATCAAGAAGCTCGGTTTGAAGAAGTAACGCAGTACCGCCCGGAAGGGCGGTTCGTCGTTTGGTAAGATGATAGAAGGGCGCTCGCCCTCACTTAACCATTTTCATACAATTCTATGCCGGTAATCAAACATCCGGCGCAGCGTGTCGGGGTTTTTATAGACACTCAGAACCTCTACCACAGCGCCAAACACCTTTATAAAGCTCGCGTAAACTTCGGAAAGATCCTTGAAGAAGCAGTCGGTGGACGTACCCTTGTGCGTGCTATTGCCTACGTCATTTCCACCGAAAGCGGGGATGAGACCAATTTCTTTGAAGCCCTCACCAAAATGGGTATTGAAACTAAGGTGAAAGGTCTCCAGATCTTCTCCGATGGTGCTAAGAAGGCTGACTGGGACGTCGGTCTTGCGATTGATGCCGTCAAACTCGCCCCAAAGCTTGATACCGTGATTCTTGCGACCGGAGACGGAGACTTCGTCCCTCTTATTGAGTACTTAGACATGAACGAAGGCTGCCAGGTGGAGGTCATCTCCTTTGGCCGTTCTTCTTCGTCTAAGCTTCGTGAGGCGGCACATGCATTCACGGATATGTGCGAGGATCCAAAGAAATACACCATCACTTCTCGCGGATAACGCGGGGAAAGTGCACGTGGTGCCGTGTACAATAGAAAGACCGTGGCAGACCAAGCGAACACTCCTGCTCCACAAAACCGCGCCTCTCATGTGCGCAGTTTTGCTAAAGACGTCGCAGCGGCAAGTGGGAAGAAGCCAAAAGACGCGAACATGACACCAGTCGTGGCGCCTCCGCCTGTGGAGCCCACACCCGCACCAGTCGTTGAGCCAAAACCTACTCCGGCGCCTCCAGTGAAGATCGTATCTGCGGCACCAATACTCCCTGGTGCGGAAGTGCCTGGGACGACTCCGCTTCCCCCGCTTCCTCCAACTCCCATACCACCTGCTCCTCCGAAAGATGATGAGGTGCGTGCAGCAGTACTTGCCCGCCTTCGTGCACGCGCGGCAGGGGAGCCAGTGCCCACTGCGTCTCCGGTAGCGCCCCCTCCTCCGATCCCTCTTTCAAAACCAGCAACACCCCCTCGCCCTGCCCCGATTCACACATACAAGAGCGACTTTGCGGAACACATTGATGACAAGAATGCATCGGTCTTCTCTGTGCTTGCCGCAGAAAAAGATTCGGGAGTAAAAGCACCCGAAGCACTCGCCGCACAAAAGAAAGACCGCACGAAGTTCATCGTCGGGGGGATGCTTATATTGCTTGGACTCTTCGGTCTCTATGCGGCCTATCGTTGGTCGCAGGACCTGTCGGTGATTCCGACCGAACAGGCCGTACCATCACTCGTGTTTGCGGATGCACGTACGGAAATTACGGGAACGGGCAATGAGCTTATGCGCAACCTTGCCAATGCGGCCACTCCAGATCTTGATCCAGGAAGCGTCCTCATTACTTACATCACGACTGCCACGACTACAGAAAAGAGCGACATCATTCGTTTCCCACAGCCAGGAGGAGTGCTCGTACGTGCACTGGAGCTTCCTGCACCAAGTATTCTTTTGAGAAACATAGAAGATGTAAGTACCGTCGGTGTCGTACGCACCGAACAGGACGCGCATGCCTTCTTTGTACTGCGCGTCTCTTCCTTTGAGCGTACCTTTGCCGGAATGCTTGAGTGGGAAGTAGACATGGTAGGAGATCTCGCGATTCTCTACCCTGCGTATCCGGTAGATCCAGTGGTTGCACCAACGACAGGTACCACTACGCCCGCAGAAGTAATCCCGCCTCCACGCTTTGTAGATGATGTGGTAGCGAGCCGTGACGTGCGAGCCCTTCGGGATTACCGCGAGCGCACGATTCTTCTCTATGGATACCGTGACAAGGAGACATTGATCATCGCGCGCGACGAAGCAGCGTTCGCAGAATTGGTGTCCCGCCTTACCGCAACCGCTGCCCCTTGAGTGTGCTACAGTTCCCACCATGAACGACATGAACGAATACAAAGTGCGCCTTACCGAAGAGAAGGAAGGTCTTGAAACACAGCTTGCGACCGTCGGGCGTCGTAACCCAGGGAACCCAAACGACTGGGAGGCACTCCCTCCAGAAACAGGTCAGGAGTCAGATCCAAACGACGCTGCTGACTTGATTGAAGGGTACGAAGGCAATACGGCGATTCTTAAGGATCTGGAGATTCGCTACAACCACGTACTCGCCGCACTCGCGCGTATTGAGGCGGGGACCTATGGCGTGTGCGAAGTGTCAGGCGAAGCGATTGAGCCCGCACGGCTTAATGCGGACCCTGCAGCGCGTACCTGCAAGGCACATTTGTAAGAATAATTATTCTCTCTATGAAACTCTCGGTAAAAGAATGTCTCTCGTTCGGATGGACGACGTTTAAGAAGCGTCCGTGGATTTTTGTGAAAGCAGGAGTTGCGCTTGCACTCGTGAGCATCGCGTTCAACATCATGAGCTCCGCAATCCAGTTTGGATTTGAGGCAACGGCAAGCCCGCTTGCCATCATTTTGTTCTTGATTGCGTTTGTACTGCTCTCACTCGTCTCCGTCTACATCAATATAGTGTTGAACAACATGGGAGTGACGCAGTTCTACCTTCGTGCACATGAGAACACAGAGACGCTTACTGTGAAAGATTTGTGGGCGCCTCGTCCATTCTGGAAGTATGTGTTCACCACCATCTTGGTTGCCTTCGCATTTCTTCTCGGTATTATCTTGCTCATTGTCCCAGGCATTATCGCCATGTTGATGTTTGGTATGTCGCTCTATCTCGTGATGGATCGCGGCATGGATCCTGTGCCTGCAATGAAGGAAAGTGCACGCATCACCAAAGGAAATCGGTGGCGTCTTCTTGGGCTCTACGCGGCAATCCTCGGTCTTAACATCGTCGGCATGCTTTTGCTTGTGGTGGGTCTGTTGGTTACCGTTCCGGTGACCATGCTTGCGGCAGTGCACGCATATAAGACACTCGCAGGGAATCAACCGGCAGCGGTAGTGTAGGGAAAAGAAAAAACCGCACCTCGTATGGGGTGCGGTTTTTTGTTATCTCTTAGCGAGCGAGTGGGTTCTTTGCACCACGTACTTCAAAGTGGAGGTGATAGCCAGTCGCGCGACCACTGATACCGACGTATCCGATCAACTCACCCTTCTCTACGGCGCCGCCTGATACTGCAAGAGAGCTCATGTGTGCGTAGAGAGTTTGTGTGCCGTTATCGTGCTTGATTACGATGTAGTTTCCGTATCCACCGTTATATCCTCCGCCTGATTTTGCGACGATGATAGTACCGCCCGCAGCTGCATAGATAGGAGTGCCGCTCGGTGCTCCGATGTCTACCGCGTTGTATCCGTGGATACCCTGTGTAAGGCGACCACCCGGAAGTGGGTTACCAAAGTAGCCAGAGAGCGCAGGAAGCGCACTTCCTCCTGAAGACTTCACTGAACTTCCGCTCGTTGATTTTGCAACGGTCTTCTGCACTTCACCACCTGGAACGACGATGGTCTCACCTGCGGCAAGGGCAGCACCAGACTCCAGACCGTTATAGAGTGCGACCTCGTCTGCATCTGCGCCGTATTTCTTGGCAATTCCTGCAAGGGTCTCACCCTTTCCTACCTTATGCTGCACGCCGGAGACAGGAAGAATAAGAAGGTCCATTCCTGGAGAGATGAGCTTGGCGCTCTTCACGTCGTTAGCCCATAGAATCGTATTGACTGACACGCCGAACATATCGGCAATCTCAGAGAGGGAATCGCCCTCGCGAACCGTATACAAAGAGATCTGGCCGTTCTTTACCCCACTTTCACGGTATGGAAGGGTGCCGGCAGGACCGCTGTTGGCGATAAGGGCGGACCCCTCGCTCATCGCAATGTCCACACCCCCCTTAGAAGGGTTCGGGTCTAGGTTTACTGCCGCTTTAAGGAGAGGAAGGGTCTCATCGTGGAGGATTGGAGTCTCGTTTTCACCCTCAGCGCCTGAGGCGATAGAGAATGGCCAAAAGGCCCCTACCGATCCTGGGACAAGAGAGATAATCGCAAAAAAGGCCACCGATACCCCCGAAAGCCCGGTGAGGGCGATGGCTATCTTGCGAACGTGATTGTGCGCACGAGAAACTAGATGTGAGTTGTGTGAATTCAGAGCGTGGTAGGGATGATTCAGGGGTATCCGATATATACAAAAATGGCGTACCTAGGCCATTTCTTTCGTGCTTCCGTATCTGCCGATTGACCGAGTATACCCTTTGAGGGAGCCTGGTCAATGACCCCAGGATGAAGAGGTGGATAGCGCTTTTTCATGTAAAATTACGGTAATGATTCCTTCTTCAGGCGATCGGGCACCGCATCCACAGTCTGGAGAGGCACTTGAGCGAGCCATTACCGCAGAAGAGGCACGGCTTGCGGAGGAGCTCGCAGGTCTTGCTGAGAATTGGGGGGCCCTTCAGGTTCGCTTGAACGAGGAGAACGATCCAGAGGAGCGGTCCAAGCTTCTAATGAAGGTGAATGAACTTTGGCAGAAGGTGCTAGACCGTGGTCGGGGACCAATAACCGCATATGCGGGATTCACCCAAGTCATGGCAGCGCTCCTTGCCGGGGGAGGGGCGTATCTCCATGTACTCAAAGAGAAGCTCATTGCGGAACATGCGCGCATTATGGTCATCGGAGAAGGAAGAGATCTTTCCTTGGATGAACAGGAGGTGCTTCAGGACCTAGGGACCATGGCCGAAGCTTCCGAGGGGCTCCGGAATGCAGCCTTTGTGGGAGCGGCCATAGAACAAATCCAGGTATTTGGGCTTTTGATACTGATTATGGTCCTTAAAACCCGAGAACCAAAGCCATGAAACGCGAACTCATAGAAAAACTCCGGGACGCATCGCTTTCTGAAGAGGAGCGAAACCAGACCATTGATGCGATCTTTCTTGAGTGCGCAGAGATCAAGAAAGCAAACCCCCGCCAATACCTATATATATTGAGTGAAGCGATAGAGACTATCCGCCAGGTGCGCATGGGCCTCTCTGCTATAGTGCGCTAGTGAAATATCTGGACGGACTGAACGACAGACAAAAAGAAGCGGTACTTGCGACCGATGGTCCTGTCTCGGTGCTTGCAGGTGCGGGGTCCGGGAAGACACGCGTACTTACCACACGCATCTATCATTTGATACGCGAAGGAGTTCCTGCAGAAAAGATTCTTGCGGTGACGTTCACCAACAAAGCAGCGCGTGAGATGCGTGAACGTTTGTCGCGCGTACTTGGAGAGGAATTGACGACATGGAAGCGAGGGAACCTTCCACTCGTTGCGACGTTCCATGGACTTGGACGTGAACTGCTTGAATCGTACGGAAGTGCGCTCGGTATTCCACGACACTTCTCTATTTTTGATCGTGAGGATTCTGAACGTGCAATCAAGAATGCACTCAAGGAATTGGATATGGATCCAAAAGAATATCCACCACGTGCACTTCTTGCCCGTATCTCTCGTGCAAAAGGGGAAGGATTGTCTGCAACTGAGTTTGCAGAAAAGTTTTCACGCGAAGGATTCCGTTCACGTGTGGCATCAGATGTGTGGCTCAAGTATGACGCGGTGTTGAAAAAAGAACGCGCACTAGATTTTGATGACTTGATTACGCTTCCGGTGAAACTTCTTGCTGAACACGAAGAGGTGCGGAAGCAGGTACAAGAACGATTCCACTACGTGCACATTGATGAGTTTCAAGACACCAACGAACTCCAAGGTCGTCTTGCGACACTCCTTACCGGTGCGAGAAAGAATTTGTTTGTCGTCGGCGACATAGATCAAACCATTTACACGTGGCGTGGCGCGACGATTGAAAACTTGCTTCGCTTTGACGAAACGTATCCTGAAGCAAAGACCATCGTTCTTGAACACAACTATCGTTCGTCAAAGAACATTGTGGATGCGGCAAATACGATCATAGAGAAAAACAGAAACAGGAAAGAGAAGAAGTCAGTGACGAGTAATGCATCTGGTGAACCAATTATTGTGTCGGTGTCTGACACTGCAGAACGCGAGGCAGCATACATTGCGCAGGAAGCGTCACGTCTCATTTCGTGCGGCACCGACCCGACACAGATTGCGGTGTTGTATCGTACGAACTTTCAGTCACGTGCGATGGAAGAAGCATTCCTTGCCACACGAGTGCCGTATAAGCTCCTGGGTACGCAGTTTTATGACCGGAAGGAAGTGAAAGATGTCATTGCATGGGTACGACTTGCACTTGAGCCAGGACGGGAGGCAGATCGGGTGCGCGCCGTGCAGGCACCGTCTCGCGGTATCGGAAAAACGACACTCGGGAAACTTGTTGCAGGCAAACGCGATGAGCTTCGCCCTGGTGAACGCGCAAAAGTAGAAGCCTTTGAAAAGATTGTGGCGAACCTCAATGCCGCTGCACAGACGGATGTTCCTTCAGCGTTTGTGCGTCGCGTGATTGAAGAGAGCGGTATGAAAGCGTCTCTTGAAAAGGGAGGAGAGGATGATGCTGAGCGATTGGAAAACGCGCAGGAGCTTGCGACACTTGCGAGCCGTCATGATGATCTTCCAGGTATGGACGGGATTAATGCATTTCTTGCAGAAGCTGCACTTGCGGGGGATCAAGACGAATTAGACCGTACCAAAGAAAAAGGAGGAGTGACCTTGATGACGGTGCACGCCGCAAAGGGCCTTGAGTTTGATGTGGTGTTTGTCTCGGGGCTTGAAGAAGGATTGTTCCCACACGAAGGTATGAACGAAGAAGAGCGTGATGAGGAAGAAGAACGTCGTCTTTTCTATGTTGCGATCACTCGTGCGCGACGAAAGCTCTATCTCACGCTTGCGCGCGTACGTCGCATCTACGGAACCGACTTCCTTTCAGACCCTTCATCGTTTTTGGATGACATTGATGATTCACTGATACAGTATGCGCATGAGGTTGAAGAAGACGTCATAGAAGCATGAGACCAAAAAAATCACTGGGGCAAAACTTTTTGATGCATCGGCAGATTGCAGAACGCATCGTGCAGGCGGCGGAAGTAACGAAGGACGATACGGTCATGGAGATTGGTCCGGGGACCGGTATGCTCACGCGCGTACTTCTTGGTACTGCAAAAAAAGTCATTGCAGTAGAAGCAGATGGTGAGTTAGTTGCAGAACTCAATACCACCTTCGCCACAGAGATTGCCGACGGGCGCCTGACTCTTATTCATGACGATATTCGGAATGTGGATCCACAGATCTTCGGATCATACCGACTCGTCGCAAATATTCCGTACTACATCACTGGAGAAATTATTCGTATGTTTCTCACCACTAATGCAAAGCCGCGTTCCATGACGCTCTTGGTACAGAAAGAAGTCGCAGAACGTATTGCACGCTCCAAGAAAGAAAGCGTTCTTTCCATTGCGGTAAAGACGTATGGCACACCACGTTATTGTTTCACCGTCCCAAGAGGTGCGTTTCGTCCCGCTCCGAATGTAGACTCCGCGGTCCTAACTATTACGGATATACAGGCACCTTTCTCATCTTTGGAAGAGGAAGAATGGTTTTTTACCGTGCTTAAGACTGGATTTATGCATAAACGGAAGCAGCTTGCGAAGAATCTTGAAGAGATTGCACCTGGAGAACGGGTGAAAGAGGCGCTTATGGAGGCAGAGGTCTCTGCGACGGTACGACCAGAAGATGTGCCGCTTTCGTCATGGAAAGCGATTGCAAGGAAGGTGCGCATCTAATACACACCTATATAGGTATTGCCTAGCCTTCGGATGAAGGGCCCGTGATACTATTTATGTACTACCGTGGCTTATTCTCTTCGCACAACATTGATCGCAGGTTCGCTCGTGGTCTCACTCGCACTTGTGACGACCGCGTTCGTCATCTCTTCTAAGTCAGCGGAAGTAAGCGCACAGAATGCAGAAGAGTTGCTTCGTGCATACGCCACGAAGGACACAGATGCCGATGGACTTCCTGACTGGCAGGAGCAGCTCTACAACACGGATCCAGAGAACCCAAACTCAGTTGATCCATCAATGACCGATAGCGAGGCAGTCACCGCAGGTCTGGTGAAGCCTAAATTTGAGTCAACAGATGTATCGGTCACCGTGCCGATTGAAGACGTGCCAGGAGTGCAGGCAGCACCAGAGACCGTCACTGACCGTTTCGCTCGCAAGTTCTTTGAGGAGTATCTTCGCATGCGAGGTTCAAGTGGCCTCACGACCGATTCCCTTCTCTCCTTCATTAATACCAAGGTAGCGGAGCTTGCAGCAAACAATGAGATCCCAAAGGCATACAGCAATAAGGATGTGCGCGCAGGGGTGTCCGGAGAGGGAGGACTTCGTGCCTACGCGACGGGGGCAGATCAGGCGCTCATTGCAAGCACCAACAACGCAACCGAAGATGCGATGTACTACTTCGGGAAAGTCACGTATGAAAACGATACGACTGCGCTTACACAACTAAAGGCTATCGGTGCAGCCTATGAGAAAGTTGCTCAGAGCTATATCCGTGTTCCTGCGCCACCAGAGCTTGCGCTCATTCACCTCAGGTTTGCAAACGCACTCGCACTTATGGGCACGGTGATTAATGATCTTGCGGCGGTAAACGAAGACCCTCTTCGTGCGTTCTTGGTACTTGGTCAGTACGAATATGCGGCAAAGGAGATGGCGGACTCCATTCTTGCCTTTGATGCAGTATATGACGCAGCGAAGATTACCGACACAATCGTGTCGGGCGATCCAGGATATGAATTCTATCTCCTTATCCATCGTGCAGGAGTATTTTCTGAGCGTCTACAGCCACATACACCATGAAGCACTTTTTCACGCGGGTAGGAAAACAAATTGTTGCAGCAACGCTCATTGTCATGATGAGTGCAACTTCTTTTGGCGCGTTCCCACGTCAGGTGGAAGCTATTTCAGTCGTAGAAGTCGGAGGGAACCTAGTCACCAATATCAAGACGACGATTGAGAGCACCATCCAGACCATCTTTGCAGGGGATGATTTCTTAAAAGAGTTTACGCTTGATGGGCTCGCTACCGGAATTGCGAAGGCAGCACTTCGTTCCATTATCGTGAGTACCCTTAACTGGGTAGCATCTGGATTTGAAGGGTCTCCAGCCTTTGTGCGGGATTTGAATACAAATCTACGACAGGTGGGCGATGCAGTGTTAACGCGTATTGCGGGAGAGGTGCTGCAGCGGGCGATAGACACACCGTTTGGTAGTACGGTCGCAAGCGGTGTGTTTGCCGCCTATTACCTTCAAACGAGCAGTGACCGACTTGCTGCACGTCTTGAGTACACCCTTGATCGTTTTTCCCAGAACCCTTCTCGCTTTTTGTATGGTGACTTCTCTCAGGGAGGATGGGGTGCGTGGTATCAGGCCAATAGCACTTGTGGTAATAATCGGTACTGTTTTGAATTGACGCTTCGTGATGAAATCGGCACGCAGCTCGAAGCAGAAATTGATCAACGTCTTCGTGAACTTGAATACGGCAACGGATTTTTGTCATGGCGTGGTGGATGTACGAGCGCGCTCCAGTCAGATGGTAATGGGGGGATGGCAACAACAACTGCCGCAGATGGTCTTTCCCTCAGCTTGAGTGACGGGGAGACCTGTCTTGAACACCAAATTAATACACCTGGATCGGTGATTCATTCCCAGATTGAAGAAGCGGTAGGGTCTGATATTGCACAGTTGGTGAGCGCAGATGAATTGAATGAGGCAATTGCAGGACTTCTTAACTCTCTTCTTCAGAAGGCAATTGGTGAAGGAGGGCTTGCGGGAGGGTCTGGCGGCGGGGGCGACACACGAGGAACGGTACCAAACGTGGCAAGTAGCTTTGCACGAACTCTCAGTACGCAGCGTGATCGTGTAGAGGAATACCAGGTGAATTGGGCAAAGATTGGAAGCGCCGCACAGGAAGCGAAGGCGGCGCTTGAGAGCTGTAATCGCGATGGAAACGATGAACTTCTTGAAGAAAAGGTGGAGCCCGCTCTTGCGAAAGCAACGGCCGCGGGCACGAAGGCAGCAGCAGCTCTTGCCGCACTTGAGGATCTTGAAGAACGTTCCGCTGCCGCAGGTGCAAATGCAAACCAAGGATTTGAGCAGATTGTCGCTGACTACCAGGAACTTATGGCGTCTGATCTCATGCCAACCTCAGCTGAGGTCGTGGAGGCAGCACGGGAGACGGCAAATACAGCAGACGTTACCCCCGCCTCTCTCTACACCGAAATGAAAGATATTGCGGAGTCAGCGTGCAGCATCTTCCGTAACTAATTGCCGTGAATGATTTCTTTCGCACACCGGTAATACGCAAGGCAGGAACACTCCTACTCGGGGCGGTGTTTCTCACTTCTGTTCTCGCTCCCTTTCTTCCTCTGACTGTACAGGCAGAGCCCGGCGATCGAGCCGCAAATGCTGGAGCAGCCGCAGCCGGACTCCCGCCGGCAGGAGAGCCACCCGCAGCTGCAGCGAGTGCTAGTCCAGAAGTAGAAGCTTCAAACGGAGGAGGCGATGAACTTAACTGTGATGGAGTTAATTCGGTTCTGTGTACCGGCATTAACGTCATACTTCAGCCCGTCATTGCGCTTTTGTACATAGTATTCTTCCTTGCAAACGGTATTTTGTGGGTCTCGGCGCAGTTTCTAAACGGAGTGCTTCTCATGACGGTGCTCCAGTTCGGCCAGAACTTTGGTAACTCAGAAGGGCTTCTCACTGCCTGGGGAGTGCTTCGTGATCTCGGTAACGTATTCCTTCTCTTCAGTTTCGTGTTCATGGGGCTAAGTACGATTCTCAATCTTCACGACTACACGGTGAAGAAAGCACTCCCGAAACTGATTATTTTTGCGGTGCTTCTTAACTTCAGTCTTTTTGTCGCGGAGGCGGTGATAGATGTGGCAAACGGAGTCAGTACCGCAATTGTGGCGCAATCATCTGCAGGGCTTTCCTGTGATACCTCGCGAATGCCTGCAGGGGAGAGCGCACAGGCGTACTGTGCACGTCACTATGGCGTGACTGGTCTCGTGATGCAGTTCTCTGGAGGATCAACACTTTTGAATTCCGCGCCAGAGTGGGAAGCGCAGGGACTTGTACACGTTAACTACAGTCTGCGCTATGCCATGACCATGGCAGGCCTTGTGCTTTTCAGTACTATTCTTTCCGTGGTGTTCTTTGCGGCCGGAATTATGCTCATCATTCGTGTGGTGGTGCTGCTCATTGTGATGGTGACGTCACCGATTGGGTTTGCGGGTATGGCCGTGCCCTTCTTAAGTGGACTCGCGAAACAGTGGTGGCAGGCGCTCATCAAACAGTCGCTCTTTGTGCCCGTCTTTTTGTTAATTGTATTCATTGGGTTCAAGGTCGTTGATAGCAGTTCTTTGGCGTCTGCGTTAAACAATGGAAGTCTGAGTCGTGCACTGGTCACGGGAGAAGTGAGTGCCACGGACATTTTCGTAGTATTTGCACTCACCATCGGATTTATGATTGCGGCACTTATGGTGGCGCAGAAGCTTGGTGCCGCAGGAGCCGACTTTGCGATCAAGACCGCAGGTGGGGCAACGTACGGGACGCTCGCATTCCTCGGTCGTCGCACTATGGGACAGGCAGCGCTCAATCTTGCATCTGCAGCTCGTCGTAACGCAGGGCTGATGCGTTCACCGTTGGGACGTCCGCTTGCCAATATCCTTGATAAGGGTGCAGCAAGTAGCTTTGACTTCCGCGCCTCTGGTGCCGCCAAGTTTGCAACAGGTAAGGCCGGTATAAATGCGGGTACCACAACTGGTGCTGCGGCCGGTGGTCTTGTAGGTGTCATCAAGGGTGAAAAGGAAAAGAAACTCCACCACTATGAAGCAATAGAGGAAGAGAACGAGCGTCGTGTCAATGCGCACATAGAGCGCTATGACACTGCAGAGGATAAGCGAAACAAGGCAGCAAAGGCAGGCGATACAAGACTTGTCGCAAAGTTTGAGGCAGACATGAGGGATGCACAGGTGGAGATAGATAAGACTGCGATGGGCCGTAAGAAGCTTCGTGAGAAGAACTGGAAGAAGGTGGATGGAGAGTTCAAGGAGGTTACTGCAGCGGCGCAGGAACGTGCGGCCGAGGCAGAGCGCTTCCGTGCTTCTGCTGATGAAATGGAGCGCACGCAACCTACTCGCACGCTTGATATTGCGAATCTTCGCCGTCAAGCTGATGAGGCTGCCGCGGCAGCAGCAAACTACGATGCTCGTCTTCTTACCCTTAGCCGTGAACATCAGCGTGCGAAGGAGGCATTTGACGATGCAAGTCACAAACTCCACGACGAAGAGATGTCGTACATACAAGAACTCAGCGAGAGTGCAGACTTCTGGAACCCAATACCATGGGGGAGCGTTGGGTATCGTGCTGACCGTGAAGCAGCATTTGAGCTCCGTCGTTTGCAAGGTCGCTCAGATGACGAAGTTAAATACGAGAAGCTTCTTGGTGCAGTTAAGAACATTGGTGCAGGAGGTGGACATGGTGGCGGAGATCATGGCGCTGTTAAACCTCTTTCCTTCACCACAGTTGAAGAGTCCGCGCACGGCGATCACTAATATTTATGGCTGACGACACAAACTTTGAAGCAAAACTAGCAGCAGCGTACGCAAAGGCTCCACAGGTAGTTCGTGAGTACATCGCGTCTGGGGGATTTGAGAAATTCCTAGAACGTATTCGTGGGCAGTATCGTTTCTCTTCACCAGAGATGGCAACCATAGGAACCGAGATTCTTATGACACTCCTTGGTATTAGTACGCTCGCAGATGTGAAGGTTGGCATTAAGGTGGGGACCAATATTCCAATCAGAGTATGTGATGATCTTTTGGAAGACATTAAGACGTCAGTGTTTGATCCTCTTGAAAAGAAACTTCCTCCTGCTCCTCCGGTTTCAAAAACAAAGCCTGGTGCACCTATCGTTCCTCCAAAACCAGTGGCACCTCCCGCGCCAATAAATCGTCTTGCGCCACCTGCCGCACCGAAACTTCTCCCTAAACACGAGGATGCAAAGCCAGTGGTGGCTGCTGCAGCCTCGGTAACACCCGTGACGTCAGTGAAGCCAGTACCAGCACCTCTAAAGAGCACTCCTCCGCTCATGCCAAAAGCTTCGTCCGCACCGGTTGTGAAGCCAGCTATGCCTGCGATTCAGCCTCCAAAACCAATTGCACCAGTAATACCGACGCCTCCTCCTCCGAAACCTGCTTCCATATTCCCTCCCGTAGCGGCACCCGCACCAAAATCCCCACTTATTGCACCCATTCCCTCAACTGTCCCACCAAAAACACCTGCTGCACCTGTCGCGCAAAAGAATCCGGAACCGACAAAGCGCGTTGATCCGTATCGCGAACCGGTTGAATAGCACAAACGCGTGCGCATAATGCACGGCAACCGTCGTTTTGCTTGGTATACTAGTCGTGATGGAGTATCAGGTACCGCAATTCATTGAAGTTGAGGATAAGATTTTCGGACCGCTCACAATAAAGCAGTTCATCTATCTTGCCGGAGGTATTGGTATCGCGGCAGCTGCTGTGTTGTATCTCCCCTTCATCTTCGGCATCATGGTTGCCCTTCCTGTCGGTGCATTTGCCGCAGCGCTGGCGTTCTACAAGATCAATGGGAAACCCTTCATAGATATTATTGAGGCGGGGTTCAACTATTATATGAATCGTCGTCTGTATTTGTGGCGGAAGGAACAAGAAGTAGCGCAGGAGAAGGCGGATATTGCAGCCATGACCGAAGTATCTATGGTTGCTCCTCCGCCCCGCGAGAAGCTCGGACTTTCAGGCAGCAAGCTACACGAGCTCGCGAATTCTCTTGATAGTCGGAACATGAACACTATCCCGTAATATGCAGGACGCGAAACCCACACAGTCATTCGTTCCTGTAAAGGAAGTACGAAACGGAGTCATCATTCTCAAGGATGGTGGGTATCGTGGCGTCCTTATGTGTTCTTCTTTGAACTTCTCTTTGAAATCTGCAGACGAACAGCGTGCCATCATCGGCGGGTTCCAAACCTTTTTGAATACCCTTGATTTCTCGGTAGAGATTGTCGTGCACTCTCGCAAGATGGATATTCGTCCATACCTCGCGCTCTTGAATGAACGTTTGGATAAACAAAGCTCAGAACTCATGCGCATCCAGTTGCGTGAGTACATTCAGTTCATTGGTAACTTTATTCAAGGGACCGATGTCATGACGAAGCTCTTCTATGTGGTGGTGCCATTTACACCCGCGGTCATTGGGAATGTGGGGAAGGGGCTGCCGTTTCTTGGATCAAAAAAGAGTTCAGGGCTCCAAGGGGAAACAGATTCGTTTGATGAGTATCGCGTGCAGCTTGAGCAGCGCATGTCGTTGGTCGCCGGCGGGCTGGCGTCCGCAGGACTTCGTGCGGTCCCGCTTAAGACGGAAGAAGTCATTGAACTTTTGTATCGTTCATTCAATCTCTCTGAGCTTGATACGCCACTTCGCCTTGGCGAACAGCACACATAACTATGGCACTTCTCGACTTCCTCAACCGTAAGAAAAAACAAGAAGGCGCGCTCGCGACGATGGCTCCTGTGTTGCCGCCTGATATCTATGCGGCGGGAGCGCTTGATCTTGCGGATACCATTGCCCCTGCAGCGCTTAAGGTAGAGCCAAAATCTCTTGCACTTGGTGAGAAGTATTCTCGTTCCTTCTATACGATTTCCTACCCACGCTATCTCACCGATAGTTGGTTCACACCAATTGTGAACCTTCCTCGTGTGTTTGATATTGGTATTCATATTCACCCAGTGGAGACCGGCTCTGCGCTGCGTAACTTCCAGCGGAAGGTGGCAGAAGTAGAAAGCCAGATCACCGAGCGTCAGGAAAAGGGATTGGTGCGGGATCCGATGCTTGATACGGCGTATCAGGACTTGGAAAATCTTCGCGATCGTCTGCAGCAGGCAGAGGAGCGTCTCTTTGATGTGGGCGTGTATCTCACGATCTATGGCTCTACTCCTGAGGAGCTCGACAAAATAGAAGGAGAGGTGCGAGGTATTTTGGACGCCAAGCTCGTCTACACCAAGCCCGCACTCTTCCAGCAGGAACAAGGATTCCGCTCCACACTTCCCCTTGCCTCAGACGAACTTGCAGTGCATTCAAAGATGAACTCCTCACCCCTCTCATCTATCTTCCCGTTTGTGTCCTTTGACCTCACGAGTGACCGCGGCATTCTCTACGGTATCAATCGTCATAATGCCTCACTGATTCTCTTTGATCGTTTCTCACTTGAAAACTACAACTCAGTCGTGTTTGCGAAGTCGGGTTCGGGTAAATCCTATGCGGTGAAGCTCGAGATTCTCCGTTCGCTTATGTTTGATACCGACGTCATTGTGATTGACCCTGAGCGCGAATACGAGTATCTCGCCGAAGCAACGGGAGGACGTTTGTTTAACATCTCTCTTTCTTCTGAGCACCACATTAATCCATTTGATTTGCCACCGGTGAAGGAAGATGAGGAACCTTCCGATATTCTTCGCTCCAACATCATTAACTTGGTTGGTCTCTTCCGCATTATGCTAGGCGGACTTACCCCGGAGGAAGACGCGCTCGTGGATCGTGCGATCACCGAAACCTATGCACTGAAGGATATTACGGGGGATGCGGACTTCACGGGGATGGAAGCACCACTCCTTTCTGACTTTGAGAGCGTGCTTTCTGGTATGGAGGGAAGTCAGTCACTCGTAACCCGTTTGTCTAAGTACACCCACGGCACCTGGTCTGGATTCTTGAACCAGCCAACGAACGTGGACATCAATAAACAGTTCATCGTGTTCTCGGTGCGTGATATGGAGGATGAGTTGAAGCCAGTTGCGATGTACATCGTTACCCACTTCATCTGGAACGCGGTGCGTCATGAACTCAAGAAGCGCCTTCTCGTGATTGACGAGGCATGGTGGATGATGAAATCCGAAGACACGGCGTCATTCTTGTACTCACTCGCAAAGCGCGGACGTAAATACTATCTCGGGGTCTCTACTATCACGCAGGATGTGGAAGACTTCTTGCGTAGTCCCTATGGTCGTCCAATTCTCACGAACTCCTCTATCCAGCTTCTCTTGAAACAGTCACCAACCACCATTGATACCCTGAAGGATACTTTCAATCTTACCGAAGAAGAGAAGTTTCTTCTTCTAGAGTCTGGGGTGGGCGAGGGACTCTTCTTTGCGGGGTTGAAGCACGTCGCCATTCGTATCGTCGCCTCCTATACCGAAGACCAGATCATCACCTCTGATCCTTCTCAGCTTCTTGCGATTAAGAAAGAGAAAGATCGCCTCGGAGGCGCGTAGCCTATGGCGGAGCCTGCACGCCAATCACTGCCGGGAGACGACCAGTCGGGTCCTTCGCGGGAAGATCTTAGTTCCGTCGTTACTGAAAAAGCGCGCATAAGTATCACGCTTGCGCTCCTAATGATTATTGTTGCGCTTGGGTTTGATATGGCCCAAGCGGGTACCAATTTTCTCCACGTGATCCCGCTTCTTGGGACCGCCGCAGCGCTCGTACTTTCTTTTTTCATAGGGTTTCTTGCGCAGTGTGTATTTTTGATCTGGTTTGCTCTTTTACATGTGCGTGGAGGAGAAAAAATGAAAGCGTTTGCGATCCGAATGCTTATTCACATGGCCACGTTTGTGATTGAAGTCATACCGGTAATCAACGCAATTCCTGCAATTACGCTTGGGGTAGTCGCCATTATCCTCGTCAGTCGTGCGCAGGCGACGCTCGGAGACCTACAAGATGTGAGTGACGAGAAACTCGGAGAGTTTATGCGGAAACACAAACGTATTGCGGGATTTGCGCAAAAAAGATATGAACGTATGCGTGCAGATATGTACGAAGCGAATTCTCCGTTAGCTGATGCGGCGGAAGCACAGTCACAAAAGAGAACAGGAAAATCTCATACCCAATACCAAGACGAGTATCGTCAGAAGCAGATTGATGCGGCGGATCAGGTGGACCTCACCCAACCGCAGCCAAATCTCAATAGGCCCAAACCAAAACCATGGTTCTAGAAATTGCGTTCGTGCATTGGCTGGTGATACTGAGCGCCTGTATTAGTATCGCAGGCGCCAGTGCGTACATACGGGATACCCTTCGTGGCACCACGAAGCCAAACCGCGTGTCCTATGCACTCTGGGCATTCGCGCCACTGCTTGGTGGAGCAGCCGCTATTTCTGCAGGAGCAGATTTCTGGGCCACGGTGCGTGTCTTTATTTCAGGGCTTATCCCACTCATTGTATTTTTCGTATCATTTGTAAATCCACAAAGCTATTGGAAGCTCACCCTCTTTGATTATTTTTGCGGAGCGTTTGCGGTTGTGGCGCTTGGATTTTGGGGATTTGCGAACTCACCAGTGATAGCAATTCTCTTTCTTGCGATTGCCGATGGATTCGCGGCACTTCCTACCATTATTAAGGCGTGGAAGTTTCCAGAAACGGAAACTAAGATTACCTATGTGGCGGGCCTCGTGGCGGTGCTCCTCGTCTTGCCGTCTATCCCTGTGTGGAATATTGAGAACTCTGCATTCCAGATTTATCTCCTTATCGCGAACATCGCGCTCATTTTCGCGGTGTACCGCAAACACCTTGGATTCAAATAGGTGCGCTATCATATCTCTATGAACATCTGGGTTGTGCTTATCGTACTCGTTCTCCTCGGCGTTGTGCTTTCGTCTGCCGCTAACACACTCCTCAAGGCAAAAGCCGCAAAGGGGCTGATGGCACGCGAGGCTCCATTTCGTATAGAAGGGGAAGACTATACCAAGACCATGCTCGTGCTTGGGGACTCTACGGGAGTGGGAGTAGGTGCAACGATGCCTGAGGATTCGGTGGCAGGCCGCGTTGCTGCATATATAGGTGCAACCTACGTAGAAAACCATGCTGTATCAGGCGCGGCGGTGGAAGATCTCCCGAAACAGGTTTCTCAAGCGGGTCGTACTGAGTACGATCTCATTCTCATTCATATAGGAGGGAACGACATTCTTGGGTTCAATGATCCCAAGAAAGTAGGCCCAGAATTCACTCGTATTCTTGGTACGCTCCCGAACACTGAGAAGGTGGTGGTGCTTTCGGCAGGGAATGTGGGTGGTGCCACTATATTTCCGGGCATCGTTCGGTTCTTGCACACTCGCCTTACCCTTCAATACCATGATGCATTTGCAGAGGCAGTGAAGGGAACAAAGGCCGTGTACGTAAATCTTTATCTGCCTCCGAAAGAAGATCCCTTCTTAAAGCATCCAAAGAAATATCTTGCGGAAGATGGGCTCCATCCTTCTTCAGACGGATATGGATTCTGGTTTGAGCAGGTAAAGATGGTGCTCTAAACCGTCTGTCGCATTTTCTGGAGTGCACGTTCCAGCCACGCTTCTTGGAATCCTTCAGGATGACGATCCAGTCTTGAGGGAGGATTTGAAAGGAGTGTAATTGCAGTGCGGAGAATGTCTTCCTGCGCACGAGCCGAATACACATACGGACTTACGGCAGTAGCCGGCTTTCCTGGTTTCCCCTGGCGGACCCGCTCAACAGCACGACCTTCTTCGGCTGCTGTCTCTAGGATTTTCTTCACGACGTTGGCCATGATCCGAGCTTGTATGCGGTGGTATTGGCGTGGCTCGGTGTGTTTCTTGAGTACTTGGCGGGTAAATGCCTCTGCAAACGGCTCTTCTGCCGCAAGTTCCACCCGGGTATCGTGGACGATACGGGACAGTTCTTCTATGGTCCGCATAGGTATAGAGGGGGCGGATTCAGGGGTTTTTGACGGGCCTTCAGACATGGTACCGACCAGTATACGTCCTTGTTATTGCATTTCTATGGGCTCTCCTATATATTGGGCCCTAGCTCCCACGGGGGAGTTTTCATTTCAAATGGCAACCATAAATCAGCTCACGAAGAAACGTCGCAAGAACACGCCTCGCAAGTCTAAGGTCGTGGCACTTGGTCGTGGCTTCAACCATCTTGAAAACCGTCCTACCTTCTACCCAGCGCCATTCAAGCGCGGTGTGTGCACGAAGGTAACCACCAAGACCCCCCGCAAACCTAACTCCGCTATTCGTAAGATTGCTCGTGTGCGCCTCACCAACGGTATGGAGGTTACTGCCTACATCCCAGGAGAGGGACACAACCTCCAGGAGCACTCTGTGGTCATGCTTCGCGGTGGCCGTGTGAAGGACATCGGCGTCCAGTACACGATTGTCCGTGGTCGCCTTGATACCGCCGGTATTGAGAAGCGTCGCCGTGGTCGCTCTCGCTACGGAGCTAAGAAGCCTAAGAATTAAGCATGCGTCGTCCACTTAAGAAACGTGCTCCTCGTAAGCCAGATCTCCTCTACAAGTCAGAGGCTATCTCTCGCTTTATCAATACCGTTATGAAAGACGGCAAGAAGGATACGGCTCGCCGTGTCGTCTACGCCGCTCTTGAGGTCATCAAAGCAAACGAGCTTGATCCTATTGAGACCTTTGAGACTGCGATCCGCAACGTCTCTCCTCTTATGGAAGTCCGCTCTCGTCGTGTTGGTGGTGCAAACTACCAGGTGCCTCGCGAGGTTCCTCAGCAGCGCCGTGTCTCTTTGGCCTACCGCTGGCTCATCAATGCCGCTCGTGCCAAGAAGGGAAAGCCTATGGCCGAGAAGCTTGCAAACGAGATTCTCCTCGCAGCAAAGAACGAAGGAGAGGCAATCAAGAAGAAGGACGATATGCACCGCATGGCGGATGCGAACAAGGCCTTCGCCCACTTCGCTTGGTAACACACAGCCGCCCGAGAGGGCGGTTTTTACAATCCGTGTGTACGTTTGAATTCCTTAAGTGCTCGTTCAAATCTAGCCTTCTTGAAGCCTGCAAGTATTCCCTTGGGTGCAAGATCGTCTATGTTCATACGATCAGTCGTTGTTTCAAAGTTGACGCGGGTTCCCATAAGAAAGTCAGCGTTGTCTTTCGGGACATCTTCATATGCAAACGCCTCTTCTGTACTTCCTGCGTTGTCATTTGACGGCACGTTAGCTTCGTCGAGGCTCAGATTCCAACGTTCGGTCGCATATTGGCGCCCTCTATCTCGCACAGGGTACATGCGTCCGTGGTATAAGCGCAGTCGGAACCCACGACCGAGCGGGAGGTGAAATGTTTCCATGGCTGAGTAACTTTCGGAGGTTCCAAGATCACTATGTTCCCAAGAGGCCTGTGTCAGGTCGTGGAATACATCAGCGAGCATTGCTGCAGCCTCCTTTTGTAACGCAGCTCGGTCTGCGCGGTATTTCCTCTCTCTTTCGTCCAGCGTGAAGTACCTAGAATCATCATCGTTGCTCTCACGTCCAGCAGCAAGAGCTTCTACATCAGCCTGGAACCGTTCCCTCAGAAGACGGTATATACGAAGCACTTCTTGGACTTTCTCCTCTATGCGCCACAACCTCTCTCGCAAGTGTTGGTCAAGGCCTGTCGGTCGTTCAGTCATAGGGTCATACTAGCGTAACATTGCTTTTTGGGTCTACTTTCAGTATCTTTCAAGTAACGCATCACGCGCCTTTTTATTTACCCACTACCTATATGAATCGCGATTATCCACTAGAGAAAGTACGTAACTTCGGTATCGTCGCCCACGTTGACGCCGGAAAGACCACGACCTCAGAGCGTGTGCTCTTCTACACTGGCTCCCAGCACAAGATCGGAGAGGTGCACGAAGGAGAGACCACCACTGACTGGATGGAGCAGGAGCGCGAGCGCGGTATCACTATTACCGCCGCGGCTATCACCTGTTTCTGGTCTAAGAGCCAGGAGAAGGACAAGAAGGATACGTCTAAGAAGTATCGCTTCAACATCATTGACACCCCAGGACACATTGACTTCACCGCCGAGGTGAAGCGCTCTATGCGTGTGCTTGACGGTGCAATCGTGGTGTTTGACGGCGTGGCTGGCGTGGAGCCACAGTCTGAAACCAACTGGCGCTATGCCGACGAAGCAGGGGTGCCTCGTGTCTGTTTCATCAACAAGCTTGACCGTACCGGCGCCTCTTTTGAGGATTCCTACCAGTCTATTCTTGATCGTTTGAGCAAGAAGGCGATCCGCGCACAGATCCCTATGGGTGCAGAGGGTGATTTTGAGGGAGTGATTGACCTCCTTTCCATGAAGGCATACACCTTCTCTGGAAGTATGGGTGAGGAAGTAAACGAGGGCGAAGTGCCTGAGCAGTATGTAGAAGAGGCAAAGAAATATCGTGCAGAATTTGTGGAGCGTATCGTTGAAAACGACGATGCGGCTATGAATGCGTACCTTGAAGGAAAGGAGCCAATGCTAGACGAGCTTAAGGCCATCCTTCGTAAGGCAGTGATTGGCAACCAGATCTTCCCGGTCTACACCGGCTCTGCCCTTAAGAACAAGGGTGTGCAGCTCGTGCTTGATGCCGTGGTTGATTACCTCCCATCTCCACTTGATCTTCCTCCAGTGAAGGGTACGAATCCAAACACAGGTGAAGAGGTGATGCGCAGCGCAGACGACAAGGAGCCATTTACGGCACTTGCCTTTAAGCTTCAGACTGACCCATTCGTGGGAGCACTTACCTTCTTCCGTGTGTACGCAGGATCCGTCACTGCCGGCTCATACGTCTACAACGCAAACACGGGCACCAAAGAGCGTGTCGGACGTATCGTGCGTCTTCAGGCTGATAAGCGTGAGGAAGTGGAGCAGGTGTTCACCGGAGAGATCGCCGCTATGGTGGGTCTTAAGGACACGAAGACGTCTCACACTCTTTGTGATGAGAATAATCCAATTATCCTTGAGCAGATTAAGTTCCCTGAGCCAGTGGTATCCCTTCGCATTGAGCCAGCTACCAAGGCTGACCAGGAGAAGATGGGCATGGCCATTCGTAAGCTTGCGGATGAGGACCCAACCTTCAAGGTGACCTCTGACGAGGAGACTGCCGAGACCATCATTTCAGGAATGGGTGAGCTTCACCTTGAGATTCTCGTGGATCGTATGAAGCGCGAGTTCAACGTCGTTGCAAACGTCGGTAAGCCACAGGTGGCATACCGCGAAACCATCCTTGGTTCTTCTGATGTGGAAGGTAAGTACATCAAGCAGACGGGAGGTAAAGGTCAGTACGGTCACGTGAAGCTTAAGATGAAACACCTTGAGCCAGTTGATCCTGATGCAAAGGTTGCGAAGAACGTGACTCGTGAGGATCACTTTGAGTTCATCAACAACATTAAGGGAGGTGCCATTCCAGGTGAGTTCATCAACCCAATTGAAAAGGGTATTCGCGAGGCAATGACCCGCGGTATTCTCGCCGGCTACCCAATGGTGGATGTGTCGGTAAATCTCTACGACGGCTCCTTCCACGATGTGGACTCTTCAGAAATCGCCTTCAAGATTGCGGCGTCCATGGCCTTTCAGGATGGTGCCAAGCAGGCAAAGCCAGTGATTCTTGAGCCGATCATGAACGTAGAAGTGGTGGTTCCTGAGCAGTTCATGGGTGACATCACCGGTTCTCTCTCAGGAAAGCGTGGTGCCATTGAAAGCATGGAGGATCGCGGTATGAACAAGGCGATTCACGCCAAGGTGCCGCTCTCTGAAATGTTCGGTTACACGACGAGCCTTCGCTCTATGACAGAAGGACGCGGCTCCATGACCATGGAGTTTGATCACTACGAGGTGGTGCCCCAGAACGTTGCCAACGATATTATTGCAGCTCGCAAATAAGTAATCGGGTGGACAGGAAAAGAGCCGCGTAATGCGGCTCTTTTTTATTTCTCTTTCCGTTCTTTCTTTTCTTTGATTTTCTGTATTTCTCGCTCGCGACGTCGTAGCAGGAACTCTTTTATACGATGCTGTATGTGTCTTTTTTCTTCCCGGCTATGAAAAGCCTCCGGTCCTTCTTGTCTTGGCATAGCTCCATTATACTACCCGTATGCCAAACGAACGCTGGGACAATATTATGGGAATGGACGTGGGCGCCCCCGAACCTATTGATGACGCTGGTGAAGACAAGGTAGAAGAGAACGAAGAAGGGATGCCGTCAAAGGATGAACGCCTAGGGGTCAATGATTAATCAAGGACCAGAGCATAGACGTTCATTGCGCGAGATGGTGGCAGTTGCGGCCCTCGCACTTGTCTCATTTGAGGCGCCTCCGGTCGCTGCACAGAACATACGCGCAAGCACGCCATGGGAAGAAGGGGTGCATGAATTAGAACGCGTTGCGTCACAGGAGCGACGGGAAGGAAGTGCGCTCTATATTTCCACAGGCACGGGCGGATCTTTTGTGGATCTGCGCTTTTCTCTTTTCAGTACGCGACGTAGTGCGGAGAACGTGAGTATGTCGTATGCGCGTATGGCGGAGGCGGTAGATGCGGCGTACGAGGACGCACTCGCTCGTGGTGAGTCGCCCGAACGTCTTCGTATTCTGTGGCTCCACACCCATCCCTCACACACTCTTCGCAGGTCTGGTGCCCGACTTGGCCCTGCTTTTGAAGCACTCCTTGCACGGAACCTCCCACTTACCATGCCGCCAAGCGCGACCGACCTTGAAGGCCCACAGATGCTTGATGGCATTGGTCTGAGGGGGAATCTCCGCCAGACGCCGCCAGATCTCGTGACGCTTGAGTATGCCGTTACTGATGAGCTTTTGACCTACTACTACGAATTTAATCCCACCTCTCCTTTAGAGACGGAGCGCGCGCTGAGTGAGTATAGAGACGTCGCAGAAGAGCTTAATCAGGCTGTTGCTGAGGTGGCTCTCTTTCTTGAGACTCTCCCAGAAGAAGTCATCAGCAGAGAAGGACTTACACAAAACCCTGATGAGATTATCGTAGATGCCATGTATGGGGAGTCGCGATGGACGACCCTGGATGCGTTTCTGAGGGCACAAGGACAGACAGAGACTGCGGAGCGGGTCGCACGCGCGGTAGAGGCACGACGCATTGCATATGAGACTGCGTACGGACAGGCAACAAACGGCCAGACGCTGGACGAGGCCCGAGTCGCCTGGTCACGCTTTGTCGCGGAGGCACGTGAGGCCGGAGAGAGCTGGGATTCCATTCTTTCAAGTGATGCCTATGCATCTCTTGTGTCTCACTATCGTACCCGAGGGTTTGATATTAGAGCCGTACCCAATGACCAGGCAGCGGATGAAGATCCTTTCGTACTATCCCCATCATCCCCAGCGAGCCCGTAGGGTTGACCTTTAAGGCTCACGCCTGTAGTTTAGGGAGTAACGCGGTACGGCGCTCTTTGTAAACGTTCCTCCAGAACAGGACCGGTTTTAAAGGCGTCGCGCGGGTATTCCGTCCGACGCCTTGGTTGTTTTTAGGGGTCTTCCTTAAGAACAGGTGAGCGGTACTGATTAATAATTAGTTACACGTAACTTACAAATTGTATGGCAGATGCATTTGATCGCAGCAAGCCGCACATGAACGTGGGAACCATTGGTCACGTTGACCACGGAAAGACCACGCTCACGGCTGCAATTCTCAATGTTCTTAACCTCAACGCAGGAGCTGGATACAAGGCTCGTGCAGAAAAGGTGGAGAACATCGACAACGCTCCTGAGGAAAAGGCGCGCGGTATTACTATCGCCCTTCACCACTCAGAGTACGAGTCTCCAAACCGTCACTACGCTCACATTGATGCGCCAGGACACGCTGACTACATCAAGAACATGATTACCGGTGCCGCCCAGATGGACGGTGCAGTACTCGTGGTGGCCGCAACGGACGGTGCGATGCCTCAGACCCGCGAACACATCCTTCTTGCAAAGCAGGTGGGTGTGCCTAAGCTCATTGTCTTCTTGAACAAGGTAGACATGGTAGATGATGCGGACATGGTTTCCCTCGTGGAGGAAGAGATCAAGGAACTCCTTGCAAAGCAGGGCTTCACTGACTCTCCTGTTATCAAGGGTTCTGGTCTCAAGGCTCTTGAGGCGACGGACGCTGGTGACGAGTGGGCACTTAAGGTGAAGGAACTCGTGGACACCATGGATTCCTACTTCCCTCAGCCACAGCGCGAGACCGACAAGCCGTTCCTTATGCCGATTGAGGACATCTTCTCAATTGAAGGACGCGGAACGGTGGTCACCGGCCGTATTGAGCGCGGTATCGTCAAGGTCGGTGAGGAAGTGGAGATCGTGGGTATCAACCCAACGACCAAGACGACCATCACTGGTATTGAAATGTTCAACAAGCAGCTCCAGGAAGGACAGGCCGGCGACAACGCAGGTATTCTCCTTCGCGGAACGAAGAAGGAAGACGTGCACCGCGGACAGGTCCTTTCAAAGACCGGCGCAGTCACGCCTCACACCGACTTCGAGGCAGAAGTCTACATTCTTTCTAAGGATGAGGGAGGCCGTCACACGCCATTCTTCTCTGGCTACAAGCCACAGTTCTACGTTCGTACGACGGACGTGACTGGAGAAGTAACCCTTCCTGATGGAAAGGAAATGGTTATGCCAGGTGACACCGTCACCTTCAAGGTGAAGCTTGTTGCTCCGATTGCACTTGAGGAAAAGCAGCGCCTTGCAATTCGCGAGGGCGGCAAGACCGTCGGTGCAGGCGTCGTGACCAAGATCACGGCCTAACCCGTTCGTATCACTCGTATGGCAACCGTAGCGAAAAAGACTCTGAAGAAAGAAGCAGGCGCGCCAAGCGAGCCGAAGCTTCGCATCCGAGTCCGCGCCTACGAGCACAAGATTCTCGATCTTTCAGTGAAGCAGATCATGGACACGGCGAATCGCTTTGAAGCGAAGATCGTGGGTCCGGTTCCACTTCCTACTGAAATAAAGCGTTGGACCGTGAACCGTTCTACGTTCGTCCACAAAGACGCACGTGAGCAGTTCGAGATGCGCATCCACAAACGTCTCATTGATATTCTCTCTCCGAATCCGAAGGTAATTGAGGCTCTCACGAACCTCAACCTTCCATCGGGAGTGACGATTGATGTGAAGATGGTCTAAGGACCACTCTAGAAGCCGCCCCATCTCTGGGGCGGTTTTTCGTTATATACTTTTTGTATGAGTGAAGGACGTAACAATCCTGTGACGAGAGAGAGTGCACGACGTAAACAGGAACGGCGAACGTATGAGCAAGAGCGTCTCAAGGGAATTGCACAGATGAGACGGCAATCACTGTGGACTGCCTACCCACTTGAGTTCATACGCGATTTCTTCAGCGGAAAATTACCGACGGCGGACACCATTGCCGCAGAACTTAAACAGCGAGACGAGGAGTATTTTACAGAGATGTTAGAGATGGCGAAACAGGCGGTATCTATCATGATGCACGATGACGAGACGAGTTACCGTGCAGGTGAAATTGAGCACGAACTTCCTATGGTAGAGCTCGGAGCCTGGCTTGAGCGGTCTCTCATTGAAGGACGCCTTCCTGACACAATCATCTCTGAAGATGTTACTGGTCGGACCCTTGCACAGATCATGCGTTCGTTTCTGACACGACTCCGCACACACAGTACTCCTACGACTGTAGAGAATATTCCAGTACTGTCGTATGCGGTAGGGCGCTTTACTCCTCCCGAAGAGGCACATCGTCTTGCCTACGAGGTAGGAGAGAAGCTACGAAAACGAGGCGCACAGAATGTCCTTGTGTGTACCGATGCGGTAGAGACGGGGACGTCTATGGAACCGCTCCTGAAAGAAATAGGAGGAAGGTTTGATCTTTCTCTTATGATTGATCGTATAACACAGCGTGCGGAGTCTATGATTGTGAAGCGTACGGAGAAAAAACCTGCAACACGAATTTCACTCCATCCTGGACTTGAAATCGGACAAGGGGCATTGATGCGTCCTCTTGAGCGTTGGTATCCACACAAAGGAGACAAAAAAACTCTCCTCCTTGCTATTGAGGAAATAGAGAGTCGTCCGTACAGGCTGAAGGCAGTAGAAGAACTTTCAGATCTTATGTTTGAGGAGTTCTTGAAGCGTCCAGGAGTACAGGAGTATCTTGCGACCAAGGAATAGTATAATTTTCACATGGAAGATGGAGAAAAGCAGACAGGAACACGAGAGGTAGAGACAGGTCGTCTACTAGCACTGCTTCCAGAAGAGGTGGCGCGTATGCCGCATCATGTGTTTGAAACGGACACCGAACGCATTGTGCTCATCACTGCTAAAGAGAATGCCGACGGCACGGTTGAAGAATATGCAGGATTTGCGCGTGGACGCTACGCTCCACACATCCACGACCAGACGGATTCAGAGTTCACCATAGTGACTGGTACGGGTACCGCACTTATTGGTGACGAGCGCATTCCATACGCTCCTGGCACGGTTCTGAAAGCTCCACGAGGAGTCGCCCATGGCTTTGAAGCGGACTCAGACACGTGGCTTCATACGCAGCTTTCAGGGCACATTTATGATGAAAAAACAGGTGTTTCTGACTTTAGGCACCCATAGCTTGCATCTTTAAGAGCATCCCTGTATAGTCCCTGAAACGCTACGTACACCTTCGGGTGGACCAATGGCCGGAAAGGGGTAACCCTCTACGCGCTATTGAAGGCGCGTTTTCCATTTCATGAAATTCATCCTTGCCCGCAAAGACCGCATGACCCAGATCTTTGATGATCAGGGTATCGTGCATGCAGGTACCGTCCTTAAGGCGGGTCCTATCGTCGTCACTCAGGTGAAGGCAAAGGACGCTAAGGATGGTTACGCAGCCGTCCAGGTGGGCTTTGAGGTACAGACCGAGAAGCGTCTTAACAAGGCTCAGCACGGGAAGGCCTTTAAGGTTCTTAAGGAATTTCGTGTGGAAGACCCTTCTTCTTTTGAGATTGGTTCTGAGATAACTCTTGATTCCTTCGCCGCAGGAGACTCCGTCCGTGTTGCCGGTACCTCAAAGGGACATGGCTTTACGGGTGTGGTGAAGCGCCATGGATTCCACGGCGGTCGCCGCTCACACGGTCAGAAGCACTCTGAGCGTGAGGCTGGTTCTATCGGTGGAGGTGGTCGCGCAGGAGGTCGTGTCGCCAAGGGTATGCGCATGGCAGGACGTATGGGCGGGGATCGTGTCACGGTCACCAACCTTAAGGTCCTTCACGTGAATGCTAAGACTGGCGAGATGATCATCTCTGGTGCCGTTCCAGGTACCCGCGGTTCACTCGTGGAAATCATTTCCGCATAAATTTTCGTATGGCTACTACCAAAAAGACAACCGCAAAGAAGGCAGCACCTCGCACCAAGAAGGCGCCTGAGATTAAGGTAGGCAAGGGTGAGGCTGTGGTCTACGCCATGGATGGCTCACAGGCAGGAACGATTGCGCTTCCGGCAGAGCTTTTCGGTGTGCAGTGGAATGCAGACCTCGTACACCAGGTGGTCGTTGGTATGCAGGCAAACGCTCGCCCAACGGTTGCGAACACTAAGTTCCGTGGAGAAGTATCCGGAGGAGGAAAGAAGCCATGGAAGCAGAAGGGTACAGGACGTGCACGTCACGGTTCTAACCGCTCTCCAATCTGGGTTGGTGGAGGTACCACTCACGGTCCTCGCGCAGAGCGTATCTATACCGTGAAGATCAACAAGAAGATGCGCACTGCCGCTCTCTTCTCAGTGCTTTCTCGCAAGCTTAAGGATGGCGAGGTGATCTTCGTTGAGAAGCTCGCGTTCTCTACCCCAAAGACCGCAGAGGCAAAGAATGCACTTGTGGCTATCTCTAAGGCCGCAAACGTCGGACTCGTGTCCAAGCGCAAGAATGCGGCCCTTATCGCGCTCTCTTCAAACGATGCTGCGGCAAAGAAGAGCTTCCGCAACCTCGGAAACGTGATGAGCGAAGAGATCCGCAACCTTAACCCGGTTGATGTGATGACTCGCCGCTACCTCATCATTGAGAACCCGAAGGAGGCACTTCCTATCCTTTCTGGTAAGGTGAACAAATCCAAATAATTCGTATGGGACTCTTTTCTGACAACAAGAAGAAAACGGCAACCAAGGCTACCAAGAAGGTAGTGAAGAAGGTTTCCGGTCGCGTGGATGGCGTACTGAAGGCCCCATGGATGAGCGAGAAAGCACTCATTGGTACTGAGCGCGGTGTCTACGTCTTTGCCGTACCACCCGAGGTCACCAAGACCCAGGTGAAGGCAGCAGTAGAGACTCTCTACAAGGTGACTCCTACCAAGGTCGCGATTGTGAATCTTCCAGGAAAGAAGAAGGCACTTCGCACCCGCCGTGGGTTTGGTACTCGCGCACGCCGCCACAAGGCATACGTGTACTTGAAGAAGGGCGACACCATCACCCTTGCCTAATATTTTGCCATGAAATCCTACAAGCCATACACCAAGAGCCGTCGTCACATGACCACGCTTCCGTACAAGAAGCTTCTTTCGGGCGACCGCCCATTCAAGAGTCTTGTCGCAGGAAAGAAACAGAACGCAGGCCGCAATGCTGATGGACGCGTCACTACCCGTCACCAGGGAGGAGGTCACAAGAAGCGTTTCCGCGATGTGGACTTTAAGTACGACAAGAAGAATGTTCCTGCACGTGTAGAGACCGTTGAGTATGATCCATACCGCACCGGTTTCGTCTCTCGTGTCGTCTACGCTGACGGAGAGCGCCGTTACGTCCTTGCCCCTAAGGACCTTAAGGTTGGTGACAACTTCATCGTGTCTGAGGACGCGCCAGTGTCTGTCGGTAACCGCCTTCCTCTTGGAAAGATTCCTACCGGTACCTTTGTGTACAACATTGAACTTCAGGTAGGTGCGGGTGCTCGCCTCGTTCGTTCTGCAGGAAACTACGCAGAAGTCATTGCACATGACGCAGGCTACGCACAGGTGAAGCTTCCTTCAACGGAAGTGCGCAAGGTCTCAGATCTTTGTTGGGCATCTATTGGTGCGGTCGGTAACGAAGAGTCACGTCTCGTGAACTTCGGAAAGGCAGGACGCTCCCGTTGGATGGGTATCCGCCCTACCGTTCGTGGTACCGCAATGAACCCCGTTGATCACCCACACGGAGGAGGTGAAGGACGTCAGGGTCGTGGTCTCCGCCGTGCGAAGAGCATGTGGGGTAAGCCAACCGGCAAGGGCCAGAAGACTCGTACGCCGAAGAAGTACTCCAACTCGCACATCGTTTCTCGCCGCAAGGTCGGCAAGAAGGGCTAATCAAAAGACCGGGCTTGACCCGGTCTTTTTTGTTGCTACGCTACAGACATATGGGAGGCATGCGCCAAGGGCCCGACGGATATCATGTTCCTGCTGGAGCACCGCAGGGACCTGACGGACCGTATAAGCCATGGCCCGCAACCACCGACTTGGAAGAAGAGCGTCCAATTGCAGAGGCGCCAGACGTCGCCGCAGATGCTGCTGCTCTTGAGGAAGTGCGTGCACGTCTTGCAGCGCTTGGAGGGGATCTCCCTGCACCAGGTTTATTTACAACTGAATCGCAAGTACCAGGGGGTACGCCCCCAGCCTTCGGTACCGCAGAATCTTTTGGTACTGCAGACGATATTTTCAAAGACTAAAAAAGCCCCGAGTATCCCGGGGCTTTTTCTTACTGATACTCGGCCTTGAGCATTCCCGAGAGTTCAGTTTTTGGGATCCTCACTTCCTGCGTGCCAATGGCCCATGGACCTACCTGATAAGGAGCGAAGACAATCACGAGCGCCTCTCCTTCCAGATAGAAGTTCTGATAGTTATCTTCGTCAGGGGTGGTGCCCGCTTCAAGCATGTCAGAGACCGCGTTCTCTCCGAGCTGTGTGTAGAGTGCCTCGCGAGATTTCTGAGAGAGTACGGCAAGGTAGTCCACTCCTGGTGCGAAGAGTTGGGAGAGCTGGAGTCCTGCGCCGGTCTCAAGATCAAAGGTGAACGTGCGGTAGTAGCCGTTTGGATGCGCACCAAGCGTATCTTCATAGATCATGAACACATAGGACACCGTGGCATCTGACTGATACATCTCGTAGTCAATGCCTATGGCATATTTGCGCTCATTCCCCAGTCCAAACATCTCTATGTCTTCCTGTGTAAGAGTACTGAGTCCACTCTGCTCCTTAAAGGTTTCAATAGTTCTCTCTTCAAAGGCGCGGAAGGCGGCTACCGCTCTAGCATCCGCCTCAGCCCCTGCAGAGGCTCGTAGCGGGGTTGTGGCAGGATATTCGGCCGATACCTCGTGATACTGGCCGTTCTCTGATATACGCTCGCTTTGTCCTAGGGAAGGCCCTGCGGGGACCTCAGGGAACTCACTCGGTTCTGGGGCAGGGTTACTTGCCATGTACCAAAGGACACCGCCGAGGATAAGAAGAATAAGGATCACGCCGCCGATAAGGAGTTTTGGGTCAGTTTTCATATAGGTATAGTGTACCTCAGCCTAGAGTAGGGGAGATGAAGAAAGCATAAATTTGACACTAAGGCCCATTTCCTATAGATTTCTCCTATCCCGCGCCGCGGGCTTTTAATTGCTCATGTCCCGATCACTCAAGAAAGGACCTTACGTGGACGTCAAACTCCAGAAGAAGGTACAAGGAAAGAAACCCTCAGACACGGGGGTGATTAAGACGTGGGCACGCAACTCTCAGATTGCGCCTGAGTTCGTCGGCTTCACCTTTGGCGTGCACAATGGCAAGGCCTTTGTAGACGTCCTCGTCACGGAAGACATGGTAGGACACCGCCTTGGTGAGTTTAGTCCTACCAAGAAGTTCATCCGTCACGGAGGAAAGATGCAGAAGGAGATGGAGCAGAAGAAGAAGGACGCTGAGATTGCAGCAGCAAAGGCTTCTAAGGAGCCTGCCCCTGCCGGCGCTAAGAAATAAGGTATGAAGGCATCTCTAAGCACGCACAATCAGCCCCCACGCAAGGTTCGCCTTGTGACGGATCTCGTAAAGGGAAAGAAAGTTCCTGAGGCACTTGCCGCACTCTCATTCCTTCCAAAGCGTGCGGCCCTTCCTATCAAGAAGCTTATTGAGTCTGCAGCTGCAAACGCAAAAGCAAAGGGACAGGATCCCGAGAAGCTTGTCGTGAAGAGTGTGCGCGTTGACTCAGCAGGTATGCTCGTGAAGTACATGCCTCGCGCGATGGGTCGTGGCGCACCGATTCGCCGCCGCAAGAGCCAGATCATCGTAGAGCTCGCATAAATTTTCGTATGACACACACCGTACATCCTTACGCACACCGCCTTGGCATCATCCGAGATTGGAAGAGCCGTTGGTTTGCCCGTGGCAAGAAGCAGTACCGCGAGAACATCGCGGTAGATGAGTCTATCCGTCGCTTCCTCGCGAAGCGTCTTAAGGGCATGCATGTCGCTGACATTGAGATTGAACGCTCTGCCACTGAGACGCGCGTCATCCTCCACACCGCACGTCCAGGTCTTGTGATTGGTCGCTCAGGCGAGAACGCAACGAAGCTTCGCAAGGAACTTGGTGCAGTGATTGCAAAGGCAGCTCCTGCTGATTCTCAGAACCGTACGAGCGCCGTGAAGCTCGACATCATGGAGATCCGCCAGCCAGAAACGAACGCGGCAGTCGTCGGTCAGATGGTCGCTGAGGGTCTTGAGAAGCGCCTTCCATTCCGCCGCGTACTTAAGAGCACCGTGGAGAAGGTGATGGCCGTTCGTGAAGTGGTCGGTGTACGCATCGTGATTTCTGGACGTCTTGGAGGTGCTGACATGTCTCGCATTGAGCAGATCAAGCGCGGCCGTATCCCTCTTCAGACTCTTCGTGCAAACATTGATTACGCACATCACGAGGCGCACCTTCCATACGGTCAGATCGGTATCAAGGTATGGATCTACCTCGGTGACCAGTTCGCAGAGCGTAAGACTGGAACTCAGCCTGCTCCCCGCAACTAATATATTTACGTATGTTGTTTCCTAAGAAAGTAAAACACCGCAAGTGGCAGACCGGACGAAAGTCCCCAGCCAAGATGGCACGTCCTGATACGCGCGGTACCACCGTATCGTTCGGTTCACACGGCATGAAGGCAACGACTGCCTCTCGCATTACTTCAAATCAGATTGAGGCGGCTCGTAAGGTGCTTACTCGCGTGACTGGAAAGGGAGGCAAGCTTTGGATTCGCATCTTCCCTGATCGTCCAATCACTCAGAAGGCTGACGGTCTTAAAATGGGTAAGGGAAAGGGAGATCCAAAGCACTTTGTGTTTGAGGTGCACCCAGGTCGTGTCTTGTTTGAGCTTGATGGGGTAGAGGATGCAATTGCGCGCGATGCAATGCGCCGTGCAGGAGCAAAGCTTCCGCTTAAGACCTCCGTCGTCACCCGAAACTAATATGGCCAAGAAAACTACGTACAAAGAGACGACGATTGAGGACCTTAAGAAGGCTCTCACCGAGAAGCGTGAGGAACTCCGCAAGCTTCGTTTTGAAGCTGCGGGTGCACGTCCTGCTGACTCAAAGGCACCTGCAAAGACCCGCAAGGAAATCGCACGCATCTTGACGGAACTCGCACTTCGTAAGAAGGTAAGCAACTAAGTATGGAAACTAACTCACCACGTCCACAGAGCTTCAAGGGTGTCGTCGTTAAGACGGCCATGAAGGACACGGCTACCGTCGAGGTCTCTCGCTACGTGAAGCACGCAAAGTACAAGAAGTACCAGACCCGCACCAAGAAGTATCTTGTGCATGATCCAGGTAACACCGTAAAGGTAGGAGACACCGTCACTATCGTCGGCTGCCGCCCTCTTTCTAAGATGAAGCGCTTCAAGATCGCTTCCGCATAATTCTATGATTCACGACCGCACTATCGTTACCGTTGCAGACAACTCAGGCGCCAAGGTTGGCCGTGTCTTCAAGGTACTTGGTGGATCCAAGCGCCGCTACGCAGGACTTGGAGATGTGGTTGTGATTTCTATTCAGACTGCAGAGCCTCGTAAGGCAACCAAGAAGAAGGATGTAGTGAAGGCAGTGGTCGTCCGCACCAAGAAGCCATTCCGCCGTGCAAACGGTTCCTACATCGCTTTTGATGACAACGCAGTCGTGATCATTGAGAAGCAGGGTAAGGAGATGGGTCCTCGTGGTAACCGTGTCTTCGGTCCAGTGGCTCGTGAGCTTACGGAAAAGGGTTGGCAGAACATTGCGTCTCTTGCCCCTGAGGTCGTCTAATATTTTATGAAGAAGTACACCGATACACAGCAGAAGTCATACGCCGCAAGCCGCCGCAAGCGTAACGCACGTAAGGGTGTGCCTATGCGTGCCATGAAGATGAAGATCAAGAAGGGTGACAAGGTAAAGGTCCTTTCTGGAAAAGATAAGGGCAAGACTGGCGTCATTCTTACCGTGCTTCCACGCGAGAACCGTGTGGTGGTAGAAGGCGTTGCGATGGTCAAGCGCCATCACCGCCGCTCTGGTCGTGGTCAGTCAGGTCGCATTGTGGAGCACCCTGCATCTATTCACGCGTCTAACGTCGGAAAGGTAGAGACTGCAGAGAAGAAGGCTCCTCGTGCAAAGAAGGCCGCAGCCGCTAAGTAAATTTCGTATGATGCTTTCAAAACAAAAACAACAGACCGCCTACGAGGCACTTTCTGAAACCTTCGGATACAAGAACCGCATGGCGGCTCCTCGTATTCTTAAGGTCGTTATCTCTTCTGGAGTTGGAAAGGCCGACAAGGCAAAGAAGGCACTCGTGGAAGAGCGTCTTGCGCGCATCACGGGACAGAAGGCATCTCCTCGTGCCGCAAAGGCATCTATCGCGCAGTTCAAGATGCGTGAGGGTGACATTGTCGGCTACCAGGTGACGCTACGTGGTGCACGCATGTTTGACTTCATTGATAAGCTCATCCATGTCGCGCTTCCTCGTACTCGTGACTTCCGCGGTATCGCAAAGACCACCGTGGATGATATGGGGAACATCACCATCGGTATCAAGGAGAATACGATCTTCCCAGAGACCTCAGACGAGGACTTGAAGGATGTGTTTGGCATTGCGATCACGATTGTGACCACGGCTACGTCGAAGCCGGAGGCAGAAGGGTTCTTCACGCACCTTGGGATCCCTTTTAGGGCCTAAATTCAAGGTTGTTTGACACTGACTATCACTATTGATACATTGTCTTGACGCTCCTCGGAGCTATTTTTCTTATGGCCAAAACATCCCAACTCGCCCGTAACGCAAAGCGCGCAAAGCTCGTGGCTAAGTATGCTACCAAGCGTGCTGCGCTTAAGGCGGCAGGGGATTCTGCAGGCCTCCAGAAGCTTCCGAAAAACTCCTCCCCGGTTCGCGTAAAGAACCGTTGTTCTATCACTGGTCGTGGTCGTGGGTACCTCCGTGCCTTCGGTCTCTCTCGTATTCAGTTCCGTGAGCTTGCCCGCGAGGGTAAGGTTCCGGGCGTAAAGAAAGCATCATGGTAAGCGACCGCGTTGGAGATTTCATAATCCGTCTTAAGAATGCCGGTGCCATCGGTACCTCTTCTATTTCTGTACCTCACTCAAACCACCTAGAGGATATTGCGAAGAAGCTTCGTGATCTTGGCTTTGTCGCTGGTGTAGATGTCTCTACCAAGGCAGGCAAGAAGATGCTTGAGGTAGAGCTCGCCTACGAGAACGGCGTACACAAGATTAACGATGTGAAGCGTATCTCTAAGCCAGGTCGTCGCCTGTACGTTTCTTCTCGCGATGCACACAGCGTCAAGAACGGTCTTGGTGCTCGTATTCTCTCTACACCAAAGGGTATCCTCGGTGATAAGGAGGCACGTCAGGTACGCGCCGGAGGGGAGACTCTCTTTGAGATCTGGTAAATCATTATGGCCTCACGTCTCGCAAAAAAGCCGATTGTTATTCCAGGGAAGGTACAGGTGACCTCCGCTGAGGGAGTGCTTACCGTTAAGGGTTCAAAGGCAACGCTCTCTCGTGCTATTCATTCTTCAATCAATATTGAAGTTACTCCTGAAGGAATCGTCATCACCCCAAAGAACAGCTCCCGTCTTTCGCACGCACTTACGGGCACCTTTGCTGCACACGCAAAAGCAATGATTAAGGGAGTAGAGGAACCATTCAAGAAGAACCTCATCTTGACCGGAGTCGGATACAAGGTAGAGCTTAAGGGTAAGGAGCTTGTCTTTGCCGTTGGGTTCTCACACCCTGTGGCCCTCACCATTCCTGAAGGCATCACTGCCACAGTTGCGAAGAACACCATCTCTATTGAAGGCGCTGACAAGCAGGCAGTCGGCCAGTTTGCGGCTGAGATTCGTCAGGTGAAGAAGCCTGAGCCATACCTTGGAAAGGGTATTGCATACGAGGGCGAGGTTATCCGCCGTAAGCAGGGCAAGAAGGCCGTCTAATATTTCATATGCCTAAAACTCTTACCAAAGCAGCATCACGTACCCGCCGCCACAAGCGCGTTCGCGGAAAGATTAGTGGTACCGAGGCACGTCCTCGTCTTGCGGTCTTCCGTTCAAATCGCTTCATCAGCGTGCAGGTTATTAATGATGATGCAGGTACGACGCTCGTTACCGCACACGGTCGCGAGTTCCCAGGCTCTCTAAGTGTGCAGGCCGCTGCAGTGGGTAAGGCAATTGCGGAGCGCGCCGTTGCGAAGGGTGTGAAGGCGGTTGTGTTTGATCGTGGTGGCTACTCATACGCTGCCCAGATCAAGGCACTTGCTGACGCGGCACGCGCAGGCGGACTTTCTTTCTAATACTATGACTGACACGCAAACTATGGATACCCCAGTAACCGACACCCCCGTAGCGGCTGCAGCCCCTGTGGCTGACGCAAAGCCTGATGCACGTGGAGGACGTGGAGGCCGCCGCCCTGAGCGTCGTGGAGGACGCCCTCAGCGCCGCGAGCGCGAGCGCAGTGAGTTTGACCAGGTCACCGTCGACGTACGTCGCGTGGCTCGTGTGATGGCCGGAGGTCGTCGCTTCTCATTCAGCGTCACCATCGTCATTGGTGATCGTAAGGGTCGTGTCGGTGTCGGTCTTGGAAAGGGAGCAGACACCGCGCTTGCCATTGATAAGGCAGTACGTGATGCCAAGAAGCACCTCGTCACCATTCCTCGCACCAAGAGCGGTTCTATCAAGCACGATGTATCTATCACCTACGGAACGGTAACTGTCGCCATCAAGCCATCTCCAGGTCGCGGACTTGTGGCTGGTTCTGCAATGCGCACCGTGCTTGAGCTTGCCGGTATTGGAGATGTGGTCACCAAGATCCTTACCCGTACCAAGAACAAGCTTACGATTGCACGCGCCACCGTTGCAGCACTTAAGACGCTTAAGGGGTAAACTACTTTTGTATGCAAACAAACTCACTTAAAGCACGAACACCTCGCATCACCAGCGCCCGCGTGGGACGTGGTGGCAAGCGTGGAAAGACCTCTGGTCGTGGCACCAAGGGTCAGAAGGCACGTGCGGGACGCAAGATGCGCCCTGAGATGCGTGACCTCATCAAGAAGATTCCAAAGCGCCGTGGATACGGAAAGAATCGTAGCCGCACCGTTCGTATTGATCGCAGTGTGGCGCGTGCCGTAAACCTTGCGGTACTTGAGGCTGCATTTTCTGCAGGCGATACCGTCACTCCAACCGAGCTTGTGAAGAAAGGGATTGTCTCTCTTCGCGGAGCACGCGTTCCTGCCATCAAGATTCTTGGTGCAGGCGAGCTTACCAAGAAGCTCTCCATTTCAGGAATGAGCGCGTCTGCCACGGCCAAGGCCGCCATTGAGAAGGCCGGCGGCTCAATCCTCTAATGATCAAGAACTTCTTCAGGAAAGTTAAACTTGCCTTCACCGATCCGGTGATCCGATTCCGCATTTTCTTTATTGTTGCGGCGTTTGCGGCATTTCGTTTTCTTGCAGCGATTCCAATCTCTGGCGTTGATAAGGTGCGCCTTGAGCAGTTCTTTACGAACAACCAGTTCTTCGGTCTTTTGAACATCTTCTCAGGAGGTGGCTTTTCTAACCTCTCTATCGTGATGCTTGGAGTGGGTCCGTACATTACGGCATCCATCATCATGCAGCTTGCCACCGTGATCTTCCCTCAAGTGAAGGCCATGTACAGCGAAGAGGGTGAGGCAGGCCGCACGAAGTTCATCGCTATTTCTCGTACGCTTACGATTCCGATTGCTATCCTGCAGGCAGTCGCCTTCCTCTCTCTTCTGGAGAGTCAGGGTATTATTTCTACCCTCACGCCGTTTGCGTTTGCCGTGAACGTATTCCTTGTGGCTGCGGGCTCCATGTTCCTCATGTGGATCGGAGAACTCATCACCGAGTTCGGTATCGGAAACGGTGTCTCCCTCATCATCTTTGCCGGTATCGTCGCGGGAGTTCCTGCCGGCCTTTCCCAGATCCTCTTCACGGCATCTGCGGCAAACATTCCTGCCTACATCGGCTTCTTCATCCTCTCTCTCGTCGCGATCTATTCAGTGGTCACGGTATCTGAGGCAGAGCGTTCTATCCCAATTGCCTACGCACGTCAGGTACGTGGTGCGGCAACGAATCAGGGAGCCGCAACCTACCTTCCTATCCGTCTTCTTCAGGCTGGTGTGATGCCAATCATCTTTGCACTTTCCCTTATCCTTCTTCCACAGGTTGCACTCACGGGTCTTGCGGCTGTTGGTGTTGGGGGAATGGAAGGCGCGCTTGCTGCCTACACGGCATTCACCGCAAACACCTGGGCACATGGTGCAGTCTACTTCGTCCTCGTGGTGATGTTCACCTTCTTCTACACTTCAATCACCTTTGAGCCAAAGCGTGTCTCGGACAACCTTCAGAAGACTGGTGCGTTTGTTCCAGGCGTACGCCCAGGACGTGAGACGGAGACCTACATTGGTAACGTCGTTGCTCGTGTGACCTTCCCAGGTGCACTCTTCCTTGGTCTTATCGCGGTCGTGCCGTTTGTGATTCAGGGATTGACTGGCATCACTGCCATTCTTGTTGGAGGTACGGCACTTTTGATTGCGGTTACCGTGCTTCTTGATCTTATTCGCAAGATTGATGCACAGGTGTCACTCCGCGAGTACTAATTCTGATTGTGCTACAGTAGCGGTGATATGGATCTCAACACCGTGTTGTTTATAGGGAAACCAGGAAGCGGTAAGGGTACGCAGGCTGCGCTCTTGTCTGAAGCTACGGGATGGAAGGTCACCGCCTCAGGTGATCTCTTCCGTGCACTCATGAAAGAAGAGACGGAGGTAGGACGCAAGATGAAAGGAGAAGTAGAGCAGGGACTCCTCGCACCTGATTGGTTTGCAATGTATCTCTTCCAGAAGTCCATCCTTAACTTTCCATTGTCGGAGGGAGTAATCTTTGATGGGTTTGGTCGCAAAGTGCCAGAAGCAAAGGTCGTCGTTGAGGTATTGCACTGGCTTGGGCGCCCGTTTAAAGCCGTACATGTGAAAGTGTCTGACGCAGAGATTATTGATCGCCTTGGGAAGCGCGCGGCTGTTTCAGGACGCGCTGATGATCATGCGGTAGAGAAGCGTCTTGAGGAGTATCGACTCTACACGGACCCTTCTATTGAAGTCTTTCGTGAGGCAGGCGCACTGGTAGAGATTAACGGTGAAGGAGAAGTCGCAACGATTCAGAGTGATATTCGCTCTGCACTAGGTATCTAATGATCGTACGAAACAACACTGATCGCGAGGGAATCATTGAATCCGGTCGTCGGCTTGGCGTCGTGTTGTCTGAAGTGGCGAAAGCGGTTGCGCCTGGCGTCTCTACCGCCACCCTTGATGAGATTGCGGAGCGTCTGATTCGTGAGGGGGGCGATATGCCGGCTTTTCTTGATTACACGCCAGAGCGTGCTGCACGTCCGTATCCTGCAACGCTCTGTGTATCCGTGAATGATGAGGTGGTGCACGGTATTCCAAACGAAGCACCCCGTTTTATCAAGGAGGGAGATATTGTGGCGCTTGATCTGGGACTCATACACAAGGGATACGTGACTGACTCAGCGATTACCGTACCGGTAGGGAAGGTAAGTGACGAAGCGACACGCCTCATGGCCGTGACGAAGGCGTCTCTGGAGAACGCGATTGCCGCTGCACGTCCTGGAAATTGTATTGGTGACATTTCGCATGCAACAGAGAAGACGTTTAAGGGCACAGGGTTCTCTGTCGTGAAGGTGCTTGGAGGGCACGGGGTCGGTGCAGGGGTGCACGAGGAGCCATGGATTGCGAACGTAGGCACACCTGGTACCGGTCCTGAGATTGTAGAGGGTATGGTGCTTGCGCTTGAACCTATCGCAAACGCCGGTAAGGCATCGGTGATTCTTGCGCCTGATGGCTATACGTACCGCACCAAGGATGGCTCTATTTCTGCACACTTTGAGCACACTATTTTGGTGGAAAAGGACAAAACGTTGGTGGTTTCTCGTCGCCCTGGCGAGGAATAGGATGTAGGGTATACTCCATTTATATAAGCGCGAAAGCGATTTTTTACTATACAAATCATGGCAACTCATCCTAAGAACGAGCGTTCCTTCGTCATCATCAAGCCAGACGGCGTACAGCGTGGTCTTGTGGGCGACATTGTGAAGCGCTTTGAGCGCACGGGCCTTAAGCTCGTCTACATGCGCCTTGCCATGCTTGATGAGACCAAGCTTTGGACGCACTACGGAAAGGATGATGCGTGGTTTGAGAAGAAGGGACAGGGCATTGCCAACGATCGTGCGGCGGCGGGTATGTCCGTTGATAAGGAGCCGATTGAATACGGTAAGGACATTATTCGTGCACTCGTGAAGTTCATGACCTCAGGTCCTGTGGTGGTTATGGTGCTTGAAGGAAACCAGGCAGTCGCTGTCGTAAAGAAGCTTGTCGGTGGTACGGAGCCTGCAACCTCTGATGTGGGTACGATTCGTGGAGACCTCACACTTGATTCCTACGCAATTGCGGCGGTTGATGATCGCGCCGTTCGTAACCTCATTCACTGCTCTGATGCACCTGAGGAAGGGGAGCGCGAGATTGCACTTTGGATTTCCAAGGAAGATCTCATCAACTACCGTCTTGTCGGCGAACAGATTCTCTACGACGTGAACCTAGACGGGATCTTGGAGTAATTGGGTTAGGTAAACGCCATGGAGTTTTTCTTTGGCATCATTGCAGCAGTCGGAGGCTTCTTCGGAGGTTTGTTTGGTGGTACAGAAGTTCCTGATCCAGTCGTTGAAGTTCCTGTAGTAGAAGAAGTGATAGTGGCGACCACGACTGAAGAAGTCGCACCGGAAGCTCCTTTTGCTCCTGCACCTAAGTCAGTCACCCCGACTGTCAGTACTAAGCCTGTAGCTCCTGTAGTACCTGCAGTCGTTACTCCTGTTCCAGTAGTTGCAACTACTACTGCGACGACGACTGTTCAGAAGACTTCATTGGGTTCTTCCTCTACTTCTTCCACGTCTCTTTCTATTACTTCTCCGAAGCTTTCAAGTGTCACGGAGGAAGACGAGCTTTCATTCACGGCAACATTCAAAAAGAGTGACGGAAGCACTGAAGATGTGACAGAAAAAGCCGCATGGGAAGTGGTGGGGCCGATCGGCAGTATTTCAAAAGGCGTGTTTACCGCAAAACTTTCTTCTGAGTTTGCAGAGTTTGGTGCAGCACCTGGCGCGGTGCGCGTGACGTATCAAGGTATGAGTGCAGAGACCGATATTTTTGAGGTAGAGGCGTTCGTGCCTGAGGTGATCAATACAAAAGGCCAATAGCGGCTCAACTGTGCGCTATTGCATATCCACAGGTGCTTCATTTTGCGTATGTATACTTATAGGTGGAGCCATTCCTTAAAACGCAACTTGCTTACCTTCAGGGAGTCTCATATCTCTGTCGGATGGTGAACTCCGGTTCCGATTCCACAGGTGCGGACACCCACGTGGCATACAAGAGTTGCCACACGAGGGTGGCTCTTACAGAGAACCTCGCGTCATGCGGGGTTTTCTCATGCTAAAGTGTTCCGGTATGCGTATATGGTGGTTAGTAGCCGCACTCGTTCTTTCCATACTTTTGTTCACCGCGAACTATATTGCGATGGTGGATTATTTGTATTGGCGCTTTGTATGGATTGATGTGCCGATACACTTTTTTGGTGGGATTACGATCGGTGTGTTTGTGGCCGCGTTCCTAAATGCATGGCGCCCACTTCTTTTCGCACTTCTTATCGCTGCGGCGATTATCGGATGGGAGTTGTTTGAATACTTCTTTGGTATTCCACGGGAAGCAAATTACGTATTTGATACCGCACTAGATCTTCTCATGGGTACGCTTGGTGCAGTGATTGTCTATATGGTGGCACGTATCTCTCTATGGCGTTCCGTGTAAGTTTCTTTGGAGGGGCGGATGCGGTGACGGGCTCTGAGTTTTTGGTTGAGAGTGGTGACACTCGTATTTTGATTGATTGTGGTATTGAGCAAGGGAAAGATTTTTGTGAGTCCTGTATGTATGACGAATTTCCGTATGATCTTGAGCGTATTACTGCGGTTGTCGTCACACACGCGCACCTTGATCACATCGGGCGGGTGCCTAAGCTCGTAAAAGATGGATACGCCGGTCCGATCTATATGACGGAACCAACGAGAGACATTGCGGACGTGATGCTCCGCGACAGTGCACACATCATGTCGGAGAATGCGAAGGCAAAGCAGCTTCCGCCGCTGTATTTAGAAGAGCATGTAAACAAGATGCTTTCGCAGATAGAGGTGGTGGAGTACCGGAAGGAAATGAAAGTAGGGGGCATGTCTATGATGCTTCGTGATACTGGGCATATTCTCGGTGGTGCCAGCATACGCCTTAAGGATGGAGACGGAGATACGATTGCCTTTACGAGTGATATTGGGAATTCGCCAACTCCACTTCTCCCGGACGCAGAGGCGATTACTGATGCGGACGCGGTCGTGATTGAGAGCGTGTACGGAGACCGAGCGAATCCAGAGAAGGAGCATCGGGTAGAGAAGTTCAGGGATACGGTAAAGGCCGCTATTGCGCGTAAGGGCCCTATTCTCATCCCTGCCTTCTCCGTAGAGCGTACCCAGCTCATGCTCTATGAGCTCTCTAATCTTATGGAGGCAGGTGCGCTCCCTCGGATCCCTGTCTTTCTAGATTCTCCGCTTGCGATTGCCGTTACTGATATTTATAAGAAGCATGCGGCAAAGTACTTTAAGGACGCTGCACAGGATGAGCTGAAGCGTGAGCATGATCTATTCGCATTTCCATTCCTTAAAATGACTCCTTCTCGGGAAGAGTCGCAGCAGATTGTAGATACTAAGGATCCAAAGATCATTATTGCAGGGGCTGGTATGAGTCATGGGGGGCGTATAGGGAAGTGGGAGAAGATGTTCCTTCCGAAGCCACAGACCACCCTTATTATGGTCGGGTATCAGGCACCAGGGAGCCCAGGAAGACTTCTTCAGGACGGGTCTAAGAAGGTAAAGATTGCCGGACAGATGGTAGAGGTGCGTGCGAAGGTGGAGACACTTCATGGGTGGTCAGGACATGCAGATCGGGATGGACTTCTTCGCTTTGCTGACAGCTGCGTACCGTCTGCGAAGACCTTCTTTGTTGCGATGGGGGAGCCTTCTTCCGCACGATTCCTTGCGCAACGTATTCATGACTTCCTTGGGGTACGCGCAATTGTCGCAGGGAAGAATGAGGTGTGGGAGGTGTCCAAGAAAGGGGTGACGCGACAGGAAGTGCGTGGCGATATACGATAGCCAGATGGAATACGACGTTATCGTCATCGGAGGTGGAGCCGCCGGCATGATGGCGGCAGGGCAGGCTGCACGCCGTGGCAAGAAGGTACTCCTCTTGGAGCGCAATCGTCGCCTCGGTGAGAAGCTTCGTATTACGGGCGGTACCCGCTGCAATATCACAAATGCAGAGAAGGATGTCCGAGTGTTGCTTTCCAAGTACGGAGAGGCAGAGCAAGCGCTCTATTCTTCCTTCTCCGAGTTTGGAGTGAAAGAGACCTTTGAGTTCTTTGAGTCTCGGGGGCTTCCTTTGAAGGTGGAAGCACACAATCGTGCGTTCCCAAAGACTGAGAAAGCACTGGATGTGGTGAAGGTGCTAGAGGATGATATGAAGAAGGCAGGAGTCCGTGTGCTTCTTGGGGCAGGAGTGACGCGCATAGATTCAAGTAGCGGACGCATTACAGGTGTAGCGGTGAAGGACAAGGTGTATACCGCACGTAGCTACATTCTTGCGACTGGCGGTATGTCGCATCCAGAGACTGGTTCTACCGGGGATGGGTTTACGTGGCTTCAGGGATTTGGACATTCAGTTGAAGCGCCGACACCTACTATCGTTCCGCTTAAGGTACGCGAAGGGTGGGTAAAGCAACTCTCTGGTGCAAAAGCAGAAGGTGCAAAGATCACCTTCTCACTTCCAAGCGGGAAGAAACTTTCACGTACAGGCTCCATTTTGTTTACGCACTTTGGTATCTCAGGTCCTACCGTGTTGAACGCCGCAGGGCAGGTGGCAGATATGCTTCAAGAAAGCGTGGTCACCGCGCGCATAGATCTATATCCGTCTATGGATCTTGGGATTTTGGATAAACATATTGCGAAGGTGTTTGACGCGCATAAGAACAAGAACCTGAAGAATGTGTTTCGTGAGCTTGTGCCGCCAGGTACGTCGGAGATTCTGCTTGAGCAGCTTCCAACCGTAGATAAGGAGACGAAGGTGCACAGTGTACGGAAAGAGGACCGGAGAGTAATCGCCGAGCTCCTCAAGGGCCTTACCTTTACGGTGACAGGTCTTATGGGTTTTGAGCGAGCAGTGGTCGCCGATGGAGGACTTATCCTTAGAGAGGTAGATATGCGCACTATGCGTTCTAAGAAGTTTGAGAATCTGTATGTAACAGGGGATCTGCTTCATATCACACGTCCTTCTGGAGGATATTCTCTTCAGCTTTGTTGGACCACGGGGTATGTGGCCGGGAATTCAGTGTAGAGTCTACTCTCTAAATCTTGCTATCATTTCCACAATGCATAACTTAGTTTCAGTAATTATCCCAACGTATAACAGGGCGCGAATGTTGAAAGACACCATTGATAGTGTCTTGAAACAGAGGCATACAAATTGGGAGGTCTTGGTGATTGACGACGGGTCTACCGATGATACGGAAGGAGCGGTAAGAGAGTATAACGACGAGAGAATTAAATACTTCTCTCAAGAGAACCAGGGTCCACATGTAGCACGGAATCGTGGCATGGAGTTATCAATAGGGAATCTCATTGCCTACCTTGATAGCGACAATACGTTGTATCCAAATTACATGGAACGAATGGTGCGGGAGTTTGAACTCAATCAGGATGCGGTGTGGGGTTTCCCTATGGGCGACAGGATTAAGGAGTTGTATAGAGATGGAGTGCTTGTAACGCGCATAGATGACTCTGACGACTTTCCGGAGCAGGTATCTGCTCAAGATATTTTTCATAGAAAACTACATACGGATACCACCGGAGCTATGCATACGAGGAAAATCATAGAAGATGGCGTGCGATGGGATCCTGCAATCAAAAAGATGGAGGATTGGGATTTCTTTCTCAGTCTTGCGGAGAGATATCCCGATGGATTCAAATATGTGCCAGAAAAGTTGTATACATACACCCAACGATTTGGAGGAGATGGCCTTGTTTCAAACTCTACCTATAGAGATTGGGCTGATCTGTTTGAAAGAATCTATCAAAAACACAAAGATGCTCCACTCATGCAGGGGCAAACGTGGTACCCAGGCAGGGTTGAAAAGTGGAACAAGCTTGCCGATGACTTTGAGGCAGGGCTATTGCCTCCGTACCAGGAGTATTACTTTTAGGACTTATACTGCTCGTATGGAAGCAAAGACGGTTGAGGCTGTGTACTGGATTGTTGGCATCCTCAATAAGCACCAGGTACCGTATCGCATAGGTGGAGGTTTTGCCGCACGCATATACGGATCAAATCGCGCTATCAATGACATAGACATCTCGCTGCCGGGCAAGTACTTTGACGCCATTCTTCCCGACGTACAGGAATACATCACAGCTGGTCCTAAACACTACAAAAACGAGAAGTGGGATTGCGATACACTTTCCCTCAACTACCACGGTCAAGAGATAGACATGACCGATATAGACACTCTTCGTATGTCAAACAAAGAGAAGTCCGAATGGTTTCAGACAAAAGACAGATACCGTAAGTACCCAAACCAAATTGTGGAGATAGAAGGAGTGAGCGTCTCACTCATAGACCCGCGAGACCTTGTTGCTTACAAGAGGGAGCTTGATGGGGACCATCAGCTTGTAGATATTGCTGCGGTAGAGCAGTATATCCGCACACACGCCTAAGATTCACTACAGTAATTATGAGTACGGTCACCCTCAAGCGTCCTCTAGATTCAATGGGATTTGTAGAGCGAGAATCCCGTAACGGAAAGCAACTTCACTTCAAGTGTCAGCGTGATTTCCTCTACTACTGTTTGAACTTCTATTATCCTGAGACGTTCAACCCGAGTGCAATAAATCCACAAGAGATTGATTGTCAAAAACTCTTCGGAACTCCTGTGCCGAAATATCTTGCCTGGACGCAGACTCAGTTCTTTCATGCACCCGCATTCCTGAAGAAGCATGGACTTGCGCTGTATATCAATGACAAGAAAGTATCATCGTACTTTGATCTCATGTATCAGCTTCTTTTCTCTCGTCTCTCCTATGAGAAGGCGATGGGGATGCTTGAGATGCAGATTCAAAACAACGTCGCAACAGCGATTGATATCCCGATTTCCAAAACGCAGTTTGTGCTCTTTGATCATGTGATGTTTGTATACGGATACGACGAAGAATATCTCTACGTACTTGATACGCTTACCGTCCCAGGACTTGCGTATGAGCGGGTACGCGATGACGTGCACTACTTCCGCCTTCTTCGGGCACTGGTGAAGAAGAACTGGTGTGAGTTTGGGCGAGTGTGGCGCGTAGAGAAAGCTGCATCTTAGCAGGTGTATACTTGCGGTATGAAGAACATCCTCATACTCATAGTTGCTCTCGTATTGATTGGTGGGGCAGGGTATCAGTCGTATCCGTACGTTAAAACCTACCTTGAGAAGAACAGCATCGCAACGATAGAGGAGGTAGAAGTAGAGACTCGTTCAGAGGTGACGGAACCCTATATTCCACACCACACTGTACTTGATGTAGTGCTCAATATATATCCGTACTCAAACTACAAGCTTGCGTTTCGTCTTGAGCGGTACAGTGACATCAAGACACTCCTATCTGAGTCGGTAAAAATAGATTATGTAGGAGATAGTATCTACTATTGGGATGCAGGGGATGACCTCCATCACTTCCTTGATCTTAAATACTATTCTCCTGGTCTTTCTATTGAACAGAATCTAGAAGCATTTCGGGGAGGATGGGATGAGGAAGAGCGCACTCAGATTCGTAACATCTGTACGCTCAATAGCTGGGAAGCCGACGGGGTGACATACTATCAGCTTGGATTTGATGAAACAGTGTGGCGTGCATTTCTCACCGAGAAATACGCTACAAGCAGGGGACTTCAATATATTGGTAACTTCTGTGGAGACATGAAGTACGTGCTTCTTGGCAGTATCTTTGTGGGGTACCCAACGATTCCTACTGATCCAAGTGTGCCACGGGTAGTCTCAGGAAGCGCACGACTTTTGGCGGAGTAACAAAAAAGCCCCCAATTGGGGGCTTTTGCTTAGGAGACCTTCTTAGAAATTCGGGTGAACACTTCAGGATTCTTCTCCGCGAGAGTGGCGAGAACCTTTCGGTCTAGCATCACACCCTGCTTCTTAAGCTTTGCGATGAAGGTGCTGTAGGACTTGTGACCGTTATCGCGTACTGCGGCGTTCAAACGCACAATCCAAAGCTGACGGAACTCATTCTTCTTGTCGCGGCGGTTCGCAAATGCCTGCTTTCCTGCGTGTACAAGAGACTCCTTAGCGGCACGCTCCTTCTTAGAGCGACCATGACGGAAGCCCTTGGCGCGCTTAAGCACATTGCGGCGGCGCTTAAGACTTATGACTCCTCCTTTTACTCGTGGCATAAATTAGTACTTAAATGATTAGGTTCCTGGAAGGAAACGGCGGCGAAGGCGGGTGCCGAGCTTAAGGGACTGGGCACGCTTCTTTGGGCCCTTGGTGCGGCTACGCTCCTTGGCATTGAAGTGGTCCTGTCCGGCCTTGCGCACGACAAGCTTCCCCTTGCGGGTAACTCGGATGCGCTTTGAGAATGACTTATTTGTTTTCATGAGTTTCTTGTTTTGGTGCTGCGGCTGGTTTTGCGGCCTTCGGATCTCGTTCAATGATTCCTGCGAAGCCTTTTGGTGACTTGGTGATTGGTTCTGCGACTCGGTATGCGTAGGGGATGAGGAGAAGGAACTTCTCGAGCCGGGTCTTGAGGAAGGCTTCATCCATTCCCTTGTACCGGCCCTTGAGGAAGAGTTCAGCACGGACTCGGTGGCCTTCGGCGAGCCATTCGGCGGCTTTCTTAGCCTTCAACCGCATGTCGTTCTCACCGGTACCCACCTTGATCTGGACTTCCTTGGTCTCAGAGACCTTGGCTTTAGCCCGGGCCGCACCTTCCTTCTTCTTCAGCTCGTAAAGGAATTTACCATAATCAGCCACTTTCGCAACGGGAGGGACGGCATTCGGAGAGATCTCAATAAGGTCTAGGTTGGCTTCGGCAGCCGCTTTGAGAGCATCTGATAGGGAAAGGACCCCAAGGTTTTCCCCTTGGGCTCCTACCACGCGAAGTTCACGCGCGGTGATCTCCCGGTTAATGCGAGTCTTGTCGTTTAGAGCGGCCACGTGTTTCTGGACTGTAACACGAATATGGCCTTACGGCTACCTCTTTCGGCGAGGAGCAGGGCGTTTGTAGGGCTCAATCGTCTTCCCGCGGTTCTTCTTTTTGACCTCCTCAAAGAAGGGACGATACATATCGTGCTCTGGGGGGATCACGAGCTCCTTACGCTGCGTGCGCTCCACGAACTCCACGGGGAGCCCGGTCACGACTGCAAGGGGCTGACGCTCATCGCCTTCACCCATGACGAGCACTGCCGCAGAGGAGAGGGCGTCCGGGATGTTACTCCGAGAGATCTTCATGGTGCGCCCGAACATGTCAGGAGTGCCACGATAGTCTTTGATCCCGCGGAAGCCTGCATAGCCCATAGACACGCCGACGGCGCCGGCACGGAGTGCAAGTACGCGACTATCAGTGATAAGGATCCCGAGCTTCTTTAGCTTGTATCGCTTCTTAAGTTCGCGAAGAAGGACTGACGCGGTCTTGAAGCTATCTTTCGGAAGAAGGATGAGTTTCCCGTCTGCATTTGATTCATCAATTCCAGCGCTCGACATAAGGAGACCGTCCTTCAGAGTCAGCCAGGTGTACATGGTACGGATCGCGAAGTCTGATTCCTGTTTGATGGCCTTCTCACGAGTGGTCTCGTCTTCAATCTCTAGCGTGCGACCTTCTGCAAGGGCCACGATCTTAGAGGTCACCACAATAATGGTGCCTTCTTTCACACGCGGAATATGCGCGACGATAAAGTCAACGAGATTCTCGCGCTCTTTGAATATGCGGGTTTTAATTGGTCTGACTTCCATCTTTTTCTTTGAGGAGCTTTATACCGACGTACGCAAGCGGCGTGTAGAAGAAGCCCATTGCTACCTTGTAGAGCCACCAGGTCACAATGAGGGAAAGCAGCACTGGAAGTGGGTAGATACCAAGGAAGGCGATCAGCATAAAGATGACCGTATCAAGGAACTGTGACCAGAGGTTGGACAGGTTTGAACGAAGCCAAAAACCTTCTTCGCCAATCGTCTTCTTGAAGAAGAAGAATGAGATCACGTCCTGATACTCGGCAATCGCAAATGCGACAATTGAGGCAATCGCAATGCGCAGGGACATGCCGAATACGGTTTCATAGTCTCCGATAGCCCAGCCGTCCGGTGACCATGGCATCGCAAGCGCGAGGAAGGTAAATCCAATCCACAGAAGAGTCGCGACGATACCGGAGAGTACGAAGAACTTCGCAATCTTCTTTCCGTAGACCTCACCCACTACGTCGGTCATAAGAAAGACGATAGGGAACATGAATACTCCTACTGAGAGGTGAGAATCAAACAAAAACGGCATGATCTTGATACCAAGCGTATTGCTTGCGATAAGTGCGGTGATGTAGACCGCAAGGGCGATCAACAGTTTCCGGAAGGCTGATTCTGAGAGCTGAGGCATGAAGGATATATAGAAGGAATAAGACGCCGTGGGGCGCATAGGTTCCGGCAGGTGCCGGTATGAGACTTAGGCCGTAAAGCCAGACCAAGTCATCGTGGTCGCGTTATGTAGCATAAGCGTTCAGGCGCAGTATACCTGACTCACATGATAAAATCCTTCTATGCAATTTAGAGGTCCAGAAGGTATCCCCACACGGCCAGAACCTGGAACTCCTGAGTTTCGTGCGGCACAGGAAGCCTATGCGGTGGGATGGATGGAGGGGGAGGAGGGACGGAAGCTCACTGCGCACGAGAAGGTAGTGCTCATCTTTATACATATGGAGGATGAGTATAAGCAGCTTCTTGATTCGGTGGCGAACCTTGATATTAAGTTCACCACCGCGCGGAAAGACTTTGAACACCAGTTCAGCAAAAAGGCTCGTGAGCGTCTTCTGACTGCCGAACGTCTGCACTCAGGGAAGGCAATTGAAGCGTTGAAGCTCCAGACTCCTACGGCGGCTTTTTTCTCCTTAAAGCAGGGACGGGAAATTCATGATGAGCGATGGAGCAAGCTTCGCCCGCAACTTATCGCCGCCCTCAGTCACTGGAAAGATGATGCGCAGCGCGCATTTCCAATTGAGCACATGATGGAGACTCTCTTCCTCTTCAAGGCTCCGTCTACTGACGTGGCGGGAGACGTAGAAATATTCAAGTTGTCACTGGATATCTTAGGTGATTCATTTCAAGAACTCGTAGAAGATATTGATGAGGTGATGAAGGGGCTAGAGGCAGATCCTACAAAAGTGATAGATATTCAAGTGATTCGTGATCTTTCAGAAAGACTTGAGGAGTTCATGGAGGAAATGGGAACGTGCATAAAAGACTACGATGAATTGAAGCAACAGTATGCGATAGACGCAGAGGCAGCGCGGAAAAATGGTGCATCTGGGTTCCCTTCCAATATTTCAACAAAACTGAAGCTTCTTTCCGAGAAAGGGGCACCAAAAAATATTCCTGAAGTGTTTACTAAGCTCACGAGCGAGAAGAGGAAACTTTCTGCAATACTACGTCGTATGCAGAGTCCTCTTCGTAAACTCACACGATTTAGATCACATGAGCGTACGTCACTGGTGGCACGTCAGGGTAGGGAACACTACGACAACATGGTCACCACTGATGTGAAAGAGGCAACCAAGGTGCATCAATCTATTAATGCTGCCATAGATGTGCTCAAGAAGCGTTCATTCAAAAACGAACTGATTGGGACGACCCGAGGGGAAGTCTCCCTCACCCTTGCAGAGAGTAGTGTGTGGAGTGGCCTCCCAGATGAAGTCGTGACTCAGATGGAAATGCTCATCTCAGATAGCGACTCTGCGTCGGAGACATATGACAAAGAAGCGCATGCCTTAGTGCTCAACACTCTCAGAAAGTTTGCGACACGGTATAAACAGATGACGAACACGCTTGTGTATGCAGAGCGAGTTGGAAAATGGCACGGGAAACAAAGCGCACTCCCCGAGCAACCGACATCCTCCACTGTTCAGTAAAAAAGCCCCCGACTGGGGGCTTTTGTTATTGCATCTTTGGATCTTCTTCCGTAGTGGTTGCCTGGTCCTTCGTTTCTTCCACGTCTTCACTAAACTCAGTCAGAATGTCGGCGAGATCTTCTAGATGATCCTGACAGCGTTCCTGACTTGCAGTATCGATGGCACGACAGTCAACCGCAATACGATCGCGTATAACGGTGATGTCTTCCTGTCCTTCCGAGAGTACCGCATCAAGATCCTTCTGGGTGTTCATCCAAAATACGACTGCAATCACCAACAGCACAGCAAGTACGCCAGCGATGATCCACGCAGTCTGTGATTCCTTTCTATCCATACAGTATCGGTTACTTAGTAAGTGCAGGTGTACCGTATATGAATAAGGATGAAGGATTCATGAGGATGGGGAAACCCTGCGTTTGGGATGTATATAAAGAGGTACAATCAGTACCAGTACTTTCCTCATATGAAGCCCCTGTCAGTCCGGTCAAAAATTCTCCTTACCCTTATCGCCAGCGTCGTCGCGCTTTCGTTTGCGGTCTACTTCATCTCCACACAGGTGCTTCTCTCAAGCTATCTCACCATTGAGCACGAAGCGATGCGGGAAGATCTCCGCCGTGCCACTGACGCCATCAAAGAGTTTGAGAGCCAGCAAATGATCAAGCTCTCGGATTGGGCGTCATGGGATGAGGCGTATGAGTTTGCCGACACTATGGATCCAGCGTGGGCGGAGGAAACAATCTACGCGACCGGCCTTTCCAACCTTGATATCAATGCCATGGTCTGGGCAGATACGGAAGGGAAAGTGTTCCGTATTATGGTCGTGGACATTACTGAGCGCATTGAAGTCGCCTCTTCAACGATGGAGGCGTACTTTAATCAACACCCAGAACTCATCATGCATGAGTCCCTTGACCATGCGACGCAGGGAATTGCGCTTCTTCCTGCTGGTCCGGCGATTGTCGTGTCGCTCCCACTCAAGACTAGTCTCGGCGAGGGGCCAAGTACTGGGTCTCTTACCTTTGCACGGTATTTGAATGAACAAAAAATCAGAAAGATCGCAGAGATCACACACCTTGAGGTGACGGCATTTGCGTATGAGTCTGCGGGGCTCCCAACTGAGGTTCGTGATGCGCGCAGTCAGATAGAAGCAGGAGCGACGGAAGTAATTGTACCGACGTCTGCGTACGCCATTGTGGGCTACACCACCCTTGCGGGCGTTGACGGAGAGCCTGCACTTATTGTCCGAGTGGAGACTCCACGTCCTATTTATACCCAGGGAGTCGTTACTTTGTATGTGTTTATGGCCACGAGCGCTGTGGCACTGATCCTATTCGGGATGGTGATCGTCTTCTTACTTGAGCGGCTGGTGATTACGCGTTTTGTGAAGCTCGCAAAAGATGTGGATCATATTAATGATGTGCAGGATATCTCCATGCGTGTGCGGGGAGGCGTCAAAGATGAGCTCGGAAAACTTGCCGACCAAATTAATCAGATGCTTTCCTGGCTTTCCGAATCGCGTGAGAAGACGCGGGTGCTTCTTGAAGAGGTGAAGCATGGGAAAGATAAGGCCGAGGACATGGTGAAGGTACGTACGAAAGAACTTGCGGAAGAGAAAGCACGTCTTCTTGCGTCTATTAACAGTCTTGCGTTCGGATTCGTGATTGCGGGCGTGGATAGTGGCATTCTTCTGAAAAACCCATCCCTTTCACGCATTATGAAATTGCGTGAGGAGCCAGGAAAGATCCAAGACATTGCGAACGCATTTGGTGCCACCTTTGATCTGATGAAGTTCTGTAATGACTCGCTTGAGCGACAGGTGCCATCTGAGAAGTCAGATATTTCTTATGGGAATATGTTCCTTCGCGTGCTGTGTGCGCCTATCTTTGCCGAAGCGGATAGTCCTCAGGCGACCGGAACGGTGATTGGCTTGGTGCTCCTTATTGAGGACACTACCGAAGCAAAGGTAATTCAGCGTAGTCGTGAGGAATTCTTCTCCATTGCCTCGCACGAACTTCGTACTCCGCTGACTGCCATTCGTGGGAACACGGACCTGCTCCTTGATACGTATAAGGATAAACTCAATGACCCTGCGATGCGTGGCATGCTTGAAGATATTAATGCCTCAAGTGGTCGTTTGATTTCCATCGTGAACGACTTCCTTCAGATTTCACGTCTTGAACAAGGCAAGATAGAGATACAACGTCAGCCGTTTGATCTTTCCGAGGTGATTTCTGAAGTCGTGCGCACACTTACGGAGCTTGCGAGCCAGAAGGGCATTACGCTTTCCTTTGAATCGTCACCCATTCCACTCGTGATGGGTGATCGTGACCGTACGGAAGAGGTGCTTGAGAACCTGATTGGGAATGCTATCAAGTTTACACACCAGGGCGGGGTGACCATCGCGGTGGAGAGCGATGGAACGCGCGTAAAGGTAAAGGTGACGGATACGGGTATTGGTATTTCTGAACAGAATCAGGCAAACCTCTTCCGTAAGTTTCAGCAAGCAAGTGAAGATCTTCTTGCGCGCGATAATTCCCAGTCCACGGGCCTTGGCCTCTATATTTCCAAGCTCCTTATGAATGCGATGGGTGGGGCGGTCGTACTTGAGGAAAGTACGCTCGGGAGGGGCAGTACCTTCTCCTTCACCCTTCCGGTGACGTGATATCCTTTTTGCATGGCTCACTTCTTTATCGCGGAAGACGATAAGTTCATGTACCGTATGTACGAGCGGGTATTTACGCTCGGCGGGCACACTCTTGAAGTAGCGCAGGATGGGGAAGAAGCGCTCACTAAGCTTGCGAGCATGAATCCGAAGCCGGCAGTGATTGTGCTTGATATCATGATGCCGAAGAAGAGCGGTTTTGAAGTACTTGAAGAGGTGAAGAAGAATCCTGAGCTCAAAGATATTCCAGTGATGCTCCTTACGAATCTCTCAGGGGATGAGAACAAGCGTAAGGGACTTTCCCTTGGTGCGGCGGACTATGTGATCAAGAGCGACTTTGATCCGAAGCAAGTGGTGGAGAAGGTGATTGCGCTTGCGAAGAAGTAAAACCGCCTTGAGGGCGGTTTTTGTTTCTGTGGAGGTGGCTATCTGAAGTTAGAACCTCGCTATTAGAGTGCAGAGACCTGCATTTCCTCAAAGTAGTAGATGCATGGGAATAGAGTAAAATATCCTCATGAGTAAGGAAGTGCCAACGCGTATATTTACTCCTACTGAGCGCGAAGGTTGGCGACAGCAGATATACGATATCTACGCTCGCATGCGAGCAAAGGCAGATAAACCGTATGAGATTGAGTACGGAGGGATACCCCTCACGGTATTTCCAAACGTATATGCTCCTGAGTTTTTTGATGACAGCCTCTGGTATGCAAACGCTCTGCAGGAGATTGTAGGAAATAAGTCACTACTCGAAGTAGGAACTGGTACTGGAGTGATAGCAGTCTTTTGTGCTATGAACGGTGCCCAAGTAGTGGCTACGGACATTAATCCAGATGCCGTAAAAAATGCACAGACAAATGCTGAGCGACACAAGTTGGATGTCTCGGTACGAGAAGGTGATGTCTACAATGCACTTAAAGCTGGCGAAAAGTTCGACTTTATATTCTGGGCTCATCCATTCAATAACTGGGACGTTCCAGCAGACGACATGCTTTTGCGTTCAGGGCTCGACCAGGGGTACGAAAGCCTGCGGGCGTATGTAGCGGGCGCACACGACCACCTAACGTCTGAAGGGAAGTTGCTCTTAGGAACAGGGGATAGTGCTGACCTGCCGACCATTGCTGAAATAGCGAAGGACAATGGATATGCACTAAAATTAGTACGGGAAATGGATCGTCCTCTTGAGCCGGGTAAGGAAGCTCAAATAAAAGATCTTATCTACGAATTCGCCCCAATCCTATGAGTTCAGATATCGCAGCTCGTTATAGCGCAGATGTGGAAGAGGATAGGATCTTTCGCTTAGCAGCTCCACATTATGATGAGGCGCAACAAACGATAGCTATAGCAATTCAAAGCCACTTTAGAGGTTCAAATACACAAAGCCTCGCGATGCTTGAGATTGGCTGCGGCACCGGCTTAACAAGCGATATTATCCTTGACGCAGATAAGCGAATATCTCTGCTTGCTCTCGATAATGTCGAATCTATAGTTGAACAAGCTAAATATCGCTTTAAAAACAAACAAGAAAGTAGAGTAGAGTTTGTGCATGCAGATGCACTTGAATGTCTACAAGAACAGCCAGCTGGCTCTCTCGATGCAGTTCTATCGGCGCTTGTACTGCACAACTGTCCAAATGAATATCGAAAGGAGGTCTATGCAGAAATCTTCCGTGTCTTGAAGCCCGACGGTCTGTTTATCAATGTCGATAAATACGCTTCAGATAATGAATCGGAACATCAAGCAGCTCTTGAGTGGCAAATAAAACGATTTGATATTTTCGACACCGAAGGAAGGTCAGATTTAAAAGAAAGGTGGACTACGCATTACTACGAAGACGAGAAGCCGGAAGTTATTTTATATGAAAGAGAATATATCAAAGATCTAGAAGCACTCGGGTTTCGAGATATTAAGCGCGTATATCGATACCAACTGGAAGCCAGCTACGTTGCCAAGAAGTGATTAGAAAACCGCCTCATGGGCGGTTTTCTGTTCTGTGGAGGTGGGGAGAGTTGAACTCCCGTCCGAATCTGTCTTAAACAACGAATCTACGACGCATAGTTCTGATTACGTACTAGGGTAGGGTGCGAGGAATCAGAACGAAACCACTCCTACCTGATCCCTTATTTAGGAAACGCGCTCGGGAGGACGCGCACCGATCTCATAGATGATTCCACCTGAACTGGACACTACGAGAACTGAGCCAGTCAGATGTCGCTTAGGCGAAGACGCAGTTAAGCGCGCGCGTAAGCGAACGGGAAGTCAGCCATAGTAAATGGTGACTTCACGCTTGCAAGAGTGTTCTTGGCAAGTTTGGTTGTTTGCGAGATTAAGGTGGTCAACAAACTTCCACCGCGTCGCACGTGTGTCAAAGAGCAGACCGTCAAAGCCGGTCACCCCCGGAGAAAGCATTCTACCAGAACGCACTTTCCGGGAGTTTCCTAGCGGCGCTTGAGTGCGCGGGCGATATCCTTCTTTGCTTCCTGACGTTTGAGATCCTCACGTCTGTCAGCCTTGCCTTTGCCGCGCACAATCGCGACGCGGACTTTAATGTACCTATTATTATAAACATCAATTGGCACAATTGTCAAGCCCTTCATGGATTCAATATCAGACATCTCGGCAATTTCTTTCTTGGTGAGGAGGAGCCGGCGCGTCCGTTCAGGGTCATAGCTCACTGGCGTGTTGCCTGTTTGGTAGGGAGGAATGGTCATACCGACTAGGTATGCCTCTCCGCCACGTACGATCACGCGCGCACCATCAAGAGACCCCTGCTTACTACGAAGGGACTTTGCTTCGGCACCAGAAAGTTCTATACCGGCTGAGAAAGTCTCAAGGACGGTAAAGCGCATTCGTGCCTTCTTGTTCTCTATAAGCAGCGTGTCTTGTTTCATAAACGACTCCCTCTATTGTATAGTGTCTTTTACTATGGCGCCTCAGGGTAAACCAACGCCGTCCGGAAAGAAAGGACGGAAGACCACTCCTCGCATGAAGGGAGGGAAGGGTCTTTTGCCGTCCAGTGGACGCCCAAGTTTTGCGGGGAATCTCCTTTCCACGATTTTGGTGTTCCTTATTTTGATGAGTATCTACTCACTCATCACTGGATCCAATCAGGAAGATAAGGAAATTGCGCTTTCTCAGGTCGCAAACGACGTGAAGGCAGGGCTGGTGACAGGAATCACCGTTGCAGGCGACACTCTTACTATTACCTACGCTGATGGAACAGAGAAGGAGTCAATGAAGAGTCCTGAGGCGGGTCTTCCAGAGACACTTGCGGCATATGGCGTCGCACCGCAAGAGATGTCTGCAGTCGCTATTACCGTTACTGGAGAAACCGGCTGGCGCTTCTGGCTCGTCACGCTTCTTCCTATTGCAATTCCAATTCTCTTCCTTGCCGTGCTCTTCTGGTTCCTTGCACGTCAGGTGAAGGGTGCCGGTATGCAGGCATTCACCTTTGGTCAGAGCAAGGCACGCATGATTGATCCCTCAGATCAGAATCAGCGCGTCACCTTTGCTGATGTCGCAGGTGCCAAAGAAGCAAAGGAAGAGCTTCTAGAGATTGTGGACTTCCTTAAGAACCCAAAGAAGTTCCTTGATATTGGTGCACGTATTCCAAAAGGTATTTTGCTCATGGGGGCTCCTGGTACCGGAAAGACTTTGCTCGCACGTGCAGTCGCAGGAGAGGCAGGCGTTCCGTTCTTCTCCATTTCTGGCTCTGAGTTCGTAGAAATGTTTGTAGGAGTGGGCGCGTCCCGTGTACGTGATCTCTTCCAGCTTGCGAAGCGCTCTGCGCCAGCGATTATTTTCGTAGATGAAATTGATGCCGTCGGTCGTGTACGTGGTACTGGCACTGGAGGAGGGAATGATGAGCGTGAGCAGACCCTAAACCAGATCCTTGTGGAGATGGACGGCTTTGAGCCAACCGAGAAGGTGATTGTCATGGCGGCGACGAACCGCCCAGACGTGCTTGACCCTGCCCTCCTTCGCCCTGGACGCTTTGACCGTCGTGTCACCATTGACCTTCCTGATCGTAAAGATCGTGTAGAGATCTTGAAGACCCATGCACGTAAGAAGCCACTTGGTGCAGATGTGAATCTTGAAGTGATTGCAGAGCGCACTCCAGGCTTTTCCGGTGCAGAGCTCTACTCACTTATGAACGAGGGCGCCATTCTTGCGGCACGCGAGACTCGTAAAGAAATTACTCAGTACGATCTCATTCGCTCCATTGAAAAGGTGATGCTTGGTCCTGAACGCAAGAGCCATTTGCTTTCCGTACGTGAGAAGCGTGTCACTGCATACCATGAGATGGGACATGCATTGGTTGGTTCTATCCTTCCGTACGCGGATCCAGTGCATAAGGTGTCTATTATCAGTCGTGGCCGCGCTGCAGGGTACACCCTTAAGCTTCCATTTGAAGATAAGAAGATGCAGTCCAAGAAGCAGTTCCTTGATGACATTGCAGGAACACTTGGAGGGTATGTCGCAGAAGAGATGGTGTTTGATGACATCACCACTGGGCCACACAACGATCTCTCAGTGGCGACCGCGCTTGCACGCGACATGGTGTCTCGCTATGGCATGAGCGATAAGCTCGGTCCTGTTGCCTTTGCAAACGATCGCACAGGAGAAGTTGCCTACTCCCAGGATGTCGCTTCCAAGATTGATGGAGAAGTGGCACGCATCATTGACGAAGCAAAGGAGAAAGCGCGCGACGTACTCGTGAAGCACCGCAAGGCGCTTGATATGATGAGCGAGAAATTGGTGGAAGTAGAGACGCTTGAGCGCGAAGAGTTTGAGAAACTCCTTGTGCTGAACGGTATTACACCAAAGACCAAAGACGACGAACTTCCTTCTTAGTCCACCCGCTTGGACTCGAACCAAGGACCCCGGAGGTATAAGCTCCGTGCTCTAACCAACTGAGCTACGGGTGGTTGTTTCGTACTCTACCGCATGCCTATTCTGGATGCACGCTCTCATCTGCACGTGCGGCAAGTTCCTTAAGCATTGGGTGCACCGTAAGACCTGGATCTCGGGCAATGAGCGCAGCAGCTTCTTTCCGCGCGGCCTCTACCATTTTTATATTCTTGATTGCTTCCATGGCGATATCTGAGACACCCCACTGTCGTGCGCCGGTCAATTCTCCTGCACCACGAAGAGACAGATCGTACTCTGCAAGTTCAAATCCGTTCTTTGCGGTAGAGAGTGCTTTGAGACGGTCACGCGTTGCTTGTCCGTACGTTTCAGGAAGGGCAAAACAGTATGCCTGGTTCGTAGAGCGGATGACACGTCCACGAAGCTGATGCAGCTGTGCGAGACCAAAGCGTTCTGCACCTTCTATAAGAATGACAGTAGCGTTTGGTACGTTCACGCCCACCTCAACCACGGATGTCGCGACAAGGATCTGCACTTCTCCTTTGTTGAAGCGGTCCATCACGTCTTCCTTATCCTTTGGCGTCATTTTGCTGTGTAAGATATCTATCTCTGCGTCAGGAAACACTTCACGTTTCAGGCGTGCTGCCTCTGCTTTCACGGACTTTGCTTGGAGGGCGAGTTCTTTGGTTGGGTCAGGTTCATCAATGCGTGGGCAGATGACATAGGCTTGGCGTCCTTCTGCAAGTTCAGCGCGCACTCGCTCATACGCATGAGCACGTTTCTCGGGCTCAAGTATTTCGGTGATCACTGACTTTCGTCCTGCGGGCATTTCATCAAGAAGTGAAAGATCCAGGTCGCCATAAATAGAGAGTGCGAGCGTACGGGGGATTGGTGTTGCGGTCATGGAAAGAAGGTGCGGAGAGACGCCTTCTTTGCGCACAAGCTTTTGCCGATGTGCTTTGCCGAAGCGATGCTGCTCATCAATGATGGCGTAGGCGAGGTTTTGGAATTGTAAGGACTTGTACACGAGTGCGTGCGTGCCAATCACGATTGGAATTTCCCCGTTCGCCACCCACTTCGCAAACTGCGCACGAGATATCTTGGTGGATTCTTCGCGATGGATCTTGGAGGGGAACTTGCGACACTCGCTTCCGGTAATGAGGCCGATAGGGATAGGGTGGTCTTTAAAATAGGAGACGAAGGTGGAGAAGTGTTGCTTCGCGAGAATTTCAGTTGGACACATATAGGCAACTTGCAGGTGCCCTGACTTTCGTCCTGCAGGATATGAGTTGGCGACCATGTACGCAGTTGCTGCAGCCACCGCCGTCTTTCCGCTGCCGACATCTCCTTCAAGAAGGCGACGCATGGGGTGCCCTTGTTCAAAGTCTTTTACGATCTCGTGAATCGCTTTCTGCTGTGCGTTAGTCGGAGGGAAGGGGAAGGAAGCAACAAACTCTTCAAGGGATTTCAGATTTACATCTACCGCAAGAGCTTTCTCTTGGAGTGATTCTTGTTTGCGTGATTGCACGGCAAGCTGAATCGCGAATACTTGCTCAAAGGAGAATCGCTTCCGTGCCACATCTGCATCTTTCTTTCGCTTTGGTGCGTGTACCCAGACTAGAGCGGTTGAAAGAGAGGGGAGGTTATAACGAGACAGAATCTCTTCCGGAATGGGATCCAGGATATGCTCGTGCGCCCGTGCTTCAAACACGCGCTTAATGGCATGGGTAAACCAGAGGGAGGATACGCCCTTGCTTTCAGGGTAAATGGGATAGAGCGATTCTTCGTCAGGCAGGTTCCCTTCGGTAAAGAGAGAGTCATGCGCCTCTTCAGGATTTATAGGGGAGCGATCTATCTCGGGGTTTGCGAGATATGGTTTTTCAGAAGAACCAGTCACTTTTCCTGTCACCTTCACCACGGCACCGTCTTGAAGCATCTTCGCGATGTAGGGCTGGGAGAACCAACGCAGCTTTATGCGACCGCTCGCATCCTCAAGCCACGCTTCTGCCATAGGTCGCTTACTCTTCCACGACTTCTTCGTTTCTGGTTTCCGTATGGTTCCATACAGTGTCACTTCGGTACCGAATGTCGCGCCCGTGATAGTGCCTGCAGGTCCGCTCGTTTCATATCGTGCAGGGTAGTGAGAGAGAAGATCTCGGATAGTTTCAATCCCAAGCTTCTTAAGCGCTCGTTTCTGATCGGGCTTGAGCCGTGTGAAATGTTTCTCAATAGGATCGGCGGGCAACATACTCAGTAGTATATAGAGTATGCGCGATGATTTACACACTCAATTGTATGTGCCATAGTCATCTTGTTATTTAGCTACTTACTTATGCGTACACTTACTCTCACCCTCTTGGTTCTTTCGTTCTTTGTGCTCCCTCATGGCACCTTTGCCGCTTCTGCAAAGCCGTCCGTTTCGGTCGGTCTTCCTGTGAAGGGCGCGAGCTATGATCGCACGAGCAAGATGCCCGTGACGTGGGAGCTTGAGAATGTGAACCGTCCCATGGTCGTCGTGACTACGTTTAAACTTGAAAAGGAAGACACGAAGAGTCCTTCCGTAGGATACTCCTCAGGCAGTAGCTACCAGCACACTCTCTATGCAGGTCAGACCACTGGTGGCTTTACGCAGGACTGGGGCCTCAATCCGACTATTCCAGGGAAGTATTCAGTGAAGGTAGAACTTCGTGAATGTAATGTAAAAGGATGCGACCACGCTCCTGCAGGGAAGCTTCTTTCAAAGAAAGGAAAAGAACGCACATTTATCGTCTCTAATACGGCGGGCACCACGCTAGATCCCGTGAGCTCTACCGGAACGACGGTAGAAATTGTCTCTCCAAACGGAGACGAGGAGTATGTGGCAGGTTCTGGAAAGAAACTTGCAATCAAGTGGGAGGCAGAAGGAGTGCCAAAGGGCAGCACCGTGTGTACGACCCTTGAGCGTCGTGGCGCAGTCGGAGGGATGTTTGCGTTTCCTGGAGAGAAGTCCTGTAAGAAAGCAAAGAACGGAAAGGATTCAGTAAGCGGCAAGCTTATCCAGACTGCGGGGTATAACCTTGCTCCCGGCGACTACTGGGCTCGCGTCACGATCGGCGCGAAGGCCTCTGGAGGGAAAGATGGTGCAACTCTCGCACAGGATATAAGTGACGAGTATTTCACTCTTGAATAAACAAAAAGAAGCGCGGCGTACACCGCGCTTCTTTCGTTCTTCATGACTAGGTGCGCTACTATACGTGGTATCTATGCACCGCATCGTAGCCGTATTCCTTCTTTGTGCAGTCGCGGTGCCATTTGCGTATGTGCATGCAGCCTTTCCGGTCACCTCAACTAAAGAAGATCTTCTTCTGAAGTACGAGGCTGCAGCGGCGGGGGGAGAAAAGGTCCGAATCCTTGTGATGCCGGGGCACGAGCCTGAGTACGGTGGTGCGGAATATAGAACCCTTAAGGAGCGTGACATTGCGGTAGAGATTGCGAATAAGATTGCGGCGCATCTGGAGGCCAATCCACGCTACGAAGTGATTGTGGCGCGCGATACCCTTGCCTGGCACCCAGAACTTGAAGGATATTTTGATCGTAACTGGAAAGGGATACAGCGATTTGTGAAAGACAAGAAGAAGGAGATGCAGAAGATGCTGCGAAAAGGCGCGGTAGAAGAGCGCGAGTTTCAGGTGGAGCACAATGCAGCAGCGACCGATGTCGCACTTCGTTTGTATGGGATTAATAAATGGGCAAATGAGTATGGGATAGATCTCGCGATTCACGTACATTTGAATGACCACATGGGACACGGTCTTGCATCTCCCGGTGTTCATTCTGGGTTTGCAGTGTATGTGCCGGATGAGCACTATGGGAACGCGTCAGGAAGCACCGCATTGGGGGAAGCGCTCGCAAAAAATTTAAATAAATGGAATGCAACTTCTACGCTCCCCATTGAGAATTATGGGGTGGTTCCCAGTCAGAGTCTCATTGCAATGGGCTCCAATAACACTGCAGAGTTTGCGACGGTATTAGTGGAGTACGCGTATATCTATGAGTCTAAGATCACCTACCCTGAAGCACGTGGAGTCGTGACAGATGATTTTGCCTATCAGACATATAAAGGAGTAGAAGAGTTCTTTGGAAATCCAGTGCTCGGAGATTACACGCTCGCACTACCATATGTATGGAAGGCGGAAGAAATAGAAGAGGGGACGGCAAGTCCGCAGATCTATGCGCTTCAGGTGGCGCTCCACTCACTTGGGTTCTATCCTCCCGCAGGAGAACTTCTCATAGGGTGCCCGGTCTCAGGATACGCAGGGCCCTGCACCACCCGTGCACTTAAGGTATTCCAGGCCTCCAAAGGTTTAGAGCAGACAGGATCTATAGGGCCTCGTACCAAGGCGGCGCTTCAGGCGTCAGGACTGTAGGTATCCACGGCTCAGTCAGGCGACTTCATATTCCCGGGGTATGCTTGGTGTATACCCCTATTCGTATCTATCTTGTATGAACGCACGTTCTATCGTTGTTGCAGTGGTTGGGCTCATGTTCTTTGTGGCACCAGTGCACGCCTCGGCACAGACTGTTCCTGCACTCCTTATGCAAATTCAACAGCTACAAGAGCAGTTGAGAGCGCTCCAAAATGATACTGGAGGACCGTCAGTTCCAGGGAATGCGAATCAAATGTCAGTGGAGGTGGATGCGAATGATCCACTCACCGCTACGTTTAAGTACGTAATGAACCAGGAAAAGTCATGTGAGGGCGGGGGCTATCGTCTCTCGTTTGGTGACGGAGATGATGAGGACCTCCGATTTCCTGCAGACGCATGTAATTCATATGTGCAGTACACCGAGCATACATACGCACGCGCCGGTACCTACACGGCAACGTTGTACGGTCTCAAGAATAGTGGAGAAGTGATTTTGAATCAGGTGACGGTTACCGTGGGACGTAAGAAAGATCAACCGTCTTGCACCATCACTACCAATAAATCTGAGGTAGAGATTGGGGAGTCCTTCCGTATTAAGTGGAGCACGAAGAACATAGCGAATCCGGTACTGTACGAGAATATAAAGGCAGGAAGAGCGCTTGAGGTGAAGAAGAAAGGGATGAAGACATATGTGGGTGAATATGCCGGTCAACTTGGTTTTGCGATTAGTTCAGGTGGACTTGAAGGTGCATACACCCCTCTCTGTGAGGTGCGTGTGTTGGTAGAGGGAGATATAGAGGATGACCCAACCGATGAACCGACCGTAAAACCTGGTATTTATCCAGGAACGTATTACACTACCACTCCAGAAATTTCTGGAACGGCGAATTGGGTAGGGCGTGCCACACTGACACTTGATAAAACCTTTGGCGATAAGGATCGTGCGTATATAAGCGATATTGCCGTTGACACGAAGTGGAAACACACGGTCACCTCACCACTTCCGTATGGGATCTACATTGCGAGCCTGTACAAACCAAATGGAAGTCGCTCATTGAACGAGACTAATTTGGCAGGAAGTGCAGCAATACACATAGAACAACCAGTGAAGGATGCGCAGCCAAGCTGTTCTGTGACTGCAAGTAAGAGTCGCGTGCCAATGAAACAGTCAGTCACGATTTCGTGGAGTAGTAAATACACCTCGTATGCCGTCGGCCCCGGTGGCGATAAGCTTCCCGCAAGTGGCAGTGAGACCTACCAGGTGATGGGAGATAAAACCTACTCATACACCTTCTATGGTGCAACGGGAGGGAAGATAGGATGTTCCACCACGGTGTATGTAGAAACAGAGACTCCGCGTCCTCCGACGACAGATTACTCCATCCCTCCTACTCTTTCATTCCGTGCGCTTCCGACACGAGTGGTCGTTGGTACGCCTGCCACACTCAGCTGGCAAACAACCAATGCAAACCGTTGTGTACTCCAGTCAACAGAAGGATCAGAGCAGGATGTAGGAGTAAGCGACTCAATGGACGTCTATCCATATAGAGAGACGACCTACCGCATGATCTGTGTAAACCAAGATCCGAATAGCGAAAAGGATGGCCCTGCGGTAGAGAAAAGTATTACTGTGGGAGTACGCGAATCACGCTTTACCCCTCCTCTTGAAGCCGCCGCACTTTCGGCTATGGAGGGCCAGTTGAAGAGTATGCTGGAGAGCCTCAAGACCCTTTTTAGTCGCTAAACAGGGGAGAGTGTGAAAACCCACGAAGCATCCACTTCGTGGGTTTTCAGTATCTGCTAGTATGGGGGCATCTATGGATGCAAAAGAGATACTTGAGATCTACCGAAAGGTGGGCGGGCGCGTGGAAACGAAAGGAAAAGTAACGCTTACCAGTAAAGAAGATTTTGCGGTGTACTACACTCCCGGTGTAGGAAAAGTATCCATGCATCTTTCAGAACATCCCGAAGATGCACGCGAGCTTTCTATCAAAGGGAACAGTGTGGCAGTGGTGTCAGACGGCACCGCCGTACTTGGTCTTGGGGACATTGGTCCGTATGGCGCACTTCCAGTGATGGAAGGGAAAGCACTTATATTCAAACAGCTTGCAGGCATTGATGCCTGGCCACTCGTGCTTGACACTAAGGATCCTGAAGAGATCATTCGTATTGTAAAAGCAGTCGCACCAAACTTCGGGGGCATTAACCTAGAAGATATTGCGGCACCTCAATGTTTTGAAATTGAGCAGCGGTTAATTGAGGAACTAGATATTCCAGTGATGCATGATGATCAGCATGGCACCGCGATTGTGACGCTTGCCGGGCTCATTAATGCATCAAAGGTGGTCGGGAAAGATTTGAATACTATGACGGCGGTCGTGAATGGTGTGGGGGCCGCAGGCGTTGCCATCATGCGACTTCTCAAGCGCGCCTATCCAGGGCTTACCCTTCGCGCGGTGGATAGTAAGGGAATCGTCAGTAGCACACGCACGGATATTAACGGAATGAAGCAGACTATTCTTGCGGAAGGTACTATCGCGGGGGATCGTGATGGAGATCTGTCTGCCGCCCTCTCTGGCGCTGACATCTTCATTGGTGTATCTAAGGCACACATCCTTTCACAGGAGATGGTGCGCATGATGAATGCAGGTCCAATCGTCTTTGCGATGGCAAATCCAGTTCCTGAGATTATGCCTGAAGATGCAAAAGCTGCAGGAGTTGCGGTGATGGCGACCGGACGCTCTGACTTTCCGAATCAGATAAACAATGCGCTCGTATTCCCAGGAGTATTCCGTGGCGCACTTGATGGGAAGGTGCGGAAGATCACGGATGATATGAAAGTACGTGCGGCACAAGCGATTGCGGCGCTTGTAGAGAACCCAACTACCGAATTCATTGTTCCTGACATTTTGGATGAGCGAGTGGTGCCGGCGGTTGCAACAGCAATACAGTCATGAACATTCTTGTCCTTGGATCTGGCGGAAGAGAACACGCACTTGCATGGAAGATTGCGCAGTCTCCGCTCGTAGAGAAGGTATACATCGCGTCGGGTAATGGAGGGAGTAGTGAGGTAGGGGAGAATCTCCCGATTGATCCAAACGATCACACGGCCGTTATTGCGGCAGTGAAAGAGCGAGACATTGAACTTGTGGTGGTGGGCCCTGATGACTTACTTGCAGGTGGAATTGTAGATGCACTTCACGCAGAAAATATCCTTGCGTTTGGTCCTACCAAAGCAGCAGCAGAGGTTGAGTGGTCTAAAGCATATGCCAAAGGGATCATGAAAGAGGCAGGCATTCCGACTGCAGCAAGCGAAACCTTTACTGACTTTGATTCAGCCGTTGCGTATGTAAAAGAACAGACTCTTCCGATTGTGGTGAAGGCAAGTGGTCTTGCGCTTGGAAAGGGGGTCACGATTGCGTACACGCATCAGGAAGCAGAAGATGCACTGAAGGAATGTTTTGTGGATGCAAAGTTTGGTACCTCAGGAAATGAAGTGGTGATTGAGGAGTTTATGAGCGGCCTTGAGTTTTCTACACATGCCATTTGCGCAGGCACTAAAGCACTCATGTTTCCGTCCTCACAGGATCATAAGAGGATATTTGATAATGATGAGGGGCCAAACACTGGAGGGATGGGTGTCGTTGCGCCACTCGCACAGGTATCCTCAGAGGTCATGGATCAGGTACGAGATGAGATCGTACTTCCACTTCTCTCTGCACTAGAGAAGAAGGGGCGGCCATTCTCAGGTCTTTTGTATCCCGGCATCATGTTGACCACCGATGGTCCAAAGGTCATTGAGTTTAATGCTCGCTTTGGGGACCCTGAGACACAGGCGTATATGCGCCTGCTTGATAGCGATATTGTGCCGGTGCTTCTCGCATCTGCAAAAGGAGACTTGAAAGATGTGTTTCTTTCCTGGGGTACGGATTCCGTTGCCTGTGTGTCGATGGCGTCGGGCGGGTACCCAGGCTCCTACGAAAAAGGAAAGGTGATCACGGGCCTTACAGATGCAGAAGAAGGAAGCGTGGTGGTCTTCCATGCGGGCACCAAGCGCGATCGTGACGACATACTCACCAACGGTGGCCGTGTGCTTAACGTGACCGCAACAGGAGAGACCCTTTCTATGGCACTTGATGCCGCATATGCGGGAGTGAAGAAGATTTCCTTTGAGGGTGCACAGTACCGCTCTGACATTGGTCAGAAGGCACTTTAATCTTCTTTCAGCTCTTTCAGCATCTCCTGCACTTTTTCAAGAAGGGCAAGATACGCCTGCGGGTCCCTCTCTTTCAGGGTCGCGAGCTGTTGTAGAAGGGCATCAAAATGAGTCGGTTCCATCATAGGTATCAAAAGCGTCTGCAACGCCATCCAATTTTCTTCGGTTTGCAAGCTCTTCGCGCACGAGCGCATAGGCCGCTGCACCCATGTGGGTAGCGGCCCACATAAGGAGTACGGTAGCCACCGCTGCACCACCTTGTCCGGTGGTGATACGTTCAAGTGCATCAGGTGGAATAGAAAAATCAGGGGAGCCGTACTTTGCAACTGCGGTGAGCACTGCGGCGATGATAGGGAGCCCGGCAATATTTATAAGCTCTCCGGTTTTCTTAAGCTCTGCCTCAATCATGTGTTGGTCTACATTCTTTGCAACGACCAACTGATGCAGCCGGTGTTCAATATCTGGAGTGAGATCTTTTACATCTTCCCATATTTTCTCTTCTATCTGCTCAATGCGCGAAAGTAAAAACTCTCGTTCCGCAGGAGGAAGGTGTGCCTTACGAAGATTGCGATCCAGTTTATGTTTCAGGCTTTCTTCTGCCATAGAGGATAGTGCTGGTAGGCCAGGGCGAATGCGGCAAGTGCAATAGAGACGTCACGGAAGAGCACCAAGAACTGAGGCCCATTCAGAACCACAATTGCCATGAGAGCGACACCTGCAAGAAGGCTAGGAATGAATATGTTCTTGCCGAACAGAATCCAGAGTGCAATCAGTACTTCTATAACACCGAACGCATGTAGCATCAGTGTGCCATTCGTACCCGCAAGAGATACAAGGAACCCAGGAAAGTATCCAATCCAGGAATACGGATCACCAAGCGCGGAGAGGGGTGGATAGAGGAACGAGAAGGCCACTCCCACGCGGAGGAGAAGTTCGGGGACGGGAAGTGTGAGCGGGTTTCTCATTTACTGTACAACGATAACGCCAAGGTGTGAGGCGCCTGCGTGGTTGTGGTAGCCGAAGGTGCCTGACTTAGTGAAGGTGTACTCCCATGAGGTACCAGGACCTGAACGTGCACATTGATCAAAGACGGTTGTGCCCGGGCAGTGTTCATCTTTTGAGGTTCCATCGTATTTCGTATGGGTGGGGTGATCATCTACACCAACCCACATCTCACGAGAAGACTGGTTCACAAAACGTACCGTATCCCCAACTGCGACCGTGACCTGGGCGGGAGAGAAACCCTGGTCCGTGTATGTGACTGTGGTTTCGGAAGAGAGTGTTTGTGGCTCTGCGACAGGGAGCTGCTCTTGTTCTCCCTGTGTTGGGGCAAGGACAGGTTCTGTCGCAGGGCCGCCAAGGGCGAAGTATGCGATGGTGCCAAGAGCAATAAGGGCAATGAGAATGATGAAGTACTTCATAGACGTTCCTAGTTAGATTACTCACAGTATTGTACCAAATCGGGCTTTGCCAATTCGCGGCTCATAGGGCATACTCAGGCATGCCGTGACTAAGCTAGATATCATTGTTGATTTGCAATACGGGGATTCGGGGAAGGGCAAAGTGGCCCATTTTTTATGCAAGAAAAACAAGTACACGCACGTGATGCGGTACAACGGAGGAGCAAACGCAGGACACACCATCTTTCATAAGGGCGTAAAGTTCGTGACACACCAGATTCCGGTCGGCGTCTTTTTCGGTGTGAAGTCCATCATTGGTCCTGGCTGTGTGGTGGATCCAATTGTGCTTAAAAAGGAAGCAGCAGAGCTTGAGAAGCACGGCATTAAAGTGAAGGGCCGTTTGTTTGTTGCAAAGAATGCACACATTGTGACGGAAGCGCACAAGCATGAGGACGGAGGAGACAAGAAGATCGGTACGACGAAGCGTGGCATCGGTCCTGCGTATCGTGATAAGTTCGCACGTATTGGCGTACGTGCCGAGAGTGTGAAGTCGCTCAAGCCATACTTGATTGATGTGTACGAAGAATTTCATGGTGGACACAAGAAAGCGACGGTGCTTTGTGAAGGCGCACAGGGATTCGGTCTTGATATTGATTGGGGCGACTATCCGTTCGTCACCTCAAGCCATTGTTTGTCGGGTGGCGCACTCCTCAACGGCTTTGCACCGAAGACCGCGCGCGATGTGTGGGGTATCGCAAAGGTATACGAGACCTATGTCGGTCAGAAGAAGTTTGAGCCCAAGGATCCGGTCTTCCCAAAGATCCGCGAGATTGGAGAAGAGTACGGTGCCACCACCGGACGTCCTCGTCAGTGTAACTGGCTTGATATTGAACTGCTTGAGCGTGCGGTTCGTTTGAATGGCGTGACGCACCTCGTCCTCTCAAAGATGGATGTACTAGATACGGTAGGGGTATGGAAGGTACGTGAAGGGAAGAAAATTCACATCTTTAAGAATGGTGCAGGCCTTCGTGCCTTTGTTCGTGCTCGTCTCAAGAAGAGCGGTATTCCAGAACGTAATGTGCACTTCTCCGTCAGCAAAGATAAGATTTAAATATGAGTGAGAAAGGCACACGACCATTGGGTGGGGTGCCGGAGCGTTTTAAAGAAGAGGGAGTAAAAGTATCGGGAAACAAACTCGCCAAGATTGGCGACATGGTGATTGCGCTCCATGATATTCAAGGAGGCCTTATGTATAAGGGAGAACAGCGAAAAATCACTGCTATTCATATTGAGCCGAAGCCACACTCGCGTGGTTTTACGAAAGAAATTGAATTAGAAGGAATGATGGGTGAACGTTTTAGCCCACAGCGATTTCGGAAAGCAGAGACCGATTAGTAGCGAGGGAAGAGTTCGGTGAGTTCGTGTGAACGATAAAAGCGTCCACCAAGGTCACCGAAAGAATACGTCGTGCCCCCGACCGTAATTGGTGCACCACCGATCTGAGGATTTGCGTTTGGTTTTGAGTTTGCAAACCCAATGTTGAACAGCGTCACTTGTATGTCTGGACTATTACTGAGCGAGAATCCTGCATGCTCCCATTGCATTTGTATTTCTTTGAGGAAGAGCGCCGTGTAGAGGTAGGAATAGTAATGATTCTCATCATCGGTGAGACGGTTATAGAGTTCAGTGTCTCGGTCTACACCTTCTGGATATGCAATGAGTGCACTCATGCCGTCCCCTGGATACAAAGGAGAGGTTGGATCATACGCATACTGTTCTACGAGTTGTGCAGTCTCTTGCTTCATGCCAGAAACTCCAAGCGAGAATTGAGAAAGAGACCCAAGAATTTTGAGTGGTTCAAAGTATCTCTTAAAGACTTCGCGTTCAGAAGTGAAGAAGCGAATCTGCTCTGGAATCACCACTGCTGCAATCAAGCGCGCATTAACCCCCGTTTCCTCTGAGACGCGGGCAATAATGGCGGCGTCTTTGGTAAGCCCGCCCTTTACGACCTCCCACTCAGGAGTTGCGTTCCAGCTGCACGTGTTTTGTCCTTCTGTCACGCAGGGCTCACTAATTGTCTCAGGAGTTGCTTCGAAGAAGGCGTTTCGTTCAATGATAGACCCGCGGACGTTTAGGAGTCCGAACTGCATTGCGACAAATACCGCGGTAAAGGCGAGTCCGACGACCGCAAAGATCGCAATAAACGCGTAGGTAAGGTTTCTCAGAAATCGCATCATTACTCCTTCTATACCAGGGAGTATGAGTTTGCGCGAATGTGGATGAACTTTGTATGTGGGTGGTCAGGTATACTTCAAGACAATGAATGGCCCGCTGTATCTCACGTCTTCTACCGCGCAGGTGGCTGACGTACTTACGAAGGACGTGGGACCAGGGGCCTATCGTGTCGCACTCATTACCACAGGTGCGGAGGTAGAGAAGGAGAAGGGCTGGCTTCACGCTGATCTTGCGGCGTTACAGGCTCTTCCAGGATGGGACACCTTTGAATATACGATCTCGGGAAAAACATCCACCGAGCTTAGAGAGGATCTAAAGAATCTAGACATACTATATGTTGCAGGAGGAAATGTGCTGTATCTCCTTCAGCAAATGCAGCAAAGCGGACTCATTCCTTTTGCCCAGGAGCATGTGCGGGCAGGAAAGATATATATAGGTCAGAGTGCAGGTGCGATTGTTGCCGCACCAGAGATTAGTGCCGCGCATCGTTCTGATATGGAAGCGCATGCACCGAATATAGAAGGGTACGCAGCGCTTAACCTCGTTCCGTTCATTGTGCTGCCGCATTGGGGTTCTGAAAGGTCTCGTGCGATTTATTTTACTGAGCGACTCCCGCGCGCATACTCAGAAGACTGCACTCCGATTCCACTCAATGACTATCAATACATTGTGGTGAAAGGGGACACCTTCCGAATCGTGGACGCCCGGAATGCGCCTGCTACAATTGGCGCATGACAAAAGAAGGACCAGAGATTGTGGGTTCAGGATCCAGTTACTACGCCTCCATGGGTGAGCAGCAGTATGCGGCCAAGATCAATACTCCTGCCAAAAGTCCCGAATATTTTGATCAATTCCACAAGCCGATGCTTGAGCGCTTGAAGCAGAAGTTTGGCACTCCGATTGGCGTGCTCGACGTTGCGTGTGGTCCTGCATTTGAACTTGAGTTCTTTACGAATGACCCTGACGTTATCTTGTTTGCGAGCGATATCTCGCCCGACATCTTGCCGCAAGTGCAGGCACGACTCCCGCAGGCGCATTTGTTTGCCATGGATGCTAGCAAGTCAGTCCTTGCCGATAACATTGTGGAGATGGGCATGCTCGTGAACGCGATGATCTATGTTCCTGCGGACATGCTGAAGACGATGTACGGTGCGCTCAAACCAGGCGGGGAAGCAGCACTTAACTTCCGTGTGTTTAGTAATCCTCACAATAAAGCGTTCTACGATTACTACACGACCCATGGTGGAGTGATCACGGAGAAGCCCTATACCATTGAAACTCCTGAAGGGTCTAAAACCTTTACGGTGCAGGTGCTTGATTACACTGCCTGTGTGAAAGATGACGGCACACCAGATACCGACATACGGCAACTAGGTGAACAGATGTATTTTGAAAATATAGAGGACGTACAGGCACTTCTTGATGCATCTGGATTTGAAGTACTGGAGCACTCACTCTTTAACTTCTCCTCCCCAGTCAATCCAGACAATCAGGTAGATGTATTTGTGCTTAAAAAACCAGAATAGTGCGGAGACGCAGGGATTCGAACCCTGGAGAGCTTTTACACCCTACCTCGTTAGCAGTGAGGCGCTTTCGACCACTCAGCCACGTCTCCGTGGGGACCAAGGTACCATTTGAAGCAGCTCTACGCTATCCCTCCTTCTTGCGGAGTGCCTTCATGTGCGCCACCGCCTTCTTTGGAAGGCCATCCTTGGTAATGCTCTTTGCAAGAAACTTCGGCTCAAAGGTGACGTCCTCGCCAATCCAATCAGGAAGGATCCCTGGGTCCTCTACATGTGCCTCATAGTATTTCTCGTCCTCATCATTACTAAACTCAACCTCAACGCGGACAAATCCATCTTCTTTTCCGCCAAGCCACACTTCGTAATGAATCTCACAGGTCCCTCCATTCGGTAGTGTGTGAGGAATGTAGTAGCGCTGGCGCTGAATAGAGCGAGACGTACTGAGATTCCAAAGCTGTTGGTGTTCTTTTGTACGAGGGTCATCAGCTAGCGGCATAAAGCGGATCTGCCGCTCTTCTTTCCCAAAGAGTTCTCCCATGCGTGATTTGCGTGCGATACGGTAGAGGAGACCCTCTGTATCATTACGCGTAATGCGGAGACGGAAGGCGACTTGGGTACCGTCAGCATCTTTGAGTGTGACGTACTTCTGAGTAATAAGACGCGTCTCAAGCGCGGCAAGCTCTTGTTTCGTCAGAAGGCGATTCGGAAGGAAGCGGCGTTCAAGCTCATATTCTTGAAGTACCTCGCCGCCGCCCTCAAGAATGTTCCTCGCAAGAGAGAAATCTTCTATTGAAGCGAGCAATTCTTTTCCTTCCTTCTTTTCTTTATGTCCTCCTTTCGCTTTTTCGCTCATAGAGGAAGTATACAAGTAGGGCGTTAGCACGCGAGAGTGAGGCCACGCACATGGAGTGCCCCTGCATTTTTGAGGGTAGTAAGTGCTTCCGTGAGCGTTGCTCCTGTGGTGTACACATCGTCCACTACTATATATAGGTACTGCGGGTCTGGAGTCTGTGCGGCGAAGGCGCCTGCCACATTCTCTTTCCGTTCGGTCTTCCTGAGGTGGGTTTGTGGAGTCGTATCTATCCTGCGTGTGAGTACGGAGGAGTCTACCACCGCTTCGCGACCTAGAAGTGATGCCGTAACCTTGAGTATGTTTTCTATTTGATTGTATCCGCGGCTACGTCTACGTTTTTGTGAAAGAGGGAGGGGAATGAGTACGATTCTTCGTTTTTCAAGAGTATTGATGTCTGCAAGATACTCAAGCAAGTATTCGGCAAGGTGTGTGCCGAGCAAAGAGGCAGCGTCAGTACTTCCGAAGTATTTGGTTTCAATGATGAGCGCATGAACGAGCGTGTCTCGGTAGGGGAAAAGAGCAGTGACGGTACCGTCGTCTAAGGACATCGGCGCCATGCGGCTCGCAAGCGTGTCATCCGTAATAGTTCGTACAAGGAGATCGGTGTCTCTTGGAGGGAAGAGCACATCAAGAAGCCAAGAAAGGGCGCGCATAGGGCCATGATACACTTTCGCCATGGGCATCCTTGATATTTTTGCCGGGAAAAAGAAAAGCAAAAGCGTCATTGGCGTTGATATAGGATCATCATCTCTCAAGGTGGTGCAGTTGCGACGCGAGGGTGGCACGGCGGTGCTTGAAAACTATGGAGAGCTTGCCCTTGGTCCCTATGCAGGGAGTGAAGTCGGAACTGCTACGAATCTGTCTGCAGACAAAATTGCAGAAGCGTTGACTGATCTTTTGCGTGAAGTGGGGATCACCACGACTGACGCAGGTATTTCTATTCCTTTTTCTCGTTCTCTCCTTACGCTCGTGGAACTCCCACGTCGTGATAGTGCTGAAGAGCAGAAGACCATCATTTCTCTTGAGGCACGTAAATACATTCCCGTGCCCGTGACGGAAGTACAGCTTGACTGGTTCATTGTGCCTGAACCTCTTCCAGAGGGAGCGGAGCAGTCACGCAAAGTGAAGGTGCTTTTGGTTGCGGTTCACAATGATGAACTCGCGCTTTTGCAAAGCGTGATCACCGCCGCCAAACTTGATGCCTCATTTTATGAGATTGAGATTTTTAGTACGATTCGTTCGGTCGTTGATGAGCCCGTGAAGCCGGTGATGGTGCTTGATATTGGTGCCTCAGCGACAAAGGTGTATGTCGTGGAGCGTGGGGTGGTTGCCGTGTCACACAATATTCGTGGCGGTGGACAGGACATGACGCGCGCAATCTCTGCAGCGCATAATCTCGCCATGCCCACCGCAGAACTTCAGAAGAAAGAGTTTGGACTCGGGACCGGTGCAACATCCTACGATCGCGCAACGATTGAAGGTGTGTTCTCGCGCATCTTTGAAGAAGCAAAGCGCGTAATGGTGCAGTACGAAACGGCGCATAATAAAGCAGTGTCTGCGCTTATGCTGACTGGTGGAGGAGGAGTCACGAAGGATCTTGCGGTGTATGCGAAAACATTCTTCTCAGTAGACGTCCGTATTGCGGATCCATTCGCAAAGACGGCGGCTCCTGCGTTCATGCGCCCGGTACTTTCAGAAATTGGTCCGGAGTTTGCGGTTGCAGTAGGGCTTGCGCTTCGTAAGCTTGAAGAATTGGAGTAGCACTCCTTTCCACATGGGGGATAGAAGTGCACTACGTACAAAGGAAGGCCTGATATACTGACACTATGGCTCTTTCTCCGACCATACCGACGTCCTTTGTACCGAAGCAGCCGGTACGTCCGACCGCACCTCGTCCTCGCGCAAGCGGTGCGAATCTTTTCTTGGTCATTTCGTTCTTCCTCCTAGGTGCTGCGGTCGTTGGTTCGGTACTTGTATTTGCGTACCAGCAGTATCTCAAATCAGTCATTGTTGAAAAAGAAACCCAACTTCAGACGGCAGAAGAAGAGATCAACTTTGCGACGGTGGAAGAGTACATTCGTGTGCGTGATCGCTTTACCGCCGCGCAAGAACTGTTGGATGAGCACGTCGCACTCTCACAGTTCCTGTCCGTGCTTGAAAAATCTACTCTTGCGAATGTGCGTTTCAGTACGTTCACCTTTGTACTCTCTGATGATGGGGTACCAACGATTGAAATGAATGGTATTGCGCGAAACTTTAATGCGCTTGCAGCACAGTCAAACGCGTTTGGTGCGGATACGCGTATCAAGAGCGCCATTTTCTCTGACATTACGGTGAATGCAAACAACTCCGTCTCCTTCCATGTGTCTGCGCAGCTTTCTCCGGCACTCTTGGTCATGATGGATCCAAGTGAGCGCCCAGTACCTGAGCTGCCGGCTCTTCCTGTGGCAACGACGACACCACCTGTGGGAACGAGCACGAGCTCTCCGGTTACCAGTACGACGACACCTGTTGCTCCTGCGACAGCTCCGGTGTCGCCGGCATCTACTTCATCACCTGTTGGCCTATGACCGCACGCTTTATTCCCATCGTTGGTATCTTGATCGCAATAGGCCTTTTCTTTGGCTATATCCATCCGACATATACGGGTCCGGTGGCTGAGCTCCGTGCGCAGGTAGACAGTTACAATACCGCGCTTGATGCAGCGCAGGCATTCTCTGAGAAAGAGAATGAGCTTCTCTCGGAGAAGAATGCCATTTCCAACGAGGATCTCGCTCGTTTGGAGACCATGCTCCCGAATGGCGTAGATAACGTGCAGCTTATTCTTGACCTTGATGCGCTTGCGAATCGCACAGGAGTACGGCTTTCAAACTTTGATGTCGCCATTCCTGAAGAAAATGAGACCGAAGGGGGACTGGTGGGGAATCGCCTTCCTCTTGGTGAACAGCCTGCAGATTCTCTTACGCTCGCCGTCTCAGCAACTGGTACCTATGGTGCATTCCGCGCCTTCCTTGAAGGAACTGAGTACTCACTTCGTCTCCTTGATCTGGTCGGTCTTGAGGTACGAGACTCTGCGACCGGGGTATACACCTACGACATGATCTTCCGTATTTACTGGCTTCGCTAATACTTATGAACAACGCTTCTCGCACTAACGTCATCATCATCGTCCTCGGCATCATTGTCGTGCTGGGCGCTCTGTACATGCTCTTCGCACGTGGTGATTCAGGTGACACCGTGACTGAAGTCACGGCACCAGGAAGTGAAGCCGAGAGCGCATTCCTTGCCCTTACGGCAGAAATAGGAACGATCAGCTTTAACACGGGGATTTTTGAGGACTCACGTTTCCGCGCCTTGCGGGATATTCGCACGGGTATTGTTCCTGAAGTTGCAGGACGTCCCGATCCATTTGCTCCACTCCCTGGTATTACGGCACCGGCCCAGTAGCATGCATGACGAATCTTCTCTCACTGCTTCAGGATAAGGGGCTCTTGAAGCCCGGGGATGCCGCGGTCATTGAACGCGAAGCACGCGATAACAACATAACCGTTGAGGCGGCACTCGTTGCTCGTGGCGTAACGGCTGAGGATATTCTCGCACTTAAGAGTGAGCGATACGGTATTCCGTCCCGTATGCTTCCCGCAACGGCACCCATTGACCAGTCAGTACTTCAGTATCTTCCTGAAGAATCTGCACGGCACTACCGTATTGTGCCGCTTGGGGTTGCAGAAGGCGCGCTTGAAGTAGGAGTCGTAGATCCGGACAACATTGAAGCGCTTGACGCACTTCAGTTTATTGCCGGGCGTATTGGCATGCCGTACAAGATCTTCGTGATCTCTGAAGAAGATCTTGGTCGCGTCCTTGATGAGTACCAGAACCTCACGGGAGAAGTGGGTGAAGCACTGAACGAATTTGAGGGTACTGAAAAAGAAGATGCCGACCTCGGATCAGTGAAGGCAACATCAAAGGCGGATGTAGAAGAGACGATTAAAGCCGATGCACCAGTCACCAAGATTGTCGCTACCGTACTTCGCTATGCAGTAGAAGGAGGTGCATCCGATATTCACATTGAACCAACCCCAGAGAAAACGCGCGTGCGTTTCCGCATGGATGGTGACTTGCATACCTCGCTTGAGCTTCCTCAGAAAGTACACCCAGCGGTGGTTGCGCGTATCAAGATTCTTTCGCAGATGCGTCTTGATGAGAAGAGAAAACCACAAGACGGACGCTTCTCTACATCCGTAGAAGGCCGTCGTATTGATTTCCGTGTCTCTACATTCCCGACACAGTTTGGTGAAAAGGTGGTGATGCGTATTCTTGACCGTGCTAAAGCAACCGCAACCCTTGATACGGTTGGATTGTCTGCGGAACAGCTCGCGATCATTCGCGAAATCATCAAAGTGCCATACGGCATTATTCTCATGTCAGGTCCGACTGGTTCCGGTAAATCAACGACCCTGTTCTCCATGTTGTCCGAACTTGATCGTGAGAGCGCAAACGTCGTATCCATTGAAGACCCAGTGGAATATGAGATTCCAGGAGTTGCACAGTCACAAGTGCACCCAGAAATTGGATACACCTTCGCCTCCGGTCTTCGTTCTATTCTTCGTCAGGACCCTGACACCATCATGGTGGGAGAAATTCGTGATAAGGAAACCGCGCAGCTCGCGATTCAGGCTGCACTTACGGGTCACCTCGTGTTCTCTACCATTCACACCAACACTGCTGCCGGTGCGGTTCCTCGTCTTATAGACATGGGTGTGGATCCATTTCTTATCGCACCGACTCTGGTCGCGGTGATCGGGCAGCGCTTGGTGCGACGTCTCTGTGACGGTGGGGGAGAGCCAGTCGCTGTGTCTGAGAGCATGAAGCTTTTGTTTGAGAAGCAGTTTGAAGATTTACCACAAGAATATCGTGCCACACTGCCGAAGTTTGAGACGGTCTATACCGCACGTCCAACGCCTGACTGTCCAAACGGTACTCGTGGACGTCTTGGTGTGTTTGAAATCCTTAAGATGGATAAGGAGCTTGAGCACGTGATTTTGACCACACCAGTAGAGGAGAAAGTATACGAAGCAGCTCGTGCAAAGGGCATGATGACCATGCGTGAGGATGCTATCATTAAGGCACTCGCCGGACAGATTCCGTTTGAAGAAGTAAACACCCTCGGCGGAGAATTAGTCATAGAAGATCTCCCTCAGACGCCTGAACCCACATCATGAGTACGCACCGCATCTATTTGGTAGACGACGACCGCTTTCTTCTTGATATGTATGCGGTTAAGTTTAAAAATGCTGGACACGACGTGTCGGTATTCCAAAGTGGAGAGGATGTGCTTGCAAAGCTTCGCAACGAACCTGCGCCCAGCGCGCTTTTGATAGACGTCATCATGCCAGGTATGACGGGATTTGAAATACTAGAGACGATCCGCAAGGAGAAACTCGGGGAGAGCATGAAAGTGATTGTGCTTTCTAACCAGGGCCAGGAAGCAGATGTAGAAAAGGCACGTGAACTTGGTGCGGACGGCTACATCATCAAAGCCTCTGCGATTCCTTCTGAAGTGCTTTCAGAGACGCTCGCCATAATTGATAAGCCTGCATGACCGCGCCATCCCGTCTTTCAAAACTGCTTGCTGCAGTAATTGCACAAAATGGTTCTGACCTGCACATTTCTGCAGGAAACAAACCAATTATTCGCACGGCAGGCACTCTTTTGACTCTCGCGGACGAAGAGCCATTCACGGCCGCGGAAACCTCTGCGCTCTTGAGGAGCATGGTGCCGCCAGGACGGTGGGAACTGTTTGAGAAAACACAGTCAGTTGACTTCTCGTACTCGCACGAGGATAAGAATCGTTTTCGTGTGAACGGCTATGTGGCGCAAGGCTCCGTATCTATCGCGATGCGCCTTATTCCACACTTGGTACGTAACTTCACTGACCTCAATCTTCCGCCAACACTTGAAACGTTTTGTCAGCGCAGTCAGGGATTCTTCTTGGTGGTGGGTCCGGTGGGGCAGGGCAAGTCCACGACGCTTGCCGCCATCATTGAGCGTATTAATGAGACGCGTGCAGAACACATTGTGACGATTGAAGATCCGGTGGAATATATCTTTGATCAGAAGAAGTCTTTGATTCATCAACGCGAAGTACATATTGACGCCCCTGACTTCCATGCGGCACTTCAGGCAGCCTTTCGTGAAGACGTGAACGTGATCATGGTGGGTGAGATGCGTGATCGCGAGACCATTTCTTCTGCAGTGACGGCGGCAGAGACTGGACACTTGGTTTTGTCTACACTCCATACCAACAATGCCGCGCAAACCATTGACCGCATCATAGATATGTTCCCCTCAAGTCAGCAGGATCAGGTACGTGTGCAGCTTGCCGGTTCCTTGACGGGCATCTTCTCTCAGCGCCTCGTCCCTCGTATTTCAGGAGGACTTATTCCTGCATATGAGCTTCTAATCAACAATAGTGCGGTGTCTAACTTGATTCGTGAGGCGCGTACTCATGAGATTTCTACCGTGATTCAGACGTCGTCCCAGGAAGGCATGATTGATATGAACCGTTCGCTTGCAGAGCTCGTGCGCCGTGGGGAAGTGACCGTAGAAGATGCGTACGAGCGTGCCTTTGATCAGAAAACCTTTGAACGATATCTCTAGTTCATGATTGGTACTGCCATTCTATTTTTCGTTCTCAGTATCGTTACCTATGTTCTGTTTGCATGGTTTGGGCATCTCACTGGGGGAAGCCCCGGAACCTTTTGGCAGGATGTGTTTGAAGTATTTAAGCCTATGCCGCTTGCGATTTTGATTGTAGGAAATCTTTTCTTTGCCGCTGCGGTGTCTATCGGTTTGAAGATCAGCCCCTACGCCATTCCAATGGCCATCGCGATTGGTGTGATCGCGTCGTTTGTATATTCCATGCTGTTTCTTGGTGGCACGTTTACGTGGGTGAAGACACTCGGAATTGGCGCAATTCTTGTGGGTATTTATTTACTTAAATAGCCCAAACGCGCCCGATGCGGTAGGGTAGAGGAAATGGCTGCGAAGAAGAACACAAAGGAGGCAGCGCCTCCTCGGGAGACGATTGTACGTTTTGAAGACGTGTCCTTTGAGTATGGGCACAATCATCCAATTTTGAATGAGGTGAACTTCTCTCTTCGTCGGGGGATGAAGGTCACCCTTATGGGTCAGAATGGTGCGGGCAAGTCCACACTCTTTAACCTTATTAAAGGAACACTGGCCCCTGAGCATGGTACCGTACAGGTCGTGCATGGGGTTACGATTGCGATGGCCAATCAGGTCATTGCACCTGCACTCCGTACAAAGACTGTACGAGAATTCTTTGAGGCGTCTTTCTCCAAGAAGGTGTACGACATAGACCCAAAGATTGATGCAGTGCTTGAGGTGGTGAACTTGAATGCTCCTAAGGACCGCATCGTCAGTTCTTTCTCAGGAGGACAGCAGGCTCGTCTTCTTCTTGCGAGTGCGCTTATTCAAGATCCTGATCTTCTCTTGCTTGATGAGCCGACGAACAACCTGGATACCGCCGGTATTGAGCACCTCACTGATTTCTTGAAAGCGTACAAGAAGAGTTGTCTCGTAATCTCACACGATGCGGAGTTCCTGAACTCCTTCACTGATGGCGTGCTCTATCTTGATGTGCATACCCGCAAAGTAGAACAGTACATAGGTAACTACTTTGATCTTTTGAAGGAAATCTCTGCCCGTATAGAGCGTGAGAATAGAAAGAACGCGCAGCTGGAGAAGAAGATTCAAGATAACAAAGACAAGGCGAACTTCTTTGCGCAGAAGGGAGGCAAGATGCGTTTGGTGGCGAAGAAAATGCGTGAAGAGGTGGAAGAAATGGAAGAAGACAAAGTGGAAGTGCGTAAGGAAGATAAAACTATCCGTCCGTTCACGATTCCTATGCAGGAAGACATTGTGGGGCCCGTGCTCACCATTGAGTCGTACACCACCATGGATCCAAAGACCCATACACCAAAGAAGCATGTGAAGCGTAGAGAGCTTCGGAAACAAAACCATCTTTTGCTGAAGGGACCAAACGGTATTGGGAAAACGAGTTTGCTTGAAGCGCTTGCGAACGGCACGGCGGAGGGTGCCACCATCGCGAAGGGGGTACGAGTGGGATACTACCGGCAGGACTTCTCTACACTTAACTTTGAGCACACGGTACGAGAGTCCCTCCTTTCTGCGATGGAGAAGCATGATGAGGAGAAGATGCGTACGGTAGCGGCAGGTTTTCTCATTACCGCGGATGTGATCGGGAAGAAGATTGGAGTTCTCTCAGAGGGACAGAAGGGATTAGTGGCCTTTGCGCGCCTCGTCCTTGAACGCCCCGGACTCCTTATTCTTGATGAGCCGACCAACCACATTAACTTCCGTCATCTTCCTGTTATTGCTGCCGCACTCAGTTCCTACGAAGGAGCCATGATCCTTGTGTCTCACGTACCAGAGTTTGTGGCGCAGATTCGTATAGACGAAATACTGGATCTGGGGAAGTAGTGCATAATCCCCGTTCTCCTCTCGTCCCTGGTGGTTTCGTGCGATAATCTACCTATATGTTGTTTAAATACCGCGCGCTTGATACCGAAGGGCACGAGCGAGAAGGATCTATTGAAGCGCTTTCCATGGACGTGGCAGTTTCCACACTGCAACGTCGTTCACTTATTGTCTCCTCTATAGAGCCTGCAGATAAGAAGGGTCTCTTTGAGATGAACTTCTCATTCTTTGGTGCGGTGTCACATAAGGACGTGGTGATTCTTTCACGTCAGGTGTCTACGTTGTTTGAAGCACAGGTGTCTGCACTTCGCATCTTCCGCTTGCTTGCAAGTGAAGTAGATAACAAATACTTGGCAGATGTGCTCACCCAGGTGGCAGATGATATTCAAGGAGGAAGTCCGATTAGTAAGGCAATGTCTAAACATCCAAAGGTGTTCAGCGGGTTCTATGTGAACATGGTCCGTTCGGGTGAAGAATCAGGAAAACTCTCACAGACATTCACGTACCTAGCTGACTATCTTGATCGTACCTATGAAGTGATGAGCAAGGCGCAGAATGCGCTTATCTATCCTGCCTTCGTCATCGTGACCTTCGTGGTGGTGATGGGTCTTATGTTGACCTTGGTGATCCCAAAAATCTCTCAGATTCTTATTGAGTCAGGTCAGGACATTCCGCTCTACACCCAGATCGTGATTGGTATGTCGCAGTTCCTTGTGAACTACGGGGCCTTCTTTTTGATTGCGGTTGCGGTCGGAGGGTTCTTTGCCTACCGTGCACTCCAGACGGAGGAGGGTCGTTTAACGTTTGATTCCATCAAGCTTCAAATTCCATACCTTGGAGACCTTTACGAGAAGCTCTACCTCTCTCGTATTGCAGATAACTTCTCTACCATGCTCGTCTCCGGTGTGCCGGTAGTGGAAGCAGTGGAGATTACCTCTTCCGTGGTGGAGAATGCGGTGTATGAGGGCATCTTGAAAGACGTGGCCGAGGACGTGAAGGGAGGTTCGTCTATCTCTGATGCGTTGTCTAAACATTCTGAAATCCCCGGCATCATGATTGCCATGATTAAGGTGGGTGAAGAGACAGGAGAGCTCGGTACGATTCTTGGTACACTTGCGAAATTCTATCGTCGTGAAGTGTCCAATGCGGTTGATACGCTCGTGGATCTCATTGAACCGCTCATGATTGTGTTCCTTGGTCTTGGTGTCGGTACGCTTCTCGCCGCAGTATTGATTCCTATTTACAATCTTGCAGGAGGACTCGGATAGTCGTTATCCACATAGAGACGCCGGTAGCCGACAGGGTCGCGTAGAATAGAGAGAAGCGGAAATTTATTTATAATCCGCCAACCCAACCCAACACTTATTATGAAATTTGCATTCTCTCGCGATCGTCAGGACATGAAGGGTTTCACCCTCATTGAGCTCCTCGTCGTTATCGCTATTATTGGTATTCTTTCTTCAGTCGTGCTCGCATCCTTGAACACGGCTCGCAACAAGGGTGCTGATACGGCAGTGAAGTCAAACCTCTCCGGTGCACGCGCACAGGCAGAGCTCTTCTACGATGTGAACGGTAACAGCTACAACGGTGTTTGTGGCACGACCGCAGTCAGTGGCGTGAAGACCATTAACTCTGCAGTGCTCGCAGCAGCACAGGCAAGCGGCCTCAGTGCAGTCACTGTTGATGGTACTGGTACTACTGGCACCGCAACGTGTAATGACACGGCAGATGGTTGGGCAGCGGCAGCTCCAATCAAGTCCACCACGGGTGTCTTGTTCTGTGTAGACAGCACCGGTGCTGCTGCAACCACCACCACGGTACTTTCAGGTGCCAGTGACGTTGCTTGCTAAAGAGTTCTCTCTTTGCGAAAAAGCCCCCGTTTGGGGGCTTTTTCGTTTATCTATCCACTCTGCCATGAAGAGAGGATGGCGGGGCTTGTATACTTGAGATATGAATCGGGCGATGCGTGGATTCTCGCTTATTGAAATACTAATGGTGGTGACCATCATAGGTATTTTGTCCGTGGTCGTAGTGACCTCCATCTCTACGGCACGGAACAGGAGTATTGATGCGTCAGTAAAAGAAAATCTGCACACCGTGCGTAATCAGGCAGAGTTGTTCTATGCGAATGCGGGCAGGTATGGCACTCAGGTGGCGGTGCAGGGATCAGCGATTGATGAGGCACCTGCATACAATGCGAGTGGTGCACACTTTCTTATTTCAGATCGTCCTGCAAACAGCGCGCTCCGTCAGGCACTACAAGATAGCGATGACGGATTCTTTGCGATTGGAGTGAACGGCCAGACCTGGTCCGCAGCGGTGTCACTGAAGACTGTGGAAGGATATTGGTGCGTGGACGCAAACGGAGAAGGGAAAGTTGTTGAAACCACGACACTCGGAGGAGGAACCTCTGCTGCCCGATGCCCATGATGATGTTTTTCTTTGCGCTTCTTGGTGCCATCATTGGTAGCTTTGCCGGTGTGGTTGCAGAGCGGTTGAATACGGGAGAACGATGGGTGCGCGGACGCTCACGCTGTAATTCCTGTGCCCGTGAACTTGATGTACGTGATTTAGTTCCCGTGCTGTCATGGATATCTTCGTTGGGTCGCTGTCGTACCTGTTATGCGCGCGTGCCTATGCTCTATGTATGTGTTGAACTCTCGCTTGCGCTTCTTTTTGTACTCTCGTATCTCACGCTTGGTCTTGGGTGGCCGCTCGTCGTCATGTGTGCGGCGCTTTCAGTCCTCACGGTGATTGTGCTCTACGATCTTCGGCACACGATAGTGCCTTTTAGTGCCGCGATGATTCTTTTGGCGCTCAGTGTCGTCTACGCACTTCTTGTATCTACCAGTGTATCGGCACTCGGAATGACCTTCTTCATCGCTGGATGTATTGGTCTGGGCTTTGCGCTTCTGTTTCTTCTATCTCAGGGTAGGGCAATGGGACTTGGAGACGCACCCGTGGCGCTTGCGCTGTCACTTCTTGTTGCACCGCATGCGCTTTCGGGGCTTCTCTTCTCTTTCTGGGTTGGTGCACTAGTTGGGATAGTGATATTGGTCAGCCGTCCGAAAGGGCATAGAATGGGTATAGAGGTACCGTTCGTGCCGTTTCTTGCGGTCGGATTTCTCCTCGCCTTCTTTACCACATGGAACCCGCTCGGACTCGTCATAGGCTACTAACGGATACGCCGATGCGTGGCTTCACGCTTGTGGAAATGCTCGTGGTGCTTGGCATCATGATCATCATTACCTCCATCACTATTCTGGGGCAGTCTACGTTTGATAAATCTCTTCGTTTGACTGACACCGCCTATACGGTCGCGCTTTCTGTTCGTGAGTCTCAGTCACTTGGTCTTTCAGGTCGCCGGGTGACGGTGGATGGTATTCCGACGCAGAACGCGGGGTATGGCGTGTACTTCACGGAAGGAAACAGCTACGTACAGTTTGCCGACATCTATCCTGGGAAACCGGGAGATGATCTTGGTGGTGATTGTCCTGGGCACACCGTGGATGAGGGGCCAGAGTCACGACCAGGTAATTGTTTGTATGACGCGGGGGAAGATAGCATTATGAAGACCTATCGCTTTGATCGTGGTTTTAATGTCGCTCGCTTTTGTGGAGAGAGTACAACGGGAACTCAGTATTGTTCTGACTCAGGCTCCAATAGTATTAGCGCCCTTCACATAGTCTTTCTCCGTCCCAACACGGAGAGCTCCATCATGGGGTGGAGAAGTGGGGCACCGATTGAACTCGTGAACGCAGAGATATATATAGAGCCTGCGGGCGGTGGGGCATCGCGCGGCGTATGTGTGTCTAAGGTTGGTCAGGTTGCGGTGGCCACATCTACTTGCTCACTATGATGAAACACTCTCGCATGCGTGGATATACCCTCCTTGAGATGATCGTTTCAGTCGGTATTTTCAGTATTGTGATGCTTATTGTGACCGGGGCGTATCTTTCACTCCTTGGTCTTGATCGTGAGTTGCGTGCAACGAGTTCTTTGGTGACGAACCTCTCGTTTGCGGTGGATAGTATGGCGCGTTCAATTCGTACTGGCACGTATTATGGGTGTGGTTCAACGGGTGCAAACCCAAGCTCTGCAGGCACTAATGGCACCTGTGATACCTTCTCCTATCTTGATACATCTCTGAATGAGAAAGTAACCTACATACGAAAGAGTGATGGCACAATTGGTCGTTGTACGGGAGGTGGGATCTGCAACTCAAGTAACGCGATTTCACTCACTGATCCAAACGTACAAATTGCGTCATCAGGAGGTCTTACCTTCTACGTACGCGGAGTAGGGACGAGTGGGGGGAATGCGAGCGTGCAGCCACAGGTCACCTTTACCATTCGTGGCACAATGGTAGGTATCAGTAATCGCACCACTGACTTCTCCATTCAGACGAGTGCCACGCAGCGCCTGATTGAAATATGACGCCTATGAAAGGATTTACCCTTATTGAGACTTTGGTCGCCATTACGGTGCTTGCGCTTGCGGTTGCCGGTCCTTTTCAGGCCATTCAGGGCGCGCTTCGTAACTCTTTTGTGGCGCGTGATCAGCTCGTGGCAGCCTCACTTGCCCAGGAAGGAATTGAGTATGTGCGCAGCGTGCGAGACGGGAACTACCTTGGTCGCAGCAGCTGGCTTGCGGGCCTTGCTGCTTGCCAGCCAGGGCCGTGCGTCGTGGATGCCACGCAGGGGACGGTGAGTGCCTCTATTGCGCCACTACGCCTCTCTCCGACGGGGCTCTATACCCAACAGGTGACGGGCGGGTACCCGCTTACGCGTTTCACTCGTGAGGTGACCATCACGACCATCAGTACGAACGAAGTGTTGGTGACCGTGACGGTTGAGTGGCAGACGGGCGGAGGCACCTTCTCGCTCTCGGTGTCTGAAAATCTACGCGACTGGCTATGATCTACTCTTCAACACATCGTGGGTTCACTCTTTTGATTGCGATTATTCTTTCGTCAGTGATTTTGTCGCTTGCGCTTGCACTGCTTGACGTCGCGTATAAGCAGATCGTGCTCGCGTCTACCGCAAAGCATTCGCAGTATGCGTTTTATGCCGCAGATGGTGCGCTTGAGTGCATTCTCTATTACGACCAAAAGTACGATGCCTTTGGCACGAATCCCTATGGATACGACACCATTAGTTGCAACAGCCAGGTTATTCCATTTACCTCTTCAGGCTCGTCACCAAAATTCACCGAGATTACTATTCCGTGTGCGGAGGGAGGGGACTCTGAGCAGGCACGAGTAGAGATCTATAAGGGATATGATGAAGCACCACCGACCCGTATCTACGCAAACGGATACAGCAGTTGTAATCCCGATGATTCACGGCGCCTTGAGCGCGGTGTCCGTGTGGTGTATTAGGTATGGCAGTGCCGAAAGATACACAGACACGCGTTACCAAGCTGCGTAAGGCGATACAAGAATATCGGACTCTTCAGCACGAGAAGGATGAGTCCCCGATTTCTCCTGAAGCACTTGATTCCTTGAAGCGAGAACTGGCGACGCTTGAGGCGACGTATCCAGAGTTGGTCACCAAGAACTCACCCACACAACGGGTGGCGGGGAAGCCGCTTCCTGAGCTTACGAAAACCAAGCACGTCATCCCTCAATGGTCTCTTGATGATGCATTTGATGAAGGGGATATACGTGCATTTGATGAGCGGGTGCGTCGTGGTCTTGAGAAGGCAGGAGATACACGAAAACCAGCGTATGCAGCGGAGCTGAAGATTGATGGTCTCCATGTCATCTTGACCTATGTGAAGGGTGAACTGGTGCTCGCGGCAACTCGTGGCGACGGGATTGTGGGTGAAGATATTACGCACACCGTCCGTATGATTGAGAGCATTCCAGAGACGCTTACTCGGAACGTGGATCTCATAGTAGAAGGAGAGATTTACCTTACGAAGTCAGGATTCAAAGTATTAAACGCGCGGCGTAAGAAAGAAGGGCAACCAGAGTTTGCGAACCCTCGTAATGCAGCGGCAGGCTCCGTGCGTCAGCTTGATCCTGCGGTGGCGAAGTCTCGTCCACTTGCTGCATTCTTGTATGACGTAGAGCGATATTCAGAGACGTTCCCGGAGACACAAACGGACGAGCTCGCGCTTTTGAAGAAGCTTGGACTCCCTGTAAATCGTCACTCCATACATGCGAACTCCATTGATGAGGTGATTGCATTTTGGAAGTCGTGGGACACGAAGCGCGACAAGGAAGATTATTTGATTGATGGAGTGGTGGTTAAGGTTGAGAAGCGGGAACAGCAGGAGCGTCTTGGACATACGGGGAAGGGTCCTCGGTTTGCGATTGCGCTTAAGTTTGCGGCTGAGCAAGTGACGACCGTTATTGAAGATATTGGACTTCAGATTGGGCGCACGGGGAAGCTTACCCCGGTCGCACACTTGTCTCCAGTATCAGTTGCAGGGACAACTGTCTCACGCGCAACTCTACATAACGAAGATTTCATTACGAGCAAAGACATCCGTATTGGCGATACTGTCATCCTCCAAAAAGCAGGTGACATTATTCCCGAAATCGTAGAGGTGCTGCCAGAACTTCGCACCGGCAAGGAAAAGCGATGGAAATTCCCCACCCACTCTCCGATGTGCGGCGGTGAGGGGGAGATTGAGCGTGTGCCGGGAGAAGCCGCACACCGCTGCAAGGTGCGCGGATCGTATGCTGAGCAGGAACTCCGTATCGCACATTTCGTGGGGAAGCAGGCACTTGATATTGATGGGTTCGGAAAGAAGACGGTCGCTCTTCTCATGCAACATCAGTTGGTGAGTGAGTACGACGACATTTTTGATCTTACGTACGACGAATTGGTTGCTCTTCCTGGCTTCAAAGAGTTATCTGCACAGAATCTTCTTACGGCGATTAACAACGCAAAGACAGTGTCACTGGAACGGTTCCTTGTCGGTCTCTCTATTGATCATGTCGGAGAAGAAACTGCGTTATTGCTTGCGAGACATTTCAATACACTGCATCGTCTTGCACAGTCGGATGCGAAAGACCTTGCAGAGGTGCGAGGCATTGGAGAGATTGTGGCAAAGTCAGTGCGTAAGTGGTTTAAGGATGATGCAAATAAAGCACTTCTTGACCGGCTGCAAAAGCATTTGAAGATAGAGCGTGTGGCTATGCCAGATCGCGATGGGGAACTAAAAGGAGAGACCTGGGTCGTCACGGGCACGCTTGCGAAATTCTCTCGTGATGAGGCGAAGGCGGCGATTAAGCGCGCCGGAGGGACTGTATCTGGTATGGTGTCGGGCAAGACGAACTTCGTTCTTGCAGGGGAGAATGCAGGATCAAAGCTTGATACGGCACAAGAATTGGGGGTTCCAGTCGTGTCGGAAGCGGAATTCCGGAAGCGGTTGGGGCTGTGATAGAGTGGCACCATGGCATCCGTAGAGGACGTACGAAAGCTTGCAGCGCTTGCGCGCATAGACTTTACCGACGCTGAGCTCGCAAAATTTGCAGAGCAGTTTGAAGGTATTTTGGCGTACGTGAGTCAGCTTGAAGATCTGAAGGTGTCTGCAAAAGAGGAGGTGGTCTCTCCAGTACGTAACGTATTTAGAGAGGATGGAGAGCCTCGTGAGAAAGGTACGTACACAAAAAAGATAGTTGAGCAGTTCCCAAAGAAGGAGGGGAACGCACTTAAGGTGCCACAGATTATTTTCTATGACTAAGGCATTAAACGAGCTCACCATTACAGAGGCCGCACGCATGCTTCGTGCAGGCGAGTGTACGGTGCGTGAGTTGTATGACGCCTGTGTGCACGCCGCGAGAGAAAAGAATGTAGCGCTTAACGTGTATCTTGAGCTTTTTGAGGCTGATGAAATGGCGATTGCGGCTGCACAGACACGAATTGATACCGAAGGAGACGCGGCACCGCTTCTCTGCGGCATTCCGCTTGCAATGAAGGACAACATTTTGATTGAAGGACATATCGCAAGTGCTGCGTCTAAGATTCTTTCAAACTACAAAGCGACCTACGACGCGACTGTTACTAAGAAGCTGAAGGAGGCAGGGGCACTATTTATTGGCCGCACGAACATGGATGAGTTCGCAATGGGCTCCTCTACCGAAAACTCAGCATTCGGACCCGTACGGAACCCTATTGATCCTACTCGTGTGCCTGGAGGCTCCTCAGGAGGCTCTGCTGCTGCCTCAGCCGGACATCTGTGTCTTGGCTCCTTTGGTACCGATACTGGAGGGTCTATTCGTCAGCCTGCTGCACACTGCGGTCTGGTAGGACTCAAGCCTACCTACGGCGCGATCTCTCGTCATGGTCTTATCGCTCTTGGCTCTTCGCTCGATCAGGCAGGACCACTCGCAAAATCAGTTGCAGACGCTAAAGCACTCTTTGATGCGGTTAGGGGACCGGACGTACTTGATTCAACATCTATTACCGATACGACGTATCCACGTAAGGAAACGCCAAAGACGTTCCGCATCGGCGTGCCATACCATTTGCTTGAAGAAGGACTTGATCCTGATGTGAAGGAGAATTTTGAGCGTACTCTCAAAGAACTTGAGGCAGAAGGACATACGCTTGTAGAAGTCTCACTTCCGACGAGTCCGTACGCGCTTGCGGCGTACTACGTGATTCAACCTGCAGAAGCATCCACGAACCTCGCACGCTTTGATGGTATTCGCTATGGTGTATCCAAAGAAGGGAAGGATCTTCTTGCTGGGTATCTTGCGTCTCGTACTGAAGGATTTGGTCCTGAAACGAAACGGCGTATTCTTCTTGGCACTTTTGTACTTTCTTCAGGGTATATAGATGCCTACTATCGCAAGGCAGATGCGGCAAGACAGGTGCTGCGTGAAGAATATGACCGTGCGTTTGAAACGGTAGACGTCATTGCCTCTCCTACTACACCGTCTCCTGCCTTCAAGTTTGGTGAGAAGAGTGATCCGGTGTCCATGTATCTTGAAGATATCTTTACGGTGTCTGCGGACCTTACTGGAATGCCGGCCCTTTCCGTGCCTATGGGGAATGTAGAGCGCGACGGGGTCTCTCTTCCTACTGGGATCCACTTCACCGCGCCTCTCGGTGCAGATGACCTCCTGTTTACAATCGGCGCCCGAGTGACCAAAGAAACGCTATAATCAGTGCTAATGGCTGAAGGAGAGGGACCAATTCATTTTCTTAACGTTGAGTATTTCTTTCGCCTTATCTATGAGGCGTTGTTCCGCGGACATATAGAGAGTGGGGCAACGATTAATGTGAACGCCATTCAGTTTGGCCCCATCATGAGTGCGATATGGAATGTAGTAACCATTCTTGGGTTTGTGATCTCCTTGCTCGCACTTATGGTGCTGGTGTTTGCCACTGTTCGTATCTACCAGATTCGTCGTGCGGAGGAACATTTGTATGAAGATATTGAATTTGAAGAGGCAGATCGTCAGGTAGACCGCTCACGCTGGCAGCATGTGGTTTCACTTGTTGAAAGTCCTCATGAAAAGGACTGGCGTCAGGCAGTGATTGAGGCTGACATCATGCTTGATGAGATTTTGACCGAACAACACTACGAAGGAAACACGGTCGCGGAGAAGCTTGCGAAGGTGGACCCTGCACGGTTTAAGACTTTGAACGAGGCATGGGAGGCACATAACGTACGAAACCAAATGGCCGCAGCGCCAGAGGAGCCCCTAAAGGATGAAGTGGCGTATCGCGCGATTAAGCACTATGAAGCGGTGTTTAGGGAGTTTGATACGATTGATGTATAAGGCTCTATTTTTGAGCACGCTGTTTCGTTTTGAATGTTCGTATACGATGACAGTTTGCACATACTAGTTCACACTTTTCTATTTCCTTCCTAATAGCCTCAACGCTAAGTACTGAGTGAGACCAGCTGCCGATAGTGAACTTCTTAGCGTCTCTTCCATGTATATGGTCAAAATCTAAAACATAAGGAAAGTTTTTACCGGAAAAACCACAGTCAATACATGACCGGGCTCTCTTGTAACTTTCAATAAACTCTGTCACGCGTTGCTTGTTTCGCTTTACGTAAGTGAGGTGCCGCTCTTTATTCTTCGGATACCACACCTCTCTCATATATTTTGCGTGGTACTTTTTTCGCTTATGTGGGTCTGAAAGGGGCATAGCTACACAAATAGTATCATAAAATACATACGAGGTTATGAATGATCATTTTCATAATTTTGTTGCCATTTAGTGTCTAAAATGGTAATTTGCCTGGGGCTTCGGTGAACGAAGCAATATATCGCGGGGTAGAGGAGAGGTACCTCGGGAGGCTCATGTGGTAAACGTGACCCTATCCGGCAACGGGTAGTGGAAAAACTCTCTAAATTGCTGGAACACCGTTAGAGCTTTTTGTACCACAGCGTGATCCGAAAGGATGGATGCGACGGTTTGAAAAACAAAAAGATTCGGCAATCAGCAGCCAAGCCTCGAGTACATTCGGGGAAGGTTCAGAGACTATAATGGGAGAATCCGTCAGGATTATGGGATAGTCCATTCCTTCTGGAAACAGAAGGTGTAAAAGAACCTCCAGACGCCGGTTCGATTCCGGCCCCCGCAACAAGATATAGAAAAGCGCCAGTGGCGCTTTTCTTCGTTCACGAGTGATACCATTCAACTATGTTTGATCTTACTGTGCTTTTTGTGATTATCGCCTCAATCTTGGCGATCGTGGGGAACGTCTCCTATCTCAGGGATGCGCTTAGTGGGCGAGTAAAGCCGCACCCGTACACGTGGTTTATATGGTCAATCGTCTCCATGACGACCTTTCTTGGTGGGGTAGTGAAGGGTGCAGGGATTGGTGCCATTCCTACCGGAATTGCCGAAGCATTTACGATCATTATTTTTCTGCTCTCTCTTAAGTATCTGTTCACAGATCGTGGGCAGCACATACGCCCTATAGATAATTATTTCCTTGCCGTAGCGCTCATTGGTCTTATTCCATGGGCACTTACGAAGGATCCCACTATATCCGTAGTGATTATGGTGGGAATTGATGTGGTCGCATTCATTCCGACCTTACGAAAGACGTGGATGCATCCTGAAACCGAACAGCCACTTCTCTACGGTATGAACGTCGGACGTCATGTGCTGACTCTCCTCTCACTTGGTTCCTACAATATCGCGACGACAATTCATTCAGTTGCGATGATCTGCATCAACACGCTCATGGTGCTCTTTATTCAAAAGCAGAGAAACACTACACCGTCTCCTCAAACGAAGGCTTAATGCGAGTGCCGCGCACCTCAAGTTCGCGGATAGAACGGTTGCGGTGGATGAGTTCGTCGTTACGTACACTCTCAAAGAACTCATACTCACTCTTTACGTTCCGACCGTAGAAGGCGAGGAAGTCGGACATCACAGGAGTCTGTTTGAGCATTTCTTCGTTCGTATCAATAAACTCCTGGTACTGCTCATAGGCATGAGACTCAAAGAGGTAGTTCAGCTCTAGTGCTGCCTTATGAGAAATCATGTAGAGGAAGTAAATCGCCCAGAAGTAGATGAGGGCGAAAATGAGAGGTATGAGGGTGAACCGGAAGAGTCCATGATCTTTCTTGCGTCGTGCGAGGTGTGAGATCACGACGACGTGCATCGTTTCATTGTCCTGTGCGAAGCGGCTAAAGGCACTCGTCTTACAAAGCTCAATCGCCATCTTCTCGTTTCCATGAAAGGCAGAGACGAGCGTGTACGCTGCCACTTCCCATGATTGGTAGGGAACACGCGCAATGACCTCAATTGCCTTGAATTTCCCGTAGGAAGGGCGACGGCCGTAAAGCAGAGTGCCAGAACCTACAAGGAAGGCAGCAAGAATCTTTGGCACAAGGCCGATCTTTCGTCCGTTATAGGGGCGGGCGTACTGCTCACGAAGGTGGGGATCAGAGAGTTCGCGCACTAACGCCTCATGTGCGTCAAATTCCTCGTTCATGGTGTGTACTTTAGCATACGGGATACCGCTATAAAACGAGGCGGCTATGTCGTATAGTCTCTCTATATGCAGGCAGTCATCATGGCAGCGGGAGAAGGGAAGCGCATGCGCCCCCTTACCCTTGAGCGTCCGAAGCCTCTTATTGAGGTCTCGGGAAAGACTATTCTTGAGCATGTGCTTGATGCACTCCCTGACTCCATAACGGAGATCATTCTTATAGTGGGGTACAAGGCCGACATGGTGCGGGCGCATATTGGAGACTCCTACCAAGGTCTTCCGGTCCGCTATGCGCATCAGTGGATGCCTGCAGGCACGGCACACGCACTTTCAGTCGCACGTCCTCTTATCACGGGGAAGTTTCTTCTTTTGAATGCAGATGATATTCAAGGAAAAGAAGCACTCACTAAGGCGGTATCACACGAGCTCGCCATTCTCGTTGCACCGCATGATCGTCCTGAAAGCATGGGCGTGGTGTCGGTACGGGAGAACGGTACACTTGAGGAGGTCATAGAGAAGCCAGAGCACCCGAAAGGGAATCTGGTCTCTACCGGCGGCATGGTGCTTGATGAGCGCCTCTTCTCTTTTGAGGCTGCACGGCATGAGAGTGGGGAATACTTCATGACCCACCCCCTTAATTTGATGGCGAAGGAGCTTCCGATTACGGTGGTGGAGCAGTCGCTGTGGATTCCAATCGGACGCCCAGAAGACATCGCCACTGCGGAAGTAAAACTAGGGCGTTGAAGTACGGGCATAAAAATAGTAAGGTGCGGAGACTGCTGGTGTAGCTCAGGTAGTTAGAGCATGGGACTCATAAACCCAAGGTCGGAGGTGCAAGTCCTCCCACCAGCACTATAGATCCCATTACCCTTATAGGCGTTCTCGGAGCAGCTCTTCTGCTGGCTGCGTTTATTGCAGGCGCGCTGAACGTCATGGAGGATGAGGGTCTCTGGTACAACACGCTTAACTTTGTAGGGGCAGCACTCCTCACCTGGTATGCGGTCCTTATCAACTCCTGGCCTTTCATTGTCATTGAGACAGTATGGGCCCTTGTGGCCCTTCGGGGGATGTGGAAGAAGCTTGCTCCAGGAGCAAAAACCAGCTAAAGTGCCCTCTGTGCTCGTTTGCGGTCGTAGCTCAACTGGTTAGAGCACCCGCCTGTCACGCGGGAGGTTGCGAGTTCAAGTCTCGTCGACCGCGCACTCACACAAGCCGCCTATCTAGGCGGTTTTGTGTTTCGGTAAACGAGACGTTTAAACTGGCAGTATACTGATGCATATGAAAGAAAAAACAGGAGCATGTGTATGCGGGAACGTAACCTATAGCATCACTGGTGAATATACTGGGGTGGTTTCTTGCCACTGTAAGAGTTGTCAGCGGTACCACGGAAACTACAATCCAATGATAGTGGCCAACGTAGAAGATGTGGCGCTTAAAGGAGACATCTCATGGTTCGCCTCTTCAGAGTCGGCAGAGCGCGGTTTCTGTGCAGCATGTGGTTCTGCACTCTTTAAAAGACAGACAGCAGGGCCTAAGTTATTGGTACTTATCCCCTGGAGACAGGTAGTTTAAGAATGTTCGAATTCTAGACAGCCAAGCAATAGGTTAAAATACGGTCATGCAATCTCCAGAGACTTTTCGTTCACCAGAGCACATGTTTACTCTATTTGAGCAGTGCGAGAAAGAGGCAGAAAGCATCATATTGGAACGCAACGAAAAGGGAGAAATTTTGGCTCCTAACGGGGAAATCTCCGAACTTCGGGACAATGAACTCCTCTGCAGAATAATAAGAACAAGCACATTTAAGAATTGGTTTGGAGATTGGGAATCCGATTCCAAGAACGCAAGCACAGTCGTTTACGAATCCACAGGAGAGCCAAAAGTATTTTTCCACGGAACACCGGTAGATATTCCAAATGCCGAAGGGTTAATGCCTGACTCTTTATCTGACGACCTGGTCTACTTTTCCGATCTATGGAGTTATGCTGAGTATTGGGGAAGAATAAAAACAGCTCCAGGAAAAGCAGCCGAGCGCTCCGTTTATCCCTGTTTTTTAAACATCAGAACACCGCGTATTGCAAAAGTAACTCGAAATGGTTTGGAATACGACAGGAGTATCGCGTACGATGGCATAAAAGACAATTTTTATGACAAGACGCATTATGCTGTATACAAGAAAGAGCAAATAATGCACATTCCCTTCACCTTATTAGAACAAACGAGAACCTAAGAAAGTTCCACAATTGCCTCAGACAGCAAATGGTAGAATTCCTTCCATGACCCAAAAGGACGACTTCGAACGCCTCCTCTCCAAAGCTATATCCTCGCCAGTAGTTGGTCGAAAACCGAAGAAGACCGGTAATTATAGCGGAACGCGAACTCGTTCACGTAAGCCTGCAGGTGCTGCGAAGAAACGAAAGAGTACGTCCCCCTAACAGAGCGCTTAAACTGGCCCCAGAAGCCCTCAATGGTATTCGTGTGGCTCTCGCCCCAGGTGTAGTGTTTCTTGCCGTGCTTTACGGACGTGTGGGCGTATCCATACGCTGAACCTGTAAGCCTGCCATAGGCGCTGTATTCATCCGTCATCACGTGAGCGCCGCGCTCCACGTTCTCCTTTACGAAGGGTAAGACTATTTCTGCTCTACGATTAGGAGCTTTGACTGCCCGTACACGTCCCTTGCGCTCCACGGCTCCGATAAGCGCCGCCTTGTTCTTGAATTTTCTCTCATTGTCTCCTCGCTTCCCGAAGTACGTCTCATCTACTTCCACCACCCCTGAAAGCGGATCTGAGCCCTGCTCCATGAGCTTCCGAATCTGATGCGCCATGCGCCATGCAGTCTTGTATGTGACGCCAAGCTGACGCTGAAGCTCTTTGGCAGATACTCCATTCTTAGAAGTAGAGAAGAGATATATTGCATGGAACCAGAGCGTGAGAGGAGTTGAGGTCTTCTCAAAGATAGTGCCTGCGAGGGGATGTATCTGGTGGCGGGTGGTCTTGTGGGAGTAGCACATGCGATTCTTGATTCTGTAGTATCCCTCGGTATTGGGGAACTTCTGCCTAAAGAGGCGTTCAAGGCAGGCATCGTCGGTCGGATAATCTTTCTGGAACTGGATAATGGTGTACTTCATATACTCCAATTCTAGTTCCGGGGGTTACCTGTTGTCAAGGGATAACTACCAAGTTATTCATCAGTGCTGGTTCGCTCGATGATACTGCTGGTTTGAGGAATATAAAGAATGTGTACATAGAAAGAGAAGAAACGTATTACACAATGCCTGACGAAAAGAAGGGTTAAGCATAACGTTGAACGCTCAAAGAATACAGAAAGACCGCCTCGTTGGGCGGTCTTTCTGGTTCAAACGGAAGTAACAGGGGAATGCCTAGAAGAAATCAAAGAGTTCACCAATAGGGTTTTCTCGTTCTCGTCTTTTCCCCATACCCCCCATACCAAAACCGTCAGGTTTTGAGGATTGACCGAATCCCTTTTTTTCATCATCATCGTCTTCGTACCCAGAGCCGTGTTGTCGAGCACTAGTTGAGCCAGCACGTTCAATAAGCTTGTCGAGCTCACCGCGATCAAGCCAGACGCCGCGGCACTTTTGGCAGTAATCTATTTCAATTCCTTGACGCTCGCTAATGAGCAGGGGAACACTACAGGTTGGGCAGTTCATACGAATTTAGCAAAAGAATAATAATCTTGATTATAACAAACTTCACATAGGAGCCTCTTGATTAATCTTCTCTGTATCCTAGTTCCAACAACGTTCAGTAGCCTGCGCCAACATACATGTGCCACCCCACCCCACCATGAGGTGGTTTTGTGTTTTATACTCTCTTCATGTCAGAAGTTTCGCGAGTAGAAGCACGCGCACCTGCAAGCACATTTCCTGCGCCGGACTGGTGGGTTGAAACAAAGGAGGCCCCACCTGCGCCAGAGTATGTACGGTTTCAGGTGTTTGTGGCGAAGCGACTTTCCGAACAAACAGGGGCTCCATTCGTGAAAGTACTTCATAGATTTACTTCTGCAATAGAAACCTTTGTAGAGGGGACCGTACCTGAGTGGTTCAACACTGCGTCCGTAGATACAGTCACGCATGCACTCGTGGATCAGTATAAAACCCAACTTGAGAAGATGGCTCCTCAGCCATACCACCCAGAAGGTTCGTTCCGGTTTGGCTGCTTTAACTCTGAGTACGATCCCGAAGAGCAGGCAGTGACCATTCACTTTCAAAACGATGAGCGGGATGCCACGGGACCGCTCACTGAAGAGAAGATATATCGTAGACGTCGTGAACTTCGCGACATGTTTACGCTCATACGACGACTGTACCCTGATGCAAAGACAGTAAACGGAAACTCCTGGCTCTATAACCTTGAGGCATATCGGCGTCTATTTCCTGAAAGTTATACGTCGCACCTTACGCTTGAAACCAGCGCGGGGGTATTCTCTCGTGGTCGGCAGATCTGGGGACAATTTCTAGATCATACGCTTCGTTTGAAGTCAGATGATGCACGACGAGAGTTTATTCAAAATCTCTACGCACTAGGTGATAGCATCACGGACCAAGACCTTATGAAGCTTTTCCCCTTAAAATCCTACAAAGCAGAAGGTGCAATAGAGGACTTCTATAGAATGTATGGGGTAGAAGGGGAGCATTGACATTATCTTTTTACATTCTATAGTAAAATCATACGTATGTCAGAGGCTGCGCGCTACACTCCACCCGAACAGCCTGTCGCGGTACCCGACCCACTTCGTCCGTGGCGTCGCGAGATACCAGACGTACTCGCCAACATTCCTCCTACCGTGAAGATCAGCACGGAGGCAGAATTGTTGCAGGCAGTACAGGCGGTAGTGACTGACCACCTCGTAGAAGTATGGCGGCATGCCGAACGGGTGAATTCAGATCTGAATCTGGAGGTGTTCGGCCATCTTCCTGAAGAGATTATGCGTGAATTGCAGTTTACCGCTGATCTTGCAGCTCACTTTCTTGCTACCGATGCAACGCAGGATGATTTCATGACCCATCAGCAGCGACGCGAATTCAAGGGGAAAAACAATGAATTATTCGGCTCTGCCTTTAAAAAGGTGTTTGAGGCAAACCGCTTCCGTCTTTCATTCTGCACGGGTGTGATTTCTAAACTCATACAGGTACGTGAGCGCCTCAATCCGAAGAGTTCAATGTTTAACCGGAACCGCCCGGTGTACGAGATTCCACGCGCCGCAGAAATCACAACGGCGATAGATCGTATGCTGGAGTTGATTGGGGATATGAAAACTATCAATTCACGATATGAAAAGATGCTCTTGGTGGGTACCCACGAGGTGCAGGGGAAACTAGATATAGTGGACGCCGTGAGTGTTGCGTCTGAATCCTACATTGCACTTATTACTGCTGGTCCTCGTGCTGGAGAAAAACTTCCTACTCCACAGTCACCGACTTCGCAAGATTCCTAGGTTTATCAATAGGAAGTTCACGGCGTAGGGCGACATAGTATGCAAAGAGCTGCAGAGGAATAGTCGTGAGAATAGGGAGGAAGAGTTCACCCGTCTTTGGTACGGAAAGGACATCATCCGCAAGACCCTTTAGATCTTCTTCTTTTCCTTCGGTGGTAATGGCAAGGATGCGTCCACCACGTGCACGGATTTCCTGCATGTTTGATTTAGACTTTTCATACATAGAATCCTCCGGTGCAAGTACGACGGAAAGGAAGGCTGGCTCAATAAGCGCGATAGGTCCGTGCTTCATTTCTCCTGCGCCGTACGCTTCTGCGTGGATGTAGGAAATCTCCTTAAGTTTGATTGCGCCTTCGTACGCAACCGGATACTGGAACTTGCGGCCGAGGTAGAAGGCACCCGTGGTGTCGGAATACTTCTTTGCAATCTCTTGAATCTTCTCGTGTCCTTCAAGCACCTTGCGTGCAAGTTCAGGAAGACGGGCAATCTCTTTCACGAGGCGTTCGCCATCGGGAAGGGAGAGCCCATTATTACGGCCCATAAGAATGGCAATGAGGGCGAGTACCGTCATTTGTGAGATCACGGCCTTAGTAGAGGCGACACTTATCTCAGGACCGGCGTGGTTGTACACGCCTGCATCTGTTTCGCGTGCGATAGAAGATCCGACTACGTTGACGACGCCGAGAACAAGAATGCCATGACGCTTTGCTTCACGAATTGCTTCAAGTGTATCCAACGTTTCTCCAGACTGAGAGATCGCAAAGAGGATGGTGTCGTTTGGATCCATCGTATTGCGACGATAGCGGAGTTCAGAGGCAAGTACCGTCTCTACCGGAATACCAGTAAGCTCTTCAATCAGAAGTTCGCCTGCCTGTGCGGCGTAGAAGGCGCTTCCGCAGGCAGTGATCACGATGCGCTTTGCATTCTTAATACGAGGGAGTACATCGCGAAGCCCACCCAGATTTACCTCACCACTTGCAGGGACCAAACGGCCACGGAGCGTGTTTTCAATGGCATCAGGGATCTCCATCATCTCTTTCAGCATGAAGTGTTCGTATCCCTTCTTCTGTGCAGACTCAATATCCCACTCTAGAGTTTCTACTTCTTTTTGGAGTACTTCCTTGGAGAGGGTCGTGACGCGGTATCCATCAGGAGTGAGGATTGCCATCTCACGATCGTCCAGATACACCACCTCGCGTGTGTGTTTCAGAATTGGCGTTGCATCAGAGGCAACGTAATACCCATCAGTACCTATACCAAGCATGATTGGGCTTGCGAGGCGTGCAGCGACAATCTTCTCGGGTTCGCGGGTAGACGCAACCGCAATGCCATAGGTGCCACGCACTTCCTTAAGGGCTGCGGCAACCGCATCTTCAAGAAGCATATCCTCCGTGTATTTCTTGGCGATGAGGGCCGCGAGTACTTCGGTATCCGTGTCTGATTTAAACGTTGCACCATCTTTCACGAGTTCGGCACGGATATCAGCATAGTTTTCAATAATGCCGTTATGTACGAGCCAAACGCTCTCCTCGCCATCGGTATGAGGGTGTGCGTTTACTTCAGTTGGGGCGCCATGGGTAGCCCAGCGGGTGTGTGCAATCCCACAGGTACCCTCAAAGGAGGCTGGAAGGGCATCAGCAAGGGCTGAGACCTGTCCTGCACGCTTCATAGCGCCCGCACCGCTTATATAGATGCCCGCGGAATCATATCCACGGTATTCAAGCGCACGAAGCCCATTCATCAGAATAGGAGATGCACTTCGGGAGCCCACGTATCCAACGATGCCACACATATATTATGAGCAGAGTATACCTTTATGAACCACTCGCAAGCCTACCAGGTTACTTGGTGAAGATTGAAAGATTAGTGCAGTCGCGTTAGGATGCCTGGGTTCCTTACGAGTCAGATAATGCCGATGTAGCTCAGTTGGTAGAGCGCGTCCATGGTGGGTCGCAGACCCTGCCCACTTATGCAGCAATGTGTAGGTGAATCCCGAATAACGGTTAATATCTCATGCGAGACAAGACCGTGGCGAGATATCGCCCGAACGACTGACAAGGGTATCCGTTAGGATAAAGATACAGTCTAGCCTTTCGCGCGCATGCAAGAAGCGAGAGTGTAAGCGAAGGACGAGGTCTCCGGTTCAATCCCGGACATCGGCTCCAAAATCGAAATCAGCCCAGTTTTTCCCGAATGCATTTTTGCGCAGTGCAATTCCCGCCAAGGGAGTTCAGGGATTCCGCGCGCTTCGCGCGCGTGGAGGGAGAGGTTCAGTCCGAAAATTTTCTGGAGGGAGGATTTTTTGGAATGCGGGTCTTCGGACTTTGCGATTTCACCCAGGCGCGAAGCGTCCGAAATCCATTCCCTAACAGGTTCAACCCAAGCCGAAGGGGCTTGTTCAAGTTTGGCGATTTTCTCGTCTAGCGTCCGCTTGTCGGACACGAGGGACTTTCGGCGAGCAAGATAGTCATCGCGCTCCAAATCTTCCGCCACATACAAATCCGTGAGGCGAGAAAGTTGGCGCGATATATCTTCCGCTTTTGCTCGTAGTTCAAAAATCGCCCCTGATGCGGTCTGTGAGGCCATAGTCGCCTCGCGGTTGAGCATTTCGTTTAGAGGGGACACCCACTCGGCAGGCATCGTGTACTCGCCTAGAAGTGCCGTTAGTTGCGAATCAAGAAGTTCGCTTCGTATCGGCGCTTCTTTGCACTTTTGAGTTTTAGATTTACGGGTACAACGGTAGTAGGTGTAGTGGTGGACATTGCCGTTCTTTTGGTGCTTTTCCTTCACTTCGGCCGTGATGCCCATACCGCACTCGCCACAGCGTAGGAGGCCACAATAGGGGCTAGGAACGGCTTTAGAGGCCGGAGTTCGGCCACGGCTTCGCAGTACCGTATTCGCTTTGTCGTATAACGCTTTCGTGATGATCGGCTCGTGCTTACCCTCATATACTTCGCCCGCGTAGCGGAAATGGCCGTAGTAAAAAGGGTTCTGCAAAACAAACGAGACACGCGAAATATTTACGCGCTTACTGCCCTTAGAAATCACCCCAGAGTTTTCAAGAAAGAGCGCGAGATCGTTTAGTGTTGTGTTTCCGTTCGCGTACCGCTCAAACATTTCACGCACAAGTACAGAGTTCTTTTTGTGAGTGCGGATAGTTTTCGTGCGTGGGTCGTTTAGGTAGCCGATAGGGGCGAGACCGGGGTACACGCCCGTTCGCGCTTTCTGTCGTAATCCCCGTGCGGTGTTTGCGGAGAGTTGGCGTATATATTCGTTCGCCATGCCGAGTTCTACCGACATCATCAGCACATTGTCGTTCGGAAAGTGGGAGCGGTCGTGCGTTTGGATATGGCGAATCACGCCTTGTTGAAGTAGCCACTGAATCTGTCCACCGTCTACAGGATTACGTGCGAGGCGATCTATCTTCCAACAGAGTATTCCTTGTGCCTCACCGTTTTGGATGCGCGTCATCATTTCGCCGAACACGGGACGACCAAGCGATTTCGCGCTCCGCTTTTCTACAAACTCCTCAGCGATTTCTAGCCCATCACGACGGGCGAGGGAGCGCAATTCGGCTAGTTGCGCCTCAATAGAGAGAACCTGTTTGTCCTCTGTGTCGGTGCTTTTGCGGGCGTATAGGAAGTATTTCATAGCCAATTGACTTCTTATTTCATATATAATACACTAGTGTCATATTTATGAAAAGCAAGAGCAATCTAATAGAACAGCTCAAGGCTCTACCTCATTTCAGCAAAAATACAGTTTTTCAGCTTGCTGATCAGCTAGGCCTCAAAAAGAGCACAATTAACACCTATGTAAGCCGTTTTCTTAAGCGGAGGGAAATTCTTGCGCTTAAAAATGGCCTATATATTTCGGGAGACTTCTTTGAAAAAAACAAAAGTGAAATTTCGTATCTTTACTACCTTGCGAACATCCTTCGGAAGCCATCGTACATAAGCTCGTGGACGGCACTTCAGTATTACAATCTCACTACAGAGGTTATTCGCTCAGTTACGTCAGTCTCACTTAAGGTGACCAGAGATTACGAAACAAAAGCTGGGACATTTTCGTATCAGTCAATTAAAAAAGAACTCTTTTCTGACTACTCACTTATGGAAGGGAAGTTTAATTTCTTTATCGCCTCTCCCTCGAAAGCATTGTTTGACTTGCTATATTTCAGGACACGTCAGTTTCGTGGTGTTCGTCGTAATGAAATACCAAAAATAATTAACGAACTTAGAATAGATTTTGAAGAAATGGAAATTAGTGAACAGCAGAAATTTAATGACATGATAAAAGCGTATGTCTATGAGTGAACAGATCGTAACAATCTTGAAAAGAAAACTTGAAGAACTTTCCGCTTACGGTGGCTTGGATGCGGAAACACGTCGAAATGCGCTTAAAGAAGAGCTTCAGTATTTTGTTCTCGACTTTGTCTATCACCATCCCGAATACAGCAAATGGGTCATGTACGGCGGTTCCGCTCTTCGCATCATCCACGGGCTAGATCGTATGTCTGTTGATTTGGATTTTGAGGTAGGTCATTCAATCACAGAAAAGTTCTTGGAAAGTCTAAAGAGTGAGGTGGAAGAGTATTTTGCTAATACATATGGCGCCGGTAGCGACTTTCTTACCATCAAAGTAACTACCGGTAGAGGGTTGTTGCTCAGGTTTATTGTTGGAGACGATTTGAGCTCGGGACATCCTTCAAAACAGATTCACGTAAAAATAGACCTAAATCATTTTGTTGCCCCAAAGACTGTGACGGAGCGTAGGCCGATTAACCGCGACCAAATGTCATTCGTCATTCTCACCTACAACATGTCTTCACTGATGGCTAGTAAAATTGCTGCAATTTTCCTACGCGGAACAAGGGGGGTTGGACAGGCTACATATGAAGAAAAGGGAAGAGATATCTATGATTTGCTCTGGTATATGACTAAGAAAGTTGTTCCTGATTTTGATTATCTGATTGCGAAAGGCATTGACGTGAAAGACCCGCGCGCACTGTTCGACAAGCTCACTCTTCAGATGAATAAAGTGAGCGACGAAAACCTTAAGCAGGATCTAAGCCCGCTGTTCGTAAATCAGACCTTCGTTACAAATTGGCTTACAAACTGGCGCGAGAGTTATCTTCGCCTTCTGGATAGTTATGGAATTAGGAAGGTTCGTTCACTTGAACACATTCGCGTATTTCAGGATTTCCGTACGGATACGTTTTTCTTTAGTTACGACTACTCAACCGAAGAAGGGGAACCCGTACATGTTCAGTATGCAATTAGTGAGTATTGGATCCACTTCCGCGACGGAGACTTGCCAACTGAGCGAGATATATCGCTTGATAATAAAATAGAGTTTGGCGCCAACGGCTCAAGCTCCCATCCTGCTTCTGAAGAGAAATTGCGACAGTATGCGACTTTGTTTGCAAGGAAAACAAGGAAATATCTAGATAAAACCGGGAACATTATTTTAGGCAACATAATCCGTACGAAAGTCATTAGAATGACTGCTGAGAATCTGAATCAGAAAGAGGAGATTTTGCTCAATAAATCTGCTTTACTATCCAGTGAACTGGATGATCTTCTGAAGTAATAGGAGGGAGTTTCGCTAATTACAGCGTTTTTAGCGAAAGGGCTCGTGTGCGCGCACGGGAAGGGTGGGGCAAGCACACAAGGAATAAAAAATCCTCCCTCCAGAAAATTTTCGGATTCTGTATTTCTGAACCTCCCTCCACGCGCGCGAAGCGCGCGGAATCCCTGAACTCCCTTGGCGGGAATTGCACTGCGCAAAAATGCATTCGGGAAAAACTGGGCTGATTTCGATTTTGGAGACCCTATTAAACTCCGTTAGAACCCATTTTGCAAAGGAGCCCTGATTACTCGCGCCTCGCAGACTCGGCGCTCGCCCCGACCCCGGTCCGCACTGAAATCCTTTTCTTTTTTCGCGGGGGGAATCCAAAAATCCGGCAAGGAGCGGCAGGGCGAGGAATTTTTTAACTAGATTATCTCTTGCTGTATCGGCTAACTAGTTGCAGACCGTTAGTTAGACCACCTCTCCGCGCTTCTCAAGCATCATATGATGGATGGTGGCAATCTGAAGCCAGATTGCTACGAGAAAGACAATGATGGAACAAAAGAGTAAATGCTCCCGAGTAAATCCAAACACCAAATTACTTTGTCCGGCAACAGTTGCCGCAATTAATGTGCCAATCCCAACAAGTCCAACTATGACACTAATAACATGCATTGGTTTTGATAATTTCATATTTTTGAATTAATTGTTTATTTTTCTAATTCACTCAGTTTTGCTTTCATCCAATCCACCTCTGACTGTTGCCCAGAGAGAATACCGCTACATAGTTCCTTGATATCCGGGTCATCAATCGAGGCCTTTTCACACATAAGGATTGCCCCAGCATGGTGAGGAATCATTGATTTTAGAAATTCCTCGTCCGATATGCCCACTTGGTAGCGAATCGCGAAAAAGAAGCCGATGAGCGCGAGTAGCGCCACAGCAACAATCGCGAGGTTAAGTTTCTTGTTCTGGTACATAGCGCCCATAAGGAATATTTCAAACAGCACCATGGGCGCGGTCATAAGCCCTGCCATGTAGAGTTGATTGAAGCTCGGATACACATTCGCAAACACGTTCGCCATTGAAAACATAAGGATGTACATCGCGACGAACGAAAGCAGAATCATCAGGGCAAAGCGCGGGTAGGGGCTGTGATTCATATCCTAAGTATAATCCTAGTTAAGAAGGTATGAAGTACGCATGAGGGGGTATAATTCCGCGCCCTTGACTTGCGCGGTATAATACATACATGGCTATCAGGAAGGTATTTGTCTCCATAGGGCTCACTGCCGCCGTCTTTGTGATGGTCGTGCTCGGGCCGTTCACGCTTCTCTCCATGTCCGAGAATCACGACATCGGCTGTCCGTTCATGCAGGGACAGATGTCCATCTGCGCCATGAGCGTGTTCGATCACATAGAGCATTGGCAAAGTGCGTTCACGACTACGCTCGTTGATTCGCTTCCATACCTTGCTGTCATTGCAACGATTGGCTTTGCGTACCTTCTTCCTCGCCGGAACGAATGGTCGCCTCCGCCACCTACATACGCGGCTCGACCGACACTCTTTCAAGAACTGTTCGCGCAAGGACTCCTGAATTCAAAAGCGTACTAAGTGCCGCGTTTTCGTGCGCTTATTCGCTTTGATTCAAAACCTATGCAAAAAAATATCGTTCTCGTCGCACTTGTATCTCTTATTATCGGGGGTCTTGGCACCTATGCATTTGTAGGGAAAACTGCTCCCGAGCAACAGAACGGGCACATGATGCCGGACGGAAACATGATGTCTGGTTCCATGTCATCCGGCATGGAGGGCGAAATGGACTCTATGATGATGGGTCTTTCTGGAAAGACGGGGGATGCCTTTGATAAGGCGTTTCTCTCGGAGATGATCATGCATCACGAAGGAGCAGTCGCGATGGCAGAAGCGGCACTTAAGGATGCGAAGCACGCAGAGATAAAGGCAATGGCGAACGCCATCATCTCGGCACAGAATGCAGAAATCGCGCAGATGAAAGAGTGGCAGAAGGCGTGGTACGGAACTGAGTAAAAAACCGACCATGAACTCGACGCTGGAGAAGTATCTCACCCTGTTCTCGGGCGCGCAGCCGTATGAGTCGATAGAGCAAGCCTTGCGTGAAGGATAGTATGAAGACGAACATCGCAATCGTCTTCGGCATATCGGCACTCATCCTGCTCTTCGTCCTCTTCACGCGAGGAGAGCAAGAACCCATAAAGACCGAACGCACGAACAGGGAAGTCGCTCTGACTTGTACGACGGATATGGCGACTGAGTTCCACATTCATCCGACGCTTGAAATAGTCGTGAACGGGCAGATACAGGAGATACCCGTGAATATTGGTGTGCGTACTGACTGCATGAACGCTCTTCATACGCACGATGCGATAGGAACAATTCATGTGGAATCGCCGGAACGGCGCGACTTCACGCTCGCCGACTTCTTCGCGGTGTGGGGAGAGCCGTTCACGAGCGAAGAAATCCTCGGGTACAAAACGGACGAGACTCACCGGATTAAGGTTCTGGTGGATGGCAAGGAAGTGGACACCTACGAAAACACCGTGCTCAAAGACAAAGAGAAAGTCATTATCAGTTATGAAGCGATATAGCCATGTATACCTGTCCAATGCATCCTGAAGTGCGACAAGAAGGGCCGGGGCGATGCCCGAAGTGCCACATGGCGCTCGTACCGGAAGCGGAAGTAATCGCAACCCCAAAACGACACATTGAAGACCGAGGCCTCGGGCCGATAACTTGGAAGAGTTATATCCCGCTCATGGTTATCTTCGGGCTCCTCATCGCGGGCACGCTTGCGGCTTCGTGGGGAGATTATGCGAACGGAGAATTCGCACTCCCGAACACTATCGGGTACTTCATGGCAGGATTCTTCCTCGTCTTCGCGGGATTCAAGTTCCTAGACCTCAAGGGATTTGCGGAGGGGTACTCAACCTATGACCTCCTTGCAAGTCGCTGGTCTTCCTACGGGTATATCTACCCGTTCATAGAACTCGCGTTCGGTCTCCTGATGCTCGCGGGTATTCACGATGCGTGGCTCTTGTGGACGGAACTCGTCGTGATGCTTTTCAGCGGTATCGGAGTTGCGATCAAGATAGCGAAGAAGGAAGAATTCATGTGCGCGTGCCTCGGAACTTTCCTCAAAGTTCCGCTAACGAAGATCACTCTCATCGAGGACTTCGGCATGGCGGCGTTAGCAGGATTACTCCTGATTCTTCTCTAGATCAAAAAGCCCCGAAAGGGGCTTTTTGATATGAGGAGTGTACTATTGAGAGCAATGGAATTACCTCGGTATGTGCGAAAAACCCCGAGCTCCTTGAGATTCTTTCTTAGAAAGAAGGTTGCTTATTCAATTTATCCATACATATTCTTGCCAGAATCAATCTACGAAAATCTACACAGTGAAAACCCAGAAATAACCTTTCAAGCCCTGCTAGTTCATGAGGAGGAACATAGGCGCGAGCAAAAGAAGGGTCCTTTTAAATTCGCACTGCAATACATCTTCTCCACCTCATTTCGTCGTGATGAAGAGTTGAAGGCAGTAAATGCCGCAATACAGTATTTGAAAGGTAAAGGTATTTCGGTCGATTTATCTCAGAAACGTGAGCCATATGATCCAAGATTCTTATTCTTGTATCCGATCTCAGAAATTTTATCAGCTGAGCAACTAGCATATTTGGTTAAACACTAACTTATGAATAAGACCGTTATCCTTGCTCTTGCCGCGTTTTTATTCCTGGCCCACGCCGTTGAAGAATATCTGTCTGGATTCCATCGAACTGACACTATTCTTAAATGGTTTTCAGAAACTCTTTTTCTCCCGCAAGTAATTGTTTGGTTGTTGGTGCAAGTAGTGGTCTTTATTTTCCTGTACCTTTTGTACAAGATTCGTGAAAATCCAAAAGCAAAAATACTGTGGTTCGTTCTTTTAGTTTTCTGCGTAATCGAACTGTCTCATCCGTTTACCGCATTTGCGGATCAAGCCTACTCTCCCGGCCTCATTACATCTCTGTTTTTCATACCCCTGGGCTGGTTTGTATATAAGCAGCTGCGTCGTTCTTAGGGAGCCCGCCGTTCTGCTAGGCGGTATGCGCGCACGGGTGGGAGGGGCAAGCATTATGTATTTGCCTCGGGGCTGTTTCCGCTATGAGCGTCCATGGCTAAAGGACGAAGGCCGACGAACACCGGAGGCACCGTATCCCGAAGCGGAAGCGACACAACGAACACTCGCGTATGCAAACGAGGATGGGGGTTGTGCGAGGCCGGACTCCGAAGGAACGAGGAGGAGGCCGAAGCTGGGGGAAGGATAACTTCCTTCCCCCAAACTGGAAGCCGCCCCGAAGCTCCCGCCCCGCAGGGCGGAGAGCAAGGAAAAAGGCGGCACAGAGAAATCTAGGCCTTCGTAGCCATAGCGGAAACAGCCCCGAGGCGGATGCCGAGGGGTGAATCTCTTTAGTCAGGGACGATTCAAAGCGGATAAAAACAGACACGAGACCACTGGGTATTTTGGGCTACCCCCGAGCCCTGCCGCTCCGAGCCCGGATTTTTGGATTCCCCCCGCGAAAAAAGAAAAGGATTTCAGTGCGGACCGGGGTCGGGGCGAGCGCCGAGTCTGCGAGGCGCGAGTAATCAGGGCTCCTTTGCAAAATGGGTTCTAACGGAGTTTAATAGGGTCTCCAAGTGTTTATTTCACAACAAGAAGACCTGCAAGGTCTTCTTTTCGTATTGCGGCGTAGTTCGTATTGCGGACGAGAGCAGGTCCACCATTCTGTTCAATCACATAGTACGCAAACCCGCGCATCTTTCGTACGGGCTCGTAGTCTGCGTGTCCGGGAAGCCCTGCAGGATCGGGATCATCAAAACGCACAGGACTGTCATCCGCAGTGACAAAGAAGGTAGAACCAATGTTGATGGCGAGGTGTCCGTATCCAGGAGCGAGAAAGACACTGTCGCCCTGAGTGACGCGGGTGATAGAGAACTCTTCAACCACGGTCGGATCATTCGTCATCTTTTGTTTGAGGATGAGTCCTTCTCCAAAAATAATCCAATAGGTCTCATCAAGTTCTCCCACATGGTAGTGGCCGTAGGTCTTAATGTATTCACCGCCGACCAGCCCTGGCTCCCAGACGGTGATGTTTCGCTGCGTCTCCCCGCCACGAATCATGTAGTAGTGCACCTCTGGTCCCGGTGCGTCTGGGTTCATAAGCACCTCGCGCATCTTTTCATGCGTACGTGCCGCGTAATGCTTTCCTACGAATGTAAAATCAGTAGGGATCATTCATGACAGTATACCTCTCCTCTGTCTTGCATTGCACATCTGTGTGGAAGAGGCTATAAAAGGTACGCGCCACCTTAGCTCAGTTGGTAGAGCACTTCACTCGTAACGAAGAGGTCCCCGGTTCAATCCCGGGAGGTGGCTCCAAGAAGTTCTGCGGTATACTCGCCCTATGAACGAGGAGAATCCACGACTCGCTGAGATAGAAGCGATGATGGCATCGCCTGACTTCTGGGCCGACAAAGACAAGGCACAGCAGATTGTGCGTGAATATCAGGCACTTAAGGAAGGAGGTTCAGGTGATGTACATGATGACGGAGATGCCACGCTTGCCGTGCTTGCAGGAGCAGGAGGGGATGACGCAGAAGATTTCGCACACATGCTTCGGCGTATGTATGAAGGGTACGCCGTATCAAAGGGATGGACGGTACGCGAACTGCATGCGAACGAGAATGATCATGGGGGATATCGTAACGTATTGATTGAAGTTAATGGTACTGGCGCATACGGGCGACTAAAGTCGGAGTCTGGTGTGCATCGCTTGGTGCGCATTTCTCCGTTTAACGCACAGGCAAAGCGTCAGACTTCGTTTGTCATGGTAGAAGTGCTCCCGCGTATCGCGCCTTCAGACAAGATAGAGATACGGCCAGATGATCTAGATATTCAATTTGCACGCTCCGGGGGTGCAGGAGGACAGAATGTGAACAAGCGTGAGACCGCAGTGCGTATCGTGCATACGCCTACGGGAGTCTCTGCGCATGTGTCTTCTGAGCGCAGCCAGCTTGCGAACCGTGAGCGTGCAATGGAGCTCGTAAAGGCAAAACTCTTTCGTATGGAGGAAGAAAAGCGTGAAGCAGAGGCAAAAGGGCGCTCCATCTCTGCCTCAACGAAGAATGAGTGGGGGAGTCAGCGTCGTTCCTATGTCCTTCACCCATACAAGATGGTGAAAGATCACGAAACAGGACATGAATCCCACGATCCTGAGAGTGTACTTGAAGGAGATCTTGATGGTTTTATAGACGCGGGTACCACAAGTGCGGTAGAATAGCTCGGTTATATGATCTACTTCGACAACGTAACGAAAGAGTATCGCGATGGAACTCCTGCTCTCTCCGATGTGACACTCGGCATCTCTCCAAAAGAGTTCGTTTCTATCGTCGGCCACTCAGGTGCAGGGAAAACCACTCTCATTAAAATGCTCCTGGCACAGGAGAAGCCTTCCCAGGGCGCAGTCTTCTTTGAGGAGGTGGATATTCACACCCTTCCTTCCAGTTCTCTCCATCACTATCGCCGCAAGATTGGAACTGTGTTCCAGGATTTCCGCCTTATCCCCAACAAGACTGCCTACGAGAACATTGCGTTTGCAATGGAGGCAGCAGGACGTGCGGATGATGAGATTGCGTCCGATGTCCCCTACATTCTTGACCTCGTCGATCTTGGAGATAAGGCAGACCATTTTCCATCGCAGCTTTCAGGTGGAGAGCAGCAGCGTGTGGCGATTGGTCGCGCCATCATCAACCAACCAGATTTGATTGTGGCAGATGAACCAACCGGAAACCTTGATCCCGTGAACACGTACGAGATTATTGAGATCTTGAAAAAGATTAATGAGCTCGGTACCACCGTCATCATCACGACGCACAACAAAGGTGTCGTGGATGCGATGGGGAAGCGCGTGATTACGATGGAGAAGGGAAAGGTCGTGCGCGATGATAAGAATGGTCACTATATTCTCTAGCCTATGAACTTCACGATGCTAAAGCGAATGATTGGAGGAGGAGCAAAGAGCTTCATGCGAAGTGGCTCTGTCTCCTTTGCGACCGTGCTCGTGATGACGGTGACCCTGATGATTGTCGGGTTCTTGATCTTCCTCTCAGCGATTCTCTCCTACACCCTTGCCGCAATTGAAGACAAGGTGGACGTGAATATTTATTTTGTGACGACCGCAAGTGAGCCAGAGATTCTTTTAGTACGAGACCAGCTTGCGACACTTCCTGAAGTGGCCGTGGTGACCTATACCTCTCGTGATAAGGCACTTGCAGAATTCCGTGAGCGACATGCAGATGATCAATTGACCCTTCAGGCGCTTGAAGAGCTTGGAGAGAACCCACTTGGCGCCTCTCTTGCAGTGAAAGCAAAGGATCCGGGACAGTATGAGAGCATCGTCCGCTTCCTTTCGGACGACATAAGTAATGAGGTCATCATTGATCGTATTAACTATTTCCAAAACAAGACGGTGATTGATCGCCTCACCTCTGCGATTCGGGCCACTGAGAGCGCAGGAGCAGTCATTGTGGCGCTATTTGCCCTTGCCTCAGCCACCATTATCTTTGCCACCATCCGTCTTGCAATCTACACCGCTCGTGACGAGATTGCCGTGATGCGCCTCGTGGGAGCTTCCAACATGTATATTCGGGCGCCCTTCGTGGTGGCAGGCATCATCGCAGGCCTCCTTTCGGCAGTGATTACCTTAGTCGTGTTCTATCCGATAGCCTGGTATATAGGCGAAAGCGCGAGCGGCTGGCTGGGCGGGTTTAACCTCTTTACCTACTATCTAGACCATTTCCCGATGATCTTCCTCACCTTGGTCGGATCTGGGGTCGTACTTGGAGGGGTCGCGAGCTGGTTTGCAGTGCGGAAATACCTTAAAGTCTAGGTATGGCGACCAAAGGTCACAAGTACATATTCGTGATAGGCGGGGTGATGAGCGGCGTCGGAAAGGGCATCGCTTCTTCTTCCATTGGTCTTATCTTGAATCGTCGTGGATATAAAGTGAATCTCGTAAAGATAGATCCGTACTTGAACGTAGACGCGGGAACGATGAACCCAACCGAACACGGAGAAGTGTTCGTGCTTAACTCGGGTCTTGAGACTGATCAGGATATGGGGAACTACGAGCGGTTCCTCGGACGCGATCTTGGTCCTGAAGATTACATGACTTCAGGCATGGTGTACAAGTCGGTGATTGAAGCAGAGCGTGCGCTTAAGTACGGAGGTAAATGTGTAGAAGCGATTCCACATGTGCGTGATGAGATTCTTCGCCGCATTGAAGCCGCTGCTGCACACAATGGCAGTCAGATTTCTGTGATTGAGATCGGAGGCACGGTGGGTGATTTCCAGAATGCGCTCTACATAGAAGCAGCACGCGTACTTAAGATGCATCACAAGGATGATGTCTTGTTTGTCATGGTGTCCTTCCTTCCAGTACCGTCCACGCTCGGAGAGATGAAGACGAAGCCGACGCAGAGTGCAGTGCGTGAATTGAATGCATACGGAGTGCAGCCTGACTTTATTATTGCGCGCGCAAAAGAGCGTCTTGATGAGAAGCGTAAAGAGAAGCTCGCGATTTCTACGAACGTGCCTCCTGAGCACATCATCTCTGCACCAGATGTGAATTCTATTTACGATGTGCCACTCAACTTTGAGAAGGATGACTTTGGGAACATGATTCTTGATGAGCTTGATTTGAAGCGTGGCAACTCTGATCTTAAGGAATGGGAGCAGTTTGTCGGGCGTATTTCTGCAGGCGGTCCTGAGGTGACTATCGGTATTGTCGGGAAATACTTTGATACGGGGGACTATATTCTTTCTGATGCGTACCTTTCCGTGATTGAGGCGATTAAATTCTCTGCAGCAGAAGTCGGAGTGACTGCAAAGATTGATTGGATTAACGCCAAAGACTTCCAAGAAGGGAAGAACATGGATCGTCTTGCGACCTACGACGGCATTATCGTGCCAGGAGGATTCGGAGAGACGGGCATTGAAGGAAAGATCAACACCATTCGTTACGCACGCGAGAACCAGATCCCATACTTTGGTCTTTGCTACGGTATGCAGCTTGCGATGGTGGAGATTGCGCGCCACGGCATTGGTCTTGAAGGTGCTCACACGGTAGAGATCAATCCTACCTGCCCACACCCAATTATTGACGTGATGCCAGAGCAGAAGGACATCATTGCAACCGCAGACTACGGTGGCACTATGCGTCTTGGTTCCTACACGGCAGAGCTTGGGAAGGGCACTATTGCGCGCGACGCGTATAAGAAAGACAAAGTAGAGGAGCGCCACCGTCATCGCTATGAGGTAAATCCTGAATACATTCCTAAACTTGAAGGCGCAGGTGTCGTATTCTCTGGAAAGTCACCAGATGGCGTGCTGATGGAAATTGCAGAGCTTCCTCGTGAGGTACATCCATTCTTCCTCGGTACGCAGTTCCATCCAGAACTTCAGGCACGCCCTCTCGCACCGCATCCTTTGTTCACCGAGTTCATGAAAGCTGCAAAGAATCGTGTGCAGTCAAAATAGTCGTGGCGCTCTCGCTTGTTTCCATAAATATTGAAGGAGGCCTTCATCTAGAGAAGGTGCAAGCCTTTATAGAAGAGGCACAACCAGACGTACTTTGTATACAGGAACTGTTGAAGTCGGACATTCCGCTCCTTGAAGAGTTGATGGGCGGGAAGTGTTTCTATGCACCAATGATGGTGCTCCCTGCAGGAACTCGCATTGCACCGAAGGGGGAAACCGTCGTGATGGGGGTGGGGATCATCACTCGTCTGCCGCGCTCGCGTGAGGTCGTGCATTACTACCATCGTTCGGCAGAGGACATGCCTGTATTTATTGACGGCTCTCCAGAAGAGAAACGGAAGACGCAGCACTGTGTGCTTGCGGTGTCTGAGGTGATGTACGAGGGAGCACTATATCGTATTGGCACCACGCACTTCACATGGACTCCGAGAGGGAATGCAGATGAGTATCAGCGCACGGACATACGGGCACTTCTTTCACTATTGAAAAAAGAATCTCCCGTCATTGTGTGCGGGGATTTCAATGCACCGCGTGGAGGAGAGATCTTTTCATTGCTGGCCAGGGAGTACAAAGACAACATTCCTGTCCATTACAAGACCAGTCTTGATATCTCAGTACACCGGGCAGGAGAAACAGATGGAGAGAACCTCTCCAAACTTATGGTAGATGGGCTCTTTACCTCACCGGAGTATGAGGCAAGGGATGTGTCATTGCGGCTCGGAGTCTCAGATCATGCCGCTATTGTGGCGATGCTAGAAAAGGTTTAGATCTTTTCTACTGCTTCCCAGGGGCGTCCGTCTACACCGAAGTGTCCATACGCTGCGGTTTCTTGGAAGATAGGGCGACGTAGTTGGAGGCGCTTTTCTATTTCTCGTGGACGGAAGTCAAAGTTCTTGGTCACAATGTCGGTGAGATTCTTTCCATCGTCACCGAAGGCTTCCACCATCACGGGCTCTACGCGTCCGATGGCGTACGCGACGGAAACCAATGCTTTCTTTGCGTAGCCGTTTGCGACCAAGTTCTTTGCCACGAAACGGCACATGTATGCTGCAGAACGGTCCACTTTTGTTGAGTCTTTCCCAGAGAAACAGCCTCCACCGTGGGGGATGAGGCCACCGTAGGTATCCACCATGATCTTGCGCCCCGTGAGTCCGGCATCTGCTTCAAAGCCTCCCTGTACAAAACGTCCTGTAGGATTCACCAGTATTTCTATACCCTCAAGACTTCCAAGTACGGGAGTGAAGAGATGTTCTTTAAGATCGCGCTCAATATCTTTGAGATCTGCCTCCTCTGCATGTTGAGTAGAGGTGAGCGCGGTCACTACTTGTCCCTCTTTGATTGTCACCTGGGTTTTCCCATCAGGGCGCAAATAGGGGAGGGTGCCATCCGTACGGAGTTTCTCAAGCCTTCGTGCAAGTGCGTGCGCAAGCACCACTCCTTTCGGAAGATACTCAGGAGTTTCATCAGTAGCGTATCCATACATGATGCCTTGATCACCGGCACCACCCGTATCTACTCCCATCGCAATATCAGGAGACTGAGAGACGACACGAGAGAGGATATCCAGCTCCTCGGTGTACCCGATGTCTTCATATACTTTACGAGCAATTGCCTCGCAATTTGGTTTTGCGTTTGTGGTGATTTCACCCCCGATCATTAAAGTGCCATGGCTCCCGAACGTTTCTACCGCGACACGGGACTGTGGATCCTCAGCGAGGCAGGCATCAAGAATAGCATCTGAGATCTGGTCACAGACTTTGTCAGGGTGCCCTCGCGTCACGCTTTCGGTGGTGTAGTGGGTAAGTAGATGAAACATAAACGCAAATCCCGCGTATGCGGGATGATAGATAGTAGGTATCGTCCCCCATACGGGGCTGGAGGCACCTTGTATTTTTACAGGTTGCCGGCGAGTCAAAGGGCCAGATCCCTCGTCGCGCTCTGGATACTAATAATTCCAGGAGCACTATAGCATCAGGTATATACTTAGTACATAACCACATAGACGTATGGAAATAATCATTAACTATTGGGCAGTGCTTGGTGCAGCAGTTGCCGCAATCATTCTTGGTGCACTTTGGTATGGTCCACTGTTTGGAAAACAGTGGATGGGAATGATAGGACTTACCCCGGAAGGAATGAAAGCAATGAAGCTCTCACCTGCGATGGCAATGGGGCTTGGACTCATCACCACGCTGCTTATGGCGTATGTGCTTGCGCACGGGATTGTGTTCGGGAATGCGTATCTGGGCACGACAGGAGTTGCGGGAGGAATGATGGGTGCATTCTGGTACTGGCTTGGTTTCGCCGTCCCTCTTACGGCCGGTGCGTATCTCTGGGAAGGGAAGTCCATCACGCTCTGGGTACTGAATGCGTCCTACTATCTCGTATCTCTGCTCCTCATGGGTGCTATCCTTGGGTACTTCGGATAGGTTGAAGGAAAGCAGATTTTAAAGTATCGTGCGCAGATTGAGGCGGCTCCTGCCGCTCTCAATATTGCGGGATCGTCTAATGGTAGGACAGCGCCCTCTGGAGGCGTTTATCTAGGTTCGAGTCCTAGTCCCGCAGCTCGTAAGGTAAGATAGACGCATGGAAAGAAAGTCGCCCGCACTCATTCCTGAGTTGAAAGTCACTGACTTCAATAAGAGTCGTGAGTTTTATACGAAACTCGCTCAGTTTGACGTTGAATACCAACGACCAGAAGAAGAGTTTGCGATGCTCAGTAAAGGGAGGGCGTGGGTCATGATTGAATCTCTTACAGAGAAAAGCCGCACTATGCAGGTCGGAGCGTTGGAATATCCACTAGGCCGAGGAATGCACTTTCAGATAGAAGTTGAAGACGTTGAGGCTCTGTACACGAATTTCAAAGACAACGCCTATCCAATTTTTAGTGAGATGGAAGATAAGTGGTATAGGACTGGCGCAACAGAGGGAGGGAACAGACAGTTCTGGGTGCAAGACCCAGATGGATATCTGCTACGCTTCTACCAGGATTTGGGGGAAAGACCAGCAGCATAATCTGGTTCCAACATCGTCCAAGACAGTCAGCACTTGGTGATAGTATGTTTACTGTATGAATACAAAAATAGGACGAATTGGAGTGGGTATCGTTCTAGTAATTGTAGTCAGTGTTGTTATTTTTATTGTTTATACAAAAAATAGAGACTTAAGCTCAAATACCTCGCCAGAAGTTTCTTTGAATGCTGAGGCAGTAAGTGGCTTCTCAACTCCTGAGTTATATGAAAGTTCTAAATTTAAAGTCGTTAGTATTGTAAGAAACCAATTTGTTTCAGAATTCTCAACCACCACCCATCATTATGATGGACTGTATGTGGTAGTTGAGCGGGGAATAAATGATTCTTCATGTGGCCCTTATGGACCGCCAACGTGCTATTTCTTCCTTGAGTCTACGTGGGCATATACTCCTTCTATTGAATACATTGGTTCTTACACGGGAGGTCCGGGAATTGATCCTGATAGCTTGCGCTTTATAGATGAAAACACGGTATTCTTCACCGCTTCCAGTGGAGATGGCGGGGGAGGTGTCTTTGAAAAGTGGAACCTTGATGTGCGCACAGGTTCAACGACCCGGTTAAGCAGCGAGTATTCAGGAATATAAAGAATCCAGAAGGGTTCCCACATCGTCCAAGACAGCCAGCAAGGTTATACTTATCCGACCGTATGCAACGAACCCAAGTACGTGACATCCTCACCTTCTTACATAGAAGTAAGGCACTTGAATCCAAAGAGCGCTATAGCTCCTCACTCCGAGGGGGTCGTAACACCGTTGCTGAACACTCATGGCGCCTTGGACTCATGGCCTACGTCATAGGATCTGAATGCAACATACAGGTGGATATGAGCCATGCGCTGGCACTTGCACTCATTCATGATCTTGGCGAAGCGCGCTCGGGGGATGTAGACGCGTACACGCAGATACAGGGAGGGAATCAAGTCTTACAAGCAAAAGAACAGGAGGAAGAAAGTACGATGCGCGAAATGACAGGAGATATTTCGTTTGGAGATCGCATTTATACCCTATGGAAGGAATACGAAGCGCAGGAAACGACTGAGGCGAAGTTTATTAAAGCGCTGGACAAGATTGAAGGGTTCCTCCACATCGCCGAAGGGGAGGTGCAGATGTACATCCCGAAGGAGTTCCATGCGGACTATGCCAATAAGGCAGTAGACGCCTTTGATGAGGCAACACACCATTTCCCTGAACTCAAGGATTTTCTTGATGCGGTAAAAGAGGATTTAAAACGTCAGTTTGAGCGGAGCGGTGTGAAGTGGATTGATGAGAAGTAGTTACTTCTGCTTACGATCAGCGACATAGCCAAATGCGCCACAGACACACGGGAACTTTTTGCAGTTAGGGCAGCCGTTACCATAGATGGCAATAAATTCATCGTCTAGCTTTGGCGCGTTCTCAAAGGAAGTGCCAAGCACGTTGTAGAGGCCCGCAAGCCAGGCAAATGAATCTGCAAGCTCAAGGAGCAGTGCTTTCCTCTGTGCGTCTACATGTTCAGGAGAGATTGCGGTGCTCATGCGGAGACTCGCAGTATTTGCCTCTATGATTTCAGAGGTCAACCGATCGGCGGTTAGGGTAAGTCCACGTGCACGGTTGTTCGCACCGTAGAGTTCATCAAAGTATCGCTGCCAGTCAGTGAAGGTCCATGACGCGAGTTTCTCACGCACCTCTTGAGGCATGTCTGCACGTACTAGTTCTTTCTTTGGCTTATCAAGACCACAGACACATGGTTTCTCTCCACAATAGCAACACCCACCCTCAGGTGTGTCCGCAGAGTAGAAGTAATACTTCTCTATGACCGCATCAATAAGTGCAGTGTCGCGCTCGCCAAGTCCCTGAAGCACATTGAAAATACGCATTGCAACTTTTGCACCGACTTTACGGAGGATCTCTTTGTTTTCTACACGCAGTGCATCAAGCACCTCCCCTCCACCGTCAACAAGGTGGCTGGTACGGTGAAGAGGAGTAGGGAATCTACGTTCGTTACGTTCTTTGGTCAGACCGTGGGCGAATTTGAACACTTCTCCCAAAGAAGAATTAGGGGGAAGCTCCGTGCTTTCGTGGTAATTCCATTCCTCAGGAGCAAAGCTGTCGCCTGGTCGCAGTCCGTCTTTGTGTGCCATATGAGGGAAGAATACCATCACTTGGTATACTCCTCTACGCATATGAAAGAAGTGGTGATTGAAGGAACACTCTGGAAATACCAAGGAACTGCGGCTTGGTATTTCCTTTCTACGACCAAGGCACAGGGAGTACAGATAAAAGCACAAGAAAAGCGACGACTTGGGTGGGGATCGGTTCCTGTTCGCGCCACGATCGGCACCAGTACCTGGGACACGAGCATATTCCCCAGTAAAGAAGGTCCGTACCTTCTTCCTATAAAGGCAGCGGTACGCAAGGCAGAAGCTCTTGAAGAAGGTGTGCAAGTAACGGCACGCTGCGTCCTTCGGTCACGAACAGTGTAATATTGGGATATGGATCAGGACATACGTGAGTATTTAAAGGGGGAGCGAACCTGTGTCGTTGCAGTGGAGATGATGGACGGATCTCCTCATGCGTCTACGGTCCATTTTGCAACTGCCGAAGATCCTTTCTGTTTTATTTTTGAGACTGACAAAACATATCGGAAGAGTGAGCCTCTTTTTGGACGCGAGACCTCTCGTGCGTCCGTGGTGGTGGGCACTGTAGAAGGGAAGACGGAGACACTTCAGCTAGATGGAGTGGTCTCTCTTACCAATGATGAGACACTTAAAGCCACATACCTCGCGAAGTTTCCGGAAAAGGTGGCAAAGGCACAGGGAGAGAATGTGATTTTCTTCACGTTTTCTCCAACGTGGTGGCGGTTTACTGAATGGGGCAAAGAGGGAAAGAAGATTCGCACAAGCTAACCCATGAACAACACACTCGTATTTTCAATTTTAGTCGCACTTCTCTTTGCCCTTATTCTTGGCGCGGGTATGGGGTACTTGTTCGGCTATGATCATGGAGTGCAAACGACCACTCAAGAAATGATTGATTCTTTTGAAGAATGTGCGGCTGCGGGGTACCCAGTGATGGAGTCATACCCCGAGCAGTGTCGCACCCCTGACGGGCAGCTCTTTATCCGGGAGATTCCTGAGGAGAACGAAATTGACCAGACGCCAATCTCACGACCCACACCACAAGAACCGATGGCGTGTCCCGCGGACGCCAAGATATGTCCTGACGGAACAGGGGTGGGACGCAGTGGCCCGAACTGTGAATTTGCTCCGTGTCCCGGAGAGTAGAGAGTCTGCTATAGTGGCGGCAGCATGACGATATTCGTTAACCTCGTTATTTTCTTTGCCTCAGCCGCGGTGCTGTGGTTCTTTGCAGGCTCACTCGTCTCTGCGGTAGATCGTCTCGCCAAACACCTCCATAAGAGCGGATTTAGTGTCGCGTTCCTTGTGCTCGGTCTCCTCACGTCTATCAGTGAGTTTTCTGTTGCAACTAACTCCATACTTGCAGGTGCGCCTGAGGTGTCTGTCGGTAACCTCATCGGTGCCACGTTTGTGATCATGTTCCTCATCATTCCTATTTTCGCTATTGCAGGAAACGGGATACGGCTTGCGCACGCGATTTCACAGCGGAATCTCCTTTTTGCACTTGCCGCAATCATGCTCCCGGCACTCTTGGTGATGGATGGGAATGTCACGGCAACCGAAGGACTGCTGTCGATTCTTGTATACGCAGCACTCTTCTATGCTATTCGTCGTCAGCACACGACCTTGGTTACGGCAGCGCCTGAGCCTGAGCAGCGAGGAGTCTCCACACTGTTTCGTGACATTGGCCGTATTGTGGTCGGTGCCATCGGTATTTTCCTTGCCACCCACTTTTTGGTGGAAGAGTCAGTGTATTTTGCGAATCTTTTGACCATCCCCGCATCGTTGATTGGTCTTCTCATTCTCTCTATTGGTACGAATCTTCCGGAGTTGGTCATTGCCGTACGGTCTATCGCAGGGAAGCGCATGGATATTGCGTTTGGAGACTATCTCGGCTCTGCGTCCATGAACTTGGTGATTTTTGGTTTCGTCGCAATTGCCTCGGGAACTTTCTTCCTAGAGGCAAGTGAGTTCTTCCTCACCACGAGCCTCATGCTTGTCGGTGTGCCACTTTTCTACCTCTTTGCACGATCAGAACACAAGTTGTCACGCATGGAAGGGGGTGTTCTGCTTCTTTTCTACGTCGTGTTCCTCGTGATACAATTGGCAAACCTCGTGAGATTTGCAACGACATAAGTCTCTTCTAGGTTATACTTTTTATGAACGGCATTTATGCTCTCGTCTTTGGTATTATCACTCTTTTCGTTGCGTTCGTTCGTGCCCTTCGTTCCCTCATCGTTGTTATCTTCATGAAAGCAGGAAAAAGCATGAAATGGTTCGTCTCGTTCGGGTGGTTGTATAGACCCGTGTCTCTTCAGGGATACATGGTGTTTTTCATATTTCTCGTGTTTTCTCTTCATATTCTAATTGCCGCACTGATGCAGACGCAGTCTCTTGCCGGTGCCCTCTACACGGCGTTTCCATTTGTGATCCCTGCATTTGGTCTCTACATGTGGATTGGTTCTAAGGCGTCATAACCTCTCTCGCTGGTATACTTGGAGGTGTATGAAAAAGCACCTTCTCCCTGCATTTGCCGGTGCACTTATCGTAGTAGGACTGTATTTGTTTGTCGGTGGGCCACTTTCAAAACAGAATTCTGTCTCTGAGCTTCCAGTATCGTCGCATGAGCTGGTGTACCACCAAACCACGAAAGGATGGTACGCCGAGCCTGAAGGAGAAGGGAACTACCCAGGAGTAGTGATGGTGCATGAATGGTGGGGGCTTAATGAGCACATAAAAGAAAAGGCAGAGGAACTTGCAGGACATGGGTACCGTGTCCTTGCCGTTGATCTCCATGGCTCCATCGCGACCACACGTGAAGAGGCGATGGCGCTCGTCGGAGCGCTTAATCAGGAAGAGGCACTCGCGAATATGAAGGCAGCAACGGCGTTTCTTACACAAGAAGGTGCAGAAAAGATTGCCGCACTTGGATGGTGCTTTGGAGGAGGACAGGCACTTCAGTTCTCCCTTGCAGGTGAAGAGTTGGATGCGACGGTGGTGTACTACGGCACACTTGTGACCGACCCTGCACGTCTCAGTGCAATTGAGTGGCCAGTGCTTGGAGTGTTCGGCAGTGCCGACCAATCCATCTCCACAACGACGGTTGCGACGTTTGAGCGCGCACTTGATCAAGTGGGGGTAGAGAATGAGATTTATATGTACGAGGGAGTGGGACATGCGTTTGCGAACCCCACAGGAAATAATTACGCCCCAGAAGAGACCGCTGATGCGTGGGAGAAGACCCTCGCATTTCTTAACAGAACCTTGAAATAGGGGAGAGCGTGCGTGCTAGGATAGTGGCATGGAATTCATTGGACCTATTGAAGGGCAGTTCGTAATGGGACTCGCCCTCTCTATTCTTATCGGACTCATTATTGGTATTGAGCGTGAGAGTCGCGGAAAGGATGCAGGAATCTCTACCCACATGATGGTGATCGGAGGATCTATGATCTTCACTATCCTCTCTATGAACGTAGATCCGAACTCTACATCACGCATTGCGTCACAGATTGTCGCAGGTATCGGCTTTCTAGGTGCAGGACTCATTCTTAAGGAAGGTGCGTCCGTGAAAAATCTCACCACCGCTGCGTCTCTTTGGTATGCGGCTGCGCTTGGTATGGCAATCGGGTTCGGCTTCTACTTCATTGCAATTATCGGTGGTATCGCCGCTGCGGTGATCCCTCGTATTCCGTCAGTGAAGCGCAAGGAGGGGTAGAGTTGCCTTTTTTGTATCGCATTGTATGGTTTATGGAGGCACCCTGTGCCACACTCTGTATGAAATACATAACTGGATTTCTCGCGCTCATACTTGCTGGATTCTTTGTACTCACTCCCGTTGCGGAGGCCTGTTACGGTCGTTACTACTGTAACGGTGGGTACGATTACTATGGCGAGCGCCCATATCAGCGCGGGTACTGGGACTGGAGTGGGTATCACCGTCCCCAGTTCTACTTTGATCCGTACGAGTTCCCGTATAACGATCCGTACTACAGTGAGAAGAAGAAAAAGCGCAGCTTCTACAATTACTACGGTGGGGACTACAGCCGCTACTGGTGGCCGTAAGTGAAAGAGCACCCATGGGGTGCTCTTGTCGTGATGCGGGTAGAGACGCGCTATACTTTCTCTATGATACAAAAACTTCCATTCGCACTCATTGGCCTTCTGATCTTGCTGCTTGGGTTCTTCTTGTATACCGAACACAAGGCACCGGTCCCAGGGGAAGGTCTTATGGTCTATGAAGGAACGAACTATACGTTTTCATATCCTGACGGGTATGTAGTCACCCCGACCCCTGAGGGAGTGAGTATGGTGCGAAGTGATGACACGGTTGCACCGATTGCAGGTGAAGGTCCGACAGGTATCACGATTACCATGCACCCGCTCAACGAGGGCGAGACACTTACACAGTGGCTTGAGAATGGAGCATCTAACTATGAGCTTGGTGCTGAAACACACACCAGCGCATTGGTAAACAGTATGGAGGCAGTGAGATATTCGTGGTCAGGGCTGTACGAAGGTGACACCACTGCGTTTATCCAGGGGAATCAGGTGGTGGCAATCTCCCGCACGTGGCTGTCACGTGGGGATCATACCCACGCATACGAGACCGTGCTGCGCACATACGCACGTCAGTAAATTATTTTTTATCTACGTCTCGGGATACGCACATGAGGAGGGAGTGTGCGGAATGTAATGGAATACCGAAGCGCGTTGAGTGCTGGAATAGAGTGTTGATAGTTCCACCGGCTTTCTTTTTGCATAAGGTACGCACTTCTAGGCTCTACCTCAAGAGAGACTACGTCTTTCGGGTTACGCTGCCCGAGGGGCGCAATGGGCCTCAGGCGCATGCGCGCCCACCCAGCAAGAAAGATCCCAATAACGGATTCAAACGGTTCGTTATCACGATGCCATCCGATTGCGGCGCCGGGTTCATATTCACTAATCAGTGCTTCCACCACGCGCGTTTTTGGAACATCTATCCATTTTGCCACCTTACGGGCGAGTGGTTGTAGGAAGGGTGGCAGGGCAGGACCGGGAATGAGTGCACCTGTTTCAAAATCATAGGACCATCCGAAATTCACGATGCGGCGTTTTGCTTCGTATCCTTCAGCACTGAGTGAGCGCTCAAAAGGAAGATCAGCAAACCACTCTACGAGTTCATTCTCTTCTTCAGGAGTAAGGAAGTGGGGGCGGTATACAAAGCCGTTTGGCAGCGAGGTTCCCGTATCAAAGAGCTTTGCTTGGTGTCCGGCGCGTGGCATAGGGGGAAGCCATTGTACCGTGGCAGGTCTGTCCCCGTCCCCAGGTTGCGGGCCCTAGGGGCAGGGTACAATAGACGTATAACCCTATATATCAGTTATATCTATGCAAAATATTCTTAAGTGCACCTGTGGAGAGAAGTGGATCGGTGTTGGACCGTTCCTCGTTCGTATCACTGTCGGTCTCATCTTTGCCATGCATGGGTGGCAGAAGCTTGAAGGCGGTGTCCCAGGCGTTGCAGGATTCCTTGGCTCTCTTGGATTCCCAGCTCCCGAGGTATTTGCGGTGCTGCTTATCGCCGCTGAGCTTATTGGTGGTATCTTGCTCATCCTTGGCGCCTTTACGCACTGGACGGCAAAGATTCTTGCGGTGGTTGCGGTTATTGCACTCTTCACCGTACACGCACAGAACGGATTCTTCATGGCAACCGGTGGCTACGAGTTCATCCTTCTTATTCTCGCTGCAACCCTCTCACTCGTTTTCACGGGTCCTGGAAAGTGGGCAGTTGATTCCAAGCTCTCAAAGAAGGCTGCGTAACGTTCATGACTGAAAAGATTGCAGGTACGATCGCGGTCCTCGCGGTCGTGCTTGTGGGTGGGTACTTCACGTATAAGGGACTCACGACTACGGATGAATTAGTGCGTACGCCCGTAGAAGTCGTGGGTATACCTGAAATAGTGTGGGCGTTTGATCCTGCGGGCACCGATGAGACTGATACGCCACTCACGGCCGTGTCGCTCATTTGGGAAGGGAAAACCTTTGACGCGGGGACACATCCAGGAAGCTGCGTTGCAATTGAGGGGTCTAGCTGGGCACTTGTCCCTGGAGAAAAGTCTGGTGCCATTTGCTGGTGGGCAGGCGGAGGTGTTGAGCTTGGTGTGTTTGAAGAAGGAGGAGAGTTGATCGTAAAGCGTGGATATCTTGATGAAGGGAGTGCAGAGGAAGAAGGAATGCGTGGAGGATTTGAACCATTCTTCGTGCTTAAGAAAACGGGAGACAGTGTACTTCTAAAGACACGCATTGATGAACATGCGAGCGGTCTTGGGGTGCGGGTGACTCCTGTAGAACTTCTTGAGGACAGTCGCTGTCCTGAAGACGTAGCGTGTATTCAGGCAGGAACAGTGCGCGTGCGCGCGTCAGTCACCTCAGGCGCGCGTACCACTGAGGGGGTGTTCACCCTTGGAATCGTAGAGACTAGGGAACAAGAGACTATAACCTTGGTAGCGGTGGAACCAGCGCCTCGTGCAGGAGTGGTCACGCCCCTAGGCGAGTACCGATTTACCTTCGGGATAGAAAAGCGTGCTGAGTAATTTCATCCAGAGTTAACCGTCACTACGGATATATAGGTCCTATGGCAATGAGTCCCGCAAACAACCAGGCGCTCTTAACCTCAATTCTCCTTATTGCAGTAGGAGGAACACTGCTCTTCAGCATTGCGTATTATGGGCACTTCTACGGTGAAGATGGTACGCCTCTTACTGATGACTCCATGCCACCTGAGGAAGTGGTGGAGGCATTTGGTGCCCGTCTCAAGGATGTGTCGCTTCTCGCTCCTCCGATACTTGCGGCAGCAGCGATGGATACACACTACGCTCCCTATGTGGCATCAGAAACGCTTGACGCATGGAAACAGAATCCGGACTCAGCGCCAGGACGAGTGACTTCAAGTCCCTGGCCTGAGCGTATAGAAGTCGGAACGACAACACGTGAAGAAAACACTGCACGCGTGGAAGGTGTCATCGTGGAATACACGAGTGAGATTGCCGCACAGGGAGGACAAGCGATTGGATATCCTATCGTCGCGACTCTTGAACGTCGCGCGGAGGGGTGGAAGATTACCTCTTTTGAACTTCGCACTACAGCGTCTCCTGAAGAGGTGATACCGAATCCACCAACTACGCTTACGGGTACCTATGTTTGTCTTCCACACAAAGATCAGTCCGGACCACAGACCATGGAATGTGCCTTCGGTATTCAGACAGGTGCCGTCTACTACGCACTTGATTTTAGTGCGTTTACGAGTGAACAGGGTATGACCATTGCGACCGGAGAAACCATTCGTGTGGAAGGAACCATCACGCTGATTGCACAGATTCCTCTCGGCGATTCTCTCCACAACTATGCTATTGAGGGAGTCATGCGTATTTCAAACATGAGTCGCCTGTAGGCACCTCACGCTATTTTCACCCTCTGTACCTCACACTGTGAGGATATGTTAATCACCATCGCAGTTATATTGTTAATCCTCTGGTTTATTGGGGTGCTCGGCGCTTATACATTAGGTTCGTTCGTACACCTCTTACTCGTGCTCGCCATTATCATGGTGCTTATTCGCATTATTCGTGGCGAGAATCCGGTAAAAAATCTATGAGTATCAAACGGATACAGAACTTCGTGCTTCGGGGGACACGTAAGGACCGACACGAACTATATATCCGTCCTATACATCCACAACAGGCAATAGAGTTTCGTGCAGGAACGCCGCATCCTGAACTCTCTGAAGCGGAGGCGCGAATCTGCGGATAAGAACCATTTGATATACTTTTGGTATGAAAAATAGAAAGACGTACTACCAAGTTACTTCGCTTGTATTCCTTATTATTGCCGTTCTTCACGGCATACGCCTCCTGTACGGATGGGATGCCTTCATTGCAGGTGTGTTTGTACCCCTCTGGGTGAGTGGTGTTGCAGTCATTATTGCCGGGTACCTTGCGTATCGCGGCTACACTTGGAAACAGCTTAAGAGTTAATGAACACTCTCGGGCGTTGACGGCGTCGTAGTCGCAGTGCCGTTTTCTTTAAACCGTTTCTTCACCGCACTTCCTGGCCAGCGGTGGTACAGCACAGGAATGAGGATGAGTGTAAGGGCCATAGAGAAGGTGAGGCCGAACATAATTGCGAACGCGAGTGGGCCCCACAGTGCAGAAGCGAATGAGAGCGGAATCATACCCACCACGGTGGTGATGGTCGTGAGGATGATGGGACGGAAGCGTGATGCTGACGCGTTGACCACCACATCAATCAAGGTTTGATCAGGATTCTCGCGACCGATTCGTGCAATAGAATCCATGAGAATAATGGCGTGATTGACGATCACTCCCGCAAGCGCGATCACACCAAGCATAGAGGTGAAGGACAGCGCCTGTCCGGTGAGCATAAGACCGAACAGCACCCCAATAAGGGAGAGTGGAATGATGGAGAGGAGATAGAAGGAGTGGCGGAAAGAGTTAAATTCCAATACGAGAATGGAAAGCATGAGTGCGAGACCCGCAAGAAGGGCGAGACCCATTTCAGTAAAGGATTGGTTCACATCCTCACTTTCACCACCGACCTTCTTGGTTACTCCCTCGGGGAGTCCTTCCTCATCAAGAAGACGACTCAAGGTGCTGGTAATCTCTATGGCATTTGCACCTGCAGCGACATCTCCTGCAATGGTGGCAATACGTTCACCGCCTTCGTGTCGGATGGTAGATACCGATGGCTCAAAGGACACGGTGGCAATCGTGGAGAGAGGAACAGGGCCGTTGGCACCCATGATTGAGAGCTCACGTACTGCATCAATGGTGGCACGAGTTGCCTCGCTTGGGTCTACATAGTCGGGATTGAGGTTAAGTTTTGTACGTACCTCTATGTCTTCACCCCCCGTGCGGATGGTCGTGGCCTCGGTGCTAAACAGAGCACCACGAAGTGTTCCAGCCACCGTTGCAGGAGACACACCGAGCTCTACTGCGCGTGCGGTATCAAGACGCACGACAAACTCAGGCACGTCACTCTTTGTGGAGGCGGATACGTTTACTGCACCAGGAATATCGGAGAGAAGACGAGCTGCACGATCTGCAGCAACCGTAAGAGCGGCAAGATCTTCTCCCGAGAAGGTCACGGAAAGTGCGCTGCCACTTGGAGGACCGCCCTGAAGCTCTAGCACGTTGATACGAGCTGAAGTGATAGAGGAGAGTTCTTGGCGAAGTTCTGCCACAATCTCTGCGCTGGTGAGGTCACGCTTCTCGCGAAGGTTCAGCGTAATGTTCGCTATGTTTTCATTGCTGCCAGGTCCTGCAAAGTTACTGCTTGCAAGAGAGCTCCCTGCACCCGTCTCGGTCACAAAGGATTCAATGTATTCCTTGCCATAGAGGTGTTCCTCTACCTCGCGCACGGAGAGATCGGTTTCGGCAAGGGGCGTCCCTGGAGGAGTCTCAAGCTCAATGAATGCAAGGTCTGCTTCTTCAGGAGGAAAGAACTCACTCTTCACGAGTCCTACGACGGGTAGAGTGAGTGCAATAACGAACAGTACACCCATCGCAATAAGGAAGCGGTTCTCCTTCTTTCGATCACCAAGAATGGAGCGAAGTAATGACTTATACCAGTGCTGTGCTTTCTCGTTGTATTCCTCTTGAATCTTCTCCATCGGAGAGAGCTCCGGACGAATAATGTACATGGTGAAGAGGGGAACCAAACCAAGTGCCACCACAATAGAGGCAAGAAGCACGAATATGATCGTGAATGGAATGGAGGCGATGAATTGGCCCACGATTCCTGAGAGGAAGAAGAGCGGCACGAACACCACGATCGTCGTGAAGGTACCCGCGATAAGCGGCCACGCATATTCCTGGATGGCGGCGATTGCGGCGGCACGCTTATCACCGAATTTCACCAAGCGGGTGTGGATCGCTTCCACAATCACAATGCCGGAGTCAACCAAGATACCGATCGCAAGAATCAGCGAGAAGAGCGAAATAAAGTTAATGGTGTTTCCGGACGCGTAGATACCAATAAAGGCGATAAGGAAAGAGAGGGGAATAGAGAGTGCGGCCGCAAGAGACTCACGCCATCCAAGCGTGAGGAATAGCATTAGCATCACGAGCACCACGGTTTCAATACCAACACGGGAAAGCTCTATCAGATCGTGTGCGATGTCGTCTGCTGCGTCATACGTAATCACCACCTCGGTGCCGGCGAGTGTCGTCTCCTGAAGTTTCTCAAGAGTATCTTTTACGTCTGTACCTGTCTGCAGGATGTTTCCACCGCGGCTCTTGAATATGGAAAGGGTGAGGGCAGGAGCGGAGGGTGAGTTTTCAACGGAGACGCGAGAGAAAGTCGCAGGATCGGCAACGCTGTCAATCACATCGGCGATATCGCGTATGCGAAGCGCGGCACCTCCGGGACCTGCAATCGCCACATTCGCGACCTCTTCTGTTTCTTCAAGCCCTGCCTCAAAGCGCACGGAATACTTCACCTGATCAATGGTGATGGTGCCGGCAGGAGAGGCAGCGCCTGAGGCACGAATGGCGTTGGTGACATCACCGAGCGAAAGGCCGTACTGAAGAAGTTTCTCCTGCTGTACGATCACTTGCACCTCACGTGGGCGCACGCCTGAGAGCGCCACCGAAGACACGCCGGTCACACGCTCAAGTTCATCTTTCACGGCTTCACCAAGGGCAGTCAGTTCTCCTGGAGAGAGGTCGCCTGCAATAGAGGCAATGATGATTGGTTGATCGGCGAAATTTACATCAGAAACGGTAGGGTTCTCGGCTTCCGAAGGGAGCTCAGGACGTACCTTATCCACTTCATCCTTGAGGAGCTGGATAGAACGATCAATGTCCGCACTTGCTTCAAACTCAACCGAGACACTTGACACTCCTGCGCCTGAAGAAGAGGTGACTTTAGACACGCGCTCAAGAGAGAGGACGCGGTCCTCTATCTTGTTCGTAATGAGCTGCTCAATATCTTCTGCCGACGCGCCTGGAAGAATGGTCGTGACAATACCAAGCGGCACCTGCACTTCAGGCGCAGACTCTTTTGGAATGGCGCTTACTGCAGTGAAACCCGCAAGAATAAGTACGATCGTAAGAAGAATCGTGAAGTGATGCCGATCTATGAAGAAGGTCCAGAACTTCGTCATGTGTTAGGGGGCGATCTTCACCCGTTCACCTTCCGCAAGGCCACGTGCGTCAGTCACAATACGAAGGTCAGGAGAAAGGGGAGTGAGAATCTCTACTCGTTCACCCCGTACATCACCAATCTCCACAGGAGTGGCGACCAGACGACCTTCTTCGCTTACGGTAAACACGACACGGCTATCGGCGTAGAGCTTTACCGCAGACAGCGGCAGGAGGAGAGGTCCTTCACCAGTCGGGCTCGTCGCAATCGCTGGGATAGACACGCGTACGGTCTGCCCGTTCACGAACGTATCTTCTTCGGTCGCGCCTTCTACCGCAATGTGTACTTCAATCTGTTTGGTGACAGGATCAAGTGCAGGGGCGATAGAGGTAACGATCCCACTTCGTCCGTCTTCAATCATAAGCCGGTCACCAACCGCAAGGGCTGCACGCTGGTCTTCAGACATGTAGATGACAATCTCAAGAGCGCCATTCTGTGCCACGGTAGCAACGTGGGTGAAGGAAGTGACGTAGTCTCCCACGCGAATAGGGAGGAAGTTTACGGTTCCCGCAATTGGGGCGCGGATCACCGTTTTCTCAAGTGCCGCCTGTGCGAGGCGGAGGGAACCGAGCGCTTGCTTTACTGCTGCTTCGGTCGCGGAGCTAGTACCTGAGGGAACAGAGGTCTGCTGTGCTTCATAGGTATTACGAAGTCCTGATACTTCTGCAGACATGCTGGTGATTGTCGTGCGTGCTGCCGCGACATTGGCAAGCTGGGTTGCCGTTGCGCCGGAATCAGAACGGTTTGCCGCCTGTGCGAGCTGTACCACAAAGGTAGAGGAAAGAGACACAGCGTTTTCCATTTCGATGAGGAGTGCATCAGCGCGCGCGGTGTTTGCGGTCGCAAGGTTTCGGCGCCAGTCGTTCAGCCGATACGTAATGGTGCGACGGGTATCCTGAAGCTCGGTACCTTTCTCGTACCCAGCAATAGAGATTATTCCTGGAACCCCAGGTGCAGGATCGGCAAACAAACTATCTATCTGGATCTCAAACGCGGTTTCAAGCTCAGCGAAGTTAGAGCGGTAGGCGTTACGGATATCAGTAGAGACATCCTTCACTGACACCGAGTTTGCTGCCACTGCCGCGTCGTACGAACCTTCTGCCTGAAGGACCGCTGCGCGCTCGCTCGCGTTCTCAAGTTCAGCAAGAACGGCACCCGCGCTAACTGAAGAACCAACCTCTACATTCACACGGCGTACGGTGCCACCCGTTTGTGCGAGGAGCTTTGCTTCCGTGACTGAGCGTACGGTACCAATCGCATTACCGCCTCCACCCACGCCTGAGAGGTTACTTACGGTAGAGAGGGTAACGGTACGCTCGTAGCTTCCAAGCTGTGGCGCGGTACCCTGTCCACCGAACAGCACAAAGGAAAGAATGATAATGGCAAGGACAAGCCCAATAGCCCACTGATAACGACGTCCAAGCGTGCGGTACTTACGCCACGTGATGCGTAGTGGATGAAGTATGCCCATGAGGAGTCGGCGTAGGCCGGTAGTAACTGATTTCATGTAGTGAGCATAGCCCAAAAAGCCCGTATGTTCAACGTTTCTTCGGATTCTTTCATACGCTTATAAACATATAGGAGAGTCAGTGGATGCATGGTGAAAGTCTGGCGGTATACTTTCTCTATTACGAACTTTTGAAAGATACATGGAACCAAAAACACTTATCGGTATTCTCGTCGCAGTCGTGGTGGTAGGAGGAGGGGTCTGGTACTTCTCATCTCACAATGCTGCAGTCGCTCCTACTGAAGAGGGGGCCACCGGTACGACGGAAGAGAAGGCAGAAGGCTCTGCCACCTTGGCAGATCTTATGATGCGTACCGGTTCATTCCGTTGCGATGTGGAAATGAAGGCGGAGGCAACCAATGGTGCGTCAGAGAGCGCCGGCACCGTATATATAAGTGAGGGTAAAATGCGCGGAGACTTCGCCACGAAGGTCTCTGGTATGACGATTAATTCATACATGATTTCTCGTGAAGGGTATGTCTACACCTGGAGCGATATGATGCCACAGGGAATGAAGATGAAGGTGGCGACGGACGGAAGCACAGAGACCACCACGCAGGGTGCCATGGATGCATCTGCGGCAGTGGATTATCACTGTGCACCCTGGTCAGTGGACGGGAGTAAGTTCATAGTGCCAAGCACCGTGACCTTCACAGAGCTGAGCGCATAGTGTGACACTGTGTTGATATACTGGCGCTCCTTCACTGGGGCGCCAGTATACTTATAGGAACGTTCCCTCTATGTTTCTTTCGTTTCGTCGCAATCATCCGCTCGCGTACAGTCTTTGTACGTTCGCGCTTCTTATTATTCTCCTTGGACTTTCATACGCAGGGCTCTTTGGCCCACCCGGGAAAGAGGGGGAACATGAGGAGTTCTTGGTCACTCCTGAGGAAACACTAGAAGATGTGTCGCATGCGCTTGCCGCACGTGGACTTATCGGAAATACCTTTGGATTCAGTATTGCGTATGCCATTCGGCACGGAAGCGTAGAGCTGACGCCGGGAGGATACGAGATCGCACCGAACATGGATGCGTGGACGGTCGCGACCATTCTCTCTGAGCCACCACGTCTTGCGTGGATACGAGTGCCTGATGGATATCGGAAAGAGCAGACTGCAGAACTCTTTGCGCGTGCACTTGGGTGGACGGAGGAGGAGAAGCAACAGTGGATTACCCGCGACACGGTGATTGGGGAGGATGTAGTAGAGGGCGTGTATTTCCCGGATATTTATTTGATCCCTTCAGACCAAAGCACCACCGAAGTTGCCGAACGTATGCGCGCACGTTTTGCACACATGACGAAGGATCTGAGGGACGAAGCAATAGAGAAGGGAATTAACTGGAACGAGGCGCTGGTGATTGCGTCTTTGATTCAGCGAGAGGCAGACGGTGCACACGATATGCCACTCATTGCGGGTGTTATTTGGAATCGTCTTGAGATTGATATGCCGCTTGGGATAGATGCGACACTCCAATATATACGTGGTGAGCCCACGAAGTGGTGGCCAGTCCCACAGTCGGAAGATAAGTATCTAGAGTCTCCGTACAACACCTATTTCCGTCCGGGGCTTCCTCCGCATCCAATTGCAAACCCCAGTGTTGAGGCAATTGTCGCTGTACTCAATCCAGAAGAGACTGAATGCTACTACTATTTGCATGATTATGATGGCGATATTCACTGCGCCTCTTCGTATAACGCACATCGCGCAAACATAGATCGGTATCTTCGGTAGCAGTGATATAGTGGGAACTTCATGAAAAAACATCTTGCTGTTGGTGCCGTGCTCAAGGTGTTTTTCAGACACTTGAAGCCCTATCCAGTCGCGACGTTTCTTGCGATCGGACTCACTGCGCTTGCGATTGCGATAGATATTTTCATTCCGCTTCTGTATAAGCGGATCATTGATACGGCTGCGGCGGCACCTATGGCCACAGAAGAAGTGGCGGCGCTCATGATTGGGATGCTGGTACTCACTATTAGCGTCGTCATTGTCCGACAGGCGGCCCGTCGTGGAGGGGTGATTGCCAGTATCTATGTAGAGCCAAAGGTCATGAGCGATATGACGCAGAATGCGTATTCGTATCTCGTCGGTCACTCCTATCGGTTCTTCGTGAATAACTTCACAGGATCCCTTGTGCGTCGTGTGGGACGTCTCACTCGTGCGTACGAAGAGTGGTTTGATCGTCTCGTGTATGACTTCATTCCGATTGGTGTCTCGCTTACCGGTATAACTATTGTGCTCTTTTTGCGTGATCCAAAGCTTGGTCTCGCGTTTGGGGTGTGGGTGGTGATCTTTCTTGCTATTCAAATCGGAGTTGCACGCTGGATGCTCAAATACAATCTTGCCGTCGCCGAGCGTGACTCGGAGGTGACGGGTGTGTTGTCTGATGCTATTTCAAATGATGTCACGATCAAGACGTTTGCAGGAGAGGATGAGGAGCGACGGCTTTTGGGTGAGGCGGTGACCAAACAACGCAAAGCGTTCTATAAGTCCTGGACCTTAAACGAAATCGTGAATAGTGTGCAGACCGTGATGATGGTGCTGATTGAGTTTGTTCTTTTCTTTACCGCTATTCATCTCTGGGCAGAAGGAGTGCTCACGGTTGGAGACTTTGTATTGATCCAGGCATACCTTTTGGTGGCCATTGATCGTTTGTGGAACTTTGGTTCTGCGCTCCGAAAGCTCTTTGAAGCATTCGCGGACGCCACCGAAATGGTGGAGATTATGGATGAGCCGCATGAGGTGCAGGATGTGAAGAATGCGAAAGCACTTTCAGTCACCGGTGGAGCTATTTCATTTAACAACGTGGACTTTGGGTTCAATGACAGTGGGAATGTGCTTCAGGACTTCAATCTCTCCATTGGAAGTCATGAGAAAGTCGCGCTCGTGGGCCCGTCGGGTGCAGGGAAGACGACCATCACCAAACTCATCCTCCGCTTCTTTGATGTGAAGGGGGGAGCGATTGTGATTGATGGGCAGAACATTGCAGAGGTGACGCAGAAGAGCCTCCGCGAATCTATTGCCTTTATGCCACAGGAGCCCACTCTCTTCCATCGCACCCTCATGGAAAACATTCGGTATGGACGCCTGGATGCCACCGACGACGAGGTGATTGAGGCAGCGCGTAAAGCACACTGTGATGAATTCATCACTAAGGCACCAGAAGGGTTTGATACCTTCGTGGGAGAGCGTGGCATTAAGCTTTCAGGAGGGGAGCGCCAGCGTATTGCGATTGCACGTGCCATCCTAAAGGATGCGCCAATTCTCGTGCTTGATGAGGCGACTTCGTCTCTTGATTCAGAGTCTGAATCTCTTATTCAGGACGCCCTTACGAAGCTTATGGCTGACAAGACCGTGATTGCGATTGCGCATCGTCTCTCTACAGTCATGAAGATGGACCGCATTATCGTCATTGAGAATGGGAAGGTGGTGACGACGGGTACGCACCAGGACCTCGTTAAGCACGAGGGTGGGCTCTACAAGAAGCTCTGGGAGATACAGGCGGGAGGATTTTTGACTGATGACCTTAGGAAGAGTTCATAGGGTTCAAGTCCTGGACCGCCAGCAGGTTGGTATACTTTACAAATGTCGGAAGGGCACAAGCAGAAACTCTCTAACATTAAAGAAACAGGCCGGTGGTCGCTTGAGCGAGCACGTACAAGAACGACGAATCCAGAACCTTATGACCGTTATGCTTGGCTGCGCACCAGTTTACAAGAGTACAACCGCAGGCTTTGGCATAAGAAGGGAGCAATTACTACACGGGTCAGAAAACTTTTAGAAAAACACCCAGGTGAGACTATTCGCGTGCTCGATTTCGGTTGTGGAGCAAATCAAGCAATGAGGGAGCTGAAGCAAGAGCTTGGGGAAGTGCCTGTTGAGGTAACAGGGATAAGCGTGGGAGATCTTAGAACTCCAGAAGAGAAGAGATTTGATAAAAAGCACAGGATCACTTTCATCGATCAGAAAAACCTAACATTCCGTCCCGACGAGAAATATCATCTAATCGTTAGTCACCTTGCATTCCACTCTCTTCCTGATCCGCTCCGAACACTGAAAGAACTGTATGTCGCATTAGAGCAAGGTGGCGTCTTGCGGGTCTTCATGGTGCCAAGTGATATAAATTGGAGCAATAGAGATGACGCTGAAGAGGCCATTACCGACCTGGTGCAAAGAGCGAGGGCGTCAGGAATCAAGATATCGTATGACTCAGACAAAGCCCTTTTAACGCTTCGTAAAAACAAGAAACCTCTACGGTTCCCTAACGTTCAATATGAGCCCTCAAAAGACGGGAAGGTTGAAATTTATAGGTTCGTAGAGTAAGGCGGTTCCAACATCGTCCCAGACAGCGAACGAGAATTAGAGAAGTCTCGGACTCCACTTTGCAATATAGGCATCAGTATCAAACTTCTTATCCGCACCACTACGAGCCATAAACCGCACCTGGCCGAATATAGGACGAGTGAACCATGCACGGTCGTGGGTGCCACCGATAGACCACGCAATACCCGCGTATCCATTTGGATCTCTGCCATCAAGTTCGTAGCGGTCATTTAATGTAATCGCGATCTCCATTGCCGTTTCTGGATCTCGGGTCCACTCAAGTATCTTTTTTGCCCAGTACATACGCATATATCCGTGCATTTTTCCTGAAGTCACCATTTCATACTGTGCCGCATTCCAGAGTGGGTCGTGTGTCTGGCCTTTCTCAAACTGTTCTACGCTATAGGTATACGCTCGTTCGTCATTGCGATGTGCATTAAACGAACGTTTCGCCCAGTCAGGGAACCCTTCGTATGAGTCATACGCAGGATTGTATAAACAGAAGTTGTCAGAGAGTTCGCGTCGCACGATTAGTTCTTCCAGGAACGCTCCTGCATGGTCTATGAGTGCAAGTGTCTTTCCTTCCTCAACTTTTGCCTTATTTCTACTCTTAGAAAGAATCATCTCAATTGGTTTTTGAACCTCTTCTACCACTAAGAGAGCGATACGCTGTGCAGAGAGCATGCCGTAGTGAAGGTAGGGAGAAAGACCTGATTGACCATCGGCGAGCGCGTCATTACGATCACTTCCATAGCGCGGGAGTCGTTCATTAAGAAAAGTATGTAGTGCTTCGGTCGCTGCTTTTTCTCCAGGGACAAAGCGAATGGTGTCAGTCCATCCCTCAAGACGTGCGTCTATTAGTTTCCAATCAACCATCGGCACATCCATATCGGTCTCAGGGGCAGCAAGATCAGGAAATTCTACGCAGTATGTAGGGAGAAGCGTGTGAATCTTCGGGCGAATGGTGTATGCCGCAAACTCTACCTTTGGAGAGGTGACCCACGCAGGCACGATGTTGTGTGCATCTACTTCTATAAGAGGACAGGGAAGTGTATCTGCTATTTCTGTTTTCCATGCTCTCTGAATACGAAGAGGAGAGAAGTCAGTGACTACTGTACCGATACCGTAGCGCTCTACACACGCAGTGATGAGTTTGGGTGTATTCGTTCCTTTCTCGTCAACCAAGAGAATAAAGGGAATACCCAGTGCGCGAGCATCTCGTTCAAGTTCTTTAAGCGCATCTCGCTTGAATGCGAGCTGTCGCTTTCCTCCGTTAAGAAAAGAGGGCACGAGATTATAGGCGATCAGGAGGGGAGAGGGTCCTGCGAGTGCACGGGCATGGAGGAGTGCCCAGTTGTCTTTAAGGCGCATGTCACGATCCATCCAATACAGGACGGGTCCGGGGCGGGCAGAGGTACTGTTGAGTGAGCGTGCGCGGTCTTCGTGCATGGGTATGAGTATACCTGGCAAAAGATTGACGCACCTTATATATACGGTAGTGTAGGAAGGAATGGCCGCACGGCCTCTTTTTATTGTATGGAAATCCGAAACATCGCTATTATCGCGCACGTGGACCACGGCAAGACGACCTTGACCGATGCCTTGCTGCGTCAGACAGGAGCTGCCGTAGAAGGGGTGTCTATGGACTCCAACTCTATTGAAAAGGAGCGCGGCATTACTATTTACTCCAAGAACGCGGCGGTGGAGTACAAGGGTACCAAGATCAACATCGTAGACACCCCAGGACACGCGGACTTCGGTTCTGAGGTGGAGCGCGTGCTTCGCTCCATTGATTCTGTGCTTTTGATTGTGGACGCACAGGAGGGTCCAATGCCGCAGACTCGTTTCGTACTTAAGAAGTCGCTTGAGCTTGGGCTTAAGCCAATCGTGGTATTGAACAAGATTGATAAGCCTGCGGCAGATCCTGCACGCGCTGAGGAGCAGGTGCTTGAGCTCTTCTTTGAACTTGGTGCCTCTGATGCACAGTCAAACTTCCCAGTGGTGTATGCAATAGGTCGCGATGGTGTGGCGGCACGCACACTTGCCGACATGCCAAGCAATGGAGGATCCGCACGTGATCTTACGCAGCTCCTTGATGTGATTCTTGAGCACGTTCCGCCCGCATCCACTCCAGAGGCAGCGGCAAAGCCTCTCCGCCTCCAGCCATTTAACCTTGGCTATGACAACTTCCTTGGTCGTTTGGCAATCGCCCGCGTGTACGAAGGAGAGGTAAAGACGGGACAGGAAGTCATCGTCAAGAAGCCAAGTGGAGAAAGTCGCAAGGGGAAGGTCACGAAGATCTTCTCATTCAAGGGTCTTGAGCGTGTAGAGGCTGAGCGCGCAGAAGCAGGGGACATCGTGCTTATCGCCGGACTTCCTGACATTTTCATTGGAGAAACGGTGTGTGTGGATGAAAGCGCAGAGTCGCTTCCCGCAATTGCGATTGATGAGCCCACCATCACTCTTAACTTCCTCGTGAACAATTCTCCGTTTGCCGGACGCGAAGGAAAGTATGTGACCAGTCGTCAGCTTCGTGAATATCTTGAGCGCGAGCTTGAGGTGAACGTCGGACTTAAGGTGGACTTTATTTCTCCTGATGCCTTCAAGGTATCTGGTCGTGGTGAACTCCACATCGCTATTTTGATGGAAAACATGCGTCGTGCAGGCTACGAGCTTCAGGTGTCTCAGCCGCAGGTCATTATCCGTGAGGAGGAAGGCAAGAAGCTTGAGCCATACGAAGAGGTGATCATTGATACGCCATCTGAATTTCAGGGAGCGATTATTGAGCGCCTTGGTATGCGCGCCTTTGTGCTCCAGAACTTGGTACAGAATGATGCGCTAGTGCGCCTTACGCTTGAAGGACCGACTCGTGGACTTCTTGGATACAAGAATCAGTTTGTGATTGATACCAAGGGAGAGGGGATTCTTTCTTCTCGTGTGACTGGCTTTAAGCCACACGCAGGAGAGATCAAGAAGCGCCTTGTCGGCTCTATGATTTCTATGGCAACTGGTAAAGCGCTTGGTTACGCCCTCTGGGGTCTTCAGGAGCGCGGTGTGCTCTACATTGGTCCTGGTACGGAAGTGTACGAGGGTATGGTGCTTGGTAACACCTCTAAGGGTGAGGAGATGATGGTGAACCCAACCAAGGGTAAGAACCTTACGAACGTTCGTTCTTCAGGTAATGACGAGGCAATTACGCTCGTGCCTCCATTCAATCTCACGATTGAGCGCGGTCTTGAAGTGATGGCAGAGGATGAATACCTTGAAGTCACTCCTGAGAGCGTGCGCCTCCGCAAGCAGTACTTGACCGAGACCGACCGCGCAAAAGCCCGCCGATAACCCTGTTTTATCTAGAGGAGGAATAGAGTATCCTCATAGGCATGGCCCTCCTCATACAGATTGCCTTTCTTTTGTTCATCGTCATGGTGAACCGGCTCGCGTTTATTTACGTGGTGAATCGTAAGCTCCATTTCACGCTTACGAAGAATCCGCGCCTTACGTTTGTGTACTTCCTTTTGATGGCGCTGGTGCTCGCGGTGCTGTTTCCTGCGGAAGCGATGCGCCTGTTTGATCCAGTATCATCTCTCACGGTGTTCTTTACGCTCTTCATGTTGTTTGTGGTGAATCCGTGGGTGTACGAGCGCATGAAGAAGCTGCACCAGACTCCTTCACGTCTTGCGCATGCATATCCTGATCAGCAGTTTCTTTTGATTGATACTCGTTTCTTGTTCTCTAAAACAGGGGATGTAGTGTTCCAGCAAACGGCAGTTGGTATTCTCCTCCTCCTTTTGTACGGAGCAGGAATCCCACTTTCAGAGTTGGTGCCAATGTTTGCAGTGATCTTTGCGATCATTCACTTGCACCTCTACGCCACCACACGTGCACTTTGGGCCACATACTTCACGATTAGTGCGACGGTTGGCGGGTTCATGATTCCGTTTATTATTCTCCTCGTTCCTGGTGGTGTGTATTACGCGATCATCATCCACATGCTCTGGTATGTAGGGAGTGGTGCACTCTTCGGTGCAATTGAAGCAGTAGAGCGCGGACTCAAACCTCGTAAGCGCTAGCCATGAATATTGGTCCACTCCTTGTCTTTGTCGCCGCAGTGCTCTGGGGCATTGATGGAGTGCTTCGTCGTACGCTCTATGATCTTCCACCGACGACCATTGTCTTTTATGAGCACTTGATTGGACTCGTACTCATTTCTCCATTCCTCCTCAAGGCCTGGAAGAAAGAAGTACTTACCAAGAAAGAGTGGGGAGTGATCTTCTTGGTTGCGCTATTGTCTGGTGTCCTCGGCACCCTCTTCTTCACGAGTGCACTTCTTGCGGTTTCGTTCATTCCATTTTCTGTGGTGTTTCTCATTCAAAAGCTTCAGCCGGTGTTTACCGTTGCGACCGCTGCTGTAGTGCTTAAAGAGCGGGTGAGTATGAAGTATGTACTTCTTGCTGGTATCGCGCTCATTGCCGGATACTTCGTGACCTTCCCGGGAGGAGTGGTGAATCTCTCTGATGGGGGAGGGCATCTCATGGCTGCGGGACTTGCGCTTCTCGCCGCTATCTCTTGGGGCTCTTCTACTGCATTCTCCCGTTCGCTGTTGTTAAAACATGACAATACCTTCGTCACCGGACTTCGTTTTCTTATTACCGTACCAATTGCACTTGTCTTCGTAGGAGCACTTGGGGCCGCTCCTTCACTAACCGCAGTCACCCTCTCACAACTCGGGGTACTTGCGCTTATCGCAGTCTCTACTGGCATGCTCGCGCTTTGGATCTACTACCGCGGCCTTCGCTCTACTCCTGCCAGTACCGCAACGATTGTGGAGCTCGCCTTCCCGCTTACCGCGATTGCGATTGATTACTTCCTCTACGGCACGGCGCTCACCGGGGGACAGTATCTTGCAGCAGTGGTTCTTCTAGCCTCTATGTACGCGGTTGCACGGCTTCCGCTTGTGTCAGCTCCACAAACGTGATATAATACGTCTACAACGTTACTCCAGTTTTCGTCTTGAGAGTTCTCAAGACCCGGGGGAGAAGAAAAGAACGGTCCCGGAACTCTCGAGACGTTGCGACCTCGCTCGGTCCATTTGAGCCCATATTCACGTATCGCGATTATTCGCGAGTTCGCTCACATAATTCTATGAACAAAAATTCAGATAATAAGGGAGGTGCACGTCACCGCCCCAAGGTAGGAGGACGTCCAGGCGCTCATCGCCGTGGTCCTGTACGCACGCCTGCGTTTGAAGCAGGTATGCGTTTTGCACAGGAAGGCTGGAAGCCTCCAGTCACTGCGTCTAGCTATGACCTTAAAGAACACTCTTCTTCCTCATACCGAGGCGGAGGGGGAAACCGTCGTGGTCCAGGAGGTCCCTCACGTGGAGGTCCTCGTGGTGGAAGCCGTGGTGGCTCTCGCCGTGGTCGCTCCGAACCAAGCTTTGATATGTCAAAGCTTATTAACAAAGCCACTCCTCAGGAAGACGTCGTTGCCTACGTTCCTCAGACTGCATTCATTGATCTTCCGATCAGCGAGCAGCTTAAAGACAACATTATTGGTAAAGGCTACACCACTCCAACGCCGATTCAGGATCAGGCTATTCCGCACATCCTTATGGGTCGTGACGTGGTCGGACTTGCAAACACGGGTACTGGAAAGACGGGCGCCTTTCTCATTCCACTTATTGAGAAGGTAATCGCCAATCGTGAGAATCGTATTCTCGTGATGGTGCCGACGCGTGAGCTTGCACTTCAGATTGAGAACGAGTTCTGGGGCTTTGCGAAGATGCTTCGCCTTGCGTCAGTGACCTGTGTCGGCGGCGCAAACATTGTGCCGCAGATTCGTGCACTGTCTCGTGACCCTGCCTTCGTCATTGGTACGCCAGGACGCTTGAAGGACCTTATGGACCGCAAGAAGCTTAATCTTTCTGCATTCCAGACCGTGGTACTTGATGAAGCAGACCGCATGCTTGATATGGGTTTCATTGATGACATGCGCTTTATCTTGAGCCACATGCCGAAGAATCGTCACACGCTCTTCTTCTCTGCAACGATGAGCCGTGATATTGAGCGCTTGATTGGTGACTTCCTTAACGATCCAGTACACGTATCCGTGAAGACGCGTGATACGGCGGCAACGATTGATCAGGATGTGATCCGTGTCTCTCCGTCACAGAAGTTTGAGCGGTTGGTAGAGCTTCTGTCTGATCCTGCCTTTGACAAGGTGCTTGTCTTCGGACGTACGAAGCACGGGGTGGAGCGTCTTGCACGTGACCTTGTTCGTAGTGGCATCGCGGCTGAATCTATTCACGGCGATAAGACGCACGGCAAGCGCCAGCAGGCTCTCGCACTCTTCAAGCGTGATCATGTGAAGGTGCTTGTGGCGACTGATGTGGCTGCGCGTGGTCTTGATATTAGTGGCGTGTCCCACGTCATTAACTATGACCTTCCGCAGTCCTACGAGGACTACACCCACCGCATTGGCCGTACAGGCCGTGCCGGGAAGGTCGGGAAAGCCCTTACCTTCGTCTCATAATCCCCGTACTTGGCAGGATGCCGAAGCCTGGTATGCTATGTGGCATATCAGGTTTTTTGGCATAACTTTTATCTATGGCAGATTCTACGAACGGAGGGACCTTCATTGAGAAGAACGGCACTGCAGTCGCGCTCCTTCTCGGTCTCATCATCATTGCAGGGGCAATTTACTTTGGTAATCCTTCAGCACCGAAGACAGGGGATGAGGCGGGAGCTCCTGCTGCGGCAGTTGATATCAAGGATGTGAAGACGGAAGGAACTCCATTCATCGGAGATGAGGACGCTCCAGTGACTGTTGCAGTGTGGTTTGATTACCAGTGCAGCTTCTGTAAGCGCTTTGAGTCAACCACTCTTAAGGATCTTAAGGCAGAGTTCGTTGACAGTGGAAAAGTGAAGATTGTCTACAAGGACTTCCAGTTCCTTGGTCAGGCATCTCTTGATACTGCTATCTACTCACACGCCGTATGGGAGGCAGCTCCTGATAAGTGGGGCACCTGGTTTGACGCGGTCATGACCGGTGAAGGAGAGAACACTCTTTCTCGTGCCGCGCTTGATGCAACTGCCGCAGGACTTGGTATTGATACGGCACGTGTTGCTACTCTCATCACTGAGAAGGGAGGAGAGTACACGACCATTATCAGTGCAAGTCGTGACGAAGGCGCTACCTTCGGTATCAACGGTACGCCAGGTTCTATCATTGGCACCAGTCTTGTTGCCGGCGCGCAGCCATACACAGTGGTAAAGCCACTCGTGGAGGCTGAGCTCTAATCCTTCTCCTCAACGAAAAACCGCTCCACTAGGGGGCGGTTTTTTCATTCTGCATTTCTTTCCGCGCCTTCCAGACTTCGCGGAAGCCAGAAAAAGTAGTGATGATGATCACAAGGATAAGGACAGGAAGCACGTAGGTATCAATGTTCGGGATCATGTTCCCGAGGAAATAGCCGAGCATGGTAAGAGAGATACCCCAGATAAGGGCCCCGGCAATATTGAAGGCGAGGAAGGTGCGGTACTTCATGCTGCCCATGCCAGCCATGATCGGCACGAGTGTACGGAAGACGGGAAGGAACCGCGCGACAATGAGCGCCATGCGTCCGTACTTTTGATAGAACTTCTCAGTCTTTTCTAGATATCGTTTGTTAAGAATGAGCGCATTATCTTTCGTAAAAAGCTTTGGGCCGTAGTGTGAGCCAAACCAGTAGCCTGCACTGTCGCCAAGTATTGCGGCGACGACAATAGTGGCGATAAGGGGTACGAGTTCAAACGCTTGAGTGGCGGCGAGGATACCTGCGGAGAAGAGAAGGGTGTCTCCTGGAAGTGGGAGGACGATGCCAATCGGTACGCCGGACTCTATGAAAACGATCACAAATACGCCCACATACCCGACCATCTGTATGAGTTCGGGAAGGGTGACGTGGAGGAAGGGAATATCCATCGCGCTAGTATACTATCTCAACTATGGAACAGGATGAATTTGAGGCAATCGCACTCTCTGAGTGGCAATCGGTGCCTGAACGATTTGCGGCACTCGTACAGAATGTCGCGCTTTTGATTGAGGATGAGCCGAGCGCAGCACTTCGTACAGAAGAAGGGTTACAAGAGGGAGAGACCCTACTTGGGGTGTATCACGGCGTTCCGAATACGGAGCGGGGGAGTGAGTATGGGGTGGGCGGTACGCTCCCTGACACTATTACGCTTTTTCGTCTCCCTATCCTTGCAGAGGCTGAGGAACTTACTGACGACCATACCAGTCAGTTTCGGGAGTATGTGCGTCAGGTTATACGAGAGACTATATGGCATGAGGTGGGGCACTACTTTGGCCTAGATGAGCACCCGATTAACGAGCGGGAGAGGGGAGGAACGAACAGGTTCGCGTCCTAGACTGCATTTTGATTCAGTGTTGAGAAAATCGCGATTAGATGAGTGTTCTGTATACTAACCACATGAATCAAGCAATATTTGCAGCGGGATGCTTCTGGGGCGTGGAGTACGCGTTTCTCCAGGTTCCTGGAGTGACTGATGCAGAGTCAGGCTACATTGGTGGACATACGGAGAATCCTACGTACGAGCAGGTGTGTACTGACAAAACGGGGCATGCAGAAGCAGTGCGCGTGACGTTTGATCCAGCACAGGTTACGTATGAAGCGCTTGTACGAAAGTTTTTTGCAGTGCACGATCCTACGCAGCTCAATCGTCAGGGACCGGATGTAGGAAGCCAGTATCGTTCAGGTATCTTTTATCTCAATGAAGAACAGAAAGAGATCGCTGAGCAATTGAAAAAAGAACTTCAGCCCTCATTCCATCCGAAGACGATTGCGACTGAAATTACTGCTGTCACTCCGTTCTACAAAGCAGAGGAATATCACCAGAGGTATTTTGAAAAGCACCCGAACGCGGTTTGTCACATTTAGTCTTGCTTCTCAAACTCAAGACACACTGAGTTAATGCAGTATCGTTTTCCACCTTGTTCTGCAGGACCATCATTAAATACGTGACCAAGGTGTCCTCCACATTTCTTACAATACACTTCGGTGCGATGCATGCCGTAGGAGTCATCAGGGCGGGTGCCGACATTCTCTGCGACTGCAGGATCGGTGAATGACGGCCAGCCTGTACCCGAGTCAAACTTCGCGTCTGAAGAAAAGAGTTCGGTACCACAGGCCTTGCAGCGATACATACCGCTTTCGTGATGATTCACGAATTCACCTGAGAAAGGTGCCTCGGTCCCTTGTTCCCGCAGAACACGATATTCCTCATCAGTAAGCTTCTCTCGCCACTTCTCGCTCTCAACATCAGGGTTCATACGAATAGTGTACTATAGCGGACATATGACCCGCCAGGCTCTCCTTTCTATACTAATCGTTCTCACTCTCATTGGTTTCGCAGATTCAGCCTATCTTGCTCATAGCGCTCTTACTGCAGATCCTCTTGTCTGTGATATTGAAGGCCTTGATAAGTGCAACACCGTGGCAGCAAGCCCGTATTCTAAGCTCCTCGGTATTCCGCTTGCGGTCTATGGGCTTGGCTTCTATGCAGTCATTCTCCTTCTTTCGGTGTACCTCCTTTCTCGCTCATCTCGCCTTGCGGTGAAGGGACTAGCAGCTGCGTCAGTGGTAGGAGCACTTGCGTCCGCCTACTTCCTTTTCCTACAAGTATTCGTGATTAAGGCAATCTGTATTTATTGTCTCGCGTCTGCGGTGGTTTCATTCATACTTGCCGGTCTCGTAGTTGCATATCGGAAGCGCCTTCTCCCACTTCCACCAGCTGTGCTACCATAATTTGTATGCGACGAAATGCACTGGTTATAAGCCTCCTACTCCTCCTTCCATTCACAAGCTTTGCGAGTACCTTTGCGGGGGATGAGGCACTTATTGTCGCGGAGCCACCTTCCGACAATGCCTATCTCTTTGGGTCAGAAGTACGGGTGGCAACGACCGTGCCTCAAGACATTGCCGCACTCGGCGGCACACTCGTGCTTGCTGCTCCGGTAGAAGGGGATGCACTCTTGCTCGGAGGAGATGTGAATGTTCGTGAATCCATTGGTGGTGATCTTCGTGTCGCAGGAGGAAGAGTCTTTATTGAACAGGAGGTCGCAGGGGACTTGATTGCGGCCGGCGGCTCCATCACTGTCACCGGTATTGCGCGGGATATTAGAATCGCAGGAGGCACGGTCACCATCACCGAAGGTGCGACAGGATCAGTGATCATTTATGGAGCATCCGTTACACTTTCAGGAAACTACGCAGGAGACGTGACGGTGGTCGCCTCAGACCGTCTCGCACTTGGAGAGGGAACGGTCGTCACCGGCGCTCTTAAGTACAACGCACCACAGGAGGCATACATACCTGCATCTGCGACCGTTGGTAGTGTTGCCTACACAGGATCTTCTGCGTTCCTTCCAACCACCGAAGAGGCAGAAACCTTTGCGCTCGCAGGCCTCGGCGTGTTCTTCATCGTACGACTTATTTCTGCCGTGGTTGCCTCTGGCCTTATGGCGGGACTCTTCCCAGTCTTTACTCAAAGAATAGTGGACCGTACGCTTACACAGTCCGTCGGTCGTTTCTCACTTCTCGCGCTCATTGGATTTGCGGTAATGATCGCAACTCCGGTGTTGGTATTTATTCTCATGATCTCTTTTGCGGGTATTGGCATAGGGCTGGTGATAGGTGCTGCATATGTCCTTCTCCTTCTTCTCGCATACCTCTATGCGGGCGTGCTCGCCGGTGCAGCCCTCATGCGTACGTTTAAGCACACGGTGGTGACGTGGAAGCATGCGGTACTCGGCATGGTGGTGCTTCGTTTGGTAGGAGTTATTCCGGTGATTGGATTCTTGGTGTCTGTGGTGCTTACCGCTGCCGCAGCAGGAGCGATTGTCGTCACTTGCTACAAGTTTGCGTTTGCGAGAGACGAAGATTTGCTTGCGTAGCATGAATAAAGAGCGGGAGGCACGCGCACGGAAGATTGTCGCGTATTTGAAGAAAGCGTATCCAGCGCCCAAAACTGAGCTTGCGTACAAGGCACCGTTTCAGCTTGTCGCCTCCGTAATGCTGTCTGCGCAGGCGACGGATAAGCAGGTGAACAAGGTCACTGCCACACTCTGGAAGAAGTACAAAACACCCAAAGACTTCGCATCTGTCTCACTCGCCACGTTTACCAAGGAAATCTCTTCCATTTCATTCTTTCGTAACAAAGCAAAAGCCATCACCGCTGCGGCAAAGGTGATACAAGAGAAACATAAAGGAAAGGTGCCGAAGACTGAACAGGAACTGGTGGCACTTCCAGGTATCGGATACAAGACTGCGCATGTAATCCTCGGGGAGCTGTATGACCTCTGGGAGGGGATACCAACGGATACGCATGTAAGGCGCTTCGCGCTCCGGTTTGATCTTACAAACAATACGGATCTCACCAAGATATCAAAAGACCTTGAGGCACTGGTGCCCAAGAAAGACTGGAAATACCTCAATAATGGGCTCGTCTTGTATGGACGCTATGTATGTCCTGCACGTCCTCATGACTGCAAGGATCACCCCCTTACAAAGCTCTGGCCCAAGGCAGCGAAGCTCTGGCCCAAGGCGAAATGATAGGATAGGGGCATGGAGAAGAAGCGTCCTGTCGCAGTGTTTGATATAGACGGCACGATATTCCGTGCCTCGCTCTTTCTAGAGCTTGTAGAGCGTTTGATAGAGAAAGGCATATTTCCCCCAGAGACGAGAGCGGCATACGAAGAAGAACATGAGAAGTGGCTTGATCGTAAGGGTGACTATGAGGCGTATGTAGAAAAGGTGATTGAGGTATTTCTCTCACACATCAAGGGCGTCTCGTATCAGGCAATGGAAGATACGGCCAATGAGATTATTGAAGAGAAGAAAGATCGTGTATATCGTTACACGCGTGATCTCGTAAAGAAATTGAAAAAGGAAGGATACTTTCTCCTTGCAATCTCACATTCACCACGCTTTATCGTGGATGCGTTCGGGTTTGAACTTGGTTTTGATAAGATCTATGGCTTCTTCTACGAGACGGGTCCTTCAGGCGCATTTACCGGAAAAGTGGAAGACGTAGAAGTCATACGCAACAAGGCGGCAGTGCTTCAGCGTGCAGTACGAAAAGAGAATCTCACTCTAGAGAATTCAATTGGTGTCGGTGACACCGAGAGTGATATTCCTATGCTTGAGATGGTAGAGAAGGCGATTGCGTTTAATCCAAACCAGAAGCTGTATACGCACGCAAAGAAGCGCATGTGGAAAGTAGTGGTGGAGCGTAAAGATGTCATCTACGAGCTCTAAGATCGCTGCGTTTAGATCGGTTGTCTGGAATCACTACCGCAAGCATGGACGGCACGATCTGCCTTGGCGGAAGACACAAGATCCGTACAAGATTCTTGTATCAGAGGTGATGCTGCAGCAGACGCAGGTGGAGCGAGTAATCCCGTACTACAAAGAATGGCTTAAGCGATTCCCGACGGTGCGTGTACTCGCCAAGGCCCCCCTCGCGGAGGTGCTTCGTGCATGGCAGGGGCTTGGCTATAACCGCCGCGGAAAGATGTTGCATCAGGCAGCGAAGGAAGTAGTCACTACATACAAAGGGAAGTTTCCAGAAGAGTTAGAAACACTTCCTGGAGTAGGACCATACACGGCACGTGCGGTGCAGGCATTTTCTGAGAATAAAGATGCAGTGTTTATAGAAACGAATATTAGAACCGTCGTTACACATCACTTCTTTCCTAAGACCAAGAAGGTAGACGACACGAAGATACTACAAGTACTGGATAAGGCGCTGCCACGAGGGAAGAGTAGGGAGTGGCACTCCGCACTTATGGACTATGGAAGTTTCTTAAAGCGTTCAGGAGTACGTAGAAATGCGCAGGCAAAGACATACCGAAAACAGGAGGCCTTTGAGGGATCTCGTCGTCAGGCGCGAGGGGCGATATTAAAGTCGCTGGCGAAAGGACCTCGCACCGCAGTGTTTCTTTCGGCACTTCTTGGCCCTACACGAAAAGCGCAATTACACGCGCAGCTCGTGTCACTTACCAAGGAAGGTTTGATTGAACTGAAGAGGGGCAAGTTTCAGCTGCCAGGCTGAATGATTTTCGTAAGAATAATACGTACTGGATTTGGCATGGGGTCTTCGTCTGATCCGGCCTTATAAATAGTGGAGGGTGCGTGACGTCCATCATCGTCATTTTCTACGTTAAATTTAGTAGTGACTCCTACGTTTTCCATGACATCGTGGTAGAGAGCCGTAGATTCTTCGTCAGGCGTGTAGCCATGTTTCGTAAGCCACGTAAGCACATCGTACTGACTCACTCCTGCAAGCAGGGTAATTGGTTTTTTGATCCGGGTGGCAATCTGCCGTACCCAGTCTTCTGCTTGAAGATAGAGCCGTGACCCAATACCTTTGTGATTTCTGTAGGCAGGAATCACGTAGCGATGCTCAAGCACATACTCATCGTCGTGGCCTCGTCGCAACACCATAGAGGCATACTCTACTTCTGCACCCGTGGTGGCCTTTTTGGTGATGTAGTCAAAGTAGATTCGTCCCTCTATCCCAGTGTGCGCGTAACGAACGCGCAGGAGTGAATCACCACTGACTCCTGGCACTTTCTCTGATCGTTCAGCATACAGCACGCCTCTGCCCGACAGGCTGGCCATACTTGCGTGCTCAAACGTACCTTCTACAAACTCATCCGCGAGGTGTTCAGGCAAGGACACAATGTGCGGCACGCTTGTTTCTCTTTTTATATCCTCAGCAGTCATAGGGGTATTCTAACAAAAAACCGCCCAGGAGGGCGGTTTGCTGCTTAGACTCCAATAAGGACCGGAATCACCATTGGGGCCTTGTTGGTTCGCGTAAAGAGGAAGCCAGACATGGTGTCTGAGATCGTATTCTTCACGTAATCAAGATCAACAGGATTCATGCCTTCCGTCGTGTCTTCCACAGTCTTCTTGATGAGCAGGCGAGCCTGGTTCAAGAGATCCTGGGATTCACGAAGATAGACGAAGCCACGAGAGATGATGTCTGGAGACTTACGAAGCTTTCCAGTCTTAAGATTGATCGTCGCAATGATGACGAACATACCATCTTTGGCGAGTGCCTGACGGTCACGGATGACCACCTCCTGCATATCACCGATAGAAAAGCCGTCCACGATAAGTGGGGAAGACGGTACTTTCTGTTTGTGAATGTTTAGCACTTGTCCATCCATATCAATCACCGTACCGTTGTCGGCAAGGATGATGTTCTCGCGAGGGAAGCCTGCCTGTTCAACCGCCTTTGCGTGACATGAAGTCATTGAGTAGTAGCCGTAGGCAGGCATGAAGTACTTGGCGCCAACCTGCTTGTTGATCCATACGAGCTCTCCGGTGTTTCCGTGTCCGGTTGAGTGCACGTCGGAAGAGCGGTAGTGGATCAAGGATGCACCGTTACGGTACAAGTTGTCCTTCAATCGCTGCACGGCGATTTCGTTTCCTGGAATGACGGAAGAGGAAAGCACCACCGTGTCGCGAGGATTAAGCACAATGTTCTTGTGTTGCTTGGTCGCAATACGCATAAGTGCGGCAAACTCTTCTCCCTGTGCACCGGTTGCAAGGACAATAATCTTGTCGGCAGGGTAATCACCAATCTCCGTTGCAGGAATCACGGTGGACTTATCAATCTTCAAGAGCCCTGTCTTTTGAGCAATCTCAAGGTTCGTCTTCATTGAACGACCTTCAGTCACAATCTTCTTACCCATCTTCTCGGCAGTCTCAATGATGTGGATCATGCGCTCAAACTGAGACGCAAAGGTACCGATGATGAGACGACCGGAGACGGTGCGGACGATGTTCTCAAGCGTCTCGTGCACCTTACGCTCTGGAATAGAGAAGCCGTCACGCTCGGCGTTGGTTGAGTCAGCAATGAAAAGAAGGTTGTTGTCCTTACCAAGCTCACCCCACTTCTTTGCTTCGTGTGGCATCGGCTCACCATTCTCATGGTCAAGCTTCAAGTCTCCGGTAATGACGACGTTTCCGATTGGACTCTGGATAGAGACACCCATGGAGTCAGGAATGGAGTGAGTCACTGGGAAGAACTTCACCTTGGTGTTTCCGATGGTGTGTACGGATCCTGGCTCTACCACCACCATTTCTGGACGAGGCATTTCAGGATATTCCTCCTGACGCTTCAAGATCATTACTGACGTGAGGTTCTGTGTGTAGATCGGAGGATTGCCCATGCGTCCCATAAGGAAGGGAATACCACCGATGTGATCGAGGTGGCCGTGCGTAATGATGACGGCACGGACGCGATCAATATTCTGTTCAAGATACTTCGTGTTCGGAAGTACGTAATCAATACCTGGGGCATCACCCTCAGACATAAACTGGAAGCCCACATCAAGCACAAAGATGTCGTTGTTGGCTTCAATCGCACACATGTTGCGACCGACTTCTTCTACGCCACCCAGAGGGATGACGCGAACAATGCCGGCTGCTGGTTTTTCTGGGAAATAATCGGCAACACGCTTTTCAGGTGCGGCACCTCCTTGGGAAGGACCGCTCCTCATGGGACGGCGTGTATCACGTCCGCGCCCACCACGGCTTCCGCGTCCACGACCTCCACGTTCACCACGGAATGGTGGGCGAGGACGATCGCTTTGCGGGCCGGTTGGGCGGCTTGGTGCGCCGCCAGAAGCGGGCGCAGGTGCTGGAGCTGGTGCTGAAGACATAAATCGGGTCAGGTTAGTGAGTAGTAGTTGAGTAAGTGTTTCTAGAATACCGCGAACAGTGGGAAGTGGGCAAAATGTGAGTATCTGTGCCCACTACCTTCTATTCACGTGCAAACGCCGGCCACACCATCTCCGTACGGCGATACCAGTGTGCGGCGGTCGCCAGACGATCAGACGGAGAGGCAATGCGGGTGAGTGTCACGCCCCTCAGGTCGGTGGGAATCGCATACAAAAAGTCTGGTGCGTGTGTGAAGGCGGCAGGATAGTCGCTCGCGATAAGGTCGTTCACTCGCTCCAAAGCTTCCTGACGCTCTTCGGGATCAGTTTCTTCACGGATTTGTGCAAGGAGCTGATCCACGGACGGATTGGTGTACATGGATATGTTAAGCCCTGGGTCGTTACGTTCTGATGAATTCCAGAACGCAAAGAGATCCTGATCACGACCCACCACCATGCCGAAGAGAAGGGCATCAAAGGCACGAGGACGAATCACGGTCTGTGTAAGGTCCCCCGGCTCATAGAGCTCTATTGAGGTAGGAACACCAAAGCGTCCCCATTGATCTTGTATTGCAGAAGCAACAGCCTTGAGTTCAGGAACATTAGAGGTCTTGATAGTGACTTCAAGCACCAGCCCATCGTTCTTCCATGCGCGCGTCTCTTCGTCGTACTCCCATTCTTCCGCTTCAAGCACTTCTGCGGCTGCGACGCGTCGCTCTTCTTCTGAGAGAATGAGATCAGAAGGTGCGGGGAGACTTCCTGGAGGTACGGGACCTTGTGCGACTGTGGCGTATCCGCCAAGTGCGTTGGCGATGATGCCTTCACGATCTATTGCGATAGAAAGGGCTTCGCGTACTTCTGGACGTGCAAAAAGAGGATTTTCATTTCCGTTAAAGAACACGCCGAACACGCGGGAGTACGGAGCAGAGAGTGCGTTCTTGGTTGCAATGCCGTATGCACTTTCAATGCGTCCTGTCTTAAGTGCATTCTCTAGATTTTCTTCCTGGTCAAAGAAGACCAAGGTGATCTCATCTAGATACGGGCGACCAAGGATGTAGCGGTTGTTCGCTTCAAGCACGTACTTCTCAATGGTGCCGTCACTTGCACGGACAACGCTCCGTACCTTAAAGGGGCCTGCGCCAATTGGCTTCTCCATGCGAGGAGAAAATGGAAATTCTGCATTTGGCACATTGCGCCAGAGGTGTGCAGGCAAAATACCAAGTGTCGTATCTTCAAGAAACGGTGCGTAGGCCTTTGGAAGAGTGAAAGAAACGGTGCGTGCGTCTACCACCTCTGCACGAATGTTTGCCCAGTTTGAAAGCTCCGGACTCTTAAGGCCGGGATCCTGTGCTTTGCCGACGGTGAAGACAATGTCTTCTGCGGTGACTGGGCGACCATCAGAAAATTCTGCATCTTCGCGAAGTATGAAGGTGTAGGTCTTTCCGTCTTCAGAAACTGAGTACGATTCGGCAAGGACAGGGGTGAGATTTCCATCTTCACCGATACCCATGAGTCCCGCGTAGGTAAGGCGGGTAAGGTCACGATCGGCATCAGAAAGTGCGAGAAGGGGATTGATGAAGCGTGGTGTTCCCACGAGTCCTTCAGTTAGAGATCCCCCGTTTGCGGGTACTTCTACAAGAAAAGCACGCTCTAGTGCGTAGAGACCGATAAAACCAGAAATGAGTACGAAAAGTCCAAGTACGCTTGCAATGAGCTTATCTCCCGGAGAGAGAGTGGCGAGACGCGTTGAAAGCGCCCGAACCGGCGGGGAGAAGAAACGAGAAATAGATGAGAAAAGGCGCGAGAGCTGGCCAGGCATGGGGTTGGATTCAGATGAGGAATCCAGCGATTGCTGAGGCGACGAACAGGAGCGCAATAACTATGGTCGCATTGAAAAGGAATTTCTCTGCGCCACGGCGCTTGTAAAACGTCGCTGCGAAATTGTCCCCCCCGAAGGCTCCACCGAGGCCGGCTCCACGCTGCTGGAGCACAATGCCGATGATGAGGAGAAGGGAGAGGGTTATCTCTATGTATGGCAATATCGCCTTGAGTGTCTCCATCTGTAGCCCCGAGAATACCATGGGGGCAGACCCTCGGCAAGGTGCTATTTCTGGGGGAAATCGTTTGAAGATCCAATCAACTCTACTGCAGTTTGGAAGAATTCTGTGATGACGGGACCATGTTCCCCAGCACCATACATTGCTGGGCAGGCAGTCGTATCTCCGTAGCGCATGGTCTCCCACACTAATTCACCTTCTTCAGTTTTCATTTCCTTGAGGCGGTCAGTTGGTATGAGATAGAGCACATACTCACCGCCCTCTTCGCGAAGTTCAAAGTATGAAGGATCACTCCAAAGTTCATCCATAAGGGGAACCGAAACGTTCTGATTCATCCGGGCTAGCATTATCCCGATATTGCGATAGGCGCGTTGTATTGCCCGTAGTGCCTCATCTCGGTCTACCACCTCTCCTTTTTCTTCAAGGTCTTCGCAGTGACTGATCACAATGTCCGCGAGGTTCATCGCAGCGATTTCCGCAGTAGACATACCACTCATCACCACTTCTGTGATCACGCGGTCAGGAATCGTATGGGGACGTGTACTATTCGTAAAGCCATATATTTCTTTAAAGCGTGCAATCATTGAGGCATATAACGGCGATCGTGCTTCTTCACTTTCTATCCAACGTACACAGGCTTCAGAAAAGAGCGCGCCCAATGCACTTAACTTCTGTGCGATGGCGGCGTTATATCGGAGGAGTCGTGCACGGTCTTCCACAAATTCAGGTTCGTTCCAAATCTGTGAAGTGAAGATAGCCAAGAGGGCATTTTTCTCGGGTTTGAGTGCATCGTTCAAACGTGTGAACTCGTCCAAGAGTTTTTCAGATGGCACTGATTCTGCGTCCCACTCATTCACAAGGCGAGTCTTGAACGCATGCATATGAGCACACAAGTTTAAGAAAGTATGCTCGGGCGGAATCTCATAGGTGCCCGCCATAAGCTTTGCAATATCTTCCTTTAGATCTCGCACTTTTTCAGGCGGAATAGGGAAGGGTTTTCCTTCGATGAAGTTCGGCTGCATGCCGGTATTGTACCCGACTTGCGACAAGGTACGCACACGAATATACTGCGAGCGTCTCTGGGATCTTCCCAGAAGGGGCATTCCCCAAAGCTTTATAAGGTAAAGCGTATTTACGACTCTATATTTATGGCAAAAAATGTTGCACTAGAACCGCTTGCCGACCGCGTAGTCGTCAAGCCGCTTGTAGCGGATGAGATGACCTCTGCCTCCGGCATTATCATCCCCGACACGGTAGGGAAGGAGAAGCCTGAGCGCGGAACCGTCGTCGCAGTTGGCCCCGGAAAATTTGATGATGGTGTGCGTGTACCAATGACCGTCAAGAAAGGTGACGTCGTGCTCTTTTCTAAGTATGGGTACGATGAAGTGAAAGTAGATGGCACGGAGTACTACATCCTCTCCGAGTCTTCAGTGCTCGCGATTATCCCTAAGTCTAACTAAGTATGGCAAAGCAAATACTCTTCGGTGAAGATGCACGCAAGGCCATTCATGCAGGTCTTGCGAAAGCTGCAAAGGCAGTGAAGGCAACGCTTGGACCTCGTGGCAGGAACGTGATTCTTGATAAGGGATACGGTGGTCCTCGCATCACCAACGACGGTGTATCTATCGCAAAGGAAATCTCCTTCAAGGATAAGTTTGAGAACATGGGCGCCGAGATCGTGAAGGAGGTTGCGAACAAGACGAATGATGGAGCCGGAGACGGAACCACCACCACAGTCGTCTTGCTTGAAGCAATGGTAGAGGAAGGTCTTGCGCACATTGTAAAGGGTGGAAACGCGATGGCTATTCGCGCCGGAATGGAAATGGCAAAGAATGATGCGGTTGCCAAGCTTGAGAAGATGGCAAAGCCAGTTGATGGAAAGGGAGACATTAATCGTGTCGCTACCATCTCCGCAGAAAGCGAAGAGCTCGGTACCATCATTGCAGAGACCGTCGCTAAGGTTGGTGCGTCCGGTGTTGTGACCGTAGAAGAGTCCCAGGGCATGGAGCTTGCGTCTGAGGTCGTAGAAGGACTCCAGATTGATAAGGGCTATGTTTCTGCGTACATGGTTTCAAATCCTGAGCGCATGGAAGCAGAGATGAAGGATGCATCTATCCTTATCACCGACAAGAAGATTGGTGGTGTACAGGAGATCCTTCCGCTTCTTGAGAAGGTGGCGCAGGCAGGAAAGAAGGAGCTCGTCATCATTGCAGACGACGTAGAAGGAGAAGCACTTACCACCTTTGTCGTGAACAAACTTCGCGGCACCTTTAATGTGCTTGCCGTAAAGGCGCCAGGCTTCGGAGATCGCAAGAAAGAAATGCTTGCGGACATTGCGGCAGTCGTTGGAGGTCAGGTGATCTCTTCTGACACTGGTCTTACCTTTGAGAACGCCACGCTCTCAATGCTCGGTAAAGCATCACGCGTGGTCGCAACCAAGGACACGACGGTGTTTGTGGGTGGAAAGGGTAAGAAGGCAGATATCGCTGCTCGTGTGGCGCAGCTCACCGCAATTGCAGAAAACACTTCTTCTAAGTTTGATAAGGAGAAGATTGAAGAGCGCATTGCGAAACTTACGGGTGGCGTTGCCGTTATTCGTGTGGGCGCGGCGACCGAGACCGAGATGAAATATCTCAAGGATAAGATTGATGACGCGGTGAAGGCAACAAAGGCGGCTATGGAGGAGGGCATTGTGGCTGGTGGAGGTACGGCACTTGCGAAGGTATCTAAGAACCTTGAAGCTGGTAGCAAGCTCTCTTCTGACGAGAAGATTGGCTACGACATTGTGATCCGGGCACTTGAGCAGCCACTTCGTCAGATTGCGCTTAACTGTGGCAAGGATGATGTTGCGTCTATCGTCACTAAGGTGCAGGCAGGCAAAGCAAATGCCGGCTACGACGCCATGAACGACAGGATTGTGGAGGATATGCTTGAGGCAGGAATCATTGACCCGGTGAAAGTAACCAAGAAGGCAGTAGAGAATGCAGTATCTGCGGCCTCTATCCTTCTTACGACCGAAGCTGCGGTTGCGGATCTTCCGGAACCGAAAGGGGATGCCGCTCCCGATATGGGAGGCATGGGAGGAGGAATGTTCTAAGGAAAAGGCTCCACACATGGAGCCTTTTTGCTATAATAGAAGGATAACCGAAACGATATTATGACCATTCTTTGGATTGTGCTCGCCGTACTTGCGGTGCTCGTGCTCTGGGTGATTGTGGCCTACAACGGCTTCATTACTCTTGTGAACCGTGCAAAGGAAGCATGGAGCGATATAGAGGTGCAGATGAAGCGCCGTTACGACCTCATCCCAAACCTTATTGAAACGGTGAAGGGATATGCCGCACATGAGAAGGCAGCATTTGAGAACGTCTCCAATGCACGCGCCGCAGCCATGGGTGCGTCAAGCATGGCTGATCATGCAGAAGCAGAGAACATGCTTACTGGTGCGTTGAAGTCTATCTTTGCGATCGCAGAGGCGTATCCTGATCTTAAGGCAAACACCAACTTCCTTGAGCTCCAGCGTGAACTCTCTGACACGGAGAACAAGATTCAGGCCGCACGTCGTTTCTACAACGGCACTGTCATGGCGCTTAATACAGCGCTTGAGCAGTTCCCAGGAAACATCATTGGAGGCATGTTCAAGTTTGGAAAGCGCGAGTTCTTTGAACTTGAAGAAGGAGAGCAGGCCGCACGTCAGCCAGTGAAAGTTGCGTTCTAACTCATGATTCACCGCTTCCAAGAAGCGGGCACGAAAGTCGTCGCAGTAGTTGCGGCGGCTTTGTTGCTTATGCCGGGAGCGGTCGCTGCACAGGAGACGCGCTACTACACCTATGCAGTACTTGATTACGACATCACGATTCACGAAGACACGACCTTCACCGTTCGTGAGCGACAAGTGTATTCATTTCACGGATCTTTCCACCAGGGATGGCGCACGATTCCACATGACCAACTTGATGAGATTACCGAGATACAGGTACTAGAGAGTAGTGGGGACGAAGAGTTTCCACTCACGTATTCACCAAAGCGTCTTGATAAGGAAGATCCCACCAGCTGGGGGAAGTACACGACATGGGTAGAGGATGGCGCGACGAATATTGAGTGGTACTACGATCTCTCGGATAAAACACCAGGTGAGGCGGGAGAAGTGTATAAAGCCTGGACACTCGTCTACACCGTTCATGGAGGGCTCGCGTTCTATGACACACATGACGAACTCTACTGGGACCTGTTCACTGACTTCAACGTCCCGGTCTATAACGTGTATGCGACGGTACACATGCCAGGGGAGGTGCCAGCGCCTCAGTTGGTCTGGTATACCAACGATCAAGGCAGACATAGCGAGCGCATAGAAAATGTGAGTCTGCAGTCAGCGAAATTCAGCGCACATAGCTTTAACGCAGGAGATGATGCCACGATTGCGGTTGGTTGGCAGAAAGGGCTCGTGGATGAGAGTGCGTATCAGGAGTATTTCTGGAGCCGTAACTGGCCATACCCAGTCGCGGCAGGAATATTTATCCTCAGCATTCTTTTCTGCGTTCTGCATTGGTACTACACCGAGCGACATAAGAAAGGTCGTGGAGTGATCATCCCTGAATACGCGCCACCAGCACCCATTCGTCCCGCGATGGCAGAACTCATCGTGCATGAGCGAGTGTCTCGTCGCACCTGGCCTGCCACTATTGTAGATCTTGCAACCCATGGTTATCTCACCATAGAAGAAACGGAATCTACTTCATGGGGGAGTGTGGTGGCCTACATTCTTATGGCAGTAGTGCTTCTTGTGATGGCGTACTTTATATTCGGTGTGAACGGGTCAGGATTTGAAGCAGGACTTAAGTTGTTTGGCGTGATTGCACTTGTCGTTTTGTTTGCACGATTTGCAATCGGCAAAAGTCTTGGAGTCCTCATACGTCAGAAAGACTATACGCTTACCCCCACAGAGAAAGATCGTAGTGCACTTGAGAGGTATGAAGTGCAATTGTTAACTACGCTGTTCTCTGCGGGGAAACAAACGTTCTCAACGAAAGAGCTTCGTACAAAGCCTGATCAGCAGCGACAGATGTTCTATGCTATGCGCGCACTAGAGAAAGTGTTGTACGCAGAAACTGATCAAGACACGAAGGCGTATGAACGATCATTGTCTGGTGAATTTACGAAGGGTGCAGGTGTGATCGCAGGGGTGGTACTTGTCATCGTCATGGCTATCTACCTGCTCGTGCAGTTTGAGATAGCAGTGTTCGGGCCTCTTGCTGTTCTGGGAATTGTGGTCCTCTTGTCTGCAATCATCATTGTCTCTCGTGTGGTCTTTGATGCACGCCTAAGTCACGAAGGACATCTCCAGCGAGAAGCGTGGCTTGGATTCAAGCTCTACCTAGAAACTGCAGAGAAGCATCGTCTCGCGAATCTGACCCCCGATATATTTGAAAAGTATCTGCCGTACGCAATGATATTTGGCGTAGAGAAAAAGTGGGCCCGTGCCTTCTCCTCACTCACCATGACCTCGCCGTCTTGGTATCACGGACACCATGCGGCAGTCGGCGGAAGCAGCTTTTCTGCTGCAGGATTCGCAGCTGGCTTTAGTGCAAGTTTTGCGTCTACTTTCGCAAGCTCAGGAGCGTCAGGCGCCTCTGGTGGAGGGGGGAGCGCAGGTGGTGGGGGCGGAGGAGGCGGAGGTGGTGCCTCGTAAAAATAGATTTTGGTATACTAGCGGTTATCTATGGCAAACTTATATCAAGAACGATCAAATAATGTACTGAGAACCTGGGGCCTCATGCTCGGGTTCTTGCTCGTGGTTATTGCAATCGGATGGGCGCTCTCCTGGTATTACGGAGACGTAAGCATTCTCTATGGGGCAGTGATTTTCTCCCTTCTCATGAACGTGGGAAGTTATTGGTTCTCCGACAAGATTGTGCTTTCTATGACGGGCGCAAAGCCTGCGTCTCGTGAAGAGTACTTTGATCTTTACACCATCACGGAAAATCTCTCTATCGCAAACGGCATGCCAATGCCAAAACTCTACGTGGTGAATGATCCTGCGCCAAATGCGTTTGCGACCGGACGTGATGAGAAGCATGCGGTGGTGGCAGCCACGACCGGACTTCTTGCAATGCTTGATCGTGCAGAGCTTGAGGGAGTGATCGCACACGAGCTCTCTCACATCAAAAACAAAGACATGCTGGTCATGACGGTTGCGGTGGTGCTTGCGGGAGTGATCGCTATTGTCGCAGACATGTTCCTTCGTATGTCGCTTATGGGTGGGAATGATCGGGACAGTGGAAAGGGAGGCGCGATCATGGCGGTGCTTGCAGTGATTGCCATCATCCTTGCCCCTATCGCTGCGCAGCTTATTCAACTTGCGATCTCTCGTCGTCGTGAATATCTTGCGGACGCGTCAGGCGCACTTCTCACTCGTTATCCAGAAGGACTCGCCAGTGCACTCCGAAAGATCAGTGGATACGCCGCACCAATGCGTAAGGCCAGTCACGCGACTGCGCACTTGTTCATTGCAAATCCCTTTGGCGCAGAGGCAGGGAAGTTCGTGAACAAGCTCTTTGCGACCCATCCACCGGTAGAGGATCGCGTGAAGCGCCTTCTTGGTAGCAAGGCGGAAGAAGTGGTATAACAGCCTCACGGAGGCGTCGCATAGTGGTCTAGTGCACCACCTTGGAAAGGTGGCAGGCTCGAAAGGGTCTCGAGAGTTCGAATCTCTCCGCCTCCGCCATGGAATTTCACGGCATTGTTGCGGGAGGAAGTGCAAAAGCGCACGCGCTTGGGTACCCAACCGCGAACATTCCCCTTACGGATACCAGTGTGTCGGGTATCTATGCTGCACATGTAGTACTTGATGACACCATGTACGCCGCAGTCGCGTTTGCAGATCCCGAGCGCCACATTCTAGAAGCACACCTCTTTGACTTTTCTGGGGATCTCTATGGGAAAGACATCCGCATCATCTTAGTAGAAAAGATTCGGGAAACTGCGCGATTTGAAAACGATGAACAATTGAAGGAGGCGATGCATAGTGATGCGGTGCGTGCACAAGACATACTCTCCTAAACTCATGTTTACTGGAATTATAGAGAAGAAAGGGAAGATCACTCGGGTAGAGAAAAAGGGAGCGGTACGCACCGTCACATTCTCAAAGCCTGCGTCGTGGAAATTGAAGAACGGGCAAAGCATCAATGTGTCCGGTGTCTGCTCTACGGTCGTTCGTTCTACCAGTACCAGCGTAGTCGTTGAATATATGCCGGAGACTCTCCGCGTCACTACGGTAGGGAATATACAAAAAGGAGATGAGGTAAACCTTGAGCGCTCGCTCCAATTTGGTGATCGTATGGACGGGCATCTCGTCATGGGACATGTTGAAGGAGTGGCAAGGGTTGGAGAGAAGAAAAGAGAAGGACGCTCTACACTGCTCACCCTCAAGCTTCCTGCGGGTCTTGCGCGCTACGCAATCTCTAGAGGCTCCATAGCGCTTGATGGAGTGTCGCTTACGGTTGCCAAGCGTCATGGCCCCTGGGTGACCGTGGCGCTCGTGCCGCACACCCTTGCGCACACGACACTTACCAACCTTACGGTAGGAGATATGGTAAACGTAGAAACCGACATCATGGCCCGCCATAGAGGCCATGCTAGAGTTACCGCATATGCAGCGAAGCCACTACGAAAAAACGGTTAAGACTCAAGATGCATCACGTCTTTCCGTCGGAATTGTCGTCTCAGATTTTAATAGTGATGTGACGGAGCGTCTTTTGACAGGCGCACAAACCACACTGAAACAGTGGGGAGTAAAGGAAAAGAATATACGAGTGATCCATGTGCCAGGGAGTTTTGAGATTCCATTTGGTTGCATAAAACTTCTCTCAGGAAAGAAAAAACCTGATGCGATCATTGCGCTTGGTTGTGTCATCAAAGGAGAAACGGAACACGATCGCTACATTTCCAATGCGGTTGCTGCGGGTATTACGACTCTCACGATCAACTACAAGGTGCCCATTGCATTCGGGGTGATTACGCCGAACTCTCTTACCCAGGCGCGCGTACGTTCAACGGGGAAGCATAATAAAGGCGTAGAGGCCGCAACAGCCGCGCTCATGTGCGCACTCTTGCCGTGATCCGGAACATTCTTCTTGTCATTCTTGTACTCGCTGCAGGCGGTATTACGTATTGGTGGATGAACTCCGAGACACCAGACACGTTTGATACCACCGTTACGATAGAGGAAGAGCCGTTTTATATAGAATTCGCCGATACGCCTGATAGTCGTACCAAAGGACTCTCTTTTCGTACTGATATAGAAGAGAACTACGGCATGTTCTTTATTTTTCCTGAACCAGGAAGCTATGGGTTTTGGATGAAAGACATGCGAATCTCCATAGACATCATTTGGATTGCTGAAGATGGCACCATTGTCGGAATAGAAGACTCAGTCACACCGGACACGTATCCAACTGCGTTCTATCCTCCCGTACCTATTCCGTATGTACTTGAAACCAAAGCAGGAGAGGCAAGACGTAAGGGGTGGGAAGTTGGCACGGTTCTTCCGATTCCTCGTTAGTGTGGTATAATAATAGACGGACCGATACAGACGATTGCTCTTAGCAATAAGAGAGGAAAGTCCGAACACAGGCAGATTATTCTGCAGGATGGTAGCGGGTAACGCCCGTCCGCCGCGAGGCGCGAGGTGCGAACAGTGACGTCGGAGGCGAAAGCCAATGACATCCTTCGGGATGAACTTCATTGAGAGATGAAGATGAAACGGCCAAATCCTTACTTCTGTGCAAGGCCGTGCTCCTTTACCGGAGAGCGCCGCTTGAGGGTGACAGTAATGTCATTCCCAGATAGATAATCGTCCGTGCAGCAATGCATGACAGAATTCGGCTTATCGTATCGGTCGACACACATGGAGAGCCCGCCCTAACCGGCGGGCTTTTCCTATCCACGGTTTTTCATAAATACACCCCTCGCAAGAGGGTATACTGAGAAGATTAGTACGGGCATAGGGGACATATATATGGAGGATATTTCAACAACGACGAGCGTGCGCCGCTTCTCACTTGAAGCACTTGCGGTGTGGGCACTTACGATCACGACGGTGATCGCCGTACTTATCGCGATTCCCGTTTCTTCAATACCGTTTTATCAGACCAAGACGGTAGTACTTGCGGTGGGTGCACTCATCACGCTCGTGGTGTTTGCACTTGCATCTCTTAAGCGCGGCGGTGTTCCAGTGCCTCATTTGCCACTTTTGGGTGCACTTTGGCTGGTGCCGATTGCCTATGCACTTTCCACACTCTTCTCTGGAGTTGGATTTGATGCGGCAGTCTATGGAAACGGGTTCTCCTCCGACACCCTTGGTCTCTTCCTCGTCCTCTCGCTGCTTGCAACCCTTGCTGCATTTATCCTCCGCACTGTCCGTGCCCAACGCCTCTTTTTGTCAGGTCTCGGTGTCTCGTTCCTTCTTGTTCTCGTGTCTGAAGTGATCTTTGTGCTTGTGGGGTCTCTCTCTCCTGCAACGGTGTCTCCTACCTCAAACTTCATTGGCTCCTTCATTGATATGGGCGCCTTTGTAGGCCTTATCGCGATTTTTGGTCTTCTTGCAATTCGCATGCTCGGAGGTGCACGCCGCATGCAGTTCACAGTCGCAGTCGTGATTTCTCTCTTTGCGCTTACACTCGTGAACTCAATGATCGTATGGATCTTGGTGTCTCTCGTTGCGCTTGGGCTCTTCGTAGAGTCAGTGATGTACCGCAATCGTTCAGTTGCGGTAGCGGAACCACACTCTCGTCCTTTGGTGCTTCCACTTATCACGCTGGTGCTCGGGCTTCTGTTTGTACTTGGGGGTACCACGATTGGAGGAAGTATCGCGAACCTCTTTGGCACTACCTATATAGATGCACGTCCATCCTGGCAGGCTACCTTCGGTATTGGTACCCACACCTATGCAGTGTCTCCGATATTCGGTACAGGACCAAACTCATTCCTTGAGGAATGGGTACGTCATCACGATCGCTCTATTAACGACAGCATCTTCTGGGCAGTGGACTTCGGTTCAGGGGTAGGACATGTGCCAACGTCATTTGTCACCACTGGCATTCTCGGTGTGCTTGCATGGCTGGGCTTTTTCGCCGTCCTGCTCTTCTTTGGAGTTCGTGGACTCATTGCTCGTCTGCCAGAAGATCGTTGGGGTCGTCTTGTGATGATGGGATCTTTCTTTGGCGCACTCTATGTACTCCTTCTTATGGTGTTCGCGCTCCCGGGACCGGTCACTATGGCAGTTGGATTCATTCTTCTCGGCCTCTTCATCGCGTCGCTTGAAGGGGAGCACAAGCGAGTGTTTGTGTTTGCAGAGAATCCACGTCTTGGATTTGGAATCGTGTTCCTCCTCACACTCCTCCTCATCATCTCCATTGCGGCAGGATACGCAGTCATTGAACGATATGCGGCTCGTGTGCTTGCCCAGCAGGCGTCTACTGCTCTTGGATCTGGGAACGTAGAAAAAGCCGCTGAGGCAGTCACGGCATCCATAAATCTCGCGCCACGTGATGAGACCTTCCGTCTGACTTCACTTATTGCACTTGCACAGATGAACCGTGCCGCAGCGGACACCACGCTTGCACCAGCCGTTATGCAGGAGCGCGTTCGTGCAGCAGCAGGGAGTGCGATTGTGGCAGGACTTGAGGCGGCAAAGATTGATCCCCAGAACTACCAGAACTGGGCACTCCTAGGAAATATCTATGGGAGTTTGGTACCGCTTGGTGTGCAGGGTGCATACGAAGAAGCAGTGGGGGCATACACTCGGGCAGCAGAACTTGCGCCGACCAATCCGGCACTTCGCTTTGTAATGGCACAGCTTGAGATTACGCGAGGAAACAATGCAGCCGCTGAAACACTTCTTATTGAGGCAATTAACCTCAAGCGTGATTACACAGAAGCAATTCTCCTCTACGCACGTCTTGCGGTGACCTCGGGTAAAACCGCCGAAGCGCTCCAGGCCGCAGAAGCTGCTGCATACTTCGCACCAAATGATCCGGGAGTATTGCTCCAGACTGGCCTTCTTCGTTATGCAGGAGGGAACACGGCAGGAGCAATAGAGGCTCTTACACGTGCGGTCGCGCTTAACCCACAGTTCGCAAACGCACACTTCTACCTTGGAATGATGTACGCCCTTTCAGGTGAGTATCCTCGCGCAGCAGAGCAGCTCCGCGTGGTTGCAGGATTCTCTGAAGACAATGCGATAGCGGTTGCTGCAGATATTGCCGCGCTTGATGCAGGCACCAATCCATTCCCAAGCGCACGCGTGGCTGCCTTCGGTATTCCGTACGCTCCAGTGGATGAGCCGACCCCTGCGGGAGTAACGCCTACGCCGTAGGGAGACACAATGGTTACGCGCCTCTTTGGAACTCTCACGGCGCCGATACGCGGTCTTCATCAGGCTGCGTATCTCTTGGCAGCTCTGACCTTTGCCTCGCAACTTCTTGCGCTTCTTCGGGATCGCATCTTTGCGGGAGCCTTTGGTGCAGGGGAGACGCTTGACCTCTACTACGCTGCGTTCAAGATTCCTGACCTCGTATTTGCGCTCGTCGCCTCACTTGTCTCTGCGTATGTGCTTATTCCACGGATTGCAGGAGTGCGGAAAGAAGAAGTGCAGAAACTGCTCTCACAGGCTGCGTCATTCCTGTTTATAGGAGGCGGCATTATTTGTGCAGTGCTTGCGTGGCTGATGCCACAGATGCTCTTTGCACTCTTCCCGAACTTTGTGGACTCACCACGCGCGGATGAATTTATATTGCTTGCGCGACTGCTTCTCATTCAGCCGATCCTTCTTGGATTGTCTGGTGTGCTTGCAAGCGTGACGCAGGTGAACCGTCGTTTCTTGCTGTTTGCACTCTCTCCAATTCTCTACAACATCGGTATTATTGTGGGCGCACTCTTCTTGTATCCCTCGATGGGTCTCTCGGGGATTGGGGTGGGGGTGATTCTTGGAAGCATCGCGCACTTGTTGATTAACATTCCCGTCGTTGCAGGCGCAGGCGTATTCCCGTCATTCGTGGTTCCGTCACCGAAAGTCCTTGTGAGCGTGATTAAGGAATCGGTGCCGCGCTCACTTGCGCTCTCTATGGGTGCCGCAACCCTCTTCCTTCTTACGATGCTTGCGGCAGTTACGGGCGCAGGAGGCATTGCGGTCTTTGCGCTTGCGGGAAATCTTGCCGCCGTGCCACTTTCCTTGATTGCGGCGTCCTATGCCACTGCCGCATTCCCCGTACTCGCAAAAGAAATGAATGAAGGGCACATGGAAGCGTTTGCGGCGACACTTGCCGCTGCGGCGCGCCATCTTATTTTCTGGTCCGCGATTCTTGCCATTCTCACCATTGTGATGCGCGCACATATTGTGCGTGTGGTACTTGGTACTGGTGCGTTTGACTGGGACGATACGCGCCTCACTGCGGCAGTGCTTGGTATTCTTGCGTTTGCGCTCGTCCCGCAAGGTCTTGTGTTGCTTTCCGCGCGTGCCTTCTATGCTGCGGGTCGTTCGTGGATGCCATTTCTTATACAGATTCTTGGCCTCCTTGCATCGGTGGGTGGTGCCGCAGGCACACTCGCACTCGCACGGACCTATCCGTTTGCCCGTGACTTCATGGAAGCACTTATGCGTGTAGAAGGAGTGCAGGGCTCTGACATTCTTTTCATTGCCTTTGGCGCCATGCTTGGGTACATCCTTATGGGGATCGTGGCACTTCTCACGCTTCGCACCGTAGCGCCGGGAGTAGCTGGGTCACTGGTGCGCCCCATCATGGAAGGTACGGGGGCCGCGATTGTGGGAGGTACGGTAGCATACTGGACCCTTGCACTCATGGGGAACATCGCGCCACTCTCCACCTTGGCCTCCGTGCTTGCGCAAGGGCTCACGGCTGGTATCGTAGGAGTCGTAGCGGCTGCGGGAGTGCTCTTCCTCCTAGAGAACAAGGAATTCAAGGACATACGTTCGTCCCTGAAGCGTTTTGCGCTCCCAAAGACCCCGATCTACAACCCTACTTTCAATGACCGCACCGATTCGTAACTTTTCCATTATTGCCCACATAGATCACGGGAAGTCCACCTTGGCTGACCGGATGCTTGAGCGTACCCATACCATTGAGGCTCGTAAGATGCGGGACCAGGTTCTTGATCGTATGGATCTTGAGCGGGAGCGCGGCATCACTATTAAGATGCAGCCTGCACGCATGAATTATCGTGCAAAAGATGGAGTGGACTACGTACTTAACCTTATTGATACTCCAGGGCACATAGATTTTGCATACGAGGTATCCCGTGCACTTACCGCGGTGGAAGGAGTGATTCTTCTCGTGGATTCTACCCAGGGCGTGCAGGCGCAGACGCTCACCACGCTTGGTATGGCTCAGAAGGCAGGTTGTGTGATCATTCCTGCAGTATCAAAGATTGATTCTCCGTACGCACGCGTGGAAGAAATAAAGCTTGAGCTTGCGTCACTTCTGTCCGTAGATCCGGACTCGGTGCTTGCGGTCTCAGGAAAGAGTGGGGCAGGAGTAGAAGAACTTCTTGAGGCGATTATCGCGCGCGTTCCTGCGCCTAGGCCTTCAGAAGCTAACGAAGCACGTGCGACTATCTTTGATTTTTCATTCTCCACGCATCGCGGTATCGCGGTGTACGTGCGTGTGTTTGATGGGGCAGTGAAGAAGGGAGACTTGCTTACCTTCCGTGCAGCGGACAAAAAGTTCACTGCGCTTGAAACAGGAATCTTTATTCCTGATGAGACACCGGCAGATTCTCTCTCTGCCGGAGAGATTGGGTACATTGTCACCGGTATTAAGGAACCGGGAGTGGTGGCGGTGGGAGACACAATTGCACTTGAACGTGGCACACTTCCAGCACTTCCAGGATTCGCGCGTCCTCGTCCGGTGGTATGGGCATCTGTGTATCCAGAAAGTCAGGACGACCTTGCTGACCTCCGTCAGTCACTGGAGCGGCTTCGTCTTTCGGACTCCTCACTGTCCTTTGAAGAAGAGTCTTCAGGTGTGCTTGGTCGCGGATTCCGTTGTGGGTTTCTTGGAATGCTTCACCTAGAGATTGTGACCGAACGTCTTCGTCGCGAATTCTCTCTGTCTCTTGTCGTTACCATTCCTACCATCGCGTACATCGTGACAACGAAGGCTGGCGGACGTCAGACCGTATACACGCCATCCAAGTTTCCTGCCTATGGAGATATAGAAATGATTGAAGAGCCATGGGTGAAAGCCATTCTCATTACACCTCCAGAGTCTCTTTCTAATCTTCTGCAGCTTTTCCATGATCACGAAGGAGTGATTCAGCATACGGAAACGTATTCTGATGGTCGTATTGAGCTTACGGCGGAGATGCCACTCCGTGAGCTTATGCGTGGGTTCTTCGACCGCGTGAAGAACGCATCGTCCGGGTACGCATCGCTTTCCTATGAATTCCTTGATGAACGTATTGCAGATGTGGTGCGTCTAGATATTCTGGTCGCGGAAGAAGAGGTGCCTGCCTTTGCACGTGTGGTGTCTCGTCGTCGTGTGCAGGAAGAGGGGGAGCGTATGGTAGAGAAGCTCTATGAGATTCTTCCGCGTCAGCTCCAGGTCACAAAGATCCAGGCTCATGCCCTTGGACGTATTATCTCTTCGAAGACCCTTTCTGCACTTCGTAAAGACGTGACCGGATATCTCTATGGAGGTGACGTAACACGTAAGAAGAAGCTGTTGGAGAAACAGAAGAAAGGTAAGAAGCATCGTGCCGCCTACAGTGCGCGCGTTGAGATCCCTGAAGAGGTGTTCATGAAAATGGTACAGGAGAGCGAGCGATAGGTTGGTATACTGGCCGTAATGGCCCGCCGCAAGGAGAAACTCAGGTTTCGTGAAGCAGCGATTATCGCGCTTCTTGCACTCGTGCTTATTTGGCTTCTCTGGTTGTTGTGGGGAATTATGCAGAAAGAAGAGCGTGCACGACATGCGGCGATGGAGGCACAGGCAGAGCTTGCATCCCTGACAGAGCGGAAAGAGATCTTGACTGAGAACATTGCAGAGCTGAATACGCCTCGTGGGGAGGAAGCAACACTCAGGGAGGCGCATGGCGTTGCACGTCCCGGGGAAGAGGTTATTATCGTCGTTGAAGACCAGTCAGAGGCTGGTCCTCCGCTTCCGTGGTGGAGGAAGGTGTTCGGTTGGTTCGGTCTATGAGCGGGATTAGTTTAGTGGCAGGACGATTGCTTCCCAAGCAATAAGCACGAGTTCGATTCTCGTATCCCGCACCATGAAGCTCAATGAATTTCCTTATCAAGGAGGTCCCTCGTCGCGAGACGAAACGTTTGACGATATACGTACGAATCGTGCAAAACTTCAACGTATATTGAAGGGGAGTGAGATCGTTACCAGTTGGCGAGATTCTGCAGAAAAGTTGTGGGCATGGTGGGAGAAGGGAAGGAAACCAATTGCAGGAATTATTGATCGTATTGCAGGAGACAAGGCGACTGTTTCCGTACTTGATTATGGAAGTGCGAACGGTCTTTTACTACGCTCACTCCAGGAATGGTCTACACATACGATAGAACCGTACGGTCTTGATAAGAGAAAAGAACGAGTACGTGATGCTCAAAAACTCTTTCCAGGAAAAGAATCACACTTCGTACATTCCGTAGAGGATCTGGAGAGCCTTCAGAAGACATTTGATGTCGTGTACTGGAACGCATGGGATCATTTGAAACTAGAGAAATCAAAAGAGATTGAATTTGTGAAGGACCTCTATTCACGCGTAAGTCCTGGAGGAGCACTTGTGGTGGGGTTTTATGATCACAATGTAAAAGATCGCCAGAAGCGATTAGCACGTCTGGTTGAGGCAGGTTTTACTGTGAGCGGTACCGAAGAGGGTCCCAATGAGACGTTTGTCTGGTTTTCGGTGCCCGGTAACCCGTCCCCATAGCTGTGGATAACTGGGGGTGATATACTCTCGGAGACATAACGAAATATCACTATGGATAAGAAAGTAACCATTTACAGCACGCCAACCTGTCACTTCTGCCAGATGAGTAAGGAGTACTTCAATGCCAACGGTATTGAGTACACGGACATCAACGTGGCTGCAGATCAGGAGAAGCGTGCCGAGATGATTGAGAAGAGCGGTCAGATGGGTGTACCAGTCATCTTTGTCGGTGATGAAATGATCATCGGCTTTGACAAGCGTCGCTTTGACGAGCTCTTTGGCACCGGAGGCGAGCCAGGAATGTAAAACCACTCCTTACAAAAGAAACCCCCATGATTAAACATCGTGGGGCTTCTTTATATATTTAGTGGATAAATCAAAAGATTCCTAGTATATGAGTGCTATATTCATATACATGAACAAATTGCCTCAATCTATTCATAGGCAACTGGTAAATTTACGAATGAATGGGAAGAGTATTCCAGAAATCTCTCGCGAAACTGGAATTGCTAAGACAACAGTGCAACGTCATATTAAAAGTGTAGTAGTGCCTGAGAAATTTAGAGAGGCATTGAAACAAAAACAAGGAGGATCAAAACAAAGAGCCGCCGCCCTCAGAGAACACATAACAAATGAAGCTCGTGCATTAGTAGGGGCTATTTCAAAACGAGATCTTTTGCTTTTACTCGTCGCACTGTATTGGGGGGAAGGTACAAAACGTGATTTCTCCATTATCAATTCTGATCCGGCACTCATTCAGACTTTCATATGTTCTCTGAGGGCAATAGGTATCTCAAAAGAACGCCTCTCTATTTCTATTAGAACCCACACCGATGTCGCGGTGACGCCAGCGAAAGTTTACTGGGCTCGTACAATTGGGATGCCTCTTAAATCAATCAAAAGAGTAGAGATCATTGAAGGAAAGAAGAAGGGGAAACTACCGTATGGTATGTGCAGGGTGCGAGTGATTTCAGGAATACGAGACAGACTTCTTATCCAATCAATAATCTCCCTTATTGGAAAAGATTGTCGTGAAAGGGTAGTATCCTCATAAGCCGCCATAGTTCAATGGATAGAACAAGGGACTCCTAAGCCCTAGATGTAGGTTCGATTCCTACTGGTGGCACTAGTGGAGTGCTATACTTTTGGCTATGTACGAAGAAACAGAATCAATTGGTGAGATGGCAAAGGAGACTCTTCGTCTCACACGCGAGAACAACAAGATACTTAAGGCGATGCGTCGGGACGCATTTATTCATGGTGTCATCCGTATAGTTATCTGGCTCGTCATCTTTGCAGGTGGCTATTACATCACGATGACGTATCTTGCACCGCTCTTGAACATGTTTACCGGAGCCGCAGAAATGCGTCCTGAGGACTTCCAGCGCCTCTTTGAGCAGTACCGGGAACAGTTCGGAATGTAGACTTCACGGAGACGGGGTTTTAAGGTACAGTACCCCGTACCTGCTTGGATAGCTCAGTTGGTAGAGCACTTCCCTGAAGAGGAAGGGGTCCCCGGTTCGAGCCCGGGTCCAAGCACATGAGTCCATCGATGAACCTCTTCGATAGGATACTTTCATTTGCAGCGAGAAATGAACGCAAACTAGGCGCGGTCCTTTTCGCGTTCGGATTCGTCACTGACTTTCTTACCTTTGGGCTTTTGCCACTCTCAATAGTAGTACTCGTATTTGCAGGGTATCTCACACTCGCCGTCGTGTCGGTGCTTGGTGCGCACGCGACGGCCTCCTGTCATGACTCAGAGATCAGATGGAAGAAAGCACTCTCGGTACTTTTCCCGCTTGCAGTGCAGTATGCATTCGGAGGCCTCTTCTCTGGATTCACCGTGTTCTATGCAACACATTCTGTCATTCTCGTCTCATGGCCTTTCCTTATTATTCTCGGACTTATCTATGCAGGGAATGAATACTTTCGCATGTATAAGCACTTTCTTATCTTCCAGACGACCCTACTTTTCTTTGCGCTGTACGCCTACGCAGTGTTCGCCTTCCCGTTCTACACTGGTTTCATAGGTCCGTGGTCGTTTCTTGGAAGTACCGGAATTGCAGTAGGGGTGTTCGCTCTTTTCTTGTGGGTTCTTTCGGTATTCAATCCCGCACGCTTTCGAGGAGAAGTACGAAGCGTGATGATCACCACTGCCGCAGTGCTTTTGGTGGTTAATGTTTCCTATTTTGCGGGCCTCATTCCTCCTATTCCGCTCGCGCTTAAAGACGCAGGCATCTATCACTCACTCGTACGTGAAGGGAACGGCTACAGAGTCACTGACGAGGCACCTGAGCCATGGTGGGTCTTTGAAGAAACCATAGAGACCACACCAGGAGAAACGTTGTATGCATATAGTGCGGTTGCCGCACCAGGCAATCTTCGTGGAGGTGCGATCGTGCACCGATGGGAATATTACAATCCAACGTCTCGCCGCTGGATTACTGAAAGTAATGTCTCATTCCCGATGACGGGAGGACGAGAAGGCGGATACCGTGGCTACTCCTGGAAATCAAATCTTGTTACTGGGAAGTGGAGAGTGTCTGTAGAAACGCCCGGTGGGCAGACCATCGGGCGAATCGGATTTACGGTGATGCAGGTGAATACACCGCCACCACTTGAGACAAAAGTGCTTTAGCCTACGCGAACCTTAAGCTTGGTCTGACGTGCCTTATCAAGCTTTGGAAGCACGAGGGTCAAAAGACCATCCTTTGCCGTTGCGGTACAGGTATCTACGTCTACTTCTTCGGGAAGAAGAATGGTTCGTGTGAATGATCCCCAGAAGAGTTCACGGCTAAAGTAGTCGCCATCGGTGACCTGCTCACGCTCCTGACGTGATCCTTCAATCACCACCATGTCGCGGCTAATGGAGACATTCATTTCATCAGGACGTACGCCAGCGATAAAGGTGCGGATGATGATCTCATCCTGCGTCTGATACATATCAATAGGGAGCTGACCTTCGGTAGGCTCTTCTTCGTGGTAGGACATCACGCGCTGTGCTGCCTGCTCGCGTCCTGGAAGCCCTGGACGTGGGGCGGGATCCTGTTCTTCCTCAAAATCGTCAAAATCGTCGTTCAGAGGAACGCCACCGGTGAGCTTCTGGAAGAAAGAGCGCTTTTTCATGTTTCGCAAGTATTCGCTGGTAAGTTACGGTATCTGAAATATTTTAAGACTTCAAACGCGGCAAAGAAGACGACTGCTCCGGTCCACACCGTAAAGAACGCGAGGAGCGTGTGAGAGCCATCTTCTTGAATAATAAAGTAGTTAAATAGCGCATGCAATGCGATTGCAAGGATAAGTCCGAACGATGCGGCCGCCATACGTACTCGGCGACTTGAATTCAAAGAGAATGCAAGTGCAAATCCAATCGCAGATGATGCCACCACATGAAGAAGAGTGGCACCAACGAAGCGAAGGTTTCCAGTAACGAGACCATCAATAAACTGACCCTGAGAAATAGGATCAATGAGGAAGAAGGCGTTTTCTGCGGCGGCAAATCCGAGCGCAACCGTGATCATGGAGGTCACAATGTGCGTGGATTGGCGAGCTGCGGCATGGGAAAGCACGAAGATTGCCGCAAGCAGATACTTCATCGTCTCCTCAATCATTGACCACGCAATGATGGTAGGAAGACCTTCAGGAAGGCGCTCGTAGGCAATGTGTTCTAGCGGAATGACAAGCGGCACACAGACCATACCGACGATAAAGGCGACTGCGACCAGCCAGCGTGGTTCAGGACAACGACGATCTTCCTGAAGAAGGAAGTCAAGCCACACCAGGGCGGGCAGAACTCCACCAATAAGTGCGTACGCAATGGTCTCTCCCGCAGGCATGAGACCATTCTAGCAGGCTATTTGACCGGCCAAGACGCAACCATGAGAAGATCTCGCTTCTTGGTGCCTGGGGGAGGGGGAATGCTCTGCCATATTTCCTCAGTCACAAACGGCATAAATGGGTGGAGAAGTATGAGTACGTTCGCAAGGATATGTACCAATGTGGTCTGGCGAGATTCAGCAGCAGGCCCGCCCTCTTTGATGAGAAGTTTACTCTCTTCAAGAATCTCTGCGGCAAAACGACTCCAGATATAGTGATAGAGCTTCTCAGCAGCCATGTAGATGCGGTATTCATCAATATCTTTCGTCACTTCTGTGGCGAGGGTTTCAAACTCAGAAAGAAGTGTGGTATCTGCCTCGGTGATTGTGCCGTGAGACACATCTCCATCAAACTTCCCGTTTTCAAACACAAAGCGTGCAATGTTCCAGAGCTTATTTGCGAAGTGTTTGTAGCCTTTAATCTTGTCTTCCGAAAGACGGAAATCAGTTCCTGGGGTGTTACCGACGATAAGGCTCATGCGTGCGGCGTCCGCACCATACTTCTGTGCCACATCAATAGGATCAATACCGTTTCCAAGAGATTTAGAGAACTTGCGACCCTGCGCGTCACGCACGATGCCGTGGAGGTATACATCGCGGAAGGGAACCTGCCCGAGCGCAAACCCGCTCATGAGAATCATGCGGGCAATCCAGAAGAAAAGAATGTCGTAGCCAGTCTCAAGTACGTTCGTAGGATGGAAGCGGCGGAGGTCGCCTGTGATATCGGGCCATCCGAGTGTAGAAAAGGTCCACGCACCAGAGGAGAACCACGTATCAAGCGTGTCCTCATCTTGCGTCCACCCTTCACCAGTCGGTGCTTCTCCGACTGCAACCTCTTCGCCGCGATACCATACAGGCACACGATGTCCGTACCAGATCTGGCGGCTGATACACCAGTCACGAAGGTTATCTATCCAGTGGAAGTACGTCTTATTAAAGTGATCGGGCACAATGCGCACACCACCGTCTGCGACGGATGCGCGCATAATTTCCTTAAGCGTGACGGTGCTACCCGCCTCAATTCCAGGAATCTCTGAGTGATCTATCGTGAACGGGCGGTTCACTCCAATAAACCACTGGAGTTTGATCTGTGGCTCAACCATTCCTCCGGTACGCTCTGCAGTTGCCACGTTATGTACGTAGTCCTCCTCCTTTTCTACCAGTCCTTTCACACGGAGCTTTTCAATGATCTTCTCGCGCGCCTCAGTGATCTTTATACCTGCAAACTCACCTGCAACGGGGAGGAGCTTCCCGCGCTCATCTATGATCTGTTCCTTATCAAGGTTGTGGCGCTCGGCAATTTCAAAGTCAGTGACGTCATGCCATGGCGTAATCGTCATCACTCCCGTACCAAACTCCATATCAATTGCCTCGTCCTTAACGACGGTCGCAGTGATAGGGCCATTGATCCATTCCAAATCAATCTTTTGCCCGTCTTTGAATTCTGAGTACCGAGCATCATTTGGATGCATCACCACATACTTATCACCGAACTTGGTCTCAGGGCGTGCCGTGCCAATAGTGAACGGACCGTACTTCAAATAGTAAAACTTCTCCTTACGTTCTTCATACACAATCTCATCATCAGAAATAGTGGTCTGACCTTTTGGATCCCAGTTCACAATGCGGTGTCCACGGTAAATGAGACCCGCCGTGTACATGCGCTTAAAGAGTTCGTTCACGGCGCGATTACGTGCGATATCAAGCGTGAATGCTTCTCGTGACCAGTCACAGGATGCACCCATGACACGTACCTGTCCTTGAATGGTGGCGCGACTTTCTTCTACAAACTCTCCAATCCTGCGAAGAAGTTCTTCGCGTCCAAGATCATGACGATTTTTCTTTTCCGTCTTCTGAATATCTTTCTCCACCTTTGACTGAGTCGCAATTGCGGCATGGTCAGTACCTGGAAGCCAGAGTGTAGCCTTTCCGCGGAGGCGGTTATAGCGAATGAGGATATCTTCAATCGTGAGACCAAGCGCATGACCCATGTGAAGCACGCCGGTCGCATTTGGCGGCGGCATCATGATCGTATAGGTATCGGAGCGTTCCCCAGGAAGGTTGTCGGGATTAAAGTACCCGCTCTTCTCCCATTCCGCATAGATACGCGGTTCTGTAGCGGCCGGGTCGTAGGGTTTTTTGAACTTTTCGTCCATATGTGAAGCCAAGTGTACCAGATACCTCCTATTGATGGAGGGCAAGGGTCCCTGAGGCACGAACGGTTCCTGGCTCCGCAAACTCCTTCCGAAGGGCGCGGAAATATCCGGCCACGCCGATCATGATGGCATTGTCTCCAGTGAAGCCAGTAGGAGGGAAACGAAGTGTAACCTCTGGATACTCGTGTGCAATCTTTTCTGCAAAGAAGCGTCGCAAGTGTGTGTTTGCAGATACCCCTCCACCAACCGCAAGCGTTTTTGCACCACTCTCTTGCAGTGCACGAGATGACTTTGCCCAGAGTACGTCTATTGCTGCGTCTTCAAACTCACGTGCAATCGTTGCTTTCTCGTCTTCTGAGAGCTCGCGACCTTTCACCATATACAACACTGCAGTTTTGAGTCCGCTGTAGGAGAAATCCAGATCATCAGACGTGATCATAGGGCGTGGAAGCGTCACGGTAGAGGGTGTGCCTCGCATACGTTCTGCAAGCTTTGATACTTCTGGTCCTCCTGGATACGGAAGCCCAAGAATACGCGCAACCTTATCAAATGCTTCACCTACTGCGTCATCGCGCGTAGAACCGAGGAGTGTGTAGGAGAGCCATGAAGGCATCTGTATCAGTTCCGTGTGTCCTCCCGAGACGAGAAGTGAAAGCACAGGAAGATCAACGCCACGCAACGTGAATTCTTTTAGATCACCCTCTACAAGAGAGGCGAGCAAGTGTCCTTCCATGTGATCTACAGGGACAAGCGGTTTGTTCCAGGCACGAGCGAGTGCCTGCGCGAAGTTCACGCCTACCCAGAGCGCGGGCTCAAGACCAGGACCATACGTGACTGCAATCACGTCTATATCAGGAGTGGCGTGGGCGCTCAGAAATGCCTTCAATTCTTCTGCGAGCTCATACTCACGAGCAAGAAAGGTTGCGGCGTCGGGAGAAAGAGAGACTGATCCCTCGTTAAGCATATCGGCATCTTTGAGTGCGGCAGTCAGGAGCGGGGTGAGATTTATTGCATGCGCACGCTTGGCAAGTGCAGGAAACACACCACCGTACTCTTTATGAATATCTATTTGTGAGAGCAGTGCATTCCCGCGAATACGAAAGGTGGCATCACCCTCTCCGCCTGTCGCCTCAAGTATGGTGATGGCGGTCTCGTCGCAGCTTGTTTCAATTGCGAGGATCTTCATAGACTTCTTCCCAAGGGATAGGAGTGCCCCATGGAAGCGAGAATGCGGATGCGTTCGGGTGGCCATTGCCACCATACTTTTGTGCAATCTTTGATACATCTACGGAACCATCTCCACGAAGTGAGACACGAAGGCCGTCGGGTCGTGCTTGCACGGCAAGGGCAAGGGGTCCGCGTTTCTTTGCAAGACGATTTCCAAGATCAGATGCAAAGATACTTAGGGTAGGAGCGAAGTAGCAGGTGTAGCCCTCAAACTTCACGAGCTTTGCGTCAGTTACAAGCTCATCAATGATGAGATCAGAATGGCGACGGTAGATTTCTCCCCGTGCAATCATCTCTGCTCGCTTCTCAGGGTTCTCCAACTCACTGGCAATAGTGTCCCAGGAGTCAAAGGTGAACGGCTCCGTATATATATAGGAGAGGAGTGCACGGGCATCTGGAAGCACAAAACGATAGAGATCTCCGTCCTCTACATACGAGAGCAGGGTAGGGACAGGGGTTTGAGGATGGAAGTAGCTCCAGGCAATAGTCGCCCCTGAACGATTCGCATCATATATATGGTGTGGAAGAGATTCCACTACATCGCGCACACCTTCATGATGATCAAGCACGACGAGAGATGCTGCCTCTTTCGCAATCTGATCCATCTCCGGTTTCTTGTAGACGAAGTCTATGAAGTACAGATCTGCATCTGCAAGTCCATCCGGCACAGGGCGCCCATGCTTTACGGGCACATACTCTGCAGCACCGCCAAACTTCTTCCAGGCAGCAAAGGCACCCCCGAAGCCATCGGGGCAGTCACCGTGATAGAGGATTACGGTACGAGCCATATATAGGCCGTTATAACGTATTTAGACGCGGTATACTAGAGAGCATGAAATCTATGTGGCGTGATGACCTCCCAACGAAATTGAATCCAATTTCGTTTTTTCTCTTCATCTCTCGTCCTCATAGGAAGATGGCACTCCTTGCGACCTTCTTTGTAACGCTTGCGGCCATCACCAATGGCGTCGCTCCATACCTCTATAAGCTCATTACCGACAGTGCGTTCATGCTAAATGATGGTATTTACATGCCACTCGTGTGGGCAGTGACTCTCTATTTTGTAATTGCACTCACTGGTCACCTGCTGTGGCGTGGAAGCGGGTTTGCGGGTATGCGATGGGCCACGGGTGTACGTGCGACGGCGCGCTCTGCACTCTTTGCGCACCTTTCACGACACAGCTATCAATATTTCTCTGATCGTTTTGCAGGATCGCTCTTGAGCCGCATTAAACAAGCGGGGGATGGTGCACGAGACATGGTGGAAGGGTTCCTCTGGCAGCTCCTTTCGTTCGTGATCTCAGTGCTTACTAGTTTTATTGTGGTCTTTCTCACAAGCCCACTCATCGGCTTCATTCTTCTCAGTCTCTTTGTCATTATCATTCCGTACAACTACTACTACTCAAAAAAGCGTATTCCGCTTTCTATTGCTGCACAGGATGCAGAAACTGAGTTGAATGGTGCAACCGTAGACTCTCTCACCAATATTCTTTCGGTGCATGAATTTGCAAAGCGTAACTTTGAAGATATTCGCTTGAAGACCTTCCTTTTGAAACGTCGCGAGCTCGGTATGAAGAACTGGCAGTTTGGTGAATGGACTCTTCTCTGGAACGGAGTGATTATCAACTTCTTCATGGCGGCAATTGTGTTTGCGTCGGTGTATCTCGCCATACAGGGGGTACTCACGCCAGGAGATGTCGTTCTTATGCTTGCGATGGTATGGCTTCTTGAAGAACGCTTTATCTTCCTCGGAAGTCAGTTCAATCACTTTACGGAGGTATGGGGTCAGCTTTCAGAGAGTCTTGCAGATATTGTGCGCCCGCACACCGTGTCGGATCGGGAGGGCGCGAGCACACTTGCGCTTACAGAGGCAAGCATTGCGTTTGATAAGGTGTCGTTTAAGTATGAAGGAACAGAGGTGTTTAACAATCTCTCCTTCACTATCCCTGCGGGGCAGCGCGTCGGTCTCGTCGGTAGAAGTGGTGCCGGAAAAACCACACTCGTGAAGCTTCTTCTTCGTCACTATGACTTGAGTGGCGGCGCCATTCTCCTTGGAGACGAAAATATTGCAGAGGTCACCAAAGAAAGTTTGCGCGAAAAGATTGCGGTGGTACCACAGGAGCCATCCCTTTTCCATCGCACGATTCATGAAAATATTGCCTACAGTAGACCGGAGGCCACCCGCGAAGAAGTAATTGCCGCTGCAACACAGGCACAGGCACATGAATTTATTGAAAAGCTCCCGGGAGGCTATGAATCATTGGTAGGCGAGCGCGGTATTAAGCTCTCCGGAGGCCAGCGCCAGCGCATTGTGATTGCCCGTGCACTTCTCAAGAACGCGCCAATCCTCCTTCTTGATGAGGCCACCAGTGCTCTTGATAGTGAAAGCGAGGTGCTTGTGCAGAAAGCACTTCTCAATCTGATGGAAGGACGTACGGTGATTGCGGTTGCTCATCGTCTGTCCACACTTCGTGCCATGGATCGTCTTATCATCTTCTCTCAAGGAAAGATTATTGAAGACGGGACGCACGACGATCTTATTGCAAAGAAGGGAGTCTACGCAGACCTCTGGAACCATCAGGCCGGCGGCTTCTTGGAGGAATGATTGGTGCGCGATAGAGGATTCGAACCTCTGACCCTTCCCACGTCAAGGGAATGCTCTACCAACTGAGCTAACCGCGCATGCTACGGCCCTCGCACAATATCGCACTTTCAGATAGTATTCAAACCGTATGAAGATCATACGTTTAACTGACGAAAACCTTGAAGAGGCTGCACGGGCAGCGGCTGAAGCTCTTGCTCAGGGAGGGATAATCATCTATCCCACCGATACCATTTACGGCTTCGGGGTGAACGCGCTTGATCCTGACGCGCTTGTGCGTCTGCGTACACTTAAGGTCCGTGAACAGAAGAAGCCAGTATCTATATTGGTCCCCACCATTGATCACATAGAACGCTATGGAGAACTTTCTCCTGAGGCCCGTGCCATCGCAGAGCGCCATCTGCCAGGCGCACTTACCCTCGTACTCCCCGCGACAGAGCATGCACCGAAAGAAGTGCTTTTGAATGATGCGGTCGGTATTCGTGTGCCTGGTGACACGTTCTCACGTGCACTTGGTGCAGCCTTTGGTGGACCAATTACTTCTACGAGCGCGAACCGTGCGGGCATTCCTACACCGCGCGACATCCAAAGTATGATTGAACACTTTGGCCCTGACATTGAACACGTATCCGTAATTATTGATGGAGGTGAATGCGGAGGAGGAGTGTCCTCTACGGTGATATCGTTTGCCCACGGCGATACGCCACGCATTTTGCGTGAGGGAGCAATTCCACGCGAAGAACTTGGATACTAAGTACCACTCTCCCAATCGGAGAGATACTTCTGCTGTTCAGGAGTAAGCGTATCAACGGTAATACCCATAGCAGAAAGCTTAAGAGTGGCGACGGTCTCTTCTATTTCTTCTGGCACTTCGTATACCTGAGGAGTAAGTGCCTGCGTTGCCATCCACGCAGCAGAGAGTGCCTGAGTCGCAAAGCTCATGTCCATCACGGAGGCAGGATGTCCTTCTGCAGCGGCAAGATTCACGAGACGACCCTCAGCAAGAAGGTTGATGCGATTCTTCCCAAGCATGTACTCATCTACTGAAGGACGTACGTTCTCACGTACTGAGGTCGCCGCGTTCTTGAGTGCTGCCACATCTATCTCCACATCAAAGTGTCCGGTATTCGCAACGATTGCACCATCTTTCATACGCTTCAAATGCTCAAGACGGATGACATGAATGTTCCCGGTTGCCGTACAGAAAATATCACCGATTGGAGAAGCCTCTTCCATGGTTGCGACACGGAAGCCATCCATAGATGCTTCAAGCGCTTTGATTGCATCTACTTCGGTCACGATTACTTGTGCACCCATGCCGCGTGCACGAAGTGCGAGACCACGACCACACCAGCCATATCCCGCAACGACAAATACTTTTCCTGCAAGAAGTACATCGGTGGCGCGCACAATGCCATCAAGTGTTGATTGGCCTGTACCATAGCGGTTATCAAACATATTCTTGGTCTTTGCATCATTCACTGCAACGATGGGGAACTTGAGTGCACCATTCTTTGCCATCGCACGAAGGCGAATGACGCCCGTCGTTGTTTCTTCAGTACCGCCGACAATAGAAGGAATGAGGTCTGGATGTTCTTTGTGAATGGTGGAAACCAGATCCGCGCCATCATCCATGGTGAGATGTGGGTTGTAGGAGATCACTTTCTTCAGATGGGCAAAGAAGGTATCACGATCTTCCCCTTTCTTTGCGTACACAGGAATGTCGTGATCTTTTACGAGGGTGGCCGCAATGTCATCTTGCGTAGAAAGAGGGTTGGACGCACAGAGAACTACATTCGCTCCTCCTGCTTTGAGGGTGCGCATTAGGTTTCCGGTTTCCGCAGTGACATGGAGACAGGCAGCAAGATTTTTTCCTTTGAATGGTTGTTCTTTCTCAAAGCGTTCACGAATTGCGCGGAGCACGGGCATGTCATTGTCAGCCCAGGCAAGACGCGTGGCACCTTCGGCCGAAAGATCAGGATTTGCAATGTCGTAGTCCATATTAGAGAGGGAAGGAAGAGTGGTAGGTATCTTCGTAGCGGGTCTTCAGTTCATCAAGGGTAAAGCGGTGGTTTTGAGTACCATAGCACTCCACGGCATACGCGGCTACCGCGCTTCCTACCTGCATTGCTTCTCGGGCAGAGAGGCCTTCCGCAAGTGCATGCATAAAACCTGCACGATATGCGTCACCTGCACCTGTTGGATCTACGACTGACTTTGCGGCTACCGCCTCTATATGGAATGCCTCATCACGAGTACGAATCCGCGATCCTGCTCCTCCAAGGGTGACAATGAGCATTTCTGTTTCAGAGGCAATGCGCTCCTCATCCCATTCCGTCTTTTCCACAATGAGGGCAAGCTCGTAATCATTCACGAGAAGTGCTCGCGAACTGGAGATTCCACTTCGGAGTTCATCCGCAGACAAGCTCGTGATTTGCTGCCCTGGATCAAAGAGGTACGGAACATTTGCCTCTTTAAACTTTTCTGGGAACTCACGCATGTCTTCTACGCCTGTGGGCGCCACAATGGCGAGTACCACATCATTAAAATCAATGTCATAGGTGTAGGGCTTCGCATCAGCGCCGTGTGAGAAGGCGCCTATCTGGTTATTTCCTTCATCGGTAATCACATAGAACGATGAAGAAGGTACATCGCCATAGACTTGAATGGGAGTGGTGGCGACTCCTTCTTCTTTTAAATGTTCCTCGTAGCGCGCAAAGTCATTACCTGCAGTTGCCAAGATGACGGGAGCGCCACCAAGAAGGGAAAGGGTGTATGCGATGTTACCTGCGCAACCTCCAAATTCTTCTTTTGGCGGAGTGACGGAAAAACACACATTAATAGAATGGAGGGCGTCTTTGAGAAGATGCTGCTCAAATCGCCCAGGAAATACCATGATCCGGTCATAGGCCAAAGACCCTGCAACAAGGAGGCGACTCATAGAATGGATTTTACCACTATGGTAGGAATCACAATGACGATCCACGAATCTGACGAGTAAGGAATTCTACGGGTGCAAAATCATCATTCAAGATAATAGACGGAGGCAAAAGAGCGTCATCAACACGAGAGAGACGAACGCCATCTACGCGTGTTGAGCCGTATCTTTCTGCGAGAGGGACGGTGCTTCCGACCAAGAGTACATTTTGTGTTTGAGACAGGGCAGTATTGTCTTGTGCGTAAAGTTCCACATAAGGGAATGCAGTGCGTGCGGTGGCAAGCATGGAGGAGGCAAAGGCGCCCGCCCCTCCTTCAAGCGGACTTATGAGATTCACCATCACCACTCCTTCTGGTGTCACGCGCTCCGACAGAAGGGTAAACATCTCAGTGGTAGTGAGATGGTAGGGGGTGTTTGAAGAGGCGTTAAACACATCCATGAAAATAAGATCGTAGTCTTGTTCGTGTTCTACAAGAAATCTGCGTGCGTCTGCGTGTGCAATGGAAAGAGAAGGGAAGTTCTCGGGCACAAATCCAAAATAGGTTTCCGCAACTTCGGTCATGCCGGGATCAATCTCCACTACGGTCGCGCGCGCGTCAGGACGAGCGGATAAGAAGGCACGGGGATGTGAGTAGTTACATCCTCCAAGAAAAAGTGCGTTTACCTCTTCCTGTGGAGCGACTTCGCGTGCGACTGCCTCAAACCCTCGGAGGTAGTTAAAAGAGAGGGTGGTTTCATCCACTGTACCGTCGGGAAGAAGAAGCATTGCGCACTGTATGCCGAAGGGATCTGTTTTAAGCATACGCAGCATCTCTCCTCTGTATTCATCTTCTACAATCCAGATCCGGTTATAGGTGGTAGAGATATCAGCAATTGCGTCCTGTGTATGCGTAGGTCCGTAGTACAAACTGAATGAGATCGCACTTACGATCACCAGTGCGGCTAGTTTCATTTTGAGGTGACTCACTCCAAGGACAAACGAAAGAGCGAGCAAAAATAGTGCAATACAAAGAAAGATGGCACCGACCCCAAAAGAAGGAATAAGGAAGGTGCTGGTAATCACTGCACCCGTAATACTTCCGAGTGTTCCTATCGCATTCAAACGACCTACGACTCGGCCAGATGACTCAAGATGCACAATAAGTGCTTTTGCGACGAAGGGTGAGATAGAGGCAAGAAGAATAGTCGTCGGGAGAAACAGCAGGGCTGCGGTCGCCATTGCAGTAAACGTAAGAGGGAGACTGAACGAAGTCGCAAAAAGGGAGGGGATAAGATCACGTGTGCTCCAGGCAAGTAGTGCGGCAAGACCACTCGCGCACATCAAGAGTGAAAGCATGGCGCGCGATGAGCGCTGATCGGCAATGATACCTGCCACCCAATACCCGATAGCCATACCACCCAAAATGACCGCAATAGTGCCAGACCACACCTCTACCGAGGTGCCGAGATAGGGGGCAAGAAGATGTGCACCGGCAATTTCAAATATGAGAATCGCAGCGTTGGTTGAGAAAATGGTGAAATACAACATGACTGGATCTCCCAATGGAAGAGTTGATTTGAATCTTAGGAAGGGTACCATGAGTAGAGTATTAATCTATTTTCATTCCTATGACCCTTCCACATCTTACCCGTCCGTATGAACAGTGGGCTCCCGTTGTCGCGCGCGTGCTCTTCGGTGCGCTCTTTCTGTACAGCGCCTTCTACAAAATCCCAGGCACGGAAACATTTGCAGGACAGGTAGAGATGTCTGCTGCGGTCGGCATTCCGTTTGCGATGATCGCAGTGACCCTCGCTTTCATTGTTGAAGTCGGTGCGGGTATCGCACTTATCGTCGGGTACAACTCGCGTACGGCTGCTGCGGTACTGATTGTGTTCACGGCACTCATTGCGGTGTTCTTTGGCCGTGATCTAAGTGATCAAATGCAGATGATGACCTTCTTCAGCTGTCTCCAGATCATCGCGGGTCTTCTCTATGTGTCCGTGTACGGCGCACAAAAGGCAGCGGTGGGAACCTGTCCACTCCCGCACGGTCTTTCAAAGACGAGCGTATAGCACGTTCCCCACAGATTTTGATTCCAGTTTTTCACGAATAAAGCATATAATAAGGAGGATGATTCGCCTGACCGATCCACGGGGTGGGGCGGCTATTGCGGTAGCCGTGACCCTCTTCTGCTCTTTTCCGATCTCGGTGGAGGCAGAGGTGCTGGAGAAGTCACCAGGTGTGCAGTTCGCCGCAGCCGCGCATGAGTCTCTCTCTGCTGCAGCCGCATTGACGGGCAATCTCTTTGTAGATGTGTGGTGCGGGGTGACCAGTTGGTTGAGTCTTGATCTCTGTAAGGAAGCAGAGCCGATTGCGCCACGTACACCATCGTCTTCTCCCGCACCTGCTACTCCTACGGTACCTTCGACGGTAGTGACCACCACTATTCCTCCTCCTGCAGAAGTACTACCGTCGTATACCGTTTCTACGTCTCCGAGTGGTACGCCGACGTACACCACGGTCGTAGAAAATACGTACGTCACGAATAACCCAACCACAATTATCCGAGAGTCTGCGTCGGGGGGTGGTGGAAGTTCTTCTGGAGTGTCGCAAGAGAATTTTTCAAATCAGGTGGATCGTTTTATGACTCCGTGACGAACAGCATTGACGGAGCGATGGATAGTATTGCAGAGGCATTTACGACCATCACCCTTACGGTCACGGGGAACGCAACGATTGGGGGCGATCTTACCGTTGACGGCACGTTCAGTGCGACTGGATTCTCATCAAGCGGAGAAGTAGAGGCGCCGTACTTCACTGCTACTTCTACCAGTCAGGCAAGCACATTCCCGTATGCTTCAAGCACTGCGATTACAGTGTCTGGTACTGCAAGCACCACTGATCTTATTGCGGAGACCGCCACGATTGGTGACATTTCCATTGAAACTATCGGCGTATCATCCACGCTGACTGTTGGATCTTTGAATGGTCCACTGCAGGCTAATGCAGGCGTTGTGTCGGCCACAACCTCTATTCAGGCAATCTATGGTGGAACAGGGCAGACGAGCTACACCACGGGAGATCTTTTGTATGCATCAAACGCAACCACGCTGACCAAGCTTGGGATTGGATCAGCAGGAGAAGTGCTTAAGGTGCTCGGTGGTGTACCGTCATGGGAGCCAGACTCAGTTGGAGGGGGAGGAAGTGGTGCATGGGCAACCACAAGTGACAGTCTTGCCGTCTATCCTGATGACACGTCAGATGTAGTGATCGTGGGAGGAAGTGCAACTTCAACTACCGGAAATATTTTGGAGGTGATAGGAAACGCACTCTTCCGTAACCAGGTGAGCACATATGGGACTACCACCGGACTCATCTTTACTGCTACTTCTTCAGTCGCCACTTCTACGTTCCCGAACGCAGAGATTACGCGTCTCGCGCTTGGCGGAGATGTGGTCACTGATCTAAGTGGTACTGGTCTTTCGGTGACTGCAGGTGCGCTTAGTTTGACGAATACCTCAGTGTCATACGGAGGTGTTTCCGTTGCGCTTGGCGGAAGCGATGCAACCCCTGCGTTTAATCTCGTGGATGCGAGTGGACTCCCGGTCTCAACGGGTATCGCTGGTCTTGGCACTGGTGTTGCAACTCTTCTCGGCACTCCTTCAAGTGCAAACCTTGCGGCTGCGCTCACCGACGAAACTGGTTCAGGTGCTGCAGTGTTTGGAACGAACCCGACACTCTCCGGAGTCACTCTTTCGGGTAACACCTCACTTACCAACGCGACGTCCACCACGTTCTTTTCTGGTGCACTTACTGGTACATCGCTTGCAGTAGGTGGAAGTGCAAGTACCACTATTTCTTCCACGGGTGCCGTCACCACACCAACTACGCTTACTGTATCTTCCGGAGGTCTCACTGTGACGGGTAACTCAACGATCGTGGGTACTTTGAGTTCACTCACGGGAGTGACCTCATCTGGCACCATTACCTTCTCCGGACTTACTGCGGATCGCACCGTGTTTACGACGACTGGTGGAGAGCTCACCACCACCGCAGCGTCTGCAGCGCTCTCAAACTCTATTTCTGATGAAACGGGTTCAGGCTCCCTTGTATTTGCAACGAGTCCGACGCTGGTCACTCCAAACCTCGGCACACCATCTGCACTCACGCTTACAAATGCCACCGGACTTCCCGTCTCAACGGGTATCTCTGGTCTTGGCACTGGAGTCGCAACTTTCCTTGCAACCCCTTCAACAGCAAACCTCGCGAGCGCGGTCACAGGGGAGACGGGTTCTGGGGCACTCGTGTTTGGTACCAGTCCTACACTTTCTGGTACGACCCTCTCGGGCAACACCTCTCTTGCAAACGCCACCTCTACCACGCTCTTCTCTGGCACGCTTACGGGTAACCTGTTCTCTATAGGAGGGTCAGCAAGTACCACGATTGCAACTACGGGTGCCATCACGACCCCAACCACTCTTACGGTGTCTTCCGGAGGTCTTGCCGCAACGGGTAACTCTACGATCGTGGGTACGCTTGGATCTCTTACCGGCCTTACCTCTTCCGGTACGATTACATTCTCGGGTCTTACTTCTGCACGGGCCGTTTGTACGACGACTGGCGGCGCACTTACTGTCACCTGTGCTTCTGCAGATCTTGCGGCGTCATTGTCCGATGAGACGGGAACGGGCTCAGTTGTATTTTCTGCAAGTCCGACGTTTACCGGCACCATCTCCGCCGCCGCTGCAACGCTCTCTTCTTCGTTTACTCTTTCTGGTTCTGCTGCAAACATACTTCTTGGCTCTAACTTCTTGTCAGGTGATGGTGGTGATGAAGGTATCTCTGTTGATTCATCAGGCACCGTGACGACGAGCGGCACGTTCCAAGTGGGTTCCGCAGGCGCCACTCTCTCCGTTGTTGGGGGCGGCAACTTCAACTTTGATGGTGGACTTCTCTTTGGAGACAATGCTGGGAACCTGGTGGGCATTGGTGTGACTGACCCTGATACCAAGCTTGAGATTTTTAATACTGTAGGAGCCTCACAACTTAAGGTTTCCTATGATGCGACTCGCTATGCGCAATTTCAGAGTACTTCAGTGGGAGACTTGGTGATTGATGCACAAGGAGGAGACGTGTCACTTCTTGATGAGAACCTCTTTGTGTGTACGGGAGGATCATGTCCGACGGGCACTCCGTCTGGAAATGGCAATGTCATTGCCGAAACCGCAATTGGTATTGCTTCTTCTACACCGTGGGCAGGTCTTGGGGTTGCTTCTGGTAAGGCAATTGTGGTCGGCGAGAACACACTCGCCACAAGTACCTCTATGACCATTGACTGGCGTAACGGAAACCAGCAGTTGGTTCGCCTTGGTACTGCGGCCACAACCATTAGCTTCTCCGGGTATGTGGAAGGTCAGAAGCTCGCGCTTACCGTATGTAATCCGAACGCAACCGCCGGTGCTATTTCATGGGGCACGCAAATTCTCTGGCCGAGTGCGTCTGCACCAACACAAACGACGACCGCAAACAAATGCGATGTGTGGAGCTTCCTTGCGACGGTTGCAACGTCCACGCTTAAGATATTTGGTTCGCAGAATGCGAACTTCTAACACATGCAAGCTCCCACCTCTACACCTTTTCTCTTAGTGGCAAGTGGCATACTAGCTGCTTGTGTCGTAGCGGTGGGAGCGCTCTTTGTTGTCGTTGAACCAGGGGATGACCCCGTGTTTACACGAGATGTTACTTCGTATGAAGTGATATCAAACGAAGCGGTAGTACGGTATGAATATCGTGGAGAGAAACTTCCTCCACAACTTGCACCAGATGAAGATGTAAGTAAGCGGACTGACTCGTCGTACACACGGGTGGTAGGTACTGCGGGGAAAGGGAAAGAGCGAATATATGAAGGAATTTTTTTTGCACAACCTGCCTTTATACAGCACGGGGGAGAATGGTATTACCTAGAACGCGCCACCACAACTGAAGCTGCGTTTTACAAAGCACGAGCGCAAAACCCAGTGGCATCCCTATTTTGGAAAGAAGCGTACGCTGCTGATCTATATGCAGAAACTGGAGATGGATATGCTGGAGCAAGTGAGAGCTTCTTCGGTGCTCTTGGAGACTGTACGGTTGGCAGTATTTGGAACACTGTGCACGATGATGCAGGATCCGTGGCAAACTATACCTTCACAAGCGCATATGTGTACGGATATGCAGAGCGAGTAAGAGATGTATTTAATGAAACAGACGAATGTTTTTCGGAGATTTTAAGAGGATTTCTTCCCATCATTACTTCATCTATTCCTACTGGAGCAACCATTACTGCTGCGACGCTTAATGTGTATGTGAATACTAAATATACTGGAGACAACGATGGGATTGATTTCATGACCATAGTGCAGACAGATCATGCGGGGCATATAACTGTTGTGGCGACAGATTACAACAACTGTGGTGCTATTGATAACCCAACAGAGGGAATAGATATAGGAGAGCGCAAAGATATTACTTCTATTTCTACCGTTGCGTACACCTCTTTTTCCTTGAACGCGACAGGGTTGAGTTGGATTAAGAAAAATGGGCAAGCGTCCACGTGTAGTGCAACGGCTGGCGTGTCCTGTTTTGGGATACGAGAGGGACATGATGTGACCGATGCGTTTGTGCTTAACGGTGCATACAGCGGTGTCGCATACTATGCATCTGAGCAAACGGGCACTTCACAGGATCCGTATCTCGCTGTTACCTACACAGCAAGCGCTAGTGCATTTTGGCAGTTCCAGGACTTTTAGAGATATGTCGTATACTAACGAACGTATGGAGCAAAAGAACTCAATTGCGCACTTCATTAAGTATCACAATGCAGTCCCCATCGCACTTGGGTTCATATTCCTGTCTATGACCGCAACCTTTGCAGCAAGCGAAGAAGCACGTGAGTTGGTGTACGACGAAGAGGCGGTGGTGCGTTCCGTCGATAACTCCTATATCTTGTCAGTAAATGTAGAGGACTATAACCTCCGCATGCGTATCACAGAGATTGCAGAAGATGGGGAGTATTACTATCTTACGTATGAGTTTGACACTATTGATGTGATGGATTACGTCTGGAAGGATGTTACGGTCACCAAGGAACTCCGTATTGCCAAAGCACTCCTCGGAGACGGAGATCTTGAGGTGTACGCAGAGAGTGAGTTAGCGCAGGTGCGTGCTGCAGAACTCGCACGTCTTAAAGAGACGCAGACTTTAGAGCGAGCCATAGGGGAACGTCAGAAGATTGTGGCGACGGTGTATTCGGGTCTTGTGGGTAAGTTTATAGAACCGAAAGTAGAGCAGATTCCGCAGTATACGGTACCTGCGTTAGAAAATGACCCACTCTTCGTAGAAAATCCGGTACCACTCGTGACGTGGGATGCTAATGCAGAGCGAGAGGAGTCTGAAGTTGAGGAGGAAGAGAATCCAGAGCCAACACAAGAAGAAACGCCTGCGCCAGAAGAAGAGGGAACTCCCGCGGAAGAAGATGTGCCTACAGAGGAGGTTCCTGTGGTAGCGGAGCCGGTTGAAGAGCCTGTAACGGAAGAGGCGGTAGAAGAGGAGGCTGCACCCGAAGCACCAGTGGAATAAACAATCCGCTATACTGTAGAGATGGAGGTCCTTTCAGAGCTCTTCTCTACACTTCTCTATACCTTTGAGCATCTCGGAGTGCTTGCGTACTGGCTTATCTTTCTTATCGCGCTTGCAGATTCGTTGATCATTGTCGGAACATTCACCAATGGCCTGATCTTCCTTCTCCTTGCAGGTGCGCTTATTTCTCGTGGTGTCTACGACTTAGGAGATATGACTTTGTTTGCAGCGACTGGCGCAGTACTTGGTGGATGTGCGAGCTACTATCTTGGGCTTCTTGTGAACAAATCGTTCATATCTAAAAGGAGATTCCCCAAGGAAAAACACCTCTCTCAAGGTGCCGATCTTCTTGAGCAGTATGAAGGGGCTGGTATCTTAATCGGTCGCTTCCTTGGCCCACTTAGTTCAATTGTCACCTTTGCCGCGGGGGTGGCCGATATGCCGCTAAAACAGTTCCTTCTATGGAATGTGCTCAGTGGTCTTCTTTGGGCAACGGTCTTTATTTTCGCCGGAACCTTTATCGGCGACTATATATTTCACTGGTGACCCCACGGGGAATCGAACCCCGATTTACGCCGTGAAAGGGCGCTGTCCTAACCGTTAGACGATGGGGCCGTCTATAAGACCCCGAAACGATAGCATTTTTCGGGGAAAACTCAAAAATAACGCTGCTGTACCCCCTATACTCTCCAGATGGAAATACTCATCACTCTTGCGTTACTTGCTGTTGGTCTCATTATCCTCGTGTTCGGTGCAGACTGGTTAGTGAAAGGTGCGTCCTCAATTGCGAGTAAGTTTGGTATTTCACCATTGGTAATTGGTCTTACGGTGGTGGCGTTCGGCACATCCATGCCAGAACTTACGGTGAGCGTGTATGCCGCACTTACAGGTGCATCAGAGATCTCTGTCGGAAACGTCCTTGGTTCTAATATAGCGAACATTCTTCTCATTCTCGGTATTTCTGCTGCTATTGTTCCGCTTGCCGTTTCTTCAAGTACGGTGAAATGGGAAATTCCACTCGCGCTTCTTGCCATGATTTTCCTGTTTGTCTTCGGCGCAGATCGCATCCTGGATGGAGGAGCACTAGACGTGATTACCCGTACAGACGGTATTGCACTTCTTGGATTCTTCATAATCTTTATGTTCTATATCTTTGCGCTGGTGCGTCAGGAAGGTGACACATCAAAAACCGAAGGGGAAGCAATGGATGAAGCATCGCTCCCTACTCTCAAAGTGATTGCATACGTTGTGGTGGGTCTCGCCGCACTTATTTTTGGCGGAAAGTTACTCGTAGATAATGCGGTAATCATTGCCTCTCTCTTCGGGCTTTCAGAAACAGTGATAGGTCTTACCATTGTCGCTGTCGGAACCTCACTCCCAGAACTTGCTACCTCCGTGATTGCGGCACTCCGCAAAGAGGCGGATATCGCGATTGGAAACATTGTAGGATCCAACATATTTAACGTATTTTGGATTCTTGGGGTGAGTGCAGTCATTGCACCGCTTCCGTCTCCGAACGGATTCCTTATAGATGCGTCAGTCGGTATTGCGGCAACCCTTGCGCTCCTTCTCGTCCTCTTTGTTGGCAAGAAACATCACATTGATCGTTGGCAAGGAATTCTGTTTATTCTTGCATACGTTATATACGTGATATATCTCGTAATGCGCGGGTAGCGGTAAGCTGGTAGGATGCGCGGTACGGAGAGGTGGCTGAGTGGTCGAAGGCACCTGACTCGAAATCAGGCGTGCTCGAAAGGGTACCGTGGGTTCAAATCCCACCCTCTCCGCAGATTATGATCCTCTGTTGGATGTGAGCTTTTCTCGTATTCCTTGATCAGCGATACCCAGAATACGCGCAGCCATCATTCCTGCACTCTGTGCACCGTTGATGGCGACAGTCGCCACAGGTACTCCTGGAGGCATTTGCGCTATAGAAAAAAGAGAATCAATGCCTGCTGCAGTTTTTGTGGCAATGGGAACGCCAATCACAGGAAGGGGAGTGAGTGACGCCACCATTCCTGGTAAGTGCGCAGCACCTCCTGCACCCGCAATGATGACAGAAATGCCGCGACCCTCTGCCTCTTTCGCGTAGCTATAGAGCTTTTCAGGGGTGCGATGTGCTGACACAATGAGCACTTCGTGAGGGATCTGTAGGTCGCTCAGTACTGTCGCCGCCTCTTGCATCACTGGCAAATCTGAGTCCGAGCCCATAATGATGCCCACCTTCGTCATACGCTATATGCTAACACGATCGCGCAATGCGTCTGCTTTTGCTCGCGCCTCTTCCACGGTGTCTGCCGTAACGGTAATGTGTGCCATCTTTCTACCGATCCGTGATTCGTGTTTTCCGTAGAGGTGCACGTACGTGCCTGGTTCATGTTGCAATTCATCAAACCCCTTTGGTTCAGCAGGACCGTTTCGTGTACCGAGAATATTAAGCATCACTGCGGCGGGCACTTTCATCTTCGTACTGCCAAGTGGCATTTCCATTACCGCACGGACATGCTGTTCAAACTGAGAACTCTCACAGGCCTCAATGGTGAGGTGTCCGGAATTGTGCACACGGGGAGCTATCTCATTTACTAACACACGGTCTGCAAGAAACATTTCAATGGCACAGACCCCCACACCAGGAAGTGCGTTGAGTGTCTTTCGTGCAAGCGCTTCTGCTTCTTCCACAGTAGATGAGTCTACTGGTGCAGGCATGGTGACCGTATCGCAGATGTGGTTTTTGTGTACGGTTTCTACGATCGGGAAAAGCGCTACCTCTCCGGTCGTACTTCGTACCGCAACTACCGCAAGTTCCTTGGTGAATGGAACAAATCGTTCTGCATAGACTGCACGGTTCCCAAGCTTTTCAAACGCAGCTGGGATAGAGTCCGCATCAGAAATAAGCGCATTACCTCGTCCGTCATAGGAGTCACGTTTTGCCTTAAGGACAAATGGATAGCCGTGCAACCGACCAAACGCCTCCGCGCTTTCGGGTGTAGTGATCTCCGAAAACTCAGAAGTAGGGATACCGTGTGCCGCAAGAAATTGTTTTTGTGCGAACTTGTCTTTAATAACGGAAAGCATCTGAGGAGAGGGGTGGACTGGCTTTGTCGCTGAAACTGACTGCAATGTTTCATTATCTGCAGATTCAGTTTCAAATGTGATCACGTCACTTTGTGCGGCAAGCGCACGGATCATATCTGGATCAGTAAATGAGCCAACGATTTGCATATCAGCAACTTGTCCTCCAGGGGACTCGGGAGTAGGGTCAAGTACTACCACTCGGAGGCCAAGGCCGTGTGCGGCATCTGTGAGCATTCGCGCAAGCTGGCCGCCACCGACAATTCCAAGGGTTCTCATGAATGTTCGGATTTTAGCACATGTGCAAAAAGAGAGGGCAGCGCAGCTTTTTACTGTACGGGTACGTTAAAGTACCCTACCAGCTCGTCTTCAATGTGGTAGTGGTGGAGCTGTTTGTTAAACCTATTTTCAATAGGGATGTCGGTAGGATGAAATCCTGGCTTGAAGTAGGTGAGCCAGTACTTAAGTACTAAGTAGTACACTCCTTTCTTCCCAAGAAGATAGGGGAGCCCTTTCTTCCAGATAGTGCCATTCCAGAATAGTTTCTTAGCGGTCATGAAATCTACCAAACAGCGTACGTGCGCTACGAAGAATGCCACGCTCACAAAGGCACCAATAGAAACGCGGAGAAAGTATCCACCCCCAAGCGCGCGATACAGGTCTACGGCAGTGGAGCGGTGTTCCATCTCTTCTATACAGTGCCAACTCCACACCCGATCCATACGCTCGTCTGTGTCTTCACCCTCAAGCACACCAATATCAAGCACCTGTTTTGAATAGGTATTCGTAAAGTGCTCAATAATCATGCAGGTTACCAACCGCATTTTGAGAGAGAAGACACGCTCAAAGAAGAGAAGTAGCACCTTTGTTTCTTGTACGTGTTTGGTCGCGGGGAAGCCCTGTGCGTCTAGATACCCGTTATATGCGTCATGCATCTGTGCATGCGCCGTTTCCTCATGAATGAGAATATCCGCTTGTTTCTTGAGTTCAGGATCCGTAATCAGTTTCTTTGCGTCTGCGGCTGCACGCACGATGAACCGTTCCCCTTCAGGGACGGTGGCAGAGCTCGTATTAAACGCAAATGTCAGAAGTGCATTATCCTTAAACCACCACTCCCGAATAGGTACCTGATTTTTAGTGAGCGAAAGTGCTGCCTGTCGCTCTCGTTCATTAATCACCGGCTCGCTCATATACAGAAGTATAGCGTCCAGAGGACGCCACCTATGAAGTTTTCCAGAGGCGATTTACGCAATAGCGTAGTAAGATTAACCGCATGAGTGACAACCTTCCGCAGTACATTGAGGACCGCTATATAGGCGGCGCGAGTAAGCGTGAAGTTCAAAAAGAACTGAAAGCGGCAGGATGGAAACAGGCCGACATTACGGCTGCGTTGAAACAGAGTCCCTACACAGCTCGGTCCCCCCTATCTCCCGCGTCTATGGTTGCGGCGGTGCTTGGGGTGGTGATTTTGACCGCGGGAACCTTTTTGGTGACGGTCGCGATGCAACAGCAAGGCGCGCAGCTCCCAATCCCTTCGGATTGGACGCACGCACCACTGTCACACGGTGAAGAGCCTGCACTCTCAAATCCTGAGTTCTTTGCAACGGTGAAGCAAGATTTTATAGACAAGAAATCTGATCTCATTGAAGCGGACCTTTCAGCAATGACGCTGAACGTCTATAAGGCAGGAGAGCTCGCTCTTTCTGTGCCTATTATGACCAAGGGGCGTGAAGGGTCATGGTGGGAGACGCCCGCAGGACTCTACTCCATTACGACGAAAGCAGAGTCGCATTTCTCTAGCTTCGGAAAGGTGTACCAGCCATGGAGCATGGCCTTCCAAGGAAATTTCTTTATTCATGGCTGGCCGTATTATCCAGGAGGGGAAGCAGTGGCAAGCACATACTCTGGAGGCTGTATTCGTCTTTCTACGGAGGATGCAGAAAAGGTGTTCAATCTCGCAGATGTCGGGACGCCAGTCTTGGTGTTTGAAGAAGACTTCTCATCGGATAATTTCTCATACTCTAGTCTCTCTGCGCCGCTCTCTGCAGGAAGCTACCTCACCGCAGACCTCAAGAACAATCAAGTCTTTTATTCTGAGGAAGCAGGGAATGTGGTGCCCATTGCCTCTATTACGAAGCTCATGACTGCGCTTGTCGCCACGGAGTATCTCAATCTTGATTCGGTTGCGGTGGTTCCAAAGGAGGCGCTCGTCTACACGTCTATTCCTCGCTTCAAGGTAGGCGATGAGATTAGCATCTACCAACTGCTCTTTCCACTCCTTACCGAGTCCTCAAACGAAGCAGCAGAGACGATCGCACGACACTATGGTCGCTCATTGTTCATACAGCGGATGAACGACAAGGCGAAGGCGATCGGCATGACCGACTCAGTGTTTGTGGATCCCTCAGGTGCCGATGCAGGAAACGTCTCTACTGCAGAGGACCTCTTTATGCTTGCGAAGTACGTCTATAACAATAGAAGCTTCGTGTTCAACATCACTTCAGGAAACTTGAAGGGGAGCGCATATGGGGCAAGTGTCTTCACTGATCTCCGCAACCTTAACCACCTCACCTCGCATAAGTACTTCTTCGGTGGAAAGGTGGGGCAGACCATTGCCGCGAAGGAAACCGATCTTTCGGTATTTGAAGTGCCTGTAGAAGGAGAAATACGCCCGCTCGCATTTATTGTTCTTGGATCCAATAATTCAGAATCAGACACCACATATCTTTTGAACCAATTCCTGGAGCGCTACGCGAAACCATGATTGCCCTTGGGGTCGCTCTTTCCTTGTTTGCGCTTATCGCTTGGGGTATTGGTGACTTCCTTATTCAGCGCACTACTCGCTTGGTGGGGAGTGCAAAGGCACTCTTCTTTATAGGTATTGTGGGCTTTATCGCCCTCTCTCCATTTGTAGTTCCAGAACTCCCGCATCTCTCCGTGGGAGACATTCTTCTTCTCTCGCTCCTGTCATTGATCGTGATGCTCGGTGCTGCCTTTGACTTTGAAGCTCTCCGACAGGGCAAAATAGCGGTTGTGGAGCCAGTGGTGGGCCTCGAGCTCCCCATGGCAGTGGCGATTAGTGTCGTGTTCATTGGAGAGAGCCTTTCCCCACTCCAGTTCTTTTTCATGCTTCTGGTGTTCATAGGGACACTCCTGGTGGTAATGCGAAGCTTCCATCATGCGTCGTTGCGTCTTCTTGAAAAAGGCGTATTGCTCGCATTTCTTGCCGCCATTGGTACCGCACTTACCTCAGTATTGGTCGGTGTCTCAAGTCAGGAGGTGTCTCCTTTGACTGCCGTGTGGTTTTCTCATGGCGCACTCGCGATTGTGTCCGGAGGCGTCGTGATATTTACCGGTAAATCTAAGACCATTCTCAAGGATCTAAAGAAGCATCCATTCACCATTGGTGCACACAGTATTGCCGATAACGCAGCATGGATTGCATTTGCGACTGCGGCAACGATGGTACCTATTTCAGTCGCCACCACGATCAGTGGTGGCTACGTCGCGCTTGCAGTGTTGCTTGGTATTTTCATAAACCGCGAAAAGGTGAAGCGACACCAAGTCGTAGGAATTACACTGGTATCAGTGGGAGTAGTCGTGCTCTCGTACTTCTTCGGTTAATCCTTCCAGAGATCCCAGACGTGTGTGGCGACATTGACTGGCTCACCTTCAAATGGTGTGTGATGGAGATTAATCCAGGGAAGTGAGTTGGCTTCAATAAAGCCCCAGGCTTGTGAATCTGCGGAGGCGAGTGGATCTTTGATGATCAAATCAAACCCAACGATAGGAAGTTCGGTAAGTGCGGCTGCGTGCTCAATGATCGGAATGAATGACGGATGAATATTCCGGCCGTATTCTCGGTTACTCCCGCCTGAGCTGCTCCCTGCACGATAGGTGAGAGGAAGAGATACTCCTTCAGGGAGCACGCTCTCAAGTGTATAGCCACGACGACCGATATAGCCTTCGTGCATATAGTTCACCACAATTTCCGCCACGCCGTCACGACGAGCCTCGTTATTCTTCTGTATGAGTTCTGCAACGGTATGCACCCCATCGCCGACGACAGTTGGGTACTGTGATTCTAGAAATCCTACAAGTTTCCCATCAATACAGGTAGCGCGACATACATTTCCTTCCAGATGCTCCTCCACACTCACCATGTAGCAGAGCTCCTTTGCGCTTTTGAACGCATCTTCAAGCTCTTTCTCGGTCTTCACAAAAGGATACGTGTGATATCCGTTAGAGCCATATCGTGGCTTTACACACACAGTCCCAAACTCCTTCAGAGTCTTCTTCGCGGTGCTGAGAGAGGTAGTGCCGATGCTACGTGGAGTGGCGATACCTGCCTTCCTCAATATCGCCTTAAACGAAATCTTATCGTCTATGTGGAGTGCTTCTTTTTGTTTCTTCGGTGGGGTAGGAATGCTGTCAACGAAATAGGTCTTTCCGTGTATACGAATACGGTACGTATCTGCAGGGGCTCCAAATAGAAAGAGTTGTTCCATGGGGATTCCACGACGGAGCGCATCTTCCCACATAACGCGGGCGCGATCACTCCGTACTTTTGAAAAGTCATCGCTCAGTGATACGGCACCCACGATGCGTGCGATATGAAAGGCGAGATGACCAAGAAGCGACAATGCCCATTCTCCAATTCCTGACAGAGTCCGCACAATCCACGTAGTACGGAGCCCGGCAAATCCGAGCGCAACCATGTCACCTGAGTTAGAGACCCAGATCGCCGCATGGCTTACAGTGGCACCACCACAGGCGGCACAAGGCTTCATGGAGAAGGAGGGCATGTCGGAAGAGTATACAAAGAGAAAAGGCCCCTTGCGAGGCCTCTTCAGAGAAAACTAGTGTCCTCCACCGATCATAGGTTTATACAGGTTAGGATCAACACTCATAGTGTACACCTTCTGAAAGTGCCTAAGAAAAAATGAAGTGGATATCCTTAAAAAGGTGTGTGAGCGCTGCCTTTTTTGGTATACTTACGGTACCGGTCGAAACCCATTGCCAGCCACTAAACAGGTGGCTTTATTGTTACTCAGTAAAGCCGCCCACAACATACTATGGATGACAACATGATGGCCCCAGCAGGGGACGACGTGAAGCAGGATGCTCCTATGGAGGAGACGGTAGAGGAGACCGAAACTCCCGCTGCCGAGGAGCCAGTAGTGTAAGCTAATTAAAAAACCGCTCATCACGAGCGGTTTTTTAATTAGCGAGTCTTAAGCCACATGTAGATGTCTTCCAGTGCTTTTACTGCATCACCTGCCGCAATGTTGTTCTGATGGTAGAGCTCGTCGGTACAATCTCCTGCCGCCCATACTCCTTCCACCGACGTCTGTTGATTACGAGGGTCAGCAACAATACGACCAAACTTATCCATAGGGAGGAACTCCTTTGCAAAGTCCGTGTTTGGAATCACACCGATCTCTACGAATACACCGGTGACTGGAAGGGTCGTGCGCTCTTTCGTCTCTACATGTTCAACCACCACCCCTGACACAAACTTCTCTCCAAGTACTTCTACTGGCTGGGTATTTGGGATGCCTGTCATGTTCGGGTGCGCGAGCACCTTGTTGACCGTAATCGCATCAGCACCGAAGTCCTTGCTACGATGCACGAGCGTCACGGACTTTGCGTATGCAAGAAGCTGTGCTGCAGTCTCAACCCCTGCGTTTCCTCCACCAACCACAAGCACATCCTGATCAGAGAAGAGGGGGCCATCACACGAGGCACAGTACACCACTCCTTTGTTCTCAAACTGCGCCGCACCAGGAATATCAAGCTTTCTCCGCCCTGCACCAGAAGCAACAAGCACGGCACGTGCTTCGTAACTCTTTCCCTCATCAGTCGTTGCCTTGAAGCCCTCACCGCTCTTCTCAAGCTTCGTGACATGCGCTCCTTCTACGATCTCTACAAATTCTCCCTTATACGCAAAGAGATGTTCCTTAAGGGACTTGGCGAGTTCAGCACCCGGAATACGGATGGTACCGATCCAGTTTTCAATACCCTCAGAGACGGTGGACTGTCCACCGAACTCAGCGGCAATTACGGTCGTGGTGAGCTGCTTACGAGCGGCGTAGACTCCTGCAGCGACTCCTGCAGGACCACCGCCAATGATGATGAGGTCTTTCATAGTTGAGGGATTATAACAGAAAACCCCGCGGTGAGCGGGGTGTTCATAGTCACTCGTTATTTCTTATTCCGACGAAGGAAAGAAGGAATGACACCGAAGCCATCGTCCTCTTCTACGACGGGAGTAACCGGGCGTGTCTCCTCGCGCTTCTGTGGAGTCGCAGTCACAATTGGCTCCTCTTTCTTCTTTGGAGCTTCTTCTACTACCTCCTCCTCGCGCTTCACGACGTCATTGTAGATCTTTCCACGAGTATCGGTCTGCTCCTTTGGAGTCAACGAGAAGAGAGAGCGCTCTGCCATGCCCATGCCGCCTGACTCCCCAGCGCCTTCAGGGAAACCGGTTGCGATGACGATGATGCGGATCTGACCCTTCTTAAGCTTCTCGTCGCGCATGATACCGAAGATAACTTTCGCGCTCTTATCAACGGATTCAGAGACCACCTTGGCAGCCTCCTGCACTTCAAGAATACCCAGGTCTTCGTTTCCTGCGACAACAAAGAGCACACCCTTTGCGCCTGCAATAGAGACATCAAGAAGGGGAGAGTTAACTGCCTGCATTGCTGCCGTCTCTGCACGCTTGTCACCATCGGCAATACCGATACCCATAAGGGCAGGGCCGGCGCCTTCCATGATCGCCTTAATGTCGTTGAAGTCAGTGTTGATTTCACCGGGGGTGGTGATGATGTCAGAGACACCTTCTACTGCCTGACGAAGGATCTCGTCACAAAGCGCAAAGGCGCTCTTGGCAGTGGTGTTTGGCTCCACAATCGCAAGGAGTTTGTCGTTGGGGATGATGATGAAGGCGTCTACTTCCTTCTTGAGTTCAGAGAGACCGCGGTCCGCAATGTCTTTGCGCTGTGCACCTTCAAAAGAGAATGGACGAGTGACGACGGCGACCGTGAGTGAGCCCATCTCTTTTGCAATCTTCGCGATCACCGCTGAGGCACCCGTTCCCGTTCCACCACCCATACCACAGGTGATGAAGACCATATCAGAACCCTGAAGTGCTTCCTGGATTTCCTGACGAGTCTCTTCTGCGGCACGGCGACCCAGGTCTGGGTTCATTCCCGCACCAAGACCACGAGTGAGGTTCTTGCCGATGTGGATCTTGCGCTTGGCAAGAGAGCGGTGAAGGTCCTGAGCATCCGTGTTAATGGCAATAAACTCAACCCCCTTCACCTTGGAGTTGATCATGTGATTCACGGCGTTCAATCCTGAACCGCCGACACCGACGACCCGAATGCGGGCGAAGGTCTCAATTTCCGGCACAACGCGCTTAGACATAATGAATATTTGTAACTACTAACAGCTTACCCCCGTAAACTAGGCATCATCATAACAGGGTAGAACGGTTTGCAAAGGTTGACCCTTTGTCAATACTGTTCCGTAATATTATGGAAGAAACTGACGGAAAAAGCGGGAGAGTGAGCCCTTCATCTCCTTGAAAGATGCTTTCTGAGAAGAACCAACACGAGTCTCGCCGGTGAGGCCCCAGAGGGAGAGTCCGTACGCAATGGCCCAGGTGGCATCTTTCATCTTTGCATCGGCAGCGACACGAATGTCGGCGACGCGCGCGGGCAGTGCAAGCTGCGCCTTTGCAATATCAACCATAGAACTTTGTCCCGCGCCTCCGCCTGACAAAATAACGCCGGCAGGAAGTGCACCGCGTTTCCCGATGGCCTTCAAATGCTTATCAATGTAATCAAACATCATCTTGCTCTTTGAGAGTGCAATGTCATCCACTTTCTTCTTTGGATACATAGCACCGGAGAGGCGTCCGAGCTTAATACGCTCTGCATCTTCAAGAGACACACGGAAGGCAAGCGCAAGTTCATCCGTAATATTGCTTGAACCCACAGGGAACACTTTCACTGACACTGGGACGCCCTCGTCATAGACCACAATAGAGGTAGTCTCGGCTCCAATGTTCGCAAGCACGCAGCCTTTCATCTTCTGATCCTTGGCAAGCGTGACATAGGAGCCGGCAAGAGGAGAGGCCATGCAATCCACGACTTCAATGTCTGCGTTCTCTACCGCATTCGTAAGTGCATCTACATGACTTTCAAGACAAGTCACAAAAAGAAACTCTGCTTCAAGACGTGTACCTTTCATTCCGACTGGCTCACCAAGAGACTTCACGCCGTCTACGCTGTAGCCAAGAGGAATCTCGTGAAGGATGCGACGATTCAAAAATGCAGGGGAGGCAGCCTGACGTGCAGAATCCTGTGCCTTCTCTATATCAAGCTCAGTCACCTCTGCGTCGGCGCGAGAAATAATAGCGGTGCCGCTTGCACGGGTCTCATCAAGAGAGATGCCACCAATCGCGAGGAAGCCGGAACGTATGTTCACACGGGCCATCTGCTCAGCCTGACGCTTTGCTTTGCGTACGCTCTCCGCGACATCGTCTACATCAACGACGTAGCCCTGGCGCATGCCGGCGGTATCAGAGACCCCAGTACCAATGACGCGAAGTCCAGGGCCGTCAGTACCCTGCACCTCCTCTACCATCACGACCTTCGTTTGGTACGTGCCGATGTCAATGCCTGTTGAGATTCGTCGGGCCATGTGGGAATAGATACGAACCGGGCAAGGAGTGCCCGCTCTCGTTTCTCCATTGTAGTGCCGTGTCGCTCTCCTTTCAAATGCAGTAATGCGTGGATAAACAATAATCCGACAAATGCGGCATAGGGAAGGCCGTATTCAGGTGCTTGTTCTTTCGCAACCGAAAGACAAATAATCACCTCACCACTCTTCGGGGCGGACTCATATGAAAGAACATTCGGTGTGTAGGTTTTCTTTCTGAGTGTCTTATTAAGACGCTTCGCTTCTTCAGGAGTCACAAAGACGAGCGAGAGCTCCCAGGTAGGAAGCACCGCTTTGGCGATCTTCGTAAAAGGAACACCCGGCACAGAGCGCCGGGTGAGATTTCGTGTAGAGAGGCCCTTCATCGGACTAGTTACTTCCTGCGACCGCGAGACTGGGCTGCCGGATCAATCTTGCCCTGCTTCACATCCTCGTTGTACTGCACGCGGCGGGCGCTCTTCACGAGGGCACGCGCATGATCTACGTTCTTGGACTTCTGGCGAGCATAGTAGCGGCGCTTACGAAGGGCACGCACAAGGCCAAGGCCCTGGGCCCGGCGAGAGAAACGGCGAATAAGAGAGGCTGAGCTCTCATTCTTTCCGCGCTTCACTTCTACACGTACTGCGTTAACCATAGTCCGAGGATACTAGCACGTAGGCCTCTACTTAGGCAACTGCCCGGAGCTGGTCCACCAAAGAATCAAAGGAAATGGAGGTTTCGGAGTGGGTAGAACGCTCGCGGAGGATCACGGAGCGCTCCAGTGCCTCCTTACGGCCCATGATGATGAGGTAGCGGGGGTTGGTGTCTTCCGCAAGGCGCATCTGCTCCGTGAGCGATTCTACGCCAATGGACTGCATCATAGGAATGCGGGCACGACGAAGATGGTCAGCCATTTTCATACATTCACGCTTCGCTTCGTCGCCAATGTGCACGAAGACAAAGCGGGGGTTCGCACGCTCCTTATGAGGAGGGATCACCGCACGTGCATCGGTGTTGATACGCACGACGGCACCAACGGAAGGCCCCGTGCCCTTAAAGAACGGCTTTGCAAGATCATGGTAGCGAGAGCCCCATGCCTTCACACGGCCATCAGGGGTCTCAATAGAGAAGCAGGTTTCAGTCCATGCATTGCCGCGAGAGAGCATAGACGGTGCAAGCTCATAGGGAGTCTCGGTTGATTCAAGATATTCAAGAACCGATTCAAAGTGTTTGCGACTCGCTTCAGACAAGTGATCAGTAGGAGAGGGAAGGCTGCCGCGCTCCTCTTCTCCTTCAAGAAGTTCTGCTGCCTTAAACACGTCATTCTTTGCGCAGGCGACACAGTCTGCAGGGAGTGTGGGGCCATTCTTCCGAAAGAAGGAGGTAAGTTCACGTGCAAGACGTCCACGAGTCTCCTTGTCTCCCATAGAGTTGATACGAAGTACTCCTTCTTCTTTTGAAAGATCAGCAATGAGAGAGCGTACGGCACGAATAAGGACAACATCCGCAATCGCACGATCTGCACCAATGGCATGGAACTGAATGATGATCTGCTTTGGTGCGGTGCGTCCTGCCGCCGCATTCGTGTGCCAGAGGAAGAGAGGACGACCCGGTGCGGGTGCGGCACCTGAGTCACGTACCTGCTTCAGAAAGCCAGCAACTTCACGAGCAACTGGATCTAGTGCGTCAAGCTGAAGTGAGTCAGGGTATCCCGCAGGTGCTTTAAGTCCGCGCTTGGCGACATGCTTAAACGGTGTGAAGCCATAGTAGGTACCAATCGCGTGCGCGCGCTTTACGATATCAATCGGTTCAAGGGTAGTACTCATTGCAGTTGTTGAATTGCACCCGGGAAGATCTCTGCATCTTCAAACGGGAGAAGGCGCAAGAAAGCGCGACCCATGATGTTCTCTTCAGGAAGCGGACCCCAGACGCGAGAGTCAGAACTCTTCGGGCGATTGTCACCCATGACAAAGTACTGACCGGTGCCAAGAGTGCGTTCAAGGGTGTAGGTCGCGTCTTCAGTGACCACGTAGGGTTCTGGAATCACAATCTCACTTCCATCTACTTTCTCTACGGTCACTTCACCTCGGCTGATACGTACGGTCTCTCCAGGAAGACCAATCACACGCTTAATATAAAAGACGGAAGGATCGTTTGGATACTTAAACACCACCACCTCACCACGCTTAGGGTCGCTGAGACGATATGAAATCTCGTCCACAATCAAATAGTCCCCGTTATCAAAGGTAGGGAACATAGACTCACCACGCACGACAAAGGGCTGCGCAACAAAAAAGCGAATGGGGAGCACAATCAACACGACGAGCAGCACGAGGAGAATAACTTCTTTTGACACGTTTCCAGTGAAATCTTTCACGCGAGCAAAGAAGGACATTGGGAGCATTGTACGCGTCGCTTTTTCCGCGTCAACTTTTTGCTCTTTTTGATTCGTTTTGCCGCGTAGATGCTTGTACTTCTCGTTGTCTCCTATAAATCAGGCTTTGGAGACGAGAGCTAAAACGAGTGTTTCGTATGTGGTGAATGGTGGTCGCGGCAAGATTAAACTGCGGTGCAATATCTTTTGGAAACTTCCCTTGAAGCAGGAGATCCGCTATCTCAAGGATGCGTGAGAGTGGCTGACTGTTCTTCTGACCGGGGGTGATGTCGTCGCGGGTGATACCCAGCCCCTCAAGCGTGGTCCACAGCCGGTCTTCTTTTTGTTTTTCTCTGGTGCGGAGGGTTTCCACACCTGGTCTCCACGGTTCTCCTGAAGGCATTACTATCAGTATACCCCTGAAGCACGATATACTTCTCCGCATGTCCTACGTCATCCTCGGTCTTGGGAATCCTGGTAAAGAATATGAAAAGACCCGTCACAATGCAGGCCGCATGCTCGTAGAGCTCCTTGCAAAGAAGGAAGACTTTCCCGAATTCACCCTCCGCAAAGCAGGAGGCGTGCCTTCTCTAGTGTCTGAAGGAAAGCTCGGAAAGCAAAAAGCACTCCTCGCACTTCCCGAGATATACATGAACACTTCTGGAAAAGCGGCAAAGACGTTTGTGAAGTCAAAGAAAGCAGCAGCGGAGCTTCTCGTCGTGCGTGATGACATTGATCTTCCGTTAGGAGTGATCAAGATGACCTTCGGGCGCGGTGCAGGTGGACACCATGGCGTAGAGTCCGTGATGCGTGCGATTGGGACCAAGGAATTCGCGCAGCTTAAGATCGGAGTCTCTAAGGCAGGGAAGAAGAATCAAGCCAAGAAGCCAGGAAGTGACGACGGGGTGGTGAAGCTCGTGATTGGGAAGTTTGCGCCCGCAGAAGAAGCGACACTCAAAAAAGCACTCAAGAAAGGAGTAGAAGCCGCAACGCTTTTTGTCACTGACGGACTTGAGAGGGCAACGATGCACGCCAATACGCGATAACAAAAACACCTCGGGAGCTCCGAGGTGTTTTCTTTAGAACAGATTATTTCTTTGCGGCTTTCTTTGGGCCAGTGTAGGCAAGCGTCATGCGCTGGTCCTTTGGCTCAAAGAGCTTGATCGCAAATGGGTAGCTCTTTCCAAGCTCAAGCGTCTCGCGAAGCTCAGCAGGGGACGCGAACTCACTCATGTGCACAAGACCAGCCACGCCTTCTTCAATAGAGGCGAGTGCGCCGTGCTTGTTGTACTTGATGATCACGCCAGAGATTTCCATACCCTTCTTGTACTTCTCTGCGGCGGTCTTCCAAGGGTTCTCCTTAAGTGCCTTGATAGAAAGGGAGATCTTTCCGTCCTTGATCTCAATCACCTTGACGCGTACGGCGTCTCCCACCTTGAAGAGGACACGAGGATCTTCCACGAGGCCCCAATCAAGCTCAGAGATGTGCACGAGTCCTTCAAGACCCTGCTCTACCTTTACGAAGACACCGAAGTCAACGGCGCCGGTGACTTCTCCGTCAACGACATCGCCTACCTGGTACTTATCAACGAGGTTTGCCTTCTCTGCTTCTTCCTCACCGACACGCTCGGAGAAGATAAGCTTTGCTTCCTTAGGATCCGCAGTGATGATGCGCACGGCAAGCGTCTTGCCGGTAAGCTTCATAAGCTCACCAAAGATCTTTTCCTTGTCGCCTTCTGGTACGCGAGGGTAGTGATCCTTATTAAGCTGGGACGCAGGGAGGAAGCCCTTGATACCCTGCCATGAAAGGATAAGACCGCCCTTGTTTGCCTCTTCAACCTCAAGGTTGTAAATGGCCTGTGAGGCAATAGCCTGCTCAGCCTCGCTCCAGATAGCTGCCTGTCGTGCTTCCTTAAGAGAAAGCTCAATGTAGCCATCCTTTCCAGATGGGTCTACGACTTTTGCGGTGATGGTATCACCTGGGTTTGCCTTACGAAGCACATCAGCGGCGTTTAGGTATTCACGTCCGTAGATGATGCCTGAACCAAAGGGAGGGAGATCCACATAGAGGCGACCGCGCACAAGAGCGATGATCGTGCCTTCTACCAAATCTCCTGCCTTAGGCGGGGTCTCAATGCGGTCAGCAAACGCTGCCATTGGGTGGCCCGGGTCTACGGTGAGGGTGGCAACAGGAATTGCCGCTTTCTTTTCATCCATACTATTTATGACAAGCAGCGCCATGCGCTTCCGGGTATTAGAGGTTTCCCTCTAAGGGTTATTCCGGGAGCGGCTCATAGGCCACACGCTCGCACTGGGGGCGACTATAGCATGCGGGCAGGAGGGATGCCAGGGTTCGAGTCCTGGACGGCCAGCAGATTGGTATACTGTTGCTAACCGCATATGGGTCTTGAAGAACAGCGCTCTACGCCTCAAGAAATACTGCGTTTGGCAAATGTCAGAACAGTTGAAGACGTTAATGGTCATCAAACCAGAGTCATTCTCTCTGAGCATGATCGCCAGTACCTCCCTGAAGAAATTGGAGATGCACGTGTAGTGGGGCTTGAAACAGGTATAACGATTGAAGACTATAGAAATATTGATCTCTCGTACTCTCTCGATTTCCGAACTGGTGAAGTCAATATCAACAAGATTTTCGGGTACGGCTTTGAAGATTTGCAAATGATGGAGAAAATAAAAAGCTTCTATCTCATAGATGTTCCCTATAACACACGAATATATCGGCCACACCCGGATAAAAGAATGACTAATGCGCTCCTGCTCTCTATGGCGTCTATGATTCTTGGGGGAATAGGCGCAGTGGGAATAGGTACTGCCGGTGAAAAACTGAGCAAGCCTGGAACAATGACTCGCCGATTTTTTAATAGAGCGGCGGGTGGAGTAGCTATTGCGGGTGTTCTTTCAGCGGTCGGTATTTTAAGCAAAGTTCCTACCGATGCGACGGTTGCTTCTCGCAAAGATAGAGAGGCTCCGGCTATCGCCGCTTCACGGCAGATGACGGAGGAACAAATTGTAGAAGCGATTCGTACTATGGAACGACACGCTGAATACTCAGAAGATCTAGAGTATTTGTTGAACGCAGTATTGCGCAACGCAGTTATGGCACTCAAGACCCAAATGATGAACGCGGATGCTCGAGAACTCACTGCAATTACCATAGGGTCTGGACATGGGGCGGCAGTAGGTTTACTTAGCAAACCACCAGAGGAGCTCAGAGCGGCTATTAAGGGTTTCATTGAAGAATTCAATCTTTGCGAGAACGTGGAAGGCTTTTACCTGGCACCTAAGGTTGTTCGTGACTCAAGCGCTCAATACGGCCTCACGGTAGAAAAGACGCTAGTTGATCAGGAGTTAGAGAATCAGCTTCACCAGGTTTGCAGGGGCTAGAAAGGTTCCAACATCGTCCCAGACAGCCAGCTAGTAAGATTGCGTAAGAAACGATAGTATCTAATCTAATGAAGACACAGATATACAGCTTTCTTTTGGTTTTGGCGGCCTGTCTTTTTTATCTCTCAATTGCCACCATCCCAATTGGCATACTCTCTTTTATATTTGATCCAAATCTATTCTATGTATTAGTAGTGCTCTTGGCCATTAGTATCGTTTCTATCTATTCTCTAGTGATGAAAAAGAATCCCGGCTTTCAAAGATTACTTTCCGATTTTTGGGAGCAGGTTCCGCCTTTTGGTTAACAAAGTTCCAGCATCGTGTAGAGACAGGAGACGAAACGCATTAAATGCGGTATAATATAGGGAAATATGGTCATCACCCACCACGGCGGACAGTGCGTAAAGGTCACCTTCGGTGACCTGACTCTTGTATTTGATCCAATCTCCAAAGGAGGCACGCTTCCTTCTGTGCGCTTTGGTGCAGACATCGCGCTCGTCTCCCGCAATCATAATGATATGAACGGAGTAGACGAAGTGACCTACGGCGAGAAGAAGCCGTTTGCGATTACCGGTCCCGGTGAATATGAATATAAAGGTGTGACCGTGCAGGGCTTTTTGAGTAAGAGTCGTTACGGACTTGGAAAGGGACAGACCGAAGCAATGAACACGGTGTATGCAGTAAAGCTTGAAGGCATGACCTTGGTACATCTTGGTGCACTCGCCGACCCTGCGCTTTCCTCAGAAGCTAAGGAAGGGATTGATGAGATTGATGTGCTTTTTGTTCCTGTCGGTGGCGATGGAGTGCTTGATGCTGCTGATGCCGCAAAGCTTTCTACGATGCTTGAGCCTCGTATCATTGTGCCGATTCACTGGAGTGGAATGGGCAAGCCCAAGTCGCTTGAAACGTACCTTAAAGAGGAAGGGGAGGCAGGAGAAAAGACCGACAAGCTTACCCTCAAGAAAAAGGATGCGCTTGACAAAGACGGTGATATAATTGTGATAACACCATAAGCCTATGAAAGACTACTTGGAAACCCTCCGCAGTAAGCCAGAACAGGTTCGTCGTCGCATCGCACTTGGTGCGGCTGCAGGCTTCACCGCAGTGGTTGCGGTGGGATGGATGATTGCGCTCACTACTTCCGGTGCGCTTTCTATTTCTTCTCCTGAATCTGCAGCAGTAGAAGCCTCCTTTGCAGAAGGATTTGGCCGATACGATGATCTTGCGGGTGCTGCAGGAGCGATGTACCAGAATACGCAGAATGGTGCCTCTATTTCTATAGTTGAAGAAGAGAATTCTTCTACGCTTGATCGGAGTGATGCAAACGCGCCTGAGGCAACCGTAATTCCTTTCTAAATGGCGAAGAAGAAGACAGAAGAGGTGCCGCTTCCGGAGGAACGCGTCAACGTCATAGACCAATCAATCACCGCAGAGATGCGGTCCTCATACCTGGACTACGCGATGTCAGTGATTACGGCACGTGCACTTCCTGACGTGCGCGACGGCATGAAGCCCGTGCATCGTCGCATTTTGTACTCCATGCAGGAGAACGGACTGGGGCCTACTGCAAAGACCAAGAAGTCTGCGGCAGTGGTGGGAGACGTGATTGCAAAGTATCACCCGCACGGTGACGTGGCGGTGTATGACGCGATGGTAAAACTCGCGCAGGATTTCTCTACCCGCTACCCACTCGTGATTGGTCAGGGAAACTTCGGCTCTATTGATGGAGATCCACCTGCGGCCTATCGTTACACCGAAGCAAAGATGTCTAAGGTGGGTGGAGAAATGCTTGCCGATCTTGATAAGGATACGGTGGAGTGGAATCCAAACTACGATGGCACCTTGAAGGAGCCCACCGTGCTTCCTGCAGCCGCACCAAACCTTCTATTGAACGGTACGCTGGGTATTGCGGTGGGTATGGCGACGAACATTCCTCCGCACAATTTGCGTGAGGTGTGCGATGCCTCTATTCATCTTATTGAGGATCCAGAAGCGACGACCGACGATCTTTTGAAATTCATTCAGGGCCCTGACTTCCCACTCGGCGGTATTGCCTTCAATCAGACAGACATCAAGCATGCCTATGCCTCAGGTAAGGGGCCGGTGGTCTGTCGTGGTGTCGCAGAAATTGTAGAGGATAAGAAGAACACTTCTATCATCATCACCTCCATTCCATTCCGCGTGAACAAGGCGGACTTGATCACTCGCATTGCTGATTTGGTGCGTGATAAGAAGCTTGAAGGTATTAAGGATCTTCGTGATGAGTCTGCAGAAGATATTCGTGTCGTCGTGGAATTGAAGGGAACCGCACATCCTCAGGCAGTATTGAACAATCTTTTCAAGTACACGGAGCTTGAGACGACTTTCCACTACAACATGCTCGCACTGGTGGACGGCGTGCCGCAGACCCTTTCATTGAAGAGCATTCTTGAGAACTTTGTTGAGCATCGTCGCGTGATCGTGAAGCGTCGTACAGAATACGAACTTCGCAAAGCAGAAGAGCGTGAACACATTCTTCTTGGTCTTTCCAAGGCACTTGATCACATTGATGAAGTCATTGCGATCATCAAGAAGTCTAAGGATGTGCCTGACGCAGATCTCCAGCTCCGTAAGAAGTTTGGATTCTCTGAGCGTCAGACAGCTGCGATTCTCGCGATGCGTCTTCAGACGCTTGCGGGTCTTGAGCGTCAGAAGATTGAGGATGAGCTCACTGAGATTCAGGAGCTCATCAAGAAGCTTAAGAAGATTCTCTCTTCTGCAAAGAACATTCTTGATGTGGTGAAGACTGAGCTTATTGCGGTCAAGGATAAGTACGGAGATGATCGTCGCACCAAGATCGTAAAGGGTGGGGTGAAGAATATTTCAGTAGAAGATTTGGTACCAGACGAAGAGTCCGTCCTCGTGATTACGCAGGGTGGCTATGTGAAGCGCACCAATCCAAGCGAGTATAAGGCGCAGAAGCGTGGAGGTGTTGGCGTGATTGATATGTCTACCAAGGAAGAGGATGTGGTGACGCACTTCTTGAGTGCCTCGGCGCATGCAGAGCTCCTCTTCTTTACCGACTACGGAAAGGCATATCAGACTAAGATGTATGACATTCCCGAAGGACGTCGTGCCACGAAGGGAAAGAGCATCATGAACTTCCTTCCGCTTGCAGGGGATGAGAAGGTGACCTCCGTGCTTGCCGTACCAAAGGGTGCCGCACGTGATGCGCTCTCAGTATTTTTGGTGACCGAAGCAGGAGTCGTGAAGAAAGTAGAGGCAAAGAACTTCGCCGATGTACGTCGCTCCGGCATCATTGCGATTAACCTCAAGGGTTCTGACAAGCTGGTTTCTGCGCACCTCGCAGGAGACGGTGACAGCATTTCAATTGTGACCTCAAAGGGTCAGAGCATTCGTTTTGATGAAGCAGATGTGCGTGCCATGGGTCGCACGGCTGCAGGAGTGCGCGGTATGACGGTGAAGAAGGGGGATGAAGTTGTCTCTGCTGAAGTGGTGTCTGGTGCCGCAAAGGATGCGTCTCTCCTCATCATCATGGCCAAGGGATACGGTAAGAAGACTTCAATGGATGAATATAAGGTGCAGGGTCGTGGTGGGTCCGGTATCAAGACTGCAGACGTCACCCCGAAGACCGGAGAGATCATTGGTGCCAAGGTGCTTGTGGGATCTGAAGATGCCACTGAAGAAATTGTGGTCATCTCTAAGAAGGGTCAGGTGATCCGTGTATCTGCCGGAGAGATTCCTTCTCTCTCACGCGCGACGCAGGGTGTACGCATTATGAAAATGCGTGAAGGCGACTCCATTGCCTCAATGGTCGCTCTCTAGTGGAAACAAGGGTTCTTACACACTATGAAAGAAAAAGGAACCTTTACCCACATTCGCCCAGAAGAAATGGATGGTCCCGAACAGGGACGATATCACCGTTTTTCGGTCGTTGAGAACGGAACAGAATTGGGAGCAGCAGAAGTTATGTACTACGGTACACCCGTACCTCTGTATTACATTCTACGACTTGATGTTTTTGAGAGCGCACAGCGGGGAAAAGGACATGCCAGTCGGATTATGAATGGGCTTGAGAACATGCTTACTGCACATGGAAAGATGGGCGTGGTAGAAGACGGTATCGGGGAAGAATCGGGGCGAGCACAGGGAATGTATCAGCGAAGAAAATGGCGACACATTCCTGGCACAGAGGCACTGTATGTATTTAACCCACCGAAGGGATACAACCTTGCACGCCTTGCAGATCTTCAGCTGAAGCTTTCTTCAACAGAGATGCGAGAGTTCCGTCATAGGTTGACGGAAAAGTTACGAAAACTACAGGCGAAGTATGAATCTGAATGACTAATGTTGATTATGCGTCCTGAAGTGGCACAGCGTGCTATTTTATAAGGAATGAGTTTCGCTGACCCCGTCGCAAACATTCTTCAGATGGGCCTTCGTGATGGCATGAAGGTCGCTGATCTTGGTGCAGGTAGTGGACACTACGCATTGGCTGCCGCAAACATTGTCGGCTCTAAGGGACGTGTGTACGCCATAGACGTTCAAGAAGATGTTCTGAAGTGCATTCGTGACCGTGCAGAGGAGAAGGGTCTTAAGAACATAGAAACGGTGTGGGGAGATGTAGAAAAGGCAGGAGGTACTCAGCTTAAGGACCTCTCCATTGATGCGGTGGTGCTCTCTAACACCCTCTTTCAGCTTAATGAGAAGGATGATGCGATAGGGGAGATTAAGCGCATTCTTGTGTCAGGCGGGAAGCTTCTCGTTGTTGATTGGGCAGGTGCCTATGGCGGCATAGGTCCTCACAAAGATCATGTGATTTCAGAACACGATGCTGAACAACTGTTCATTCATCACGGCTTTCATAAAGTAAAAGCATTCCGCGGTGGTCCGCATCATTATTCCTTACTCTTTACTGCACCATGAAGCCCTTTCAGATAATCGTACTTGTCGTGTTTGGACTTGCCGCGCTTATGGGGCTCTTCCTGTTTGCCACCTTTAATGGCAGTACGACCGGTGGGGGACCAGTCGGACCAGTGACAATCTGGGGATCACTCCCACAGAGCGCCGTTGATGCGGGTATTGAAAACCTTTCACGCACCAACAAGGAGTATAACGAGGTGTCCTATGTAGAGATGAGTGCAGAGGCGATTGATTCTAATCTCGCAGAAGCACTTGCGTCCGGCTATGGCCCTGACCTCATCGTCATTACGCAGGAACAGCTCCTCTCTCAGGTCGCAAAGCTTTCTCTCATTCCATACACCAGTATTTCTGAGCGTACGTTTAGGACGACCTACACACCGATTCATGAGTACTTCCTCGCAACGGAAGGATTCTACGGCATGCCAATTGCGGTTGACCCGCTCGTGCTCTACTACAACCGCACCATGCTCTCTGCACAGGGTATCCCGACACCACCGACCAATTGGGAGGCAGTGACCGCGATGGCAGAGCGCCTCACCACTCGTCAGCCAGATCAGAGCATTGTGAAGAGCGCGATTGCCTTTGGAGAATATGGAAACGTGCAGAATGCACGCGGCATTCTTTCACTCCTGCTTATGCAGGCGGGCACGACGATTAGCGAAGGAAATGTAGAGCGTGCAGTCTCTACTCTTGGCGGCACGCTTGAATCAACAGGGAACGCACCTGCTGTTTCTGCCCTTAACTTCTATACGCAGTTTGCAAACCCAGTGAAGACGGTCTACTCCTGGAATCGTTCACTCCCATCCTCACGTCAGGCATTCTTGGCAGGGGATTTGGCCTTCTATGTCGGCTATGCGTCTGAGCAGGAAACGCTCTCTTCCTCTAACCCCAATCTAGACTTTGATATGGCACCAGTGCCACAGCCGGCAACTACGGTTGCCCCAAAGACCTATGGACTTGGGTACGCGCTTGCGATTCCGCGCGCGAGCGCAAACTTTCAGGGTGCATTCCGTACGGCGGTCGCGCTCACTTTTGCTGCGCCGATGGAAGTAACGGCTGCGGCGGCAGGCATGGCTCCTGCACGTCGCGAATTACTCGCGACGACCGATGATCGCTTCGCAGAGGTCTACTATCCTGCGGCACTCATTGCATCTGGATGGCTCTCCCCAGCGCCACAAACTACCGACTCTATCTTCTCTGCTATGATTGATAACATAACCACAGGACGACGAGATGCCGCCTCTGCGCTTATTTCTGCGCATCAATCACTAACTGCTGCACTACGATGACCTCAATGATCAAAAAAGTATCTGCGTTCTCCCTCTCTGCCTATCTTTTCCTGCCAATGATGGTATTTGCGAGCGAAGGACTCGTGAATCCGCTTAAGGTTGGAACGATTGAAGAGCTACTCGCACTCGTACTCAAGGCAGTGGTTAACATCGGCACCATCGTCTTGATCCTCATGCTCGTGTACGTCGGTTTCCTCTTTGTCGTCGGACAGGGGAACGAGGAGAAGATTTCTGAAGCAAAGAAAGCCCTTATGTGGACTGTCATCGGAGGCTTGGTGCTTCTTGGTGCACAAGCGATCTCACTCGTGATTCAGTCTACGGTTGGTTCTCTCCAGGCATAGACCATGCAACGATTCTTTTATCTCTTCGCTGCCTCAGTCCTTCCGTTTGTGGCGGGAGCGGCGCAGCCAGCTATCCCCACGAATAACAAGATGACCTTTGCATATATCGTTAATCAGGAGATTGTGCCCTTTGTAGACTTTGTGGTTGTCCCTCTCCTCTATGCAATTGCGTTCCTTTTGTTCCTGATTGGCGTGGTGCGTTTCCTCTTCTCAATGGAGGATGAGAAACGTAATGAGGGTAAGAAGTTTATCTTCTGGGGCATCATTGGCTTTGTCGTCCTCTTCTCCGTCTGGGGGCTTGTGAAGCTTCTTCTCTCCGTGCTTACTGGGGGTGTATAACCCATAGTCTCATTCCCGCATCTGCTACCATACTGATATATGCAGAACCTCGCCCTCTTTTTCTACGAGATCATCCGGTTTATTGATTCGGTCCTTGTTCCGCTCATATTCTCTGTTGCCTTCATTATCTTCCTGTGGGGAGTGTTCCGCTTCTTCATCGCAGGAGGAGAGGATAAAGAGAAGCGCGAAGAGGGAAAGAAATTTGTTCTCTGGGGCGTTATTGGCTTTGTGCTTATGTTCTCTCTCTGGGGCATCGTAAACCTGATCATCAACTCTCTTGGGTTTGATACGCAACACAAGCCGATGCTTCCACTTTTTGGTGGGCAGGCAGGATATCAGCAAGGGGGTCTCTTTGGGAGTCCGGCCCAGCAGGGCGGAGGAGGAAGAACGGTGGTGACCAATCAGAACCCAATTCCTCGTGGCTCAGTGGGGCCGGCCTGTAGCAGCATGTTTAACCGCTGTCCGCACGGATATGACTGTGATACGAACCGAGATCCTAAGATGTGTGTGAACTTTGACGACGATTAGCTTTTCCACACGCGCCTACAAGCTCTATTGACTCCCACCCGTTCCAGCATATTCTTAGATACGTAACCATATACCTCATGAAAATATTCGCATTCACTAGTGCACTCTTGCTTACACCGCTTGTCTCATTTGCAGCGGTAGACAGCATCTACGATCTTGCCGGTCTTATTTTGACCATTATTAATGACGTGCTCGTACCGATTGTCTTTGCTCTTGCCTTCATCGTGTTTATTTGGGGAGTGTTCCGCTTCTTCATCGCAGGAAAGCAGGACAATGAGAGTCGCGAGCAGGGTAAGTCCCTCATGTTCTGGGGTATTATCGGCTTCGTTGTGATGGTGTCCGTCTGGGGTCTCATCAACCTTGTAACCAACACCTTGGACTTCAACACCACGGTGCCAAACTTCCCGGATACTCCGACCCCAGGTCGTTAGTCTCCCCACCTCCACCAACAGAAACCCCGCACATGCGGGGTTTCTTGTTAGTATAGAGAGATGTTTCCAAACGGTATCTTCTGTGGACTTATAGATCCTGCACTCCACGGCTTTCTTATTCCCGCGCTCTTCAGTGCCTCTTTCATCGCATTTATCTGGGCGATTTTCTACTATGCAATTGCAGGCGAGTATGACGAGTTTGCGCGAGAGATGGCAAAAGGTCTCATGCTCTGGGCAATCTTTGCCTTTATCTTCATGATCGTGGTCTGGGGCATTGTGGAGTGGATATATGGTGCGGTAGGTATCGGGAGTGCGATTTGCCGGTGATATACTTGAGCCTATATGGATGACTTCATCATGCGTGTGCAGGTCGCGATTATTGATCCGATTATTACTCTTCTCGCTCTTGCGGCCTTCGTGGTCTTTATTTGGGGTGTCGTGGAGTTTATTGGCGGCGCTGGTGACTCTGAGAAGCGAGAGAAAGGAAAGAAGCACATCATCTGGGGACTCATTGGTCTCGTGATTATCTTTGGTGCACGGGCCATCGTAGGCATCATTAGCGCAACGGTAAACGGAGTCTAATGCAAAGGATCATTCCCAATTTGTGGTTTGATGGAAACGCCAAAGACGCGGTGGATTACTATCTCAGTGTCTTTCCAGGAGGGAAGATAATTTCAACGTACTATTACCCCAACAGTGAAGAGGAAGGTCTTGCAGATTTTCAAAAGGATTTGGCAGGGGAGGTGCTCACGATTGAGTTTGAGATTTTGGGCATGCGCTACATTGCGATTAACGCAGGGCCGGAGTTCAAATTTAACGAAGCAATCTCACTTATGATTTCCTGTAAAGATCAGGAAGAGATTGATTACTACTGGAATACACTGACGTCTAACGGTGGTCAGGAAAGTGTCTGTGGCTGGCTTAAGGACAAGTACGGACTCAGCTGGCAGGTAGTGCCAGAGAACTGGGAAGCGCTTATCAAGAAGCCGGGAGCCTTCAAGAAAATGATGGGAATGACGAAGCTCGTCATTGCTGATTTTTAGTGCCGGGGAGAGGACTCGAACCTCCACACCTTGCGGTACCTGCTCCTAAGGCAGGCGTGTATACCAATTTCACCACCCCGGCGTGACTAAGAGAGTACACTATTTGTTCTCATTTGTCCGCACACTTCTGTGCGCCCACCAGGGCTCGAACCTGGGACCTTATCCTTAAGAGGGATCTGCTCTACCAACTGAGCTATGGGCGCTTGGGCTAAATAGTATATGACCTCTCCTATTTATTCAACCGTTTTTGGTGCCGAGGGTGGGAATCGAACCCACACGAAGGGATTTATTCCTTCTCAGGGTTTTAAGCCCTGTATGTCTACCAATTCCATCACCTCGGCATCTGTCGGAGACGATACCACATTTTGAGGCCCGGGCGGGAATTGAACCCGCGCATGGGAGTTTTGCAGACTCCAGCGTTACCACTTCGCCACCGGGCCGGTGTTTTCGGATGATAGCGCGGAAGCGCGCTTGTCGCTAGATGTCGCGAGAAATGTCGTCCAGATGCTGGCGGTTCTGCTCTCCTGCATCAAATTCAAAGGTCACGCGAGGAAGGCTAGAGAAGCGTGATTCACTTTTGAGGTAGTTACGGAAATCATCACGATGACGGTTCAAGAAGGCAACGGCAAAGTCTTTCTGATCATCAGGGAAGACGCTCACGTACACGATAGCGTTCTTACGATCACTTGAGATGAATGCACGGGTCGGAGTGATAAGGGTGCCTCGTCCTGCTTCACGTGCAATATATGTTGCTGCGATATGAAGCAGAATGGAAGAGGCCTTGTCGTCGCGAAAACTCATGACTCAATAAAGCGGAAGGCAACAAAGGTGTCTCCCGGTGCCGCTTCTGCACGAGATTCAATCTGAAGACCAAACTCTCCTTCTGTGCGAAGTTCCTTCACGTCAGAGCGTGCCTGCTGGAGATTCAAGATCTTTCCGCGACCAATCTCAATGTCACGACGAAGCACCTTGATCGGATCTCCTACGGAAAGAGTACCGGAAAGAAGATTCGCACCCATCACCTGTTTAGATCCTGAGGTGCTGAAGATCTTAAGGATCTTTGCATTGCCGTGCTCTACTTCCTTCGTCACACGAGGTGCACGCTCCTTAAGGAGTTCTTCTGCACGCTTACCAAGATCGTAGATGATGTCAAAGGTCTCAATCATGATGCCCGTGCGCTCTGAAAGATCACGAGCGGCGCTATCCGTGCCCACATGGAAGGCAATCACAATACCGCCTGAGGCCTGTGCACTTTTTACATCACCTTCCGAGACTGCACCGACGCCTGAGGAAAGGATACGAATTGCTGCATTTTCATGTGTGACCTTTGCAAGCTCGTGTGCGATTGCTTCAATACTTCCAGTCACATCAGCTTTCACGATAAAGGGAAGAATAAACTTGCCGTCTTCAGTCTCAGGAGCGACACGTGCAGTCGTAGGACGTACGGGCTCTTTCGCAAGCTTCTCTGCTTCTTTCTTACTCTCAGCGGTTACAAAGGGAGTACCGGATGGGGGAAGCTCACTCCAACCTGAAATAGACACTGGCTGTGATGCATTTGCCTCCTTGATGCGGGCTCCTGCAAAGTTTTCAATAAAGCGCACTGGCGCAATTGCGGAACCAGCAACGACAAAGCTTCCCGTAGAGAGCATGCCGTCCTTGAGAATAAGTGTGGCAGAGACTCCTTGCTTTGGATCCTGAGAGGATTCAAGTACGAAACCAGTGGCAGGCAGGGTAGCGTCACCCGTGAGCTCTGCGAGATCCGCAGTCAAAAGCACAAGATCTAGAAGGTCATCAATACCTGCTCCTGATTTTGAGGAAACCGGTGCGTATGGAATAGAACCCCCAAGTCCTTCAAGATAAATACCATGTTCAAGCACTGAGCCCTTTACGCGATCTAGATCGGCACCATTCTTATCAATCTTGGTGAAAGCAACCACGAACGGAACGTTTGCTTCCATGATCGCGTCATATGCTTCCTTGGTCTGAGGCTTCACACCCTCATCGGCAGCGACTACAAGAATCGCCACATCTGCCGTTGCAGCTCCGCGGGAGCGGATAGCGCGGAATGCTTCGTGTCCTGGGGTATCAAGGAAGGTGATCGTACGCTTCTTGCCCTCGTGCTCATGCTCCGCCTCATAGGCAGAGACGTGCTGGGTGATACCACCGGCCTCTCCGGCGGTGACGTTGGCCTTACGGATGTAGTCCAGCAAGGAGGACTTGCCGTGGTCAATGTGGCCCATGACGGCGACAATAGGGGGACGAGGAGTAGCTGCCATATGAACCCGATTACACCACAACACTTCACTAAACTCAAACGAGCGTCTATGCTCTCTGTATGAAGCGCATCTATCTAGACTCAGCCAGTGCTGCGATCCCAAGCAAGAAGGCGGTGGCTGCGTATACCCGCGCAGCACGCATATTCGGGAATCCATCCTCTCCCCATGAGGAGGGACGCAAGGCTCGCTCCATATTAGAGGAGGCGCGCAGAGTGGTTGCGGCGGAAGTAGGCGCAAAACCTGAGGCCATTCTATTTACCGCAGGGGCAACTGAAGCAAACGGCATTGCCATACGCGGGCATGTGAAGGCGCTCCTTAAGGAGGGGAAGAAACCGTCTGACATACACCTTCTATATCTTCCGAGCGCACACGCCTCTACCGTAGAAGCGATGGAAGCATTAAAGAGTGAAGGGATAGATGTAGAACCGCTCGTGCTTCGTGATGGAGGGATAGATTTGAATGCAGTAAAGAAGCAATTAAAGGATACGACCGCGCTCGTCGTCGTGGAAGCAGTATGTGGCGAGACAGGTACACGCTTTGATACTCGCGGACTCCGTCAGGTGATTGGATCCTCTGTGCGCATGCTTGTAGACGCGAGTCAGGCGCCACTCGTGGAATCAGTAGAGCGCACGCGCCTTGCTGCAGACATGATTACACTAGACGCCGCAAAGATCGGAGGAGTTCGTGGAGTCGGAGTATTGGTTGCTCCCGTGTCTGTACCGCTTCTTCCAGTGATTGAAGGAGGAGGACAGGAGCGCGACATTCGCTCAGGCACTCAGACTCCTGCGCTTGCTGCTTCCTTTGCCGCGGCCATGGTTGAAGCACATGCGAATCGTGACGCGTTTCGTACTCGTACAGAGAAGATGCGTGAGAAGTTTCTTGCACGTATTGAAGGTGCAGTGGTGAACGGGAAAAATCAGGCACCGCACATCATCAACCTGTCATTCCCAGGAGTAGATACTGAGTATCTCTCCGCGCTTCTTGATGAAGGGGGTATTGCGGTTGCGACCCGGAGTGCGTGCGAGACGGATAGCGGGAAATCACGTGCGGTCTTTGCGCTTACGGGAGACGAAGCACGTGCACGATCTACCCTGCGTATCTCTCTTGGAGTGGCGACCACGGAGCGTGATCTTATGATGCTTCAGAAGGCCCTGGTACGGAACCTGGCATTCCTCTCAGTATCCTCACGTGCAGAGTAAAAAGGGGCAGAGTATACTGTCCCTATGAATATTGAGGACCTCTCTAAATCCCAGCTCTTGCTGCTTACCGTGCTTGTGAACTTCGTGACGGCGATTGCAACTGCCGTCCTTACCGTCTCGCTTCTTGATGAGGCACCGACAACGGTGACGCAGACCGTGAACCGCATCGTGGAGAACACCATTGAGACCGTGACCACCCAAGTACCTGTGGGCGGGGGACCAAGTCGTGAAGAGGAACTTCTCACCTCAGCAATCAGCGCGAGTGCCGCACGTAGTACCGCCATTCACCGCAGCACCTCAACTCCTGCAATTGCGAGCGCAACCTATCTCCCTATCTCTCGCGCCGTTGCGACCGCACGTGTAGACGGACTTCCAAAAGAAGTAGTGGTTGCCTTCCCTGATGGATCTTTTGCAGAAGCCTCCCTCACAAGTAGCAATGACGAAGTAACGATCTACGGATTCTCTGACACGGCCTTCCTTCCTGACGCTCCAGCAGCGTCTCCTGCAGAGCTCGCAACTCTTCTTCAGGGTCAGACGGTTATCTCTATGACCGCAGGAGGAAACGCCGTCACGGGAATCATCTCTAAGATAGAAGGAAATACGATCTACACCTCTCTTCCTGTCATTCCTGCAGGTACCGCCGCAGTGTTACTTGGCGGGGGACTCATGGGTATTAGTACCGGAGTACCAGGTGCATTTGTAACGGCTGACAGCATCATGGCGTTACTTACTGGGAGTCCGTAAGTGTTTTTGGTAGAATACGTCTAGAACATTATGCCGCCATTCAAAAACTTCACTACTAAAGCAAAAGAAGCGATTCGGAAGGCGCATGAGCTTGCGATAGAACGCGGACAGAATCATGTCTCGCCGCTGCACCTTCTGACCGCCCTTATTCACCAGGATGAAAGCCTGGTGTTGTCCGTGCTTGATCGTTTGGATGTGGACACCATGCTCCTCTCCGACAGCTTGCTTGAGACCCTTGAGTCTCCTGAGACCTCCGCCACGCTTTCTCCTTCGTATCAGCTGTATTTGACCCCAGACCTTGCCTCTGCGCTTGAAGCGTCTGGAAAGGCAGCAGCCCGTTTGAATGATCCGTTTGTGGGGACTGAGCATCTCTTTGTTGCGGTACTTGAATTCCCAGGACCTGCAGGAGACATCGTCAGTCGCTTTAAGATTGATGCAGAGACTGTACTTGCAGTTCTTAAGGAAGTGAAGAGCGCAAAGGATGGACAGGTCGTAGAGCCAAAGAAGTTTCGTACCCTTGCGAAGTACACCCGTAACTTGACCAAGCTCGCCTCAGAGAATGCGCTTGATCCCGTGATTGGACGCGATCAGGAGATTCATCGCGTGATTCAGATTCTCTCTCGTCGTACAAAGAACAATCCAGTGCTTATCGGAGAGCCAGGTGTGGGAAAGACCGCCATTGCCGAAGGACTTGCTGCACGTATTGCTACAGGCGATGTGCCGGAGTCGCTTAAGAACAAGGAACTTCTTTCTTTGGATCTTGGACTCATGATTGCGGGCACGAAATACCGCGGAGAGTTTGAGGAGCGAATGAAGAATGTGATGAAGGAAGTGGAGCGTGCAGAAGGGAAAGTTCTTTTGTTTATTGATGAGCTCCACACCCTTGTGGGTGCAGGGGCTGCAGAAGGCGCGATGGATGCGTCCAACATGCTGAAGCCCGCACTCTCTCGTGGAGAGATCCGCATCATTGGTGCCACGACCCTTAAGGAGTACCAGCAGCACATTGAAAAGGATGGAGCGCTTACCCGCCGCTTCCAGCCCGTGTATGTAAATGAACCATCGGTGGAAGATGCGACCGCGATTCTTCGTGGACTACGCGAGAAGTATGAGCTTTATCACGGAGTCCGTATTACGGATGGTGCGATCGTGTCTGCGGTTGAATTGTCTTCTCGCTACATCACCGACCGCTACCTTCCTGACAAGGCAATTGATTTGATTGACGAAGCGGCCTCTGGTCTTCGTATTGCGCTTGAGAACAAACCGCCTCTTCTTGAAGAGACCGATCGCCGTATTCGCCGGCTCACCATTGAGCGCGAGGCGTTGAAGAAGGACGAGGGCACCACCCAGGCAAAGGAGATTAAGGATCGTATCAAGGAGATTGATAAGGAGATCGCGGATCTTAAGGAGAAGACCGAGGAGCTTGAGCTTAAGTGGAAGAACGAGAAGGAGGTTCTTGAATTCATCAAGACCATGAAGAAGGAGCTTGAGAAGCTCAAGGTACAGGCAGATAACGCGGAAGCGATTGCAGACCTTGGAACAGCCGCTGAGATTCGCTACGGAAAGATCCCTACCATCCAGAAGGAACTTGAGGTGAAAATGAAGCGCCTTAAAACCCTTCAGAAATCTCGTCGTGTGCTCCATGAGGAAGTGACGGAGCATGAGATTGCGTCCGTCGTCTCTCGCTGGACCGGTATTCCTGTGGTGAAGATGCTTGAGGAGGAAGCCGCAAAACTTGGCCGTATGGAAGAGGCACTCACCGGTGCCGTCATTGGTCAGGATCGCGCCGTCAAAGCCATCTCAGACGCCGTGAAGCGCTCTCGTGTGGGTATCAGTGATCCGAATCGTCCTATCGGTTCCTTTATCTTCCTTGGCCCTACTGGAGTCGGAAAGACGGAACTCTCTCGCCGCCTTGCAGAGTTTATGTTTAACGACACAGAGGCACTAGTCCGCGTAGATATGTCTGAGTTTATGGAGAAGCACTCCATCGCAAAACTGATCGGTGCGCCTCCAGGTTATGTCGGGTACGAGGAAGCAGGATCACTGACTGAGCGCATTCGCCACCGACCATACGCGGTCGTGCTCTTTGACGAGATTGAGAAGGCACACCCAGAAGTATTCAACATTCTTCTTCAGGTGCTTGATTCAGGACACCTCACGGATGGAAAGGGACGCAAGGTGAACTTCAAGAATACGATTGTAATTCTCACCTCCAACATCGGAGCTGAGTTCATGGACCGCCTTGCCGGCATTGGATTCTCTGCAAGTGATCATGATGAGTCTGCCGAGTACGAGAAGATGAAAGACAAGGTGATGGAGTCTTTGAAGAATCACTTCCGTCCTGAGTTCCTGAACCGCCTTGATGACATTGTGATGTTTGATGTGCTTTCTAAGGATGCACTCGTGAGCATCGTGGATAACCAGGTAGAAGATGTGCTGAAGCGACTTGCCGCAAAGCGCATCACCCTTGATCTCTCTCCTGAGGTGAAGGCATGGCTTGCCGAGAAAGGGTATAGCCCTCAGTACGGTGCCCGTCCGCTTAAGCGTGTGATCCAGGATAAGATCCTTACCCCGATTGCAACCCTCATGGTGGGCCAGGGAGTTATGGAAGGTGGCTCGGTCAAGGTGACCCTGAAGGCAGGGGAGCCACACTTTGAGGTCGCGAAGACTGCCCGTAGGAAGAAGGCCACGAGCGTTGCCTAAACGGCGCTTGTCTGGTAAATTGCCCCCATGTCACAGGATCACCTAGTAAAGCTTAAGTCCACGAAGTCCGACCACGTCCGCTTCTCTCGCAAGAACAAGAAGAAGGTCGCTCGGAAGATTGAGCTTAAGAAATACGACCCAAACACCCGCAAGCGCGAAGTGTACAAAGAAGTAAAGAAATAAGAACGAACCGCCCTACGAGGCGGTTTCTTCTTTCTCCCACGGGAACTGAATCCATTCGTTCGTCTCTCGTACGTAGAAGTCGGGGCAGTGTATGCAGCGATCGTTGTTCTTGACTAAGACTGCTGACTTGAGTTCTCCTATCTGATATTTAGCGTTCAGTGCCTCGGTTACTTTCATGAGGGTGATGCCATGGTCGGCAATCTCGTCTATAAGAAGCACCTTCTTATTCGAGAGATCCATATCAGGAAGTCCTCCCACCTCCACCTCCTTTTGTGTGGTGCCTTGGTATGACTTTGCAACGATAGTCGCCACTTTTGCACCAGGGAATTCTCTAGCGAGCAGCGCAAGGGGGACGAGGCCGCCAGAGGCGATACCAATCAATACATCAGGAGTGAAGTCTGCAGTACGTACTTTTGAAGCGAGAAGGGCTGCATCCTGCTGCACCTCTTCCCAGGACACTGTGGCGTGCATAGCTATCGCTTGATGACAACGCGACGGGGGATCGCATTTGCCTTGTCACGATTGTCACCCCAGATGATGGGTGCAGTCATGCCCGTGATGTAGATAGTCTCTTCCTTAAATTCTCCTTTTTCTCTATCCCACCTGAGCTGCTCTACGTAGTGTCCGTTGCCTGCTGCAAAGAAATAGAATTCACCTCCTCTTTTGTAGCCTTGCGCCTCTGCCTTATCGGGATTTGCCTTGATCCATCTCAAATCATCTCGTCCTGCAAACTGAACACCTTTTTCTTTCAAACGGGTATATACATCCGCAAGCGAAAGATCGGACAACTCAATGTATTCTTCTGTTCCAAGCGGTGCGGGAGGGTGTTCTTGTTTGTGCGCTGGGTTTTTCCATCTATCAATCCAATTTGCCATATGTGTTTATGATACCACTTGGGTGGATACTACTATTGGCTATCTGTGGAACTCAAGCTCTGTTCAGCTTCTTTACTTGATATAACAAAGCCTGAGTATGTTCCGAACGTTTCAAGGATAACTTCGTGTTGCTTAAGACGTTCATCAGAAGTTGCGACTAAGTCTTTTACGACAAACACGTTATATCCCTCTGCAAATGCGCGTTTTGCGGTCGCGTCCACGCATATGTCACTTCGTACACCCGTAATAAGGATGTTGCGGATCTTTCGTTCTGCACACAGAGTGGCGAGTGTAGTGCCCGCAAATGCATCAAAACGCTCCTTAACTATCACGACATCATCCTGCTCAGGAATGACCATGTAGAGCTCGGCACCATGAGTGCCGACACGTGCGATATCTTCAAATCCTTTCACCTTTCTTGCGAGTATGTAGTTTTCTGGTGGGTGTTCGGTCGTTATCATTTGGGTGTATACGACTGACACTCCTTTTTCTTTCACCATAGGAATAAACGTAAGAAGACGGGGAAGCATCTCCGTGATCTGATGCATGCCTCTTCCGCGGGTTGCGGAAAGGCCTTCTGGTGAGCAGAAGTCTACCTGCACATCTATTACAAGAAGAAGTGTTTCTAATGGGTTTAAAGTCATGATCGTACACCACGAGCTCATCAGCGGGCCCACGAGGAATCGAACCTCGACTAACGGTTTTGGAGACCGTTGTTCTACCACTAAACTATGGGCCCAGTGGGGCTACGATAGCAGTAATCCTGCCTGTGGGCAAAGCCATTTAGCCCTGTGGCATACCGTATACTACGAACATATGAAGAAGCTCTGGGTGCTGCTCCCTGTGCTTATACTCTCTGTTGTTTTCATCATGCCAGGCACGGTATTGGCCGATGGGATGTTTGAGCCGCTCATTAGCGAGAAGTGTCAGTGCGAAGACAGTGCTCCTGACTGGGGATGTGGACTTGAGACCCTCCAGAATGCAATGAATCTCGCCATTGCGTTTGGTATTGTGATTGCGACCTTGGTGATCGCATACGCAGGTGCGATCTGGATGCTTTCTCCGCTCAATCCAGGGAATCGTGAGAAGGGACGCACGATGCTTTTGAATGCGGTGGTTGGTTTGGCGATTGTGCTTTCCGCCTGGCTCTTCGTAGACTACCTCATGAAAGCAATCTATAACCCAGGAAATGGACAGTTTGGCCCATGGGAAGACATTCTCATTGCTGATGAGGAAAAGGATTACTGTATCCAGCCAAATCAGCAGCAGTCAGGACAGGCTCAGTCATCCGGAGGGGTGGAGCCGGCAACACCTGCCACTCCAGCCGATCCTGCAAATACGGATGACGATAGCGATGGCATTCTTGATACCGAAGACAACTGCCCAACGACTGCCAATGCAAATCAGGCTGATGCGGACAATGATGATACGGGCGATGCGTGTGAAGCGCCCACTGCGACTGGGTCACCGGCTGGCTGTTCAAACTGTAATAAAGTGAATGCGAACGTGTCACACAAGACTCCCGCACAGAACGGCTGTCGTCTCTCGGGAGGGCAAGATGGCGTGCAGTCCTTTTCACCACCACTTGATTACTGCTACGTAAACGCATCTCTCCTTTCAAAAGTGCAGGTAGCGGTAGGAACTAATAGTGGTTGGCGAATTACAGAAATGTGGCCACCAACTACCAACCACTCTGCGTCGTGTCACAGCGATGGTACGTGTGTAGATATTGCCCGTACGAGCGGCAGTCCTTCTACGTCACAAATTAGTGAAATGGCTATCCGGCTGAAAAACCAAGGTCTATACGTGGTGTACGAAAATGGATCTCTTTCCTCATCACAATGCCAGCAGATTCTTGACGGAGTTCCAAATTACGGTGCACAGGTAAAAGTGCTCAAGTATGGAACGCAGGGACACTTCTCCGTATACCTTTCTGAACATCAGCGCGACGGATCAGGCTGTATTGGTTGGTAAGCGTAGTTTCCGCATCCACTTCATCTGGTGCTTTGCGTACTGCCAGAGTTTGGCAGTCAGTGCAGGAATGAGTGACTCTTCGGTCCTTTCCTCGCGGAGGTATTCTCCGATCACTTTGTATTCAAGACCTAGCTCATTAAGACGCTCATCACCGACGTACTCGCGTACCTGACGCACTTCTTCTATCAGCCCTTTCGCAAAGGCATCCTTGAGTCGTTTCTCAAGACGCGCGCGCAGTTCTTCTCGTTCAGGCATAAGCACCACCCATTCCACTTCATATGTGTCTGAGGGTGTACGTTCAGGTACCTGTCCGTGCTTTTGAATCACTTCAAGTGCGCGAGTAAGACGACGGCGATTGTGTGGATCAATCTTTTCTGCACGGCGCGGATCTTGTGCCTGTATGCGGGCAAAGAGCTCTTCATCAGAAAGGGCTTCAAGTGTCTTTCGGAATTCAGGATCAGCGGGAGTTTCCTTGGGAAGTCCATTCAAGAGCGCATCAAAATAGAAGTGGGTACCACCAGCTAGGATCGGAGTCTTACCTCGGGCGGCTATGTCCGCGATGCGGGAGTTCGCATCAGTAACGAAATCTCCTGCGCTATAAATCTCGCGAGGATCAACCGCGTCTATTAGATAGTGTGGGATACCATCCATCTCCTCTTTTGTGGCTTTCTCAGTACCAATATCAAGCATTCTATATACCTGACGTGAGTCGACGGAAATAACCTCTCCGTCACGCTCTTTAGCGAGTGCGACGGCCTTTGCAGTCTTTCCTGATGCGGTGGGGCCAATGACGCAGATAATGCGTGTTTTGCTGCTCATGAGCTCGGATGCTATCATGCCTCCATCATTTTTGGCAGCGTAAGATACTACACATATGGATAAAAACGGACAAAAGAGCAACTACTGTGATCACTGCGGAGACTTCCACGATCCGATGCGTGAGTACGTGTCTTCAGTACGTGTTGGTGAGAATGTGCCTGATTACGAGTTTGAGGTGTATCACAAGGGAGACACTGCACGGATGAAATTTAGCGACTTCCATGGGAAGTGGCTCGTGGTTATGTTCTATCCTGCAGACTTCACCTTCGTCTGTCCGACGGAGCTTGAGGATCTCGCCAAGATCTATCCAAAGATTCAGGAAATGAACGCAGATGTCGTCTCATTCTCAACCGACACCGTCTTTACCCACAAGGCATGGCACGACACCTCTCCTGCAATTAAGAACATAAACTTCCCAATGGGTGCAGATCCTGCAGGAAAGATCAGTGATGCATTTGGTGTACTTATTCAGGGCTACGACACTACCCTTACGCCAGACGAAGGACTCTCTATGCGCGGCACCTTCATCATTGATCCCGCAGGAGTACTCCGCACCATGGAGATACACCACAACTCTATTGGTCGCTCTGCAAAGGAAACGCTTCGCAAGCTTCAGGCTGCACAGTTCGTAGATACGCACGGCGACAAAGTCTGTCCTGCATCTTGGGAACCAGGAGATGACACCCTTGAGCCAGGAATGGATCTCGTAGGAAAGATCTAAGGTCACACATACCCCATGAAGCTCTTGTTGCTCGGAAGTGGGGAACTAGGAAAGGAAGTGGCGATTGAGGCGATGCGCCTCGGTCATACAGTCGTTGCCTGCGATAGATATGCGAATGCACCTGCCATGCAGGTAGCGCATACCGCACGCGTCTTTTCCATGCTTGATGGCGCTGAGATACGAAAGGCAGTGGAAGAAGAGAAACCGGATTTTATCGTTCCTGAGATTGAAGCAATTGCGACTGCGACGCTGGTAGAGCTAGAACAGGAAGGGCACACCGTGATTCCAACCGCACGTGCTGCTCGTCTCACCATGGATCGTGAGGGCATACGACGACTCGCTGCAGAGGAGCTCAAGCTTCCGACGAGTCCATACCGGTTTGCCGAAAGTTTTGAAGAGCTTGAAGCGTCAGCCTCTGAGATTGGCTTCCCTTGTGTCATAAAGCCAACGATGTCTTCTTCAGGAAAAGGACAGAGTGTCGTACGCGGTACTGAGGATCTTCCACATGCTTGGGAATATGCGATGGAGGCGGGACGAGGGAAGACGGGGAAAGTGATTGTGGAGGGATTTATTGATTTTGACTACGAGATTACCCTTCTCACCGTTCGTCATGCGGGAGGCACCAGTTTCTGTGCACCGATTGGGCATGTGCAGATAGATGGAGACTACAGAGAGAGTTGGCAGCCGCATAAAATGTCAGAGACAGCACTCAAGAACGCGGAGGAAGTCGCACAGAAGATTACGGACGCACTTGGCGGACGGGGACTCTTTGGCGTTGAGTTGTTTGTCAAAGGGGATGAAGTAATTTTCTCAGAAGTATCTCCTCGTCCGCACGATACCGGTATGGTGACCATGGTGAGCCAGAACATGAGTGAGTTTGAACTCCATGTACGCGCAATCATTGGACTTCCTATTCCTGAGATAGTCGTGCGTCCTGGCGCATCAGTCCCCGTACTCTCGTCTATTGTGAGCGATCATCCCGTCGTGACGGGAGTGGTAGAGGCTCTCACAGAACCCGGAACTCTTGTGCGTGTGTTTGGGAAACCAACGGCGCATGTACGCCGTCGTATGGCAGTTGCGCTCGCTATAGGAGACGACACTGATGAGGCACGAAAGAAAGCGCACACTGCAGCGGAAAAGATGCAGGTGACTGAAGGACAGAGAGATTTCTAATACAAGTGCCGGAGGAGGGAGTCGAACCCTCAACCCTCACGGGAACGGGTTTTGAATCCGTCGCGTATACCAATTCCGCCACCCCGGCAATGCGTTTTATCCTACGCGGCTTCTCAAAATCTGGCAACGCGCGTGATATATTTTATGCATGAGTGGGGCAGCATATGAGCCGACAAGGTTTGACTCCGTCTTTTGGGTGGAGGTTGATCGCATTGAACCCAATCCTTTCCAGCCTCGAAAGGAGTTTGATGAGGCCCGCTTGAAGGCGCTCGCAGAATCTATTCGCCAGTACGGCGTGCTTCAGCCGCTTGTCGTTACCCGAAAGGAAATAGAGAAGTTCGGAGGAGGCCTTGAGACCCGTTACGAACTTATCGCGGGGGAGCGTCGTCTCCGTGCCTCTAAGCTAGTCGGGCTTCGCGAAATTCCTGTCGTGATCCGCGAAGAGCAGGATGACCGAATGAAGCTTGAGATTGCCATCATTGAGAACCTCCAGCGTGAGGATTTGAATGCTATTGATCGCGCCAAAGCCCTTGCACAGCTTGCCGAGGAGTTCGGTCTTTCACACTCTGAGATTGGTGCGAAGGTAGGCCGCAGTCGCGAGTTCGTTAGTAACTCCATTCGTCTTCTTGCCCTTCCTGAACACATTCAGCAGGCGGTGGTGAACAAGGAGCTTACCGAAGGACATGCTCGTGCCCTTTTGATGCTTTCAGATCGTAAGGAGGAACAGGACACTTTGTTTAAGGAAATCGTTCTGAAGAAAACCTCAGTACGTATGACTGAGCAGATGGTGCGTCGTATTGCGACCGATAAGATCCGCAAACACGACAAGACTCCAGAGATGATGGAGATAGAGAAGTCCCTTACGGAGACCCTCGGTACTCGTGTGTTTATTGAGAACCGTCCAAACGGTGGACGCGTCTTGATTGAGTTCTTCTCTCCAGAAGACCTGTCACACATTGTGGCTGCACTTGCCGCAGAGCAGGGACAGAAGCTAGAAGATGCAGAGTCAGTAGAGCTTGAGCCAACTCCTGAGCTCGCACCAAACACGACGCAGACCACACCTGACGCAGAGCTTGGGGTCATCCGTAACTTTACGGTTTAACCTTTTCCTTTCTTTTTCTTTCCTTCTTTGCTCGCTTTCTTGCGGAGCACACGAGTATCTACTTTCATTGGGGCGGAAGGAAGTCTGCGTTCAGAGAGTTCTAGTGCGCCACGAATGTGTCTGCGTGCCATAGAGGTGACGGCGACATCAAGCCACTTTGCCGTTGGGCGTGCGGATTCTCGGGTGATGATTTCTACCACGTCACCGTTTTCAATGGTCGTATCAAATGAGACAAGCTTTCCATTCACCTTGGCACCATTCATATGGTCTCCTAGGTCGCTGTGGATCGCATAGGCGAAGTCTATAGGCGTAGAACCGATAGGAAGGTCAATCACGTCTCCACGAGGCGTGAAGACGAAGATACGGTGTGAGAAGAAGTCAGATTTTAGTCCTTCTACAAACTCAGTAGAGCCGGTGTTACCCGCATGCGCTTCAGCGAGTTCAGTGATCCAGCGAGGTACGTTCGCAGGTGCTTCTTTTCCTGGTGCCTTCTTCGTGAAGTTAAGGAGGTTCGGAATAAGATTCTGAATCCAGGGGAGTGACATGTTGCGAACGGCACCTTGCGTTGCCGCAGGGCCAAGGAGTTTGTAGGAACCGTGTGAGGCAATACCGAACTCTGCCTGCTGATGCATTTCTTTAGTGCGGATCTGAATCTCCACGATGCCTGCACCATCAGTCACCACGGTGGTGTGAAGGGACTGGTAACCGCTTGAAGGCTTCGGTACAGAGATGTAGTCCTTAAATCCTCCCGGAAGTGGTTTGTGGAGTGAGTGGATGAGACCGAGGGCGGCGTAACAGTCAGCGACTGTGGGCACGATGATACGGAGCGCTGCCATGTCGTAGATAAGAGTGATGTCATCTCCCTTACGCTTCAGCTTCTGGTGCAGACTCCAAAGTCCTTTCATGCGGACGTCCGTACGGAAGTCTTTAATACCTTGCTTGGCGAGTGCTTCCTGAATTTCACGCTGCACTTTCTTAAGACCAACCTCAGTTTCCTTGGTCTTTAACTTACGTACCTCAAGCGCGTGCTGGTATGCGTCTGGATCAATTGCCGGGAAGGCAAGATCCTCAAGCTCACGACGAATACGACCCATACCAAGACGGTCCGCAATCGGGGCATAGATCTCCAGCGTCTCCAGTGCAATGCGCTTTTGCTTATGTTCTGGCACGTGTGCCAAGGTCGTCATGTTATGGAAACGATCCGCGAGCTTCACAATGAGTACGCGAATGTCTGCGGAGGTAGCCACAAGCAAACGACGAAGCGATTCGGCGTGCCGTTCTGCTCCGCGGTACTTGTGCTTTCCAAGTTTGGTGACGCCGTCTACGAGGAAGAGGACTTCGTCTCCGAATTCCTTTTGTACTTCTTCTTCGGTTGCCTTGGCGTCTTCAATAGCGTCATGGAGAAGTCCTGCAGCGACTGTTGCTGCGTCCATACCCATCTGGGCAAGGATCTTGGCGACTGCGGCAGGGTGTATGAAATAGGGCTCACCTGAGTACCGGGTCACGCCCTCATGCGCCTTCTGGGAAAAGGCATAGGCTTTTTCTATGAGCTTAATATCCTCCGCAGAGGGGTTTTGCATTTCCGCCAGAATCTCTTTGACGGGAGTCATTCTTCCCAGAATACCTGGTAGAGCTCTTATTTCAAATATTCACCCGCTTCCTCAGGAGTCATAGCCTCTGGGTCAGCAGAGTCAGGAAGGGTAATGCGACGGAGTCCTTTCTTCAAGAACCAGCCACTCTTGCTCTTGTATGCGGTAAGCATCTTGCCGGTGGTTGGGTGTTTACCGATATCATGTGAGCGCTCCACGCCCTTTGGAAGAGGCTTCGGAGTAGAGAGAATCTCTACCGCGCGTTCAAGGGTAATGGTGTAGGGATCATCACCCTTCTTAAGTGAGCGGAACTCTCCATTGTGTGAGATGTACGGACCAAAGCGTCCGGTGTTTGCCATGATCTTTTCACCAGAACTTGGATTGACGCCAAGTTCGCGTGGAAGTGCGAGATATTGAATCGCCTCATCAAGCGTGACTGCTGCAGGATCTTTCCCTTTAGGGATACTGGCGCGCTTCGCAATAATCTTTGGCTTTGCAGGTTTCTTGCTTCGGGTTTTCTTTAAGGGCTCCTCTTCACCTGTGGGCATTTCTACATACGGACCAAAGCGTCCTGTTTTTACAAAGATAGGGAAGCCAGTCTCCGGGTGAATGCCGAGTGGTTCATCTCCCTTAAGCTCACTTCCGTTTTCCTGACGTGCGCCATCACACTCAGGATATTTCGTACAGGAAAGGAAGATACCACCACGACCAAGTTTGTATTCCATGGCGCTGCCACACTTTGGACACGGGAATTCTTCTGGTGCTTTTCCAAGCGAGGTGGCCTTCGGAAGATCTTCCTTAGACTTTACTGCCTTCTGGAAGGGGCCATAGAAGTCTTTGAGGGTAGGAAGGTACTTACGCTCACCACGGGAGATTTCATCCAGCTCATCCTCCATCTCTGCGGTGAAGGAGTCTGAGATGTACTCAGGGAAATGTTCTTCAAGCCATCCCGATACCACCATACCGGTTGCGGTTGGTTTAAGGGTGCGACCTTCCTTCTCTACATAGCCACGCACCTGAATGGTCTGCATAATGGATGCGTAGGTAGAAGGTCGTCCAATACCGCGCTTCTCAAGCTCCTTAATAAGACCTGCTTCCGTGTAGCGGTTTGGTGGCTCGGTCTGCTTCTCCGTAGAGGTGAGTTCCTTAAGGGTGAGAGGGTCACCAACTTCAAGCTTTGGAAGCTCTACGTCTTCACCGCGTGCACGAGTATCAAGTGCGAGCCATCCTGGGAACATCACACGAGAACCAGTAGAAGAGAAAAGAGGAATATCCGCATCTGCTTTTGCCTTGATGGTGGTGCGCTGTACTTTTGCACTTGCCATTTGAGAAGCGACGGCACGAATACGGATAAGCTCATAGAGTTTCTCTTCGTCTCCCGGCGCACCTGCATGGAGACGAGAAGGATCGGTAGGGCGCACTGCCTCGTGTGCTTCCTGTGCGTTCTTACTCTTGGTCTTGTACACGCGTGGCTGCACGTACTCTTTTCCAAAGTCCTTCTCTACAATTGAGCACATCTGCGCGACTGCCTGTTTTGAAAGCGTGACGGAGTCCGTACGCATGTAGGTGATATGTCCCGCTTCATAGAGCTTCTGGGCTGCACGCATGGTGCGAGAAGGAGAGAAGCCAAGACGAGTAGAAGCCGTCTGCTGCATGGTGGACGTCGTAAACGGTGGGCGAGGGGAGCGCTCTTCAGCACGTTCCGTAATATCTCCCACTTCCCACTTCGCTTTCTCGCCAAGCGTGACGATACGATCTGCCTCTTCCTTGGTCTTTGGCTCCTCTACACAGCTTGCAGGGAATTCTCCGCTCTTGGTTTTGAAAAGGGCAGCAAGTACAAAAAAGGTTTCTGGGATGAATGCTTTAATCTCACGCTCACGCTCCGCAAGGATGCGGAGAGCAGGAGACTGCACGCGACCAGCAGAAAGACCGTAGCGAACCTTCTTCCAGATAAGCCCCGAAAGGTCGTAGCCCACAATGCGATCAAGCACACGGCGTGCCTCCTGTGCTTCCTTCAGGTTGAGATCAATCTCTCTCGGCTCCTCCATTGCTTCTTCCACTGCGCTCTTGGTGATCTCATGGAAGACCACACGCTTCGGTTTCTTAAGACCAATGGCTTCCTGGATATGCCAGGCGATTGCTTCTCCTTCACGGTCGGGGTCGGTTGCAAGAAGGACTTCGTCAGCCTTGGCTGCCGCTTTCTTGATGCGCTCAATCACCTCCTTCTTTCCAGCAGAAATGACGTAGCGGGGGACAAAGCCGCCCTCTATATCTACGGCGTCCTTGTTTGATTTCGGAAGATCACGCACGTGTCCGACTGAGGCGAGTACCTCATAGTCGCTTCCGAGATATTTCTGTACAGTCTTCGCTTTCGCTGGAGACTCTACGATGAGTAGTTTCTTGGCCACACGCTAACACATAGCGTACCTATAGATAGGCTGTCAAATCCGTGAAGCCACTTTAGGAGACTGAATACGAGTACACGATGACTGGAATACCCTTTGTCTTCGCCTTATCTATGGTGTCTTGTGTGCCCTTGCTGTTATTAGATTGGAAGGCGTGTATTTCATCAGCTGCGGAAACGATTGCGCTGTTTCGCTCGTAGTAGGTGGTTTGATTCATTTCCGTGTTTTCAGGGTGTTCCGTAAAGGAAACGGCATGGTCATTCTTGGCTTTGGTGAGGAGTCCGATCAAGGTTTCGGCCTGGTCTTTGGAGATTACTCCTTCCTCTGCACGGCGTCGGTAGTGGGCGGCATAGCGTTCTAGGGTGGCAGGGAGATATACCTTTATATAGTGCGCTTCAGGGTCTATGGAGAGCGCCTCCTCTAGGGCAAAGGAATCTACGCCCAAGGCGCCTCCAACCAATATGCCGTTACCCTCAGCGAGGATGTTCTGAACGTCCTTTCGGACATCCTGTTCCATCTCCTCGTTTACCTTCTGGCTTCCGCTAATGCCTATCCATTTCATACGCGTTGCCACATACCCATACCTTCCTTTATAAGGCCTTTGAGTTCTAGAGTCACGAGTGCGGACTCTGCCTGATCTTCATTCCCTTCAAGTCTGCGAAGGAGATCTGCTTTGGTGAGTGGGGCATGGAGCATGCCATAGATATCCTTTTCTATTCCGTCTAGAAGCGGAAGCATTAGTGGACCATTACGCTCTTCAGGAATACCGAGTGCTTCAAGAATGTGTTTAGGTTCAGTTATTAGTGCGGCACCAAGGCGGATGAAAAGATGCGAACCAAATCCATGTGGGTCTCCTGCACGATGTGGGACACAGAGAAGATCTCTGTTGTATTCCCCTGCGAGTCGCGCGGTAATGAGGGTGCCAGACTTTTCTCCGGCTTCAATCATGAGCACGGCATCAGAGATACCGACCATGATTCGGTTACGTGAAGGGAAGTCACGGATCTCTGCTTTGTGATCTGGCTCGTGTTCAGAGAGAAGTGCACCACCCTTGGTGAGAATATCTTTCGCAAGCTCTGCATTACTCCTTGGATAGATCGCATTACTTGAAAGTCCTGAGCCGGGAACGGCAATCGTGTGCATGCCGGCATCCAGTGCAGCCTTATGTGCGATCGCGTCTATACCGAGTGCGAGCCCGGAAACAATGGAGACGGGGTAATCCTTCAATCCTTGAATAAGTTTCGTGCACATCTCTTTTCCATAGGGTGTGGCGGCACGAGAACCGACCACCGTGAGGTACTTCGTACCCTTCGGCGCCCACTCTCCAAGCATCCAGAGTTTCTCTGGTGGCTTTGGAATTTCTCGGAGTCCCTGCGGATATTCGTCCGGGGAGAGTTGTCGGAGCGCTATCGCCATACTATTCTGTAAGTATACCTGTCTTCGGCGGGGCAAATCCTACATGCTTGATATCCATTTCATCCGCGAGAACGCCGACCTAGTAAAGGAGGGTGCACGTAAGAAGAACGTAGAGATAGATATAGACCGCCTCTTGGTGGTGGACGAGGAGCGTAAGACCTACCTGCAGCAGATAGAGGAGAAGCGCGCAGAACAGAACCGCGCCTCTAAGACCATCGCGCTTGCCAAGGGAGATGAGAAGGACAAGCTGCTTGAAGCCATGCGACACCTGAAGGGTGGCATGTCGGAGCTTCAGGAGAAGTTTGATGCGCTAGATCTTGAGTGGAGTAAGCTCATGCTTGCCGTTCCGAACCTTCCATCTCCTGACACACCAGAAGGAAGGGACGAAGACGAGAACGTGGTCGTGCGTTCATGGGGAGAGAAGCCACAGTTCTCCTTTACTCCAAAGCCACACTGGGAGCTTGGAGAGTCTCTTGGCATCATCAATACCGAAAAGGCAGGAGAAGTCTCTGGTGCACGCTTTGCCTATTTGATGGGGGATTTGGTGTTGCTTCAGTTTGCGCTTGTAGATTTGGTAATGAAGACACTCACCTCTCGTGAGACGCTTTCAAAGATCATTGAGAAGGCAGGACTTGATGTAGATCCAAAGCCATTTGTACCGGTGGTGCCACCAGTGATCATGCGTGCAGATGTCATGGGTCGTATGGCACGCCTTCAGCCTATTGATGAGCGCTACTACTTTGAAAAGGATGATGCGGTGTTTATCGGAAGCGCAGAACACACTATGGGTCCGCTCCACATGAATGAGATGATTGATGAGGCAGCACTTCCTATCCGCTACATCGGCTACTCCACCTCTTTCCGTCGTGAAGCGGGTGCGGCAGGAAAGGATACACGCGGCATTTTGCGCCAGCACCAGTTTGATAAGCTTGAGATGGAATCATTCGCTCGTCCTGAAGATGGATATCGTGAGCAGGAACTCTTTGTCGCGATTCAGGAGCACTTGATGCAGGCACTGAAGCTTCCGTATCAGGTCATGCTTATTTGTACGGGAGACATGGGGAAGCCGGACCATCGTCAGTTTGATATCAATACCTGGATGCCAGGACAGGATACGTATCGTGAGACGCAGACCTCAGACTATATGGGTGGATACCAGGCACGTCGTTTGAATACTCGTGTACGAAGCGTAGAAGGAGATCTCACTCATGTGCACATGAATGATGCGACTGCGTTTGCCATTGGCCGCACTCTGATTGCCATCATGGAGAATTATCAGCAGGAAGACGGCTCTATCCGTATTCCAGAAGTACTTGTCCCGTATGTCGGCAAGGAAGTCATTCGACGTCCCGCGTAGGGCACCGGCGAAGAAGGTCGCAGTCACTCCTGCACCTACTCGTCGTAAGAAAGCCGCTCCAAAGAAGCCCGCACCACGCGTGCGTGAAAGTACGCTTCGTCAGCGACGCCGTGAAGAGCGGACTCGGATGATGTGGATATGGACGGCGCTCATTGTCATTGTCGTTGGGGGAGTGATCTACGGACTCTGGCGTCCAGAGGTGCGTATATCTGTTGTAGAGGCAGAAGATTCTTTGAAGGTAATTGCAGAGGAAGAGCTTGCCGGAACGTACTGGCATATTCTTCCTCGTGACTCCATCTTCTTTTATCCAGAGCGCGATATACGTGAGGCAGTGCTAGAGGCACGTGCAGAAGTATCTGCAGTCTCGGTATCTCGTAGCGGTCTGACTTCCCTTTCTTTGTCTGCAGTTGAGCGCTCGGTTGCGTTCTGGTGGTGCGGCACTCCAGAGAGTGCGACTGCTGCTATAGATACCTGCTATGAGGCAGATGCAGAGGGACTCATCTTCCGTCCTGCGCTCGTGTATGAGAATGCATCGTCTACACCGTCAGGATCTACACTCCGCATCTATGCCAATCTTCTAGATGCCACCAACACTCCTGCGTATCCGCTTCGTGCACGTATGGAGAGTCTGGAATCTATTCCTGATGCGCTCCGGTTTGTGAAAGCCATGAAGGCGCTTGGGGTCTCTCCGGTGTCTATTGCAATACGAGGGGATGAAGCAGATTTGTTTATTCCAAGCTCAGGACGCGGTACGCGTATTACGTATGTGCTAGGACGCGAGGAAGCGGCAGCTGCGCTTGCCACCTCAGTCTTTCCTACCTTGAATCTGGTGGATGGTTCTATTGAATATGTAGATCTGCGCTTCTCAGGGAAGGCATACGTCAAACGGAGAGAATAGTGTAGGGTGGCGGATATGGATTCCTTTTGGAATAAGTTAGAGAAGCCCTTCTTTGTCCTTGCGCCTATGGCGGATGTGACGGACCCTGCGTATAGGCGTTTGATTGCAGAGACAGGGAAGCCAGATGTGTCGTGGACAGAGTTTGTGTCTGCGGATGGTCTTTTCCATACCCGAGAGAAGAAGGGGATGAAGGACGAGGAGAATCCTCTTCTAAGGGATCTGCAGTATTCAGAAGCGGAGCGTCCTATTGTCGCCCAGTTCTTTTCCTCTACTCCAGAAATGATGGAGTATGCCGCTTCCCTTGCGCTCTCGCTTGGGTTTGATGGCGTAGATATCAATATGGGATGTCCTGATCGCTCCATTGAAAAGCAGGGGGCAGGAGCAGCCCACATGAAGAATCCTGCTCGTGCCAAGGAAGTCATTCGTGCGGCGATAAAAGGGGTACAGGGAAAGATTCCTGTGTCAGTGAAGACACGACTCGGATACAATCGCTTTGAATATGAGGAGTGGCTTCCTCAGGTGCTTGAAGAAGATATTGCAGCGCTCACCGTACATCTGCGTACTCGTAAAGAAATGTCTCTTGTTCCTGCACACTGGGAACTAGTGCCAGAGCTTGTCGCTATTCGTGATCGGGTGAATCCTTCGGTGCTTCTTCTCGCGAACGGGGATGTGAAGAGTATTAGTGAGGCACGCGAGAAGGCACTTGCGACTGGACTTGATGGCGTAATGCTTGGACGAGGGATCTTTGGGAATCCGTGGTTGTTTGCTGATCGTACTGATGCGTCTCCACGAGAGAAGCTAGAGGCGCTTCTCAAGCTCGTGCAGTATTTCTCTCTTCTTACGCCTCCGAAGCACTTCGCTATTCTCAAGAAGCACTTCAAGGCATTCGTGAATGGCTTTGATGGAGCGGCAGAGCTCCGCGGGAAGCTTATGGATACCACTGAGCTCTCTGAACTAGAGCCACTCTTAAAAGAGGCAATTCCCTTGGTATAATCTTTTCTACTATGGCGCACCAGTCTCTCTATAGGGCATATCGTCCGCAGTCCTTTAAGGAGGTGCTGGGGCAGGAGCAGGTCACAGGACCTTTGAGTGAGCAGATCAAGACCGAAAAGGTAGGGCATGCCTATTTGTTTGCCGGTTCTCGTGGACTTGGGAAGACCACCATCGCACGCATCTTTGCATCTGAGCTTAAGGTCTCTGATAAGGATCTGTATGAGATAGATGCGGCAAGTAATAACAGCGTAGATGGGGTACGTGAGCTTGCGGCTAACATTGCGACCTATCCTTTTGAGTCTCCGTACAAGCTCTACATTCTTGATGAGGTGCATATGTTCTCTAAAGGGGCATGGAATGCGCTTCTAAAGACTCTTGAAGAGCCACCAGCGCATGCCATCTTTGTGCTTGCGACGACTGAACTAGATAAGGTGCCAGAGACTGTGCAGTCCCGCTGTCAGGTCTTTGAGTTTAAGAAGCCTTCACGTGCAGGTCTTGCGAAGATGGTGTCTTCTGTCGCCAAGAAGGAGGGATATTCTATTGAGCCTTCTGCTGCAGATCTTATTGCGCTCCTTGCTGATGGTTCATACCGAGATGCGCTTTCAGTACTTGAGCGTGTGTTTGCCTCTACGACTGACAAGAAGGTGACCCGTGAAGAAGCAGAGGCAGCCACCGGTGCACCGAAGCGTGCACTCGTTGCCTCTCTTGTGTCTGCGCTCTCTTCCGGAAAGGCTGATGACGCGCTCGGTGCTATTCGTGCAGCTGCTACCTCTAACGTAGATATGGGTATGTATCTTTCTCTGGTGCTTGAGTACATGCGGAGTGTGCTTCTGGTGCGACATGCACCTGAGCTTCGGAAGGAGATTAAAGATGAGGTAGGAGATGATGAATATTCAGAGATAGAGAAGATTGCTTCTGACAAGGAGTCAAAGCTCACTCACAATACGCTTCGTGTCTTCTTGGAGGCCTCAGGTCGTGTGCGCTACGCACCGGTGCCTGCGCTTCCGCTTGAGCTTGCAGTGCTAGAACTTCATTCCTAATGCTTACTCGCTTCACCTGGCCACTCATTCTCATCGCGGGCGTGACGTCGCTCGGGTACGGGGCCGCGCAGCTAGATCTCTTTGCACCTTCGTGTGATTCTCCTGTTGAATATCGCATAGGAGAGTTTGATACTCGCTTTGGTATATCTCGGGCTGAGTTTGAGGATGCACTGTCTGATGCTGCTGCGATCTGGAATGAGGCGGCAGGGAAAGAGGTGGTGGTGTTTGCCGCTGATGCAGAGATGACGGTGAATCTGGAGTATGGGGTGGAACAAAGGACTTCCCAGCTCGGAGAAGTCATTGATGAGGAGCAGGCAGCATACGATGCTGCGAAGGCTGAGTTTGATTCTCTGGCTTCTCAGCTTTCCGGAGCGAAGCGGCAGTATGAGTCATACGCTGCCGCCTTTGAGAAGCGGGTGAGTGACTATGAAGCAGATGTCGCATACTGGAATGAACGAGGTGGTGCACCTCCTGCGGAATATGCAGAGCTGCAACGCACCCAGCGTGCATTGAATGAGCAGCAGGAAACATTGAATGGGTATGCGGCACAGGTGAATACCATCATTGATCAGATGAATGGGCAGGTGGATGGGTTGAATACGCTTGCAGAAGCGATCAACGTACAGGTGGATGTCTATAATTCACGTGCCCATACTGACTTTGACCAAGGTCGGTATGTGGTAGATGAGAATGGTACGCGCATTACCATCCGTGAGTTTACGGAAGGGGTAGAGCTTCGTCGGGTACTTGCCCATGAGCTTGGACATGCGCTTGGGTTTGGGCACGTGGAGGACCCTGACGCCATCATGTATTCGTACAATGTGGGGGAGGAGTTAGTGCTTTCGGAGGCAGATCTGGCAGAGCTCCGAACGGTCTGTGAGCTTGATTAGCAGGCCCCTCCAGGGCAGGATGTAGATATTGGGAGATCGTCTAACGGTAGGACAGCGGCCTTTGAAGCCGTGAATCTAGGTTCGATTCCTAGTCTCCCAGCCCAACTAAACCTATCTTCTGTGAGCTGGGTCAGATCACAGAAAAGTGATAAAATTAAAGCACGAGCATATTGAACTATTTATGATAGATAAATCGCAGTACTATCATGGTGCAGCAATAATGTCTTTACTTCAGGACAAAAACCTTTCACTCACAAGAAAAGGTCTATTGGGTTACGTTGTAAACAATAAAGTTTTCGCCTTCTTTAAATACAGAACCAATCCACGCACTCCGTGGATTTTTATTTTTGATCAGGAAGATGTGGAGCGTTGCTCTGCTATGAATTTAGAGTACGAGGGAGTAATAGTTGGCCTCATTTGTGGAGGAGATGGAGTATGTTGGATTACATGGAAAGAGGCTAGTGAATTACTTGATTTGAAACCAGGACGTATTACTTTGCGAAGAAAGCATGGTGAAAGTTACGGTGTCTTCGGGCAAGTTATGAATTTAAAAAGAAAAATTCCAGTTTCAAGATGGGCAACCATAATTTCTGATTTGAAAATATGATTAACTGCAACACAAGAGAAATCATCCAAGATGGACTGCATACAAAAGAAGTCTTGAATGTTCTGTCAAATGATATTGAAGGAGCAGCGCTTGTTGCCCTCACGGAGAAGGCAACACAGATCTTGCGAAGATGTGTTGATCCTATTGCTGAAGCTCCAGAGCATCCAAGTGATGGCTTAGTATATGGACTTATTCAGAGTGGAAAAACAAGTGTCATACAGGTTACTACTGCAATGGCAGCAGATAATGGATTTCAATGTGTAGTAATTCTTACTTCAGACAACGAAATACTTTACGGACAAACACTTAAGCGAATGAAGTCTGTATTACAAGGATTGAGTGTTCTTGGAAAGACGGACTGGGCTGATCCAAAGAGGTTTGCACGAGATTTACGTAATCCGCCGGTAGTTCTTGTTTGCTCAAAAAATGGAACAGTATTGAGTGGTTTATTGGAAGAGTTCAAAAAAGCTGGCGCAAGAGGTCTTTCGGCCTTGATTATTGACGACGAGGCAGACCAGGCAAGTCTTAATACAAATACTTCCAAAGCAAAAAAGACTGGCAAACTACCTAGTACAATTAATCAAGTTATAAGTGACTTCCGGAATTTTTTCAGAACTACAACTTATCTGCAGGTAACTGCAACTCCTCAAGCTCTTTTCTTGCAGAATCCAGATAATAGATATCGTCCGTCTTTTACAATTCTTAGTGAACCAGGAAACGGTTATGTTGGTGGAGATAAATTTTTTGGCGATAAAGACGATAAACTTCTTCGTTTTGTAGACATTGAAGAAGTAGAACAGCTTACTTCATCGCATCAACCTTCACCCACAGGATCAATACCAAAAGGTTTAAGAAGTGCACTAGTAACCTTTTTAGTCGGTGCAACTTGTAAAAGAATTGAGAATCCTGTGAAAGGCTATGCATTTCTATGTCATGTAAGTAGCAGCAAAGTTGACCATAGTCACATATGTTCTTTGATTGAATCTTTCAAGGAGGATGTATTTCGTATACTTGAGAGCCCTACGTCAAAGCAGTATGTAAATTTTATTTCAGAACTTGAAGCAGCATATAAGGATTTAGAGACAACTCAGTTTGGACTGCCACCATTTTCTGAGGTTCTAGAGAGAATGAAGTTCTATCTCCATGGTGCAAGAGTGAAGTTAATAAACTCCGTCTCAGGTGACGAAGTGGAATTAGATGCAGCATATAACATTTTTGTAGGAGGAAATAAACTAGGTAGAGGCGTCACAATAAAAAACTTACTTGTCAGTTACTACGGGAGAAATCCAAAAAAACCTAACGCAGATACAGTTCTCCAGCACGCTCGTATGTATGGCTATCGCCAAGATGATCTTGGCGTTACGCGTCTATTTTTGCCTAGAAAATTAGCTGGACATTTTTCACTTATTCACAATATGGAAAGTGCTCTTAGAGATGTGGTTGAAAAATATCCTGAAGGGAAGTTTGAGATTCTTTACATAGCTTCCCCCTTACAGGCCACAAGAAGAAACGTATTAGATCCCGAGTCTCTCGTTGCTTACGTCGCGGGTAAAAGCATAAATCCATCGTATCCACTTAGAACTCCAGAAATGAGAGAAGTGACGAAAACTATTGATGAGCGATTACAGCATATTGGCAATGATGAAGCAGCAGTAGCTACAACAATCAAAGATTTGATTTCAATTCTGGAACTATGTCATATAGAACCTGCGACTGATTCTTTGCTGTGGAATATTAAGAACATAAGAACAGCCTTGGAAATGATTGAGGGTTTAATGGGAGATCAAGCGTACCTGGTTGTACGCAGAGGAAGAGAGATTGCTCCAGGTCGTGGAGAGAACAGCGGTATTTTATCTGGAGGTGAAATAAATTTAGCACCTTCTGATAAACCTACTTTATTCTTATATAGACAAACTAATAAGCACGGCGAAGAAGTTTGGTGGCCGCAACTCCGTTTTCCAGAGAGTGACAGAAATAATTATGTACTATCGTTTAGTATAGAAGAGAATGAGTCATAAGTTGCAGTTTACTTATGTTAGAATTTGTTATCTAACTTATGGCTAAGATTCAAGCCGTTGACTTCTTTTGTTCTGGCGGTGGAATGACATGCGGACTTAGACAGGCTGGTATTAATGTTATTGCTGGTATAGATAGTGATCCAACGTGTCAAGATACATACGAGAAAAATAATCCAGGATCAAGGTTTATACTCGCTGACGTTTTTAAGTTAAAAGAAAAAGATTTACAAAAGAAGATCGGAATAAAGAAGAATGATAAGAATCTTATATTGATTGGATGCAGTCCTTGTCAGTTTTGGTCAGTTATAAGAACTGACAAAAAGAAATCTGAGAAATCAAAAAATCTTCTAATTGAATTTAAGAGATTCGTTGATTATTTTAAACCTGGTTATGTTTTAGTTGAAAATGTTCCTGGTATCTTGAGTAATAGGAAGAAAAGCGGTCTGGATAAATTTGTCTTAAGTCTTGAAGAAAAAGGATACGCAGTTCACTGCGAGATAGTAAATATGAGTGATTATGGCGTGCCTCAATCGAGAAAGCGATTTTCCCTCATAGCCACAAGGGTTTCAAAAAATAAAATTTCTCTCAAAAAGAAGGTCGCTAAAAAACGGCTAGTTAAAGATGTCATTGGTGTTGAAAATGGTTTTGCTAGAGTAAAACCTGGACACAAGGATAAAACTTTTTTCAATCATAGTGTTGCAGGACTGAGTGAAAAAAATTTAAATAGATTAAAACAAACACCAAAAAATGGTGGATCATGGCTAGATTGGGCAAAGAATAAAAATCTTAAAAGGAAAACTTATAGAGGAGAGGGCTTCAAGGATAATTATGGAAGAATGTCCTGGAATAAACCTGCTCCAACCATAACAACAAGATTTTTCAGCATCTCTAATGGGAGGTTTGCTCACCCAGTTGAGAATAGAGCAATTTCACTAAGAGAGGGGGCAACACTTCAAACTTTTCCAAAAAAATATGTATTTTATTCAAACACCACTGAAAATGTGGCCAGAATGATTGGTAATGCCGTTCCACCCTTGTTTGCTAAACAGCTTGGTCAAGTAATATTAAACTCCGAAAAATAAGCAGCGCGTCGTAACTTCCTCAAAGCAGATAATTAATCTTTGGCTTGGAGTACAGATTATGACAAAGTAAACTGTTCAGATCATGAACCCCTCCCTCGCATCCCTCATCACCCTCTTCTCCACAGGGAACACTGCTGATCTCACTAAACACCTGGCTTCCTTATCAAACACCGAGGCAGCGCTTCTCATACAAGACCTCCTCTCTGCATACGCAAACGATAGGAACTCTTCCACCATCCGTGAGTTCGTAACCGTATCAGTCGCAGGATACACACATAGCGATGGGAAGATCGGTTTTGACGGAGTGAAGACGGAGAACGGAATAACCAAGGAATGCGAAGCAAAGCCCCGAAACATTCGCTCTGCTGACGTGAAGGCATACAAGGAGGGAACACGAAAGACCAAACCCGCACTTTTAGACGCCGGAGGAAGTGTGAACGACTACACACTCGCACGCTTTGAGAAGGATAAGCGAGAGAATCCCACCATGCTCATGAGTGGCTTTGTAGATGGAAAGCTCATCTTCATTCTCTCCATCCCATTCAATAGTCCAGGAATCATTACGTCTCTAGAAACTCAGCTCACCAAGCGATTCCCCAATGGTGCTGCACCAAGCCAGTATCTACGCGGTGCCCGCGTATGTTTCAAGGACTACAAGGATGATGCAGCCCTAAAAGTGGAATTTATTGCACAAAAGAGCGATATTGAAGCGAACAAGCCCTACATCAGCAAACCGCTCTACGACTATCTCCATGCAAAAGCTTAACGATTCCATCCTAGTCGGCGACACTCTCACCACACTCAAGAAGGTGCCGGACAATACCTTTGATGTGGGAGTGACCTCTCCGCCATACAACAAGCAGGAGAATAAGAAGGGATGGCTCGTAAAGAATGTGGTGTACGACACCGCACGAGATACGAAGACGGAAGAGGAATACCAGGAGAATCAGATCGCGGTACTGAATGAACTCTTCCGTACCACCAAAGCAGGTGGCTCCTTCTTTTATAACCACAAGACCCGCTGGGAGCGGGGAGTGATGCTTCATCCTATTTCCTGGCTCGCCAAGACGGACTGGACCATCAGACAGGAGATTATCTGGGATCGCGGCATTGCTGCAAACATCAGAGGATGGCGCTTCTGGCAGGTAGAGGAGCGCATCTACTGGCTCTATAAGCCAAAGGGAGACAAGAAGATCGGAGAAGAGCTTGAATCACGTCATGCACTGCTGACCTCTGTCTGGCGCATGCCCCCAGAGCGAAACAACACACACCCAGCCCCATTCCCACTCACTCTGCCAACTCGCTGCATCTACTCCATACTCGGAAGCACCAAAGGGAAGCTGGTGGTAGACCCATATCTTGGACACGGTACAACTGCAGTTGCGGCCGCACTCCTCGGACACCACTTCTTCGGTATAGATATCTCTCCTCAGTATGTGAAAGAGGCAAAGCAGAGAGTAAAGAACAAAGACAAGGAGCGAGCAATCGTAGAGACTGAGATGGCAAAGCATAAGGTGACCATGACCTTCAAAGAACGCAAGGAGAAAGGGAAGTTCGTAGGGAAACACCGCGTCGCCAAGAAGAAAACTTGAGCGTGATACCATAGATCCCAGTGTCAGGCAGAACAGTCATCGCCATACTCCTTGTACTCGTGCTTTCCTTCGGCGCGCTGGTACACGCACTCGTCCCCCACAATCATAGTGACGGGACCATAGACCTTTTCCATACTGCGCTCCATGTAGAGCAGAAGCACCTAGACGTACTTGATGCAGCCGCACTCCTCCTGGTTGCCGTTCTTGCGCTCCCACTCCTTACCCTAGGAAGATTCATTGCACAGGAGGGTGTACGTATAGGAGCCACACTCAATATCGCCTTACGAAGAGGTGTACTTGCCTATCGTCGTTTCGGATAAAAGGAACACATCCTTTTACTCCTTAACGACACACAATGAAAATCATTAGTTCTATTACGCTCGCTGCATTGTTTGTACTCATGCCGCTAAGCGTCAGTGCACACGAGACCCATGTATTTGAGATCGGAGGCAAGTACTACCAGTTCACCATTGGGTCTCTAAACGAACCAATTACTGTAGACGATAAGACAGGAGTAGATCTCCGTATTGCAGAGGTGGTAGATGCACACACGGACCATGACCATGGCGCAGGCACTCCTGTATCAGGACTTGAAGAGACACTACAGGTAGAGCTTATTGCGGGGAGTAAGACCAAGATCTTTGATCTTTCTCCGGTCTATAACAGTCCTGGTTCCTACAAAACCACGTACTACCCAACAGTAGCCACGACACTCTCATACCGAGTCTTCGGTATGCTTAACAACACAGAGATAGATCTCACCTTCACCTGTAGCCCTGCAGGGCATGCAACGGCAGAGGAAGAACACGAAGAGGAAGAGATATCTGAAGGAGTAACCCGTATCTCTAAGACCGGAAGCTATGGCTGTCCTGCTCCTAAGGAAGCACTCGGCTTCCCAGAGGAGTCTGCATCCGTAGAGTCCTTGAGCAACGACATGTCAGGGCCTGCCGCAATCGCTATTAGCGTGCTCGCACTCCTTATCGCAGGATACGCAGTCGGACGAAAGAAATAACGAAGGTTTGTAGGGGATCTCACAGAGGTGGGATCCCTCCTCAAGCTCTTGCCATGAAAACACTACTTATCACACTCATCATTCTCCTCCCGCTTGGCGTGTCTGCACACGCCACTCCCGTGGAGTATGTGCCAGAGTCTTCCGCGGTACTCATCGAAGCGCCCACCGAAGTATCTATTCGCTTCAGTGAGCGAGTAGAGCCAGGGGCAAGTCGTATACAGGTAAAAGACGATGCAGGGACAGAGATCACGACTGGAGAGGCAGTCGTAGAAGAGAATCCCTATGTACTCAGTGTGCCAGTAGCATCGGCAGAAGACGGTGCGTACTTTGTCTCGTGGAGTGTGGTGTCTTCTGACGACGGACACTTCACCAAGGGAGGATATGCGTATGTGATAGGAGAAGGCATTGCCATTCCTTCCTCTAACTCTTCTTCCTTTGAGGTGGTGCAGATCTCTGCAGTACCAGAGGCGTTCATGATATTCGTGGAGCTTCTTGGGAACTCCATTCTATGGGGAGTGATTGTGCTCTTTGCCTCTGTATTCAGAAAGTACCGAGAGGATGCACTGGTACGGAAGGGGTACGCGTTCTTCATTGCACTTGGCGTCCTTCTCATTCTCATTGGTGGCGGGGGACACATCATTCTAAAAACGAGTGAACTGGCAGATCTAAATCAGATTCCATTTGCGGAAGCGCTTTCGCTCTACTTCGCGATAGTCTCAGGATCAGCAACGGTAATCAGAATGATCGCAGGAGCATTGATTGGAGTCGTGTTCTTCTTCCGGAAGAAGGTGATACAGCTTGCAGAGAAGTTCACGACCTCTGAATGGATTCTTTTTGCACTTCTTCTTGTCTTTGCGTACTACCGCGCAAAGGTAAGTCACGCGACCGCAAGCAGCTTCCTTCCTGATCTTGGTGTACTCGTAAACGTATTCCATCTCATTGGAAAAGATTTGTGGGAGGGAATCATCGGCATTCTCTCCGTCGCGTATCTCTGGAGAACCTTCAGAGAGAAGCTCCGAGACGTATTCCCACGAGCGTTCTCACTCCTCGCGCTTTCCTTCGGTCTTGCAGGAGTTACCGGCGCTTACATCATCTGGCTTCACTTGAAAGACTTTGCCAATATCTCCACGACTCTCTGGGGAGAGCGATTCCTTCCGCTTGCTGCATCCCTCATAGTCGCAATTGCACTTCTTGCGTATCACCTCATCGCGCACCGATACCGTCCGCAGTGGTTCAGTAAGTTCCTGTCTTACACCTTGCCCGCAGAGTTCGCTTCAGGAGTGCTGGTGATCTTCTTCTCCTCACTCATGATCATCACCTCACCACCACTGCATGGCATGCAGCCAGCATACTCGGTACGCGACCAGGGAATAGAGATCGCGGTCGCGCCTGCACCACATGAGGATGAGAAGGTACTCCTTACAAGTGAAGGGAAGGTCATGCCGACCGTCTCTCTAGACGGTGGAAGCGAAGAGGGAACGCTTCTAGAGCTTGAGCGCAGATATGATGGGGGATACGTATTCCCTCTTGCTCTCATCACCAATGGCACGCACACACTCTCCGTTATCCAGCCCCAGGAAAGTGGCTACGATGCACGGGCAACATTTACCGTCACCAAGGCAGATTTCATTAAAGACGAGGGAAGAGACATAGATCTCTTCACCCTGGTGATGATGGCGCTCGCAATTCTTAGCATCATTGCCGCTATATACCTTGCAAGGCTCGTTAGAGGCCCATATCCGCCGCTACAGGAGCGTAATTCAGTCTTCAGGTATGGAATTGCATTCATTGTCACTCTGTTAATCCTGAGCCAAATAATCGGGGCACTCCAGTACCTCTTTGGGAACTCATTCAAGAAGGAATGTCTGGCAGACGGGAATGGCTGGCACGTCATGCTTCCTGCACGTAACGGCATTCCGGTGTCCTCAGTCGCAGAGGAAGGGTGTATGGCGCTCGGTGGTTCCTTCCACATCTCTGATGCGAGAGAGTATCGGTATCTGAAGTCCCAGACAGGATCAGAGATTGCATTCGCAAACGACCTCACGAATATCACTGCAGGAGTTCCCGTGACCTTTGAATACACGATTAATGACGCAGATGGAGAGCCTGCCGTGCTCTCAGTCATACACGAGAAGCTCGTGCATATGGTGATTGTGAGTGCAGATATGAAAGAATTCTTCCACGTGCACCCTGATGATGAATCAAATGCTCCTCGCTTTGAACGGAGCTTCACCTTTCCACGTGCCGGTACCTACATCCTTGCGATTGATTATGCGCATGGACTGAAGCAGGAGAGTCGTACGTACACGATTACCGTAAAAGGGAATGCAGCGATGAATGACATTGCCACCTATCCTTCGGAAGGAAGCTTTGATGGATACGATGTCACTCTCCGCTCCCCGCTGCCGCTCGCAAACTCCTACACCACACTCACCTACCGCATTACTAAAGACGGAGAGGATGTACTGAACATGGAGCCATACTTGGCTGCTGCGATGCACCTTGCGGTGGTGAAGAACGATCTCTCTGAGTTCATACACACCCATGGAGAAGTGCATCCACTTGGTGCACCAGTCACTCAAGTATCTTCTACGACCGCACACACGCACCTACCGCCTCCACCAACCTTCGGTCCCGTGGTAGAAGCGCACGTGCTCTTTCCAAGTCCTGGTCTTTACACGGTCTTCGGCGAATTCTTCCACGAAGGGAAGGTAATTAACCCTCGCTTTACGGTACGTGTAGAATAAGAGGCATGAAGAAAGTATTTCTTATCCATGGACTTGAGGGCTCCCCGAACGGTGGATGGCGTCCGTGGCTCATGACTGAGCTTGATCTAAGAGATGTGTACGCGGCAGCACTCGTCATGCCAACTCCAGATCAACCTATTGAACATGAATGGGTAGACGAGATTGCACGACATATCACAGAAGGAGATGAGATATATCTCGTGGGACACAGTCTTGGTGTGACGGCGATTCTCAGATATTTGGAAACAGCATCAGTAAAGATAGCTGGAGTGGTGTTGGTATCTGGTCCCTGCAACGCAACAGGGAATACGAAGATAGATAACTTCTTCATAATACCCTTTAACTACGCCACCATACGGCAGCGTGTAGAAAAAGTAGCAATCATTCACAGCGACAATGATCACCTTGTACCGCTTGAGGATGCAAAGATGTTAGAGAAAGAACTGAGCGGCACACTGACGGTGATTCATGAAGGTGGACACCTTGGCTCACATGACGGGTGGACAGAACTCCCGCAGGCACTTGAGGCGCTAGAGCAGATGGGAGTATGAATACAAAAGTAATTCTTATTCCTGGAAATGGAGGGGGGTCACCGACCGATAACTGGTCTCCGTACCTAGAAAAAGAAATACCGCTTCAACTTGGAATTTCGGTGATTAACACGCAGTTTCCAGATGCACTACTTGCGCGAAAAGAATTCTGGCTTCCTTTCATAAAGGAACTTGGTGCAGACGAAGACACGATTCTCATAGGGCACTCTTCTGGTGCAATCGCGGCGATGCGGTATGCAGAAGAGAATGTAATTCTCGGATCAGTACTTGTCGGTGCGTACTACACGCACATGAATTACGAAGAGGAGAAGGCGAGTCAGTACTTTGATACCCCATGGAATTGGAACGCAATAAAAAAGAATCAACAATGGACGATACTTTTTGCATCTACTGACGATCCGTTCATTCCGATTGAAGAGCCACGACACATTCGTGACATGCTTGGATCTGTCTACCACGAACACACTGACCGCGCGCACTTCGGACATGGCACTTTTCCACAAACGGAATTTCCGGAACTCATAGAGGCACTTCGTTTACAACTCATATCTGAATAAAGTAAATAGATTACGAAACGTAAACCATAAAATAGCAAGTGCGTCTTAAAAAGTATGAAATATTCTGTACGAAACTGAAATACAGCCCCTAGTTACGCCATATTCACCCTTTCGGTATCCCCAGTTGAGGAAAATATCACCAGGCTTATACGAGAAAGCCATATATAATTATAGATAGGGCAGATCCTGAGTTTTGAAGGCTTTTGCGGGGGCACCCTTTTTCTATAACACACACACACTTTCTCGGCAGGTTGCGGTGCTCCTCCTTCTCGCGGTATTCGGGGGATTTTTCATGCCGCAGACTGCAACAGCCGCCGTCCCCTCAATCATCGGATACCAGGGCCGACTCTCTGATGCGAGTGGAAACCTTTTGGGTGGCACTGGTACGACGTACTACGTAAAGTTTTCTCTTTGGAATAACCCTACGGTTGGGAGTGGTAGTCAGGTATGGCCTGCGAGCGGTCCAACCTCATTTCCGGTGACTGTTCGTGCTGGGGTGTTCACCGCACAGATCGGAGACACCGCAAACGGATTCCCTCATGCGCTTGATTACGACTTCGCCAACAATGCGGATGTCTATCTTCAGGTAGAAGTATCTTCAGACAACAGTAGCTTCCAAACGCTCTCCCCACGTCAGCGTGTGAGCGCGACACCGTTTGCACGTGTGGCCGCATCGGTGAGCGGATCCTCTACTCCATCTTCGTTTGGTACGACGAGTCCTTTTGGCACCTCAGTCGTTTCAGTAGAAGCAACTTCAACTCAAAGTACAGGTATTTCCATTCGCGGCATTCTTGGACAGATTGCAAAGCTCTTTAGAATTCAGAACTCTGCAGGCACGGATGTGTTCACGGTAGATGCCGATGGAGACGTAGAAGCAAATGCACTGACTATCACCAGCACCACTGCCACCTCTACGTTCGCCAACGGTATTGAAATCACTGGTGGTTGTATTTCCGTCAACGGTTCCTGTCTCACCGGAGGCGGTGGTTCAGGAATCACTTCTTTGAACGGACTTGTCGCGACGTCTCAGTCCTTCGCCACCTCCTCGGACACGAACATCGGTCTTACCATCACCTCTTCCGGAAGTACTCACACGTATACCTCCACCTGGTCTGGAGTACTTGCGTCCGGCCGTGGAGGTACAGGAATCTCTTCAGTCACTGCAAACCAACTTTTGGTAGGTAACTCAAGTGGTACAGGATGGACGCAGGTCGCCACTTCTTCTCTTGGGCTTAACTTCACGGACCTCACTGGCTCCGCCACCGACGGCCAAGTGACCGACGCACTCACCATCTCTGGTGGCACGATCAACAACACCCCAATCGGTGCAAGCACTCCCTCCACTGGTATCTTCACGCAGGCAACGACCACAGCACTCGGCCTCAACAGCGAAACCTTCACTGACCTCACCGGTACAGGACTTCAAAACGTCGGTGGTGCTCTTACCATCAACACGACGGGAGACTGGACGGGAACGTTTGATGGACAGGAGGGAAGCTACTACCTCGCTCGTGCAAATCAAACAGGAACGCAGCTTGCCTCAACGATCTCTGACTTTGCAAGTACCGTCCAGGCGTTCATACACGGTTCTTCAACGATTCCAAAAACGTACACCGCAAACACCTTCACTACTGGACAAACATTCTCTGGTGGAGTCACCGTTGGAAGTCTGAATGGTCCACTGCAGGCAAACGCAGGGGTAGTGTCTGCAACGTCTTCTATCGGAGTGCTCTATGGCGGCACAGGACTGACGAGTGCACCAAGTTACGGACAGCTCCTTGTGGGAAACAGTAGCGGCGGCTACACGCTTACCGCCACTTCCTCGCTTGGACTTTCAGCGGGCGGTGTAACTGCAATTGGTCCGACAGGACAAACCTCTTCTGGTCCAACCGTTACTTTCGCTACTTCTACAGGATCTTTCAATGGACTTACACTCGGCACGACGATTGTAGGATCAGGAAATACGCAAACCTTTTCACCAAGCATCACGGGCACGCTCAACAATGCAGGACTTACGAACTCCAGCATTTCATTTGGTGGCGTGACGCTTTCACTTGGTGGATCAGACGCAACTCCTGCGTTTGATCTTTCAGACGCAAGCGCACTTCCGATTGTCACTGGCACCACAGGGACACTCACGGTTGCTCGTGGAGGTACGGGATGGACGAACATTCAGTCAGGCGCACTCATCTACGGAAATGGCACAGGATCACTTTCCACCACCACAGCAGGAACCAACGGACAGGTGCTCGCACTTCTTAACGGCGTTCCTACGTGGACCGCAAGCACTACTTTTGCTACCCCGCTTTCGTTCTCTGGTGGCACCGTCTCAATCAACAACGCCGCAGCAGACGGTACGACTAAGGGCGCTGCCACCTTTACCGCAAATGACTTTGACGCAGCATCTGGACTTGTCTCTCTTGATTACGTAAATGGTCAGAAGGCAAACGGTTCACAGCCAGGATTCCTTGCGTCTGCAGATTGGAGTCTGTTCAACAATAAAGTTTCTACGACTTCAATTGATACGGTGTCAGAACTTGAGGCGCTCACCGGCGTGAACCTTATCGTCTCCACAGAAATAGATTCCACCAGTGAACTTGAAACACTCCTCGGCTCAGTGAATGTCATTCTTGCGACGGAGATAGATACAATCGGAGAACTTGAAACTCTTCTTGGTGGTACGAACGTGATCACCTCAGGAGAGATTGATACTTCCTCTGAAGTTGCAGGAATCGTGGGAGACGAAACTGGTTCAGGTGCACTTGTGTTTGGTACCAGTCCAACGTTGACCACACCAAACCTCGGTACTCCATCAGCAGTTACTTTGACTAACGCAACTGGTCTTCCAGTCTCCACTGGTATCTCTGGCTTTGGTACTGGAGTCGCCACACTCCTTGCGACACCATCTTCTGCAAACCTCGCCACTGCAATTACGGATGAGACGGGAAGTGGAGCACTCGTCTTCGGAACCAGCCCTACACTTTCAGGAGTTACCTTGACGGGTAACACGACACTTAGCGTCGCTTCCTCTACTGCAATTTCTTCACTTGAGTATGTGGCAGTAGGACGGACTGCAACCACCACTATTCGTGGAGAGGCGACTGCCACCTCTACGTTTGCTGGAGGTATCTCTACTCCACGCGGTCTTGATTTGAATACAGGATACATCTACGGCGCAGGTCTTTCTTCCTGTTCAGGATCAAGTGACAAGCTTCTCTGGAGCGCGACGACTGGTCAGTTTACTTGTGGTGCCGATGCGGGTGCTGGAGGAGGTATTACCGCACTCGGTGCACTCGGTCAGTTCCAAACTGGATCTACACAAACCTTTGCCACCTCGTCTGATACGAATATTCGTCTGGCCATTACTTCCGCAGGAGACGTACACACCTTCACCACCACCTGGGCGGGGACGCTCGCCGCTTCTCGTGGCGGCACTGGAATCAGTTCAGTGAACGCCAATGAGCTACTAATTGGAAACAGTAGCGGTACTGGATGGGTGCAGGTTGCAACCTCCTCTCTCGGTATTGCGCTTGCAGACACAACAGGAACTCTTGCGGTGGGTCGTGGTGGTACGGGCATTACCTCTACACCAACCTACGGACAGATTTTGGTAGGGAACGGAAGTGGTTACACATTGACTGCCACCTCATCTCTCGGTCTTCCGACGAGTGCGATTACTGCGATTGGCCCCACTGGCCAAACACAGAGTGGTACCACTATCACGTTTGCCTCTTCAACGTCTGGCACAGACTTCACCATTACTGGCGCAGGGGACACGCTCACGTTCAACCTCCCTTCTGCGTCTGCAGCGAACCGTGGCCTTCTTTCCTCTACTGACTGGTCTACCTTCAACAACAAAGTCTCTACGACTTCAATTGATACGCTTGGAGAGATTGAAACCCTCACGGGTGTAAACATCATTGCGTCTACGGAAATAGACACGACCTCAGAACTAGAAACGCTTCTCGGTTCGGTCAACGTCATTCTTGCGACCGAGATAGATACGATCGGAGAACTTGAAGCGATCCTTGGTGGCACTAATGTCATTGTCTCTGGAGAGATAGACACCTCTTCTGAGGTGGCTGGAATTGTCGGAGACGAAACAGGATCAGGTGCGCTCGTCTTCGGAACATCACCTACACTCACGACTCCAAACCTTGGCACGCCGTCTGCAGTAACTTTGACTAACGCGACGGGTCTTCCAGTATCTACAGGTATCACCGGACTCGGAACAGGAGTTGCTACCTTCCTTGGTACTCCTTCAAGTGCAAACCTTATAACTGCAGTTACGGATGAGACGGGAAGCGGCGCGCTTGTGTTCGGCACTTCTCCAACTCTTTCAAACGCAAACCTCACGGGTAACGTGACGATTGCAAGCGGCACCACGACCACACTCTTTAATGGCGCACTGACCGCAAACGTTGCATCGTTTGGTCAGTCTGCAACTTCAACCTTTGCATCTAACGGTGCACTTACCCTTGCGCAGGCACTTGGCGTTGGATCTGGAGGTACCGGACTTGCCTCTACTCCTACCTTTGGTCAAATTCTTGTCGGTAACGGTTCTGGCTACACTCTCTCTGCAACTTCCACGCTTGGTATCGCATTTGCAAACCTCGTAGGCTCTGCAACGGACGGCCAAGTGACCGACGCACTCACCATCTCCGGTGGCACCATCAATAACACCCCAATCGGTGCAAGCACTGCATCTACGGGTATCTTCACGCAGGCTACGACGACTGCTTTTGGTCTGAATGGAGAAACCTTCACGGACCTTACCGGTGCAGGACTTCAGAATGTGGCTGGTGCACTTACGATAAATGCGACGGGAGACTGGACCGGAACGTTTGATGGACAGGAGGGAAGCTACTACCTTGCTCGTGCAAATCAAACAGGAACGCAGCTTGCCTCAACGATCTCTGACTTCGGTTTGACGGTCGCCGGAATTATCGCGGCTACCACCACTGACGCACTTGATGAAGGGGTAACCAATCTCTACTACACCAATGCACGCGTGCAGACATACCTTGATGGTATTGCAAAGGGATACTTCTTCTCCACTACGTCTGCAGACTACTGGGAGACACAGCAGGTCGCACGTACTGCAGATGATCTCACTAACAACTCTATAGAAGATCTCTCAGATGTCGCGGCAATGACGGAGAACTATGGAGATCTTCTCTTCTGGAATGGCACGACATGGACGGATGTCGCCACAAGCTCCCTTGGACTTGTGACTGCTGCACTTCAGTCTATTGGACCTGTAGGTCAGGTACAGTCAGGACCTGCAATCACCATTGCGTCTTCTACCGCATCCTTTAACGGCCTTACGCTCGGACTTCAGACGGTAGGCGCAGGGAACACGCTTACCAATACTCCTACGGTAAGCGGCACGCTTAATAACAGTGGTCTTACCAACTCCACCATTTCATTTGGTGGCGTCACGCTTTCACTTGGTGGCACAGATGCGACACCTGCCTTTGATCTTACGGACGCAACAAACCTCAACATTCTTTCTGGTACTACCGGCACGCTCACCGTTGCTCGTGGGGGTACCGGATGGACCAACATTCAGGCAGGAGGACTCCTCTATGGAAATGGTACGGGCGCACTTGCGACTACCACACAGGGAACGGGAGGTCAGGTACTTTCATGGCTTAACGGTATTCCTACCTGGACCGCCACGACCACCTTCTCTTCTCCTCTTGTGTTCTCGGGAGGAAACGTATCTATCAATGATGCGGCAGCAGATGGAACTACCAAGGGAGCAGCAACGTTCACTGCAAACGACTTTAATGCGTCAGGAGGACTTATCTCTCTTGATTACACCAACGCCCAGAAAGCAAACGGTTCACAGCCAGGATTCCTCGCCTCTGCGGATTGGACACTCTTCAATAACAAAGTCTCTACGACTTCTATAGACACACTCGGGGAGATTGAAACACTTACTGGCGTAAACATCATCGCCTCAACTGAGATAGATTCAATCGGTGAGCTTGAGACTCTTCTTGGAAGTGTGAATGTGATTCTCGCAACTGAGATTGATACGTCTTCTGAGGTGGCTGGAATTGTAGGAGACGAAACAGGATCAGGTGCGCTCGTCTTCGGAACATCACCCACACTCACGACGCCAAACCTTGGCACGCCGTCTGCGGTAACCCTTACCAACGCGACTGGTCTTCCAGTTTCCACTGGTATCACCGGACTCGGAACAGGAGTTGCCACACTACTTGCGACACCATCTTCCGCAAACCTTGCCACTGCAATTACCGACGAGACAGGAAGTGGTGCACTAGTGTTTGGTACGAGCCCGACTATTGGTGGCGCGTCACTGACGGGTAACACCACACTCGCAGGATTCCTTTCTACTGCGTCTTCAACTATTAATGGGAACGCGACCACGACTGGTATGCAGGGTGTGGGGTCTCTCTTCATTAATAATGAGCGCTTCACTGATCTTACTGGCTCAGGTCTTACGATTACGGCAAATGCACTCACGGTAGATGACGTGACTGCAGCGATGCTTGCGTCTGGTGACTTTGGTGACTTCACTTGTAACGGTACTAGCTGTGCTCTTGATGCAGACACCGTTGCAGAATCTGAGCTTGATCTAACGGCAGTCACACTTGCAGACTTCACGAACGATGCAGGATTCCTTACTGCGGCAGTAACCTCAGTAGGTCCCGCAGGTCAGACCCAGTCAGGACCAACCATTACCATCGCTTCCTCTACGTCTGGTACCGACTTCACGGTTACTGGAGCAGGGAACACGATTACGTTTAACCTCCCTTCCGCGTCTGCATCTGCGCGAGGACTTCTTGCGTCTGCAGATTGGTCTCTCTTTAATAACAAAGTTTCTACCACCTCTATTGATACGCTGGGAGAGATTGAAACGCTGACTGGCGTGAACATTATTGCTTCAACAGAGATTGATTCAATTGGTGAACTAGAAACACTCCTTGGTTCTGTAAATGTCATTCTCGCTACCGAAATTGATACTTCCTCCGAAGTTGCTGGCATCGTCGGAGACGAGACTGGATCAGGCGCTCTCGTCTTTGGCACGAGTCCAACCCTCACCACTCCAAACCTTGGCACTCCATCTGCCATCACTCTTACCAACGCAACGGGTCTCCCAGTCTCTACTGGTATCTCTGGACTAGGCACCGGTGTTGCAACACTTCTCGCAACACCATCTTCTGCAAACCTCGCGACTGCAATCACTGATGAGACAGGATCTGGTGCGCTTGTCTTCGGTACAAGTCCGACAATTTCAGGCGCAAACCTTACTGGCAACGTCACTATTGCCAATGGCACAACTACGACACTATTTAATGGCACTCTTACGGCCAACATTGCGTCCTTTGGTCAGAGCGCAACTTCTACTTTCGCTTCTAACGGTGCACTCACACTCGCACAGGCACTTGGTGTTTCTTCAGGAGGTACAGGCGCTGGTTCTCTTACGGGAATCGTAAAAGGAAACGGCACGAGTCCGTTTACTGCAATTACAACGTCTGCGGGTATCGCGGGAGAAATCAGTGACGAGACTGGTTCTGGAGCTCTTGTGTTTGGTACCAGTCCAACGTTGACCACGCCAAACCTTGGCACACCATCGGCAGTCACTTTGACCAACGCGACTGGTCTTCCAGTCTCCACTGGTATCTCAGGACTTGCTGCTGGCATCGCCACATTCCTTGGCACGCCAAGTTCTGCAAACCTTGCAACGGCGATTACTGACGAGACTGGATCTGGTGCACTCGTCTTCGGAACATCACCTACACTCGTCACTCCAAACCTCGGCACTCCATCAGCCGTCACACTCACGAACGCCACGGGACTTCCACTCACCACTGGAGTGACAGGCACACTTGGCGTTGCAAACGGTGGTACAGGATCTACCACGCTCACTGGCATTCTTCGTGGCAACGGTACTTCTCAAGTATCTACCGTAGTTATTGGTTCAGGACTTACCTTTGACGGCACAACGCTTGCAACAAGTGGCGCAGGTATCACGGCAATTGGCCCAGCAGGGCAGACACAGACAGGAGGAACTATTACCTTTGCATCTTCAACGTCTGGCACTGACTTCACCATTACTGGTGCAACAGATACGATCACGTTCAATCTTCCTACCGCCTCTGGATCAAATAGAGGCCTATTGAGCACTACTGACTGGACTACCTTTAATAACAAGGTCTCTACCACCTCTATTGATACGATCGGTGAGATTGAGACGCTCACGGGCGTTAACATCATCGTTTCAACAGAAATTGACTCAACGTCTGAGCTAGAAACTCTTCTTGGTTCAGTCAATGTAATTCTTGCGACTGAGATTGATACCATCGCAGAACTTGAGACGATCCTTGGTGGTACGAACGTCATTGTCTCTGGAGAGATAGACACGTCTTCTGAGGTCGCAGGAATTGTGGGAGACGAAACAGGAAGTGGTGCACTTGTGTTTGGCACTTCTCCAACCCTCACCACACCAAACCTCGGCACTCCTTCTGCCGTCACTCTGACGAATGCAACTGGTCTCCCAGTCTCTACTGGTATTTCTGGACTAGGCACCGGCGTTGCAACACTTCTCGCAACTCCATCCTCTGCAAACCTTGCAACTGCGATTACCGACGAAACCGGTTCTGGCGCACTCGTCTTCGGTACAAGTCCGACAATTTCAGGCGCAAACCTCACAGGTAACGTCACTCTTGCTAACGCAACAACGACCACTCTCTTCAATGGAGCACTCACTGCAAACGTTGCGTCCTTTGGTCAAACAGCCACCTCATCATTTGCTTCTAACGGCGCACTCACACTCGCACAGGCCCTCGGTGTAAGCTCTGGCGGTACTGGATGGGGGACTCTTCAATCAAACGCGATACTTCTCGGTAACGGAACTGGTGCGATTGCAACGACAACCGCAGGCACCAACGGACAAGTTCTTGCTCTTGTGAGTGGCGTTCCTACATGGACTTCCACCACAACTGCAGGCACGGGACTCTCATATTCTGGTGGCGCGTTTAACGTCAACACGACCCAGAATATCTCAAGGCTCTCTAACTTGACCTCAAACGGTTTTGTAAAAACCTCTGGAGGGGATGGCACACTATCAATTGATACCACCACCTATCTCACCGCAGCCATTACTTCACTTGGCCCAATAGGTCAGGGTCAAACAGGTTCATCAGTCACCATCGCCTCCTCAACCTCTGGTATTGATTTCAGTGTGACCGGAGCAGGGAACACACTTACCTTCAACCTCCCTTCCGCCTCAGGATCAAACCGCGGACTCCTCACTTCAGCAGATTGGTCTCTCTTCAATAACAAAGTTTCTACCACTTCAATTGATACTCTTGGCGAAATTGAAACTCTTACGGGCGTGAACATTATTGCTTCAACGGAGATTGATAGCATTGGAGAGCTAGAAACACTTCTTGGTTCAGTGAACGTGATTCTCGGAACAGAGATTGATACTTCTTCTGAAATTGCAGCGATTGTCGGAGACGAGACTGGATCAGGCGCTCTCGTCTTCGGAACTTCACCAACTCTTACGACGCCAAACCTCGGTACACCATCAGCAGTCACACTCACTAACGCAACTGGCCTGCCAGTCTCTACTGGTATTTCTGGACTAGGCACTGGCGTTGCAGCACTTCTCGCCACACCTTCCTCAGTTAACCTTGCTACCGCCCTTACCGACGAAACAGGAAGTGGAGCAGCAGTGTTCGGTACGAGCCCTACCTTTACGACCAACATCTCCTTGGGTACTGCGGGAGTACGCTTGAGTGATGATGGTGATGGTGCGCTCACCCTTCTTGGCCTTGGAGACGGGAACGATGAAAATCTTGTAATTAATCTTGATGACACAGCAAATGAGGTTGTCATTACATCGTCTACCAGTGTTGCAACGACGACCTTCTCATCTATTGGACTTTCAGCTCTTCGTCTCAATACGACTGGCACCTCTACCTTGGCCGGTGTGGTGACGAGCCAAGGTATCACCTTTACGGGTCTTAACTGTTCCGCGTCTAACCAGCTTCTTCAGACTGACGCCTCGGGTAACGTCATTTGTGGTACCGATGATTCTGGTGCAGGTGGCGGCATCGCAACGGTGCAAGAGAACGATGCAGACGTGACCACCACCGCAACGGTCATAGACTTCCTTGGCTCAGACTTCGTGGTATCTGGCGCTAGCGGGGAGAGTGAAATCTCTATTGACTACACAAACGGTCAAGCCGCCTCAGCATCACTTAAGGGCTTCCTCACTTCAGCAGATTGGACCCTCTTCAATAACAAAGTCTCCACCACCTCTATTGATACGCTGGGAGAGATTGAGACGCTTACCGGCGTCAACATCATTGCCTCAACCGAAATAGATTCAATCGGTGAACTGGAAACTTTGCTTGGAAGCGTTAATGTGATTCTTGCAACTGAGATAGACACCTCTTCTGAGGTGGCTGGAATTGTCGGAGACGAAACCGGTTCAGGTGCGCTCGTCTTCGGCACCAGCCCATCGTTGACGACTCCAAACCTTGGTACGCCATCGGCAGCGACACTCACGAACGCCACTGGCCTCCCAATCTCAACAGGTGTCTCAGGCCTCGCTGCGGGTATCGCCACCTTCCTTGGAACTCCTTCAAGTGCGAACTTGATAAGTGCAGTCACCGACGAAACAGGATCAGGTGCGCTTGTCTTCGGCACCAGCCCAACCCTCTCAGGCGTCACTCTTTCTGGAAACACCACTCTCACCAACGCCACCTCAACCACACTCTTCTCAGGTTCTCTCACTGGAAACACACTTGCGATTGGAAGCTCTGCAAGTACCACCATCACTTCTGCAGGTGCCATCACTACTCCCACAACTCTCACCGTCTCTTCAGGAGGATTAACGGTAACGGGGAACTCCACTATTACTGGCACCCTCGGCTCCCTTACTGGCGTCACCTCATCCGGTACCATCACCTTCTCTGGTCTTACCGCTGACCGAGGAGTGTTCACCACCACTGGCGGCCAGCTCACCACCACAGCAGCATCTCTTGCACTCTCTAACTCAATTTCAGACGAAACAGGATCTGGCGCATTGGTGTTTGGCACCAGTCCAACCTTCACCACGAACATTTCTCTTGGCACTGCCGGTGTACGCCTCACGGACGATGGCGACGGGGCACTCACCTTCCTTGGTCTTGGAGATGGAAGTGATGAAGATCTTACCTTTAACTTTGACGATACGGCAAACCAGGTAGTCGTTACTTCTTCAACCGGAGTTGCGACGACCTCATTCTCTTCTATTGGCCTTTCAGCACTTCGCCTTAACACCACTGGTACTTCAACACTTGCAGGTGTCGTCACAAGCCAAGGGGTCACTTTCACGGGCCTCAACTGTTCCGCGTCTAACCAACTTCTTCAGACCGACGCGTCTGGCAATGTGATTTGTGGTACGGACGACTCTGGCGCAGGAGGAGGTATTGCGACTGTGCAAGAGAACGATGCTGACGTCACGACGAGCGCAACCGTCATAGACTTCCTTGGCGCAGACTTCATAGTCTCTGGAGGAACCGTAGAGAGTGAGATCTCCATTGACTACGTAAACGGACAGGCTGCCTCTGCCTCAAACAAAGGATTCCTCACCTCTGCAGACTGGACTGTGTTCAATAACAAGGTATCCACCACTTCTATAGACAGCATTGCGGAAGTGGAGACCTTGGTTGGTGGACTTAACATTATTGTCTCTACAGAGATTGATACCCCAGGAGAACTTGAAACACTCCTTGGTTCCGTGAACGTCATCCTTGCGACTGAAATTGACACCTCTTCAGAGGTGGCGGGAATTGTCGGAGATGAGACAGGAAGTGGTGCACTTGTATTTGGCACGAGTCCTACCTTCACAACAAACGTGAACTTCGGCACAGCAGGTGTTCGTGTAACGGACGATGGCGACGGGGCACTAACCTTCCTTGGTCTTGGAAATGGAAGTGATGAAGATCTCACCTTTAACTTTGATGACACGGCAAACGAGCTCGTGATTACGTCGTCAACGGGTGTGTCCACAACCACACTCTCCTCTATAGGACTTTCTGCGACTCGCATTAACACCACTGCTACCTCAACCTTTACTGGTATTCGTATCGCAAGCCAGGGCCTTACCCTCGGAGGATACGACTGTTCTGCTGCAGGATCTCTCCTTCAGACTGACTCTTCAGGAAACGTAATCTGTGGTACGGACGATTCATCAGGAGGTGGTGCGGGTCTCCAGGAAGGATACGACGTAGATGGTGTGATTGAAGTGGCATCTAACAACGCGGTCGTGATCACAGAAACGACTGCTGCTGCAACCACTGGTGATCTTCTTCAGCTCACCGTAAACCCTGCGACGACTGGTACCTTCTCTGGTGACGCGCTTCAAATCACGCTAGATGCGGCTGACGCAAATGCGAATACAGGAACAGGACTCCGCATGATTGTTGACCGATCTCAGTACACGGGAATGCCAGTCATTATTGAAGATGATGCAGGTGTTGACATGCTTGCACTTTCACAAACTGGTGGACTCACTATCGGAAGCGAAACACACAGACTTGATGCAACTGCATATGGTGACTATACGAGTATTGGATTTGATCTTCAGCAAAACCTAACAGGCATCATAGATATATCTGTGTACGACACTACTCGAGACACAGATGGGGGAGACTGGCGCACAAACGTACTTTCCTCTCAACTTTCATGGTACACCGAGACAAAAGATGACGGAGTCAATGATCCTTGCAACATCGCGACGGATGATCGTTGTGGCAGCTCCGTGTTTCCACGTAAAGCTATTCTCGTCACAACTGCAGATGCGCTGTATATTTTTGACGGTACCAACAATACGATGTGGATGAAGTTTACCCAGTCAGGAGGTACATTTGCGCTTGGCGCAGACACTAACAACAATCCGTCTGGAGTTGCGGCCGAAAACGGAGTTATTGTGGTCGGAACAAACGGCGCATCAGGAACGGGTATGTATGCGTTTGATTTCAAGCAAGATGTAATGTATCGGTACAATACGACTAACCGTACACAAGCTGACATTAATATCGGAAATAGAAATACCACTGCTACATATGCAGACAATGCGGAAACTGGATTCCTTATTGTGAACAATATTGTGAACGATGTTTCAATTGCACTCCAGACTTCATCAAACGAAGGTGCGGCGGGAACTCTTGTGGCGCCAGTGGCCAACCAGGCAGGCCCACTTCGTGGTGTTACGGTGATTGCGGCAGCTACAGATTCAGGTGTATCGGTGATAAATATGGGAACTCGTAAAGTTATTACGTATGCGGACAACGCGGGAGACGATTATAACCAAGTCGCGATGACCAATAGAGGTCGTATGTATGCGACAAATGAAACACAGCAGCAACTTGAAGAGTGGAGAGCGGTAGATACAGTAACGGTCGCTCAAGCAACTCCGACCAGGCTTTATGATCAAACCCTTGCAGGACTTACGCCTATAACGACGGGAACCGCACCAACAATTTCTACGTCACCAAGTGCACTTGCGGTCATTCCACGCAGCTCTTCTGCACGAGAAGCGGCTACGACTGGGCAAATTGATTCAGGTGACATTGTGTATGTCGGTACCAACCAAGGATTGGCAGAAGTGCACACGTCTGGAGGAGCCCTTGTTGGAGCATCATGGTCAAAAATAACCACTACCGCCACGTCCACACCGTTCATGGTCGGTTCAGTGCGCTCAGCTCACTTGTTTGAAGAGGCAGCTGGTGCGACACGTACATTCAGTGCCGTTGGTGCCGTTGGCTCCACGCAAAATGTACTAGACCAAGCAGGCGCAACGGCACCAACCTTCGCTAGCGGTGGTATACGTGGCAATGCAGTGAATTTCAACAACAACTCGTATCTTTGTTCTGATGCAAACGCGGATGGAACTTGTGATAACGACTCAGATCTTGCGATGGGTGCTGCAACGATAGGATTTACAGTTTCTGTCTGGTTTAAACACGGGACATCGTTGCCGGCTGCGGGCGGGGATACTTTGTTTGAGAAATGTTTTGATACCACCCCTGCACAGACAATTGGTTGTGTGTATGGCGGTATGAACACGGCCGGAAACATCGTATTTGGTATTGACGATGATGCTACATTTACTGTCTCATCTTCTTACGATGATATTGTCACCTCTTCAGCACTCTATAACGACAATCAATGGCATCATGCAGTGTTTACACGACAAAACACCACCGGTCTCTGTCTATATATAGACGGAAGGCAAGCAGCCGCGTGTGATACTACTGTAGGCGCAACGGCAACCGTAGATACTGTAGCGCAGATAATGACCGTTGGTGGCACGTGTTCGGGCGCAGCATGTGCAACTGGAACAAACCTCTGGGATGGAGCGATAGATGAATTTGTATGGAGTGCCACAGGTGCAACTACTGCCTCAGGTTTAACTCAGCAAAGTGCAAACAGATTGTATCTAGACGGACGAGCTCACTTGATACGGCCTGCAGCAGGCGTGACGGACGCAACAACCTTCACTTCTACCACAATCGGAGACTCGGGTGAAGCATACGTACCAGACTCGTTTGTTGGTCTTGTGGTTGAGTTGACTGGTGGAACAGGCGCAGGGCAAACACGGACTATTATTTCAAATACCGCAACGACCTTCACGGTATATCCTGCATTCACCGTAACGCCGGATACAAGCACGGACTACCGTGTAAGTCCGGCACGACTCTACGGATCAACAGATACGGTGACTTCTATTGCGGTTGATGCGCCAACTGCTCTTAATAAAGTACGAAAATTGTTTGTTGGAACAAGTGATGGATCAGATGGTGGAGGTATAACGGTGTACACCAATGCAGGCGCGGGTTCTATTAAAACTGAGGTGATCCATTCAGATGCAGGGTATCCAGATGACGATAATGGTACTGCGTGGAGCGGCACTGACGCAGACGATATTACTGCACTTGCATCATATTCCGACTCTATCGTACTTGGTAACGGAACATTCTTCAGATCCCAACGAAGAGACGTCAGTCTGAAAGGTTTGCAAGCGGATACTATTGGAGCCATTACTGATATTCAACAGCAATTAATTGCTTCGGGTCTTTTTGGAGCAACTCAAGACGTACTAGGACTTGGTCAAGGTGCCGACCTTGCCGAAATCTATGAATCAACACAGCAGCTTGAGCAGGGAGAAATTGTGGCGGTTGATCCTGAACTTGCTCTCGGAGTGAAACGATCTACTGATCCGTATCAGAAGAACGTTCTCGGTATTGTTGCTTCACGCCCTGGGCTTGTGCTTGGTCCGGAGTTTGAAAATAGCTATCCAATTGCACTTGTTGGTCGTGTCCCAGTAAAAATCACTACAGAAAACGGAATCCCAGAGGTGGGAGACAGAATTACTTCGTCGTCACTAGAGGGATACGGTATGCGTGCTACAAAAGCAGGACGCACCCTTGGTACGGTTATAGATACGATAGATCAGGAACAACTCGCTGTGTGTCCTGGGGATCAAGAAGACGACACGCGACGCTGCATCACTGTGACGGTATTTGTGAATCTTGTTGATTTCCAAGGCATGTCACTCTCGCTGTTGGTAGAAGAAGCACGAGAAGGTTTGAGTTTCGGAGGGGAGGCAATTCCAGTTGCAACATGTGTAGATACAGACGGCAACGCAACATCAACGGCTTCAGATGGTGCGTGTGAGGAAGGATACGAGCTTGTAGAAGCTACTGAGGTGGAATCAAATGGTCTCACTCTCGCGATTGATGAGGAGCAAGAAATTATCGGGTATCTGAAGAGCATGAGAGAAGAAATGCAAGAAGGAGAGCTTGAATCTGAAATCTTCACCGATCGTCTCGCGGCCGCCTTTGAGGTGTATACGCCACGTATTGTTGCGGAGGGCTTGCGAGTAGGTCGCGTCACTGCTCTTAATGAGGAAATTCTCTTTGAGAATGATGTGGTGTTCTTTGGAACCCCATACTTCACCACCGATACGGCAGGCTTTGCAGTCATCAAGGAGGGGGATATGGCAGTAGATATTACCTTTGAACGGGAATATCTAGAGAAGCCAATTGTAAACGCGACCCTCTCAGCCGGAGATGGTATTAGTGCAAACACCGAACAAGGCGCTGCGGCAATACAAGCGTTCTTCGGAAACGATATTCGTTACCTCGTTGCAAACGCAACCACCACTGGATTCACCATTATTCTCAACAAAGCTGCGGAAGAAGACATTACCTTTAACTGGATCGCGCTCTGGGTAAAAGAAGCACGTACGATTGAATCAGAACAAGAAGAACTAGCAGAGGAGTTACCAGTAGAGACTGAACCTGATGAGGCGATTGATTCACCAGAAGAACCTCCAGTTACAGATCCTGAGCCTGTCTCACCAAGTCCTGATCCAGAACCAGTGATAGATCCAGTCCCTCCTCCAGTTGAAGATCCGGTGGTAGAACCGGAGTCTGCTCCTGAACCGCCACCTGAGTCCGCACCTGAATCTCCATAATGAATTGGATCGACGAAAGGATCTAAATATACTTCTTCACTCAGATTCTTCCGTTGGGAATGGGCACAGCAAGGATACTTAAGTGAGTGTCCTTCTGTGTACAAACGCTCTTGCGACCCAGCTAGAGTGCCGTATCATGGAAGGATTAACGGCTATTAAGAATGTATGAACAGTAACAAATATGTAGTACCTGCACTTGTGGTGCTTCTCCTTGTTCTTGCAGGTAGTGCTGCATACCTATATATGCAGGTGTCTAGTCTCAAGCAGGATCCAGAGGCCCTTGCACGTAAAGAGGCAGAGGAACTAGTGGCAGTCGTCGGGAAACTCATCCTTCTTCCTAAGGACGAGCTTCCAACCGTTGCGACCGTAAGTGACCCAACTAAGCTTTCTGACCAGGCCTTCTTTGCAAAAGCAAAAGTGGGGGACAAGGTGCTTTTGTACCCAACCTCTCGTAAGGCGTATCTATACGATCCAAAGGCCAATCGTGTGCTTGAAGTCGCTCCTATTAACCTTGGAGACACAGGACCAACTGTCACTCCAGAAGAAGAGGTTGAAGTAGAAGCGGAGACGGAAGCGGAAGTTACTGAAGAGCCAACGGATGGGGGAACGACTGAAAACGTAACTCCATAATACTTATGCCTACCAAAGAACCAATCACTCCTGCTGTTGCTCCCGCTGCCATGTCTTCAATCCCCTCTAAGAAAGTACTTATTGCGCTTGGGGCTGCAGTCGTTCTCTGTGCTGCTGCCCTCGTCTACCTCTACAGCGAGTACGCAACGCTCACGCAGGATCCAAACGCGGCGAATGAACGAAAAATCGCCGCAGTCGTGGACAAGGTAGAGAAGATTATTGACCTTCCGCCAAACGAGCTTCCCACGCTTGCGACCGTCTCTGACACTTCAACTCTTGAGGATCAGCCATTCTTTGCGAATGCAGAAGTGGGAGACCAGGTACTTCTCTACACGAATGCACGTAAAGCGTATCTTTACAGCCCATCAAAGAACATCATTGTAGAAGTTGCATCACTTAACATTGGGCAGTAGCCCCGGTGGGGTAACGCCCCACGCTCTCACATGAACAAGAAACTGTCGCGCCATGGAATATTTCTCGGTGCGGCAGTTTTGCTATGTGTGCTTGGAGGAAGTGTCGTGCTCGCAGAAGAATTTACCTCTACAAACTATCGTCTGCTTGATCCGGTGATTTCTCCAGGAGGCTTCGCAACGTCTTCCAGTTTTCAGCTATGGAGCTCTATTGGAGAGTTGGGACTCGGCACTAGCACCTCTGCATCATTTAACAACATTGCGGCATTCCTTACGTTTCCATTTGTCTCTTCACCAGTGGTAAGTACGACCCCAGGGAATGGGCAAGTGAGTTTATCGTGGACCGCCTCACAAGGAACGCTGGGGTGGACTGTCGGGAGTTACCGTGTAGGGCAATCAACGACGTCCGGAGGCCCGTATACGTATACTGGCTTAGGGAATGTGACGTCTTCAGTACGGACCGGGCTTACCAATAGTACGCCGTACTACTTTGTGATCGTGGTGAATGACGCTTTTGGAAACGCCATTGCTTCATCTACTCAGGTGACGGCGACCCCAACGAGCGGAGGAGGTGGTGGCGGGGGTGGTGGTGGCGGGGGCGGAGGAGGTGGCGGTACAACGCCCGCGGCGGGTACTGCCTCTGTGACCGTGTCTGGCAGGGCCTACCCCAATAGCAAAGTTATTTTCTACGTAGATGGGAAATCTACCCTTGAGACCATTTCTGGACCTGACGCCCGTTTCTCATTTACGCGCACCGGCCTTGCGGCGCGCTCGTATACTTTTTCATTGGTGGCCGTTGATGAAGATAATCGTCGTTCACCTGCATTTTCTGCACCAGTCGTACTACCTGAAGGTGGTTCAACAACCATAAGTGGAGTGTTTTTGGCGCCAACGCTTGATACGAATGTAGATGAGATTCGTCGCGGAGATACTCTTACTCTGTTTGGGGTCACCGTTCCAGACGCCAGTGTCAGTATTGAGGTGAACTCAAAAGAGACCCTCTTCTTCTCGTCACTCGCGGATGATGACGGAGCATATTTGGTGCAGTTTAACTCAGGGTTACTTGAAGTTGGTAAACACACGGCGAAGTCAAAATCACAAAGTGACGCACTAGTGTCTCCATACGGAAACGCAGTCTCATTTAAAGTGGGAAGTGAGACCACCGACCGCACGCAGTCTCTACGTGGAGATATAAATAATGACGGAAGAGTAAACCTGTACGATTTCTCTGTCGCTGCGTATTGGTATAGACGAGCACTTCTCGGAGATGTGGTGGACAGAGAAGTCATTGCACTCTCTGGAGACGGTAAGATAGACCTTACAGACTTCAGTATCATGGCGTACTACTGGACCAACTAATTATGCGATACCTTCTCCTCTCACTCTTGTTTGTTCTTCCTCTGCATGCGCACGCGGCGCTCCCACTCTATGCAGAAGTTCGTCCAGTGACTGGAGGAGGTACCGAGGTTGCCGTCTATCTCTCCGCTACTCAGAACGCCGTAAACGCAGTTGAAGGAACGCTGGTGCTTCCGGAAAACAGTAGCGTTTCATTTTCTACTGGCGGCAGCGTGGTGTCATATTGGGTTGAGCAACCCGCACTGAATGGATCAAGCGTCCGTTTCTCAGGACTTATACCTGGAGGTTTTACTGGAGTATTGGGAGCACCTGAGCGTTCAAGTGACGGATTCTTATTTTCTGTTCGTGTAAAAGAAGACAGTAGTACCGTTCGTCTTATTGATGCGGGGGTCTTTCTTAATGACGGCGAGGGGACTCGTCTCGCGGTTGTTGACTCTACGTACGAGAGTGGGGCAGCGACTGTCGCACAAGTGACCGATACCACCCCTCCTCTTTGGTTTGATATTGAACGTATACGTGACGTGACTGTGGCAGACGGTAAGCCCGTGCTTATTATGACTGCGATAGATAAGGAGTCCGGTATTGCGCGATTTGCGGTCGCAGAAGGGTTTATGGGATGGAAAGAAGTAGAGAGCCCGTATGTATTAGAGGGGAATACGTACATTACCTTGGTTCGTGCGAGGGCGTATGATCATGAAGGAAACTATAAGGAGCAGCTCCTTCTCCCTAAAATGACACTTCCTCTATTGGTGCTCCTTGCCCTTATACTCATAGGAGTCCTTATGCGCCATGTGTATAAACGATACCGATCATGAGTAGACTTGCCTTCTTTACGTTAGGGCTCGTTCTTTTCATGCCTTCTGTGGCGTCAGCTGCATCGCTGTATCTCACGCCCGCGTCCGGGACGTACTCCATTGGCGGCACACTAACTGCCACTATTTACGTTGAAAGTACCGGCCAGGCCTTAAACGCAGTATCCGGCACACTTTCTATTCCGACAGATGCGTTTGATATTGTGGGTGTTTCAAGCGCAGGATCAATTGTGAACTTCTGGGTCCAGGAGCCCGCGGCGCAAGGAGGGAACATAACCTTTGAAGGAGTCGTGCTTAACCCCGGCTATTCAGGAAGTGCAGGGAAAATCGCCGCCGTCACTCTTCGTGCAAAGCGCGCGGGGTCATTCCCCGTTACGTATTCAAGCGCGTCGATTCTCGCTAATGATGGAAAGGGAACCAATCTCCTCTCAGGAACTCGTGGGGGCTCCTATACCGTGCGTGAGGGAGACGTTCCTGTACCAAAACCGACTGCACCGGTTATAGAAACTGAAGAGGAAGCGGAAGAGGATGTGGAAGATGAGAACGGGCCTACTATTCGCACGTTTAGTGAGATCGCTCGTTCTGTTGCGACTGATCCTTCTGTGCGTGTGCAGGTGTCTGCAAGTGATCCTTCCGGTATCAAATCATATGAATTCTCACTTGATGGCGGCGCATTCCTTCCGTGGGAAGAATATGAGGGTGGGGTATATGAACTAAAAGTAGGTCCAGGCGCGCATACGCTTGCGCTTCGTGTAACCGATACGAATGGGAATGAGACACGACGACAGATTGTCGTGCTTGTCACCCCACTTCAGACGCCAAAAATTACCGAATATCCAACACACACCGCTCTCCATGCGGGTATTATTGAAGGAACGGTGACTGCCGGCATAACTCGTGTAGTGCTCACCGCAACTCCTGAGTCTGTCAGTAACTCGCTCTCTTTCCTTGAGTGGGGAGGTATTCCTACCATTCCGCAACAAATAGAAGCGGTGGTACGAGCTGATGGGGAATGGCTCGCAAGCCTTTCATCACTTGAAACGCCAGGGAAGTACCGTATCACTGCAACTGGGTACGATGTCCGTGGTGGCTCAAGTTTGTCGTCAGAGTCTGTGTATGTGGTGATCACGCCGGGACTCTTTACTCAAATAGTGAGTTGGATTATTTCAGTGCCCGTACTCCTTGTACTACTTCTCGCGGCGGTAGTGTATATGATCCGACATCGTGGGAAAGCAAATAGTCTAGAGGATGTAAAAGAGATTGAGCGCTCACTCAAACACTCTTTCTCAATTATGCGCCGTAATATCGCTAAAGAGCGGGTGTTCCTTTCACATCGTCATGACCGCGCGGCTGCACGTGAACAAGATCTCTTGGAAACACTTGAAGAGAATATTGAAACGACTGAATCACGTACCGAGAAGAAGATTGAAGAAATTGAAGAGGCGGCACAAGAAGAGAATCGCTAATTATGAAAGTACTTACCTCTTTACTTCTCATCCTTCTTATTTCAACTCCGGCACTCGGACAGGTGATTGACGCATCTACACTGCTCCCCCGCGTGTCTATTACCTTCTCACCGGCATCAGGCACCTTTACGGAAGGGTCTACCTTTGAAGTGCCAATCACACTCAATACCAACGGGTTAAGTGTGAATACGATAGAAGTTCGTGTGTACTTTGACTCATCAAAGCTATCTATTGTGCAACCTTCTAGTGATCGCTCCATCATCGGTCTGTGGCTTGAGCCACCATCCTATGACAACACGAATGGCACCGCGCGGTACGTCGGAAGTATTCCAAACGGCATTGTCACCTCTTCTGGTGTGATAGGAACAATTACCTTTAAAGCGAAGGCGACTGGTTCAGCAGTCGTCTCGCTTCGTAGTGACTCAGAGGCGTTATTGAATGATGGGCTCGGAAGCCCTGCCCGTATTGATGCGGGGAGAGGAGTCTACAGTATCGTTCCTAAACCACCTGAAGGTCTGTCCATTTTCTCAGAAACGCACCCGTCGCAGGCAACCTGGTATAACAATCCGAATCCGGTATTCACATGGGAGAAGGCACCTGATGTGACGGCCTTTAGCTACGTGCTTGATTCAATGCCGAACACGATACCTCCGTCTATTGAACAGACGGGAGAAACGGTGAAGTCGTATCAAGATCTTGAAGATGGACTGTGGTACTTTCACGTAAAGGCATATCGTAATGGGGTATGGGGGGCAACGGGCCACTACCTTGTTCGGATAGATACCACGCCTCCTGCTGCATTTAAGCCAGAGGTAAACTATCTTCTCGCCGCAGCGGTCGTCGTGGATCGCGCGCTGGTTTCCTTCTTTACCACTGATGGACTTTCCGGTATTGCCCGCTATGAAGTGGGAGTGATTGATAAGGCGGAGCCTGCCACAGCGTCTCCGGTGTTTGTAGAAAGTGAAAGTCCATTCCAGGTGCCTGCAAGTAGTGCGGGAGGATCTCGAGTGATTGTGCGCGCAATAGACAACGCAGGAAACATTAGAGATGCAAGCGTGAACGTTTCGCCTCCACTCTTACTCGGACGTCTCATAGAAGATTATGGTGGGTACATACTTCTCGGTATTGTGATCCTTATGCTTCTTGGATCGCTTATACACTATCTGTACGGCCATCACGTCATTCGTCATATAAAGCGGGCATGGGCACTGATTAAACGTGAAGAAGAGGAAGAGCAGGCAGAGATCAAGGCGGTGGAAGAGAAGCACGATACAATTGACGAGAAACCATGAGAGGCATTGCCGTTGATATAGATAACGTTCTTTCGGCGACCAACATCTTTTGGGCACAAGAATTAGAGAAGCAGTTCGGGAATCCCGAAGGTCTCACCCCTGAACAAATTTGGAAGAAGTATGTCCTTACCTCAAATGTCCCGCACTGGCAGACACCAGAGGCGAAGAAGTGGATGGATTATGCGCGGCACTCTCTAGAGTTTCAGGAGACGATTCCGCTCATAGAAAACGCGAATCATGTAGTGAATAAGATTCACGAGATTATTCCTGTCGTTGGGTATATCACCGCACGTTGGGAGTTTATTCGTGAGACGACAGAATCATGGCTCTGGAAGCACGACTTTCCACGGGCACCCGTGCACATGCGTCCACTTGGCACAGAGGATATGCATGCAATGGAATGGAAGGCGAGTTTTCTACCTACGCTCTATCCAGAGGTGGCGGCACATATAGATGATGATATCCATTTGCTGGAATATCTACCGCATGACTATAAAGGAACGATCTTCTTGTATAAGCACACGAAGTATCCGGAGACTCCCGTAGATGTGGTGGTGTGTGAGGAGTGGGATACGGTCCTTACGGAAGTATCAAAACGCTTCGGCCATTATGAAAATCAGTAATACCCCTTCTTCATCTTCGTCACTATGCTCATATGAATACCACCATATCTAAATGGGGAGTGGGCGTTCTTGCGCTCTTCCTCGTGCTTGGAACCAGTGTGCCCGTTAATGCGCAAACATTGAACGAAGCTCCAGTCGGAGTGTATGTCAGCCACAACGATGATGAAGATGAGGATGAATATCGCTCATATCGTCGTAGCGGATACTCAAGTTCTCTTCGTCGCAAGATAGATAAACTGGATAATGATCCGGTAGAAGAAATGCCGATTCCGGTAGTGTTGGGTGTTGCAGTGCGTCAGCTTCAGGATAACTTCGGAGATCCACGCGATGGAGGCGCACGTACGCATGAAGGGTTGGATATTATGGCGCCGCGGGGTGCGGCAGTCGCTTCTCCAACTGAGGCTGTGGTAACTCGTACTGGAGAGGGCTCAAGTAGCGGAATCTATGTGCAGACTGCAAATCCAGGAGGAGAGATTTTCAATTATTATCACCTTGATGAGATTGCCGATGGGATTAAGGCAGGCGTAGAGCTTAAGGTAGGAGACATCATTGGGTATGTGGGAGATACAGGAAACGCGAAAGGTACGTCGCCCCACCTTCACTTTGAGATTCGTGAAGGACGCACGGCCACTGACCCACTTCCACGCTTGACCGAAGAATTCCCAGACAAGGTACGCATCGCGGTGCTGACGGATCTTCTAGAAGAGCTTCAAAAAGAACTCGCACGACTGCTTCGGAACGCATAGCTTCATCATTTCTTCATGAACTTTAGCGCACACTAGAGAGTATCCTCTCGGGGACACGAACATATGGATGATTTCCTCAAGATGGATGTGTTCTTTATCGTCACAACCCTCGCGGTTGTTCTCGTTACAGGACTCATCGCGTACGCGGTATACCGCTTCATTAAAGTTCTTGAAGTACTAGAGCGAATCGCACAGTCTGCAGAGGTAGAAGCACATAAATTACAGGAGGACTTGGAACACTTTCGGACGAAGATTCGGAAGAAAGGAATCACCTTACGAAGTGTAGTGAAGTTCCTCGGAGGCTCTAATTCTTAATACTAAAGATTATCTGACTATGGCTACAAAAAAGACGACGACCAAGAAGAATAATGATGGCGCAATTGCAGTAGGCATAGGAGCAGCAGCGCTTGCTGCAGCTGCCGCAGGTGCCACGTATTATTTCTATGGTAGTAAAGATGCGAAAAAACATCGCACCGCCGCCGCCTCTTGGGCAAAGGGATTGAAGCGGGAAGTGGTGAAGCGTGCAAAGACACTTAAGACGCTTGATGCGGCCGCTATCGCAGGCGCCGTTGATGACGCAGTCGCGCTCTATGAGAATGTGAGAGGAGTGTCTGCACAAGATCTTAAAAATGCTGCGAAGGAACTTAAGCGTGAGTGGAAGAAGGTAAAGGAGGAGGCGGCAGGAACTGCGCAAAAAACAGCTCGCCGCGTGACCTCTAAGGCTAAGAGTGCCGCTAAGAAGGTTTCCACAGCAGGTGGTACGAAAAAGCGTAGGTAGTTCATACTTAGGTACATGAACACCACCAACACACTTCTCATTGTTATTGTCGTGCTCCTTGTCGGGTTTGGCGTCTGGTATTTCAGCACGCAAGACGATATGCAAGAGCAGGAGGCAGTACTTGAGGTAAATCTCGGAGAGGAAGAGGGGGCACAGTAAGCGCACCAACCACAAGGGCCCGCGGACGACGCGGGCTTTTGTTATACTTGCTCACATTATGCAGAAGCGACTGCTCTTCATTCTCTTCGTCACCATATTCATTGACGCAATCGGCTTTGCGATGCTCGCTCCCATCATCCCGATTATCTTCTTTGATGTTTCTTCCCCTGACTTTTTGCTTGCCGCATATTCCGATCAGGCACGCTACCTGATTGCAGGCATTGTGCTCGCGCTCTACGGCATTGTGCAGTTCTTTGCTGCTCCACTACTAGGAGAGCTCTCAGATGTGTATGGGCGTAAGCGCCTTCTCATGGTTGGCGTCGCCGTACTCGCACTCTCTCAGGTGTCCTTTGGTCTTGGTATTGCTGCAGGATCATTGGTGCTGCTTTTTATAAGTCGTGTGGTGGGTGGACTTGGTGCCGCGAACTTCAGTATTGCGCAGGCAGCTATTGCCGATGTCACCGAACCTAAGGATCGTGCAAAGAACTTCGGCCTTATCGGCGCAGCATTCGGTCTTGCGTTTATGGTGGGGCCCGCCATCGCTGGATATGTTGCAGGAATAACCGGAGATGCTTCTTCTCCGTTCTGGATTGCTGCAGGACTAGGAGTGTTGAACCTTCTTTCGGTTGCGTTCTTTATGCCTGAGACGCATGTGGTTTCAAGCGAAGAGAAACGCACCTTCAGTTTCTTTAAGGGTATTCGGAATATACGTGATGCGCTCTTTAATACGGGAACTCGGTTGATCTACCTTTCTAACTTGTTGTATCTCTGTGCGTTTGCATTCATGACTTCATTCTTCGGCATCTTGCTCGTGAACAAGTTCATGCTTACAGAGACCGACATTGGTATTTTCTTTAGCGTGGTAGGCATCTGGATTGCCCTCACTCAGTTGGTGCTGCTGAGGTTCGTCACTCGTTTCTTCTCTGAACGAAAAATTCTCTTTGTCGCACTCCCGATTATTGCGGTGGCGCTCGCACTCCATCCATTTATGGCAAACTCCATGTGGCTCTTTGTGATTATCCCGATCTATTCAATTCCACATGCCCTTGCGATGGCGACGATGCCTGCACTTGTAAGCAAGGCAGTACCAGGAGACAAGCAGGGAGCTGCGCTCGGTATCAATGGATCCCTTATGGCGTTCTCCCAAGGAATCATTCCTATAGTGGCAGGTACCGTGACTGCACTCATTGGACTTACTGCACCATTCGTTATTGGGGGACTATTCGTTGTCGCATCCTGGCTCGTTCTATTCGTCTTTAGTCGCCGAGCGGTGTGAATATCTTTTGACAGATTTATAAGTGTGCTATAGTGGGCCATGGAACGAGTTTTATATACCTTTGATGATGTCCTGATTGCTCCGGCGCGTAGCGCCATTGAGCCTTCTACGGCCGTTGTCGGGTCTGCCGCCGCGCGCGGCCTTTTTCTTACCGTACCAGTGCTCTCTGCTGCTATGGATCGGGTCACGAGCCCGAAGCTCGCAATAGCCGTTGCAAAAGCAGGTGGTCTTGGCGTCCTCCACCGTAACTGCACTAAGGAGGAGCAGGCAAAGATGGTGAAGGAGGTAAAGAAGGCGGGAGCGACAGTCGCCGCCGCCTGTGGTCCTTTTGATTCTGAACGCGCACAGTTTCTTGCCGCTGCCGGTGCTGACGTCATCATCATTGACTGTGCACACGGTCACAACATGAAAGTGCTTAAGAGCGCAAAGGCAATCAAGGCAAAGCTTCCAAAGCACGTAAAGATGATCGTTGGAAACATTGCAACCGCAGAAGCCGCTGCAGACATTATTGCTATGAAGTTTGCCGATGGACTCAAAGTAGGTGTAGGTCCTGGTTCTATCTGCACCACACGTCTCGTCTCTGGTGTGGGTATGCCACAGTTGACCGCTATCATGGATGTTGCAAAGGTTGCAAAGAAGGCAGGTATCCCAGTGATTGCCGACGGAGGTATGCGCACGTCAGGTGATGTGGCGAAGGCGCTTGCCGCAGGAGCTTCCGCAGTGATGGTAGGAAATCTTTTTGCCGGTACCACTGAGACCCCAGGAAAGATCGTCACCAAGAATGGAAAGAAGTTTAAGGAATACCGTGGTATGGGTTCTAAGCCAGTCATTGGTGGAGACTCAGGTTCACAGCGCTACCTCACCAAGGGTCGCAAAGCGGTACCAGAAGGTGTGGTGGGTCTTGTGCCGCTTAAGGGCAGTGCCTCAGAAGTCGTGGCAGAGATTGCCTCAGGTGTACAGGTTGCCATGGGCTACGTGGGTGCTAAGGATGTGCCCGAGTTCCAGAAGAAGGCAAAGTTCATCCGCGTGACGCTTGCCTCTACCGTAGAAGGTCGTCCACACTCACTTTCTGAGATACTTGATTGACAGACATAGATCCTGCTTTATACTAGGGCTTTAATGACCTCCACGGCATTAATTCTCAACACCTCGCAGGAGGTGTATTTTTTTACCCAGCCATGAAGCTCTACCTAGAGAACGGAATGGTGATTGAGGGAACAGGCTTCGGCGCGAATGTGCCGGTGACTGGAGAGGTGGTGTTTAACACCGGAATGATGGGGTATGTAGAGACCCTCTCTGATCCTTCCTACACAGGGCAGATTGTGGTGCTCACGTATCCGCTTGTAGGGAACTACGGAGTGCCTGATAAGAAGCGCTTTGAGTCGGAGAAGATTCATGCCGCAGGTCTTATTGTGTCTGAATACTGTGATGAGTATTCACACTACGAAGCCAAAGAATCCCTCGCGAAGTGGCTGAAGCGCTCAGGAGTGCCTGCAATGACTGGGGTAGACACTCGCGCCATCACGAAAGTACTTCGTGAGAAGGGAGTCATGCTCGGACAGCTCACCCCAGGTAAGAAAGGAAAGTTTGTAGATCCCAACAAAGAGAATCTTGTCGCAAAGGTAAGTCCCACCAAAAAGAAAGAATACGGAAATGGGCCACTCAAGATTGTACTTGTGGACTGCGGTGCAAAGGAAAACATTGCGCGCTCCGTCATGAAGGATGACACGACCGTGATTCGTGTGCCATGGAACTATGACTTCACCAATGAGACATACGATGGCATTGTCCTTTCAAATGGTCCAGGTGACCCTATGGCAGTCAAAGAAACTGTAGAGAACGTAAAGAAGGCACTGAAGGGCAACAAGCCAATTCTTGGCATCTGTCTTGGCACGCAGGTGATGGCACTTGCGGCGGGCGCAAAGACCTACAAGCTTAAGTACGGACACCGTGCACAGAATCAGCCATGTCTTATTGAGAATCGCTGCTATATCACTTCTCAGAACCATGGATACTCCGTAGATGCGAAATCTCTTCCCAAAGATTGGAAGGTGTGGTTCACGAATGCGAACGACGGAAGTGTGGAAGGTATCATGCACATCAAGAAGCCGTTTTACTCAGTCCAGTTCCATCCTGAAGCATGTCCGGGCCCTACTGACACGCACTGGATCTTTGAGCAGTTCCTCGCGGACGTGAAGAAGGCTAAGAAAAAGAAGGTATGAACAAACCAAAGAAAGTACTCATTCTAGGATCAGGAGGCCTTCGCATCGGGCAGGCAGGTGAGTTTGATTACTCCGGCTCTCAGGCAATTAAGGTTCTTAAGGAGGAGGGTATTGAGTCAGTGCTTATTAATCCAAACATTGCGACGGTGCAGACCGACAAAGGTCTTGCGGATCGTGTGTACTTCCTTCCACTCACTGAACATTTTGCGACTGAAGTGATTAAGAAGGAGCGTCCTGACGCTATCTTCCTATCATTTGGAGGACAGACTGCTCTGAACCTCGGTCTTGCGCTTGAGAAGAGCGGCGTTCTTAAGAAATACAATGTACGGGTACTCGGGACGCCCGTCTCCGTCATTCGCGATACGGAAGATCGTGAACTTTTTGTTAAACGCTTGAATCAGATTGATGTCAAAACCGCACGAAGCCGTGCAACCGCCTCTGTTGCAGAAGCGCAGAAAGCCGCAAAGATTATCGGATACCCAGTGATGGTGCGTTCTGGATTCGCGCTTGGAGGAGAAGGATCTGGACTCGTGCGCACTGAAGATGAGCTCGTCAAGAAACTTTCCGAAGTGTTCCATACCAACAAACAGGTGTTGATTGAGGAATACCTTGAAGGATGGAAGGAGGTGGAGTACGAAGTCGTACGCGACAAGGACGATAACTGCATCACGGTCTGTAACATGGAGAACCTGGACCCGATGGGTGTGCACACGGGTGAATCCATCGTGGTGGCACCTTCTCAGACACTGACCAACCAGGAGTACCACATGCTCCGTGAGGTTGCGATCAAGACCATTCGTCACCTTGGCATTGTGGGCGAATGCAACATTCAGTACGCGCTGCATCCGAAGACAGGTGATTACCGCGTGATTGAAGTGAATGCACGTCTCTCTCGCTCTTCTGCACTTGCGTCTAAAGCAACGGGATATCCGCTTGCCTTTGTGGCGGCCAAGCTCGCGCTCGGGCATACGCTTCCGAAGCTTAAGAACTCTGTGACCGGGGTGACGTCTGCCTGCTTTGAACCAGCGCTTGATTACATCGTGATTAAGATCCCACGTTGGGATTTGAATAAGTTTGAGAATGCTGCCACACGTATTGGGACTGAAATGAAGAGCGTGGGAGAAGTGATGGCTATTGGGCGCTCCTTTGAGGAAGTATTCCAGAAGGGAATTCGTATGCTCAATATTGGTGCTGATGGTTTTACGGCGCATCGCTCCAAGAATTTCAAGATGGAGGACTACTTGAAGGAGATTAAGGAGCCAACGACTCGCCGCATGTTCGCGCTTGCTGAGGCACTTAAGGCAGGAGTCTCCATAGAGAAGATTCATTCACTTTCCAATATTGATCCGTGGTTCCTGCACAAGATGCAGCACATTGTGGATATAGAGAAGCGTTTGAAGCGTTCAAAACTGGATAAGGAACTTCTTAAGAATGCGAAGCAGAATGGATTCTCTGATATTCAGATTGCGGTTGCCACAAATTCAACTGAAGAAGCAGTGCGCACCAAGCGCCGGAAGCTCAATATTTTTCCTGTCATCAAGCAGATTGATACGCTTGCTGGAGAATTCCCTGCAAAGACTAACTATCTCTACCTCACCTATCACGGCACTGAGGACGATGTGAAGCCAGGAAAGAAGAGTGCCATGGTGCTCGGAAGTGGATCGTACTCTATTGGCTCGTCTGTGGAGTTTGACTGGTCTAGTGTGGAAGCACTTAAGGCACTGAAGAAGAAGGGATACGAGACCATCATGGTCAACTACAATCCAGAGACGGTCTCCACTGACTACGACATGTCAGATCGCTTGTACTTTGACGAGCTCTCGCTCGAGCGCGTGCTTGATATCGTTGGGTTTGAAAAGCCAAAGGGCACCATCGTCTCCACCGGAGGACAGATACCAAACAATCTTGCCTTTGCGCTCCACGAGGCAGGCGTAAAGATTCTTGGGACGCATCCAAAGAACATCAATCGTGCAGAAGACCGGCACATCTTCTCTGCGCTTCTTGATCGTCTTGGTGTTGATCAGCCAGAGTGGCAGGAACTTTCAACCAAAGCAGAAGCCGCAAAGACTGCGGCAAAGATGGGGTATCCAGTGCTTATTCGTCCTTCCTTTGTGTTGTCAGGTGCCGCCATGGGTGTGGCGCTTGATGAGCAAGGACTTATAAAATTCCTTGATAAAGCAATTGGAGTGGGAAGCGATAAACCAATCGTCATCTCTAAGTTTATTGAAAACGCACGTGAGATTGAAATAGACGGAGTCGCACAGAATGGAAAGTTGAAGATCTATGCCATTACGGAACACGTAGAGAATGCAGGAACACACTCAGGAGATGCGACCCTGGTGCTTCCAGCGCAGCGTACCTACTTGGAAACCATTCGCCGCGCCAAGTCCATCACCAAGGCAATTATTAAGGAGCTTGCCATCACGGGACCCTTCAACATTCAGTTCATTGCGAAGGAGAACAATTTGCAGGTCATTGAGTGTAACGTGCGTGCCTCTCGTTCCTTCCCATTCGTCTCTAAGGTCACTGGCTACAACTTCATTGAGCTTGCGACTGAGGCGATGCTCGGGAAAGACATCACGGGAGACTACCGAACCCTTGAACTTGATTACGTGGCCGTAAAATCCCCTCAGTTCTCGTATGGTCGCATCAAGGGCGCAGATCCTCTTCTCTACGTGGAAATGGCCTCTACGGGCGAAGTAGCAGCCTTTGGAGACTCATACGCAGAGGCACTCTTGAAGTCCATGATGGCAGCAGGCTTCCGTTTGCCAAAGAAGAACGTACTCGTGTCTCTTGGAAAGGAAGAGAACAAGATTAAGCTTCTTCCGTCTATTGAGAAGCTGCATCAGATGGGCTTTACGCTCTATGCAACTGAGCACACGGCTGACTTCCTTAAGGAGAACCATATTCCATGTGAGCGCGTGTACAAGATTAAAAGCCAGGGGAATCCAAATGTGCTTACCCTCCTAGATTCTGGAAACCTAGATCTGATCATCAACATTCCTGCGCGTGGTCTTGCACGCCCAGAGAACTCAAAGGGAAGTCTTTCTGATGGATTTATCATCCGCCGCAAAGCAGTGGATCTCAATATCCCACTCATCACCAACCGTCAGCTTGCTGAAGGATTCATCAACGCGCTTGAAGAAATGAAGGGGAAGACGCTAGAAGCAAAGGCGTGGGACGAGTACACGACTGAGGCTTAGTACGTATCAAGAAGAAGAAACTCGTCAATTTTTTCCTTCCACACTCTGCGAACAACCTCTAAACGCTCTTGTATTTCAGGAGGAAGTTTTCTAGTACGTGGATATAAACTCCACGCGTCTACAGCAACCGCAAGTATTGCCCGTTGGGACTCATGAGAAAAGATTCTCCCACCTCTATTATTGTTCCGAGGATGCTGACCTTCTCCATATCGTGTAGAAGTCCCCACAGGCTCTACACCTGCCATACGAATATAGGTACGCATATCGTTAAACATACTGCCTCTCACGACGTTCTTTAGTTCAGGAAGATTGGTGGCACGTGCAGCTTCTTCTATGACACGCGCCAGCGAATAGCGATCACGCTCAGGAACTGCTGGTTTTTCTGGATTCTGATGGAGAAATTCAGTCATACGGTGTTTTGAATAAATCGTATTTCTCCATTGTCTCCCTCAAGAAACCATTCATCAAGCGTACGAATGTACGTCAGGAATTTTCCGTACTGCGCTTCATAGATGACGCAGACCTGTGCCTGATATCGGGCCACTCCATATCCGATGACCTTGTATTGCTTTCCATTCTTGTAGTGGGTGTAGAGACCGAGTGGAACCCGAGCTTCTGCATCTTTCAGCATCACCTCCAGTTCTTCCTCAGTGCGAAGATTCTTCTCTTCCATACAGCTAGTATACTAGGAGGATGATTAAGAAAATACTTTCCCTCGTGCCACATGCGCTCGCGATATTCATAACGTTTATTTTCGTTGATTCACTTCGGTACAAGTTTACGAATCATGAGAAGACCGAAAATATCTTTGGGATATTGAATGACTGGGCAGGATCGTTTGGTGCCTCTGGACTCTTCTCACACTCCGGAGTCTTTAGTCAGTACGTCATCGGATCTGCAGAAGGAGTCGCCTCACTTCTTCTTGTGCTTGGTATTCTCCCGCAGTTTCGGAAGTGGCAGGGAGTCGGTGCCTTGATTGCGTGTGTCGTGATGACTGGCGCACTCTTCTTTCACCTCTTTACTCCACTTGGTACTGACCCAAATAATGACGGAGGAGGACTGTTCATGGTTGCAGTCCTCGTGTGGCTCTCAAGCATCGTGCTTGTGGTGCTACGCCGCAAGGAACTCAAGAGCCTTATCTCACGTGCCTGATACAATAGGCCTCTCATGACTCAGGGAGAGGCACTACGCATACTTCGTACGGGCGCAAACGTATTCCTCACTGGAGAACCAGGAAGCGGAAAGACGCATACGGTAAACCGGTATGTGGAGTGGCTCCGCGAACACGGTATAGAACACGCGATTACTGCCTCTACGGGCATTGCGGCCACCCATATCAAGGGAATGACCATTCATTCCTGGAGCGGCATTGGTATTGCGGAATACCTCACTCCTGAATTGGTGGATAAGGTCGCGTCTAAGGAGCATGTCGTGCGTCGTATTGAGAAGGCAAAGGTGCTCATCATTGATGAGGTGTCCATGCTCTCTGCAGAGGTGCTTTCTATGGTAGATGCAGTTGCAAAAGAAGTACGAAGGAATGACCGCGCGTTTGGAGGACTTCAGGTGGTACTCGTCGGTGATTTCTTCCAACTTCCGCCGGTGTCTAAAGGGGAACCAAGCTTTGCATTTGAGTCTCCAGTTTGGAAAGAGTTAAACCCAATCGTCTGTTATCTCTCTGAACAGTTTCGTCAGGATGATCCTCAGTTCTTGGAAGTGCTCGCGGCTATCCGCGCAGGAGTGTATGACCCGTCACACGTCTCCATCCTTCTGTCCCGCGAGAGCGATGAAGCAGATGAAGATGTGCCTCGCCTCTACACGCACAATGAGGATGTGGATCGTATCAATGACGAGAAGCTTGCGTCACTTCCCGGCAAAACACATATCCATGCCATGAAAACGCAGGGACCTACCGTCATGGTAGAGGCACTGAAGCGTGGCTGTCTGTCACCAGAGACACTCGCGCTTAAGGAGGGGGCATCAGTGATGGCGACAAAGAACAATCCAATAGGTGGGTATGTGAATGGCACACTCGGCACGGTGATTGGATTTGAAAAGGGAACGGACTACCCTATTGTAGAAACCAAAGAAGGAAAGACGCTCACCATCGCGCCACAAGACTGGGTGGTGGAAGATGGTGGAAAGATAAAGGCACGTCTCACGCAGATTCCTCTACGCCTTGCCTGGGCCATTACCGTGCATAAGAGTCAGGGTATGAGTATGGATGCCGCGGCGATAGATCTTTCTCGCGCCTTTGAATACGGACAAGGATACGTCGCCCTCTCTCGGGTACGCTGTCTTGCAGGACTCTGCCTTCTTGGGTGGAGTGAAGAAGCGCTCGCGATGCATCCATTAGTTACGCAAAAGGATAAAGAGTTTAGGAAACAGGCACGAGAAGCGCAGGCAGTATTTGAGCAATTAGAGGAGACGGGAGAGCGAGAAGAGCTTGAAAAGAACTTCCTCAAGGCAGTACGGTAGGCATGCTAGGATAGCGGCATATGGCACTTAAAAAACTACCGGGACTCATAGATGTCCACGTGCATCTTCGTGAACCAGGAGCAACGCAGAAAGAGGATTTCTATACGGGAAGTCGTGCGGCAGTAAAGGGAGGTATCACCTTTATGATTGATATGCCGAACAACCCGACGCCTACCATCTCTATTGAGCGTCTTGATGAAAAGGTAGAGCTTTCTAAGAAGGGACTCTGCGATATTCGCTTCCACTTCGGTACCAACGGAAAGAATCTAGACGAACTTCCAAAGGCAGCGGCGCGCCCAGAGGTGTTTGGTCTTAAGATCTACTGCAACCACACCACGGGAGAGATGTTGATAGACGACCCCGTTCTCCTTCAAGGAGTCTATTCTTCATGGCCAGTCGGGAAGCCGATTCTTGTGCATGCAGAAGGTGAACAGCTTGCGCAGGCAATTACGCTTGCGACCACGCACGGGCAGCGCCTTCATGTCTGCCACATTACTCAGGCATCAGAAGTAGAGATGGTGCGCGACGCAAAGAAGAACGGACTCTCCATTTCTGCAGGAGTGTGTCCTCATCATTTGTACATGACCGGTGAAGCACGTGAGCGACTCAAGGGCTTTGCAGTCATGAAGCCACCACTTGGGACACCTGAAGATAAGGCGGCACTATGGGCCGGTCTTGCTGACGGCACGATTGATATGGTGGAGACCGATCATGCGCCACACACACGTGCTGAAAAGGAGCAGGAGAATCCTTCGTTTGGTGTTACTGGACTTGAAACCTCCTTCTCACTCATGTGGAAGGCGGTACAGGATGGTCTCATTACTGAAGAGCGTTTAATAGAAGTGATGTACTCTGCAGCAAAGAAGATCTTCAATATCCCTGAGCAAGAAGATACCTATATAGAAGTGGATTCAGAGGCGACCTGGGTGGTGGGTGAAGGTGGCTACGAGACCAAGGCCAACTCCTCTCCCTTTGAAGGGATGGAACTACCGGGAAAAGTAATGACCGTCGTCATACGTGGCAAAAAGGTGGTGGAGGATGGTAGCATAGTGGGGTAACTATGCTCCGTACCCCCTTCTTTGATCCGAATAAGACCTACTACGAGAACTGGGAACAGGGTCCCTTTGGAGACTTCGCGAATGGTGAGGTGCTTCCGGAAGGAGCGCCTCGTTTTGAATTCCTTGGTCACAAGATTGCATACCCGATTGGTATTCCTGCGGGACCTCTTTTGAACGGTCGCTTTGTAGATGCCGCGCTTGATAAGGGATGGACGGTGCCGGTACACAAGACAGTGCGCTTGAAGACACATCCATGTAACGAGTGGCCAAACGTGCTTGCCCTTAAGGATTTTCCAGGTCAGCTTTCAATTGAACGCGCACAAGAGCCGCTTGTGGTCACAAACACCTACGGAGAGCCACTCTCTATCACCAACTCATTTGGTAATCCGTCATACGAGCCTGAGGTGTGGCAGAAGGATCTCGGTAAGTCTCTTGCGCATGCAAAGGAGGGGCAGCTCGTCATGTGTTCATACGAAGGTACGAAGCGTGAAGGCATGTCGTCCGAAGAGTATGTGAATGAATGGGTAGAGGGGATGAAGCTTTTGAAAGATGCGGGAGTAGAAGTGGTAGAGGCAAACTTCAGTTGTCCAAACGAAGGCGCCGCCTCTCTTCTCTGTTTTGATGTACCTAAAGTAAAGGTGATCACCAGCGCTATTAAGAAGGCGATTGGGGACACCAAGCTCATTATCAAGATTGCCTACTTTGACGAGGCGTCACTTCGCGATCTGGTAAAAGAGGTAGGAGGTATTGTGGATGGGTTCTCTGCGATCAATACGATTGCCGCTCCAGTCGTGAATGAGGATGGCACCCAGGCACTTCCTGGTGCACACCGTGTGAAGAGCGGTATCTGTGGTCACGCTATTAAGTGGGCAGGCCTTGATATGGTGCGGCGCTTGAAGAGTCTCCGGGACGAGTTCGGTATGTCCTACGGCATCATTGGCTCTGGAGGCGTGACCGTACCTGCGGACTTCAAGGAATATAGGGATGCGGGCGCAGATATTGTCATGAGTGCGACGGGGGCTATGTGGAATCCGTATCTCGCCAAAGAGATAAAAGACGCGTATCCTGACGGATAAGTATGGATCAAGAAGTCCTAAGCATACTGAAGCGGGTCGGTTCAGTCATCACCGATAGCCACTTTGTCGGTACCTCTGGCCGACACATGGGAATTTACGTGAACAAGGATGCACTCTTTCCTCATACGCCAGAGACCTCACGCATTTGTGAACTCTTCGCAGAGAAGAATAAAGATTTAGACATTGATATTGTCGTCGGTCCTGCGCTTGGCGGCATCATTCTTTCACAGTGGACGGCATTCCATCTCTCTCGCATTACAGGCAAGGAGATTCTTTCTGTATACACGGAGAAGGTGCAGAAGGGCGATGAAGAAGATCAGGTGTTCCGTCGCAGCTATGACAAGGTGGTAAATGGAAAGAACGTCCTCGTACTTGAGGACACCACATCTACCGGAGGATCGGTAAAGAAGGTGGTAAATGCGGTACGTGAGGTTGGAGGCAATGTGGTGCAGGTGTGTGTGATGGTGAATCGTGATCCAAAGACAATTAACTCAGAAAGCATCGGTGCACCGTTTAGCTGGCTTTCTGAACTTTCTGCAGAGTCATACCCAGAAGAAGAATGTCCACTGTGTGAAGCGGGAGTGCCGGTGAATACGGCAGTCGGGCACGGCAAGAAGTTTCTTGAGAAGAAAGGAATAGCATGAATACGAAATACGACGCACGAGTAAAGGAAGGAAACACGCTCGTGTGCGTTGGGCTTGACGCTGATTTCAATAAACTACCTGAACGTTTTAAGGCAGACGCACTCCCACAGCTCTCCTTCTGTCAGTGGATCATTGATGAGACTGCAGAGTATGTCGCGGCATACAAACCAAACAGTGCATTTTTTGAAGCACGCGGGGAAGAGGGAATGAAGGAGCTCAAGATGGTCTTTGACTATCTAAAGGAGAAGTATCCTTCACACTTCACCATTCTTGATGCAAAGCGTGCAGACATTGGGAATACGAACGAAGGATACGTAACCATGAGCTTTAACTGGCTTGGCGCAGATGCGGTCACGCTCCATCCATATCTTGGTAAAGAAGCGCTCGCTCCATTTCTCGCACGCAAAGATAAGACAAGCATTGTGCTTTGTCGTACCTCTAACCCTGGTGCTGGAGAACTGCAGGATCTTGTCGCAGATGGAAGCCCGCTCTGGCTCACTGTCGCACGAAAGGTAGCAGGAGAGTGGAATGAGAATGGAAACTGTATGCTTGTAGTAGGCGCCACCTATCCAGAGGAGATGCAGAAGGTACGCGAAGTCGCACCAGAGATGACTTTCTTGGTTCCTGGTGTCGGCGCACAGGGTGGAGATGTGAAGGCTGTCGTTGAAGCAGGAGGCAGTAACCTCATTATCTCCTCCTCTCGGGGCATCATCTTTGCAGAAGATCCAAAGAAGGCTGCACAGGAGCTCCGTGATGAGATTAACCAATACCGCGTATGAAGCACGTCGTAGAAACACAGCAGTTTGATCAGGAGTCACTTGAAACTCTTTTTACGCTTGCGGATCGTTTACAGGAGTCTCCTGAACCAACGGCACTTTCCGGGAAGACCATGGCAAGTCTTTTCTATGAGCCATCCACGCGTACTCGTCTTTCGTTTGAATCCGCGATGGTGAAGCTAGGAGGTGCGGTCATTGGTACGGAGAACGCAGGAGAGTTTTCTTCTGCAGCAAAAGGAGAGACGCTTGAGGATACGATCCGTGTGATCAATGGTTATGCAGATGTCATTGTCATTCGTCATCCAGAAGTGGGATCTGCGGCCAAGGCGGCTCTAGCCTCTGAAGTTCCAGTCGTGAACGCAGGAGATGGTATTGGTCAGCACCCAACACAGGCACTTCTTGATTTGTATACGGTGCGTAAGGAGTTTGGAGAAGTATCAGGGAAGCACGTGGCATTTGTAGGCGATCTTAAGAACGGACGCACCGTACGCTCCTTTGTATACATGCTCTCAAAGTATCCAGGAGTGAAGATTACCTTTGTGGCGCCAAGCGAACTTGGTATGGCTTCAGATATCAAAGACCACCTTACCGAGAAGGGAATTTCCTTTAGCGAAACCGAGGATATGGAGTCCGTACTCAAAGACGCAGATGTGATCTATCAGACCCGTATTCAGAAGGAGCGCTTCCCAAGCAAGGATGAGTACCTGAAGTTTAAGGGTCGTTACGTTATTACCCGTGAGGTGGCTGATCGTATGAAGGAAGAAGCAATCATCATGCACCCACTTCCTCGTGTAGATGAGATTGAACCGGAGGTAGATGCGTCCCCACACGCTCGGTACTTTGAGCAGGCACGAAATGGTCTCTATGTGCGTATGGCGCTCTTGTACACCCTTCTTCATTAAGTCATCACGTGAAGAGAGTATGCTGTGAGGTGTTACTAGGCTTTAACTGAACTACATGAACTTCATACACTGGCTTGTCACGGCAATTGCGATTCTTCTCGCTGCCTATCTTATTCCGGGCGTAGAGGTGACACTCCTTGGCTCAATTGTGCTTGCTGTTGTCCTCGCGCTTATTAATGTGTTCGTGAAGCCGATCATTACGATCCTCACGCTTCCGATTAACATCATCACCCTTGGTCTTTTCTCCTTGGTGGTGAACGCGCTTCTCATCATGCTCGCGAGTGCTATTGTGCCTGGGTTTGCGGTTGCAGGATTCTGGTCCGCGCTCTTCTTTGCGATCATCCTTTCCTTGATTACCGCACTCTTCGGGGTCAGGAAGTAAATTACAGGTTCTTTTCTACAGCACCACGCTCTTTCACGGGCGTGGTGCTGTTATACTTAAGGCTATATGCCACAGAATGTGGAAGGACATCACCCCATATCCTCACACGAAGAGGAGCTTGAACACCTACGCGCACAAGTAGAGGCAAAGGAACGTGAGCTTGAGGCGCTGAAGCAGGGATCTTCTCGTGCTGAGATCATCCATGAGCGCATCATTCATCACAAGCAGACTCCTGCTGAAGAGGTGCTCCATCCTGAATTTCGTATGTCGGAGTCTGAGATGCAGGATATTGCACTCAATCTAGACCCCGAGAGTGATGACGCGACGATGCTTGAGCTTCGCGGGATTATGGAAACCAGGGGTATCCATAACGCACTCTCTATTCTTGAGAAGCTTAAGAATCCGCACCTAGAGGACGACTTCCATCGTTTCCTTGTCGCATATCTCCTCGCGGGCATGCGTATTCGCGGTCTTGGAGAAAACCAGCCAGAGTGGAAAGCGCTCCAAATGACGCTGTATGAGATCTCTCTTCCAGAACCGAACGCTGAAGATGCAGATAAGGCGGAGACTCGTAACAAACAGCTTAAAGAAGTCATTTCTTCAATGGAGCAGTTCTACTCAGGAATGATGTCGGTAGAATCTACGTATGCAGGAGAGCCTCCATACTTCTCTCTTGAACTTTCAGTTCCTGTAGATGATCCACATCTTCAGTTCTATGCCGCTATTCCAAAGAGCAAGACCTCTCTTTTTGAAAAACAGATTCTCGCTATCTTCCCGAACGCAGTCATTACGGTGCAGCCAAACGATTACAACGTATTTGCACAGGACGGTGTTGCGGTGGGATCAGTTGCGACACTTGCAGACAAGCCTGCGCTTGCACTTAAGGACTACTCAGAATTTGATTACGATCCACTCAACTCAATATTGAACGCATTCGCGAAGATTGAGAACGAAGGAGAGGGCGCCTCACTTCAGGTGATTATTAAGCCCCGAGGAGATAAGTATGTGAAGCACTTCCGTCGTATCTTGTACGAGCTTCGTCGTGGTATGCCGCGCATGCGTGCGCTCTCGCTCCCCGAGAACCTTATGGGAGAGTTTGTGCATGATATTGAAGGAGCGATCTTTGACCTGAAGCCAAACAGGGAAAACATTGAAGAGGCGACCGTAAAGTCAGTGGAGGCAAAGATTGCGGCTCCCGTTGTTGATACCACTATGCGTATTGTGGTTTCGTCTCCAGATCCTATTAAAGCCAACCAGGTGCTTGGGGAACTGGAATCGTCCTTTAACCAGTTTGAAGCGACCCAGGGGAACCGAGTGGAGTGGAAGCGTATGAAGGGAGGAAAAGAAAAAAAGCACTTCCGTGATTTCTCTTTCCGTTTGTTCTCACACGAGAATACGATGCCGCTCTCACTGCGTGAGCTTACGACCATGTATCACTTCCCACCAAAGGGAATTGATTCCTCACCACACTTGAAGCAGTCTCGCTTCACTGCCGCAGCCGCACCTGTTGGGCTTCCACAGAAGGGAATCCATCTTGGTTCTAACATCTTTAGAGGTACGAAGAGCGAGGTGTTCATGGATACGCAGGATCGTCTCCGCCACCTCTATGTGATCGGTCAGACTGGTACTGGTAAGACCGGATTCTTGCGTACGCTTATAGAGCAAGACATTAAGAATGGTGAGGGTGTCTGTTTCATTGACCCACACGGTAACGACATTCTTGAGGTGCTTGCGACTGTCCCACCAGAGCGTTACAACGACGTGATCTACTTTGATCCAGCATACATTGATCGTCCGTTTGGTTTGAACATGCTTGAGTACGATCCACAGCGTCCTGAGCAGAAGTCCTTCATTGTGAACGAACTTCTTATGATCTTCCGTCAGCTCTATGGAGATGTGCCGGAATCTATGGGCCCTGCCTTTGAACAGTACTTCCGTAACGCGACTCAGCTCGTGATGGAGGATCCAGAGTCAGGCTCTACCATGCTTGATATTTCTCGTGTGCTCTCTAACTCAGAGTTCCGCTACCGTAAGCTCGCGAAGAGCAATAACATGGTCGTGAATCAGTTCTGGGAAGAGATTGCCACCAAGGCAGAAGGTGAGGCCTCACTCCAGAACATTGTGCCGTACATCACCAACAAGTTTGATGAATTTATTGCGAACGACTTCATGCGTCCAATTATGGGTCAGCAGGAATCTTCCTTTAACTTCCGGGAAATCATGGATAACCGAAAGATTCTCCTGGTGAACCTTTCTAAGGGTCGTCTTGGTGAACGTAACGCAAACCTCCTCGGTCTTATCATTGTCGGCAAGCTCTTTATGTCCGCCCTTGGACGCGCAGATAATCCTCGTGGTGATTTCCCACCGTTCTATCTCTACATTGACGAGTTCCAGAACATTACGACCAAGTCTATTCCAGGCATTCTCTCTGAGGCTCGTAAGTACAAGCTTTCATTGACTATCGCGCACCAGTTCTTGAAGCAGGTAGATGAGAATATTCGTGATGCAGTGTTTGGTAACGTCGGTTCTATGGCGATCTTCCGTGTGGGTGAGGAAGATGGCGAGTTCTTTGCAAAACAATTTGCACCGGTGTTCTCTGCGCTTGATTTCGTGAATATTGAGAACCGCAATGCGTATATTCGCTTGCTTGCAAACGGCGTGCCGCAGAAGCCGTTTAACATTAAGACTCGTGATCTCGCAAAGGGGAACTTGGATCAGGTGGATGATCTTCGTGAACTTTCATACCTTACCTATGGTCGTGATCGCGCAACGGTAGAAGGCGCCATCCGGAAGCGGTACTTATCTCTTTAAGACTTGACAGTTGCTTAGTACCGTCCGATAATAATAAAAACAGTAGGGAAGACAGGGATTCATGAAGTCCCCAGCCACCCTGCGATGGTTCGCGAATAAAGGGCTATACTAGTGCTTGTATATCCCTTAAGACTTCTTCGTATCTATGAACACCACTACCGGTATTGCAGTCGCTCTCGCGGTTGCAGTCGCCATGATTTTCTTGTTCTTCGGGCCTACCTTCTTTAATCTCTTTTCAACTAATCAGGACCTCACTATGCCGCTTGAGAACAACAGCCAGCCAACTCTTCTTATTTCTGACGCCGTCGTCGGCACCGGAGCTGAAGCAAAGGCCGGAGACACCATTAGCGTGAACTATGTTGGGCGTTTTGAAGACGGCTCTGTCTTTGATGCATCTGCAAATCACGGAGGTCCATTCAGCTTCGTTCTTGGTGCAGGAGCCGTTATCCCAGGTTGGGATCAGGGCGTTGTCGGTATGAAGGAAGGTGGTCGCCGCGTGCTTTCCGTACCACCTGAGCTTGGCTACGGTATGAACGACTACGGACCAATTCCTGGAGGGTCTACCCTTATCTTTGAAATTGAGCTTGTAGACGTCGCAAACTAATACCTATGTCCGCTCTTGATCGCGAACCTCCTCTTCCAGAGCAACCAAAAAAGTATACGGACGGGCGAACTGGACGTACTCTACTTCTTGACTGGAAGCAGCCAATTAGCGGTCGTGACATTACTGCACCAATGGTCGGGCGTATTGAAGATAGGGACAGCATGGTCCTTCGTGAAATTCCGCTTGATGTGTGGGAGGCACAAGGTAAGACTCCACCAGTTATGGAGCTTGAGGACGGTCGTCTTTATGAGGTGGTCTCAAAAGAAGACGTACAGCTCATTGAGACTCCAGTGCGCATAGAAATTTCACCAAGAGAAGGTGAACCAACAGAAGATCCTGAGGTAGAGGAAAAGGCCAAGACTGCAGAGAAGAGTCTGGAGCGTGTAGATGCGGCGCTTGATCTCGCACTTAAGGACTTCTCTGAAGAAGAGCGTCATGCGCTACGTCAGTGGATTCGTGAAAACAAAAATTGGCCTAAGATTGCTGAACTTATTTCCAAAGCCACAAGCGCACTTGAGACGATAGAGTCTGAGCGACTCACTGGCACAAACCCAGAAAGAGTTTCTGAGATGGAAGAGGCATTTATTGAGGAAATCGGAGCACCGCTTGTTGAGCTCTGGCGTGAACTTGAGTCTCCTGAAGATAAGAACAAAAAAGAAAAACGCAGAGAACAGCTCCAGTCTGAACTTACCGCACTCAAGATTGAAAAGAATCAATTGATTGCACTCTACGATGATCTCACCTCCGCCCACAGATACGAGAGTGGTGTATCAAAAGATCCCAAGAAGTTTCATCCTTCTACTGAAGGCGGAAGAGAGCGTATCATGGAGGTTCTTAAAGACATTGTACGCGTCGGCGTGAAATTCTCTGCTTTGCAAGCAGAATACATGGCAGAGTTTAAACGCATATGGCCTCATTCAGACGATGTCCTCCTTCCTATCCTTGAAAAGTCTGATGGTGTGCCTCCTGGTACCTATGATCCTAAGGAGCCAGGCATGAGAGCTTATCTAGATTCTATGCCTGAGAAGGAACTGTTGAAACGAATTGAACAGGGAGCCAAGCGTGACGAAGATAGACGTAAGAAAGAAGAAACCAAGAAGAGGCTAGAGGAACGCGCAAAGGGAGAAGGGGGTGAGGAAAAACCTCTACCAAACCTCAATGTCATAAAGGCACATGACAGTTTTGCAGATGCAATTGGAGAAATAATGTCCAAGGGCGCGCCGTTCTACGCAGGAACCCACGAAAAGAGACGTAATGCATTTTTGTCCCAGATGGAGCAACTTCGTCTCAAGACTCCAGAAACGACCGATATGGAGAACATGATTGAAGACATTCTCTTTGCTGGTGTGGGTCTCATTGTAGATGAGGGAAAGGTAAAGAATATGGATAAAACGCTTTCAAAGAGAGAGCTTGCAGAAATAGCAAAAGATATCTTCACGTATAAATTTAAGGGTGATGAGAAGATATTTGAGGTGGTGCGTAAACTTCCTTCGCACATTCGCGATCTTGAGCGACAAGAGAAAAACCCAAACCGTCGCAAAGTCTTTAAAGAGCTGCGTAAGAAACTAGAGCGTCTCAAGAACAGTATTGCGTAAAGATTCGTGTCTCTGTAAGTGGTGTAGTATCGTGTGAGTCATGGAGGGCGCTATTGGCTTTACTCTTGAAAAGAAACACGAACGCGCCCGCACGGGCGTGCTTCATACAGCGCATGGAGATATTCAAACCCCTGCATTTGTCCCTGTCGGTACCAAGGCAAATGTGAAGGGCGTTCTTCCAGAAACACTCGCACACCTGGGTGCTCAGGTGGTGCTTGGGAACACCTACCACCTATACCTCCAGCCAGGTGAGGAGATAGTAGAGCAGGCGGGTGGCCTCGGTACTTTTATGGGATGGAACGGGCCTACCATGACCGATTCCGGAGGGTTCCAAGTGTTTTCTCTTGGTGCTGCGTATGGTCGTACTATTACTAAAATTGCAAAAGGTGAGGAGAGTGCAGGAGATGTGGTTGCGGTCTATGACCCAGAGGTGCAGACCCAGCATGGACAACTTGCGATCATAGATGACGAGGGGGTGAGCTTCACTTCACACATTGATGGCTCGCTCCATCGGTTCACACCAGAACGATCGGTAGAAATTCAACATGCACTTGGCGCAGATATGTTCTTTGCGTTTGATGAGTGCACCTCCCCTACTGCGTCCTATGAGTATCAGAAGGATGCAATGCATCGCACGCACCGTTGGGCAGAGCGCTCGCTTCGTGCACATCGTCAGAATCTTGAAGCGAATAGGCGTCAGGGAATTTTTGGCATTGTGCAGGGAGGTCGTCACGAAGATTTGAGGCGTGAAAGTGCAAAAGAGATCGCGTCTATGGACTTTGACGGATTTGGTATTGGAGGATCATTTAGTAAGGAAGATATGGCAGGCGCCCTTCAGGCTGCGATCCCTGAACTTCCGGAAGAGAAACCGCGGCATTTCCTCGGCATTGGAGAGCCAGGAGACGTGCTTACTGGTATTGCAGAAGGTATGGATCTTTTTGATTGTGTTGCGGCAACCCGGATGGGGCGCCATGGGACTATCTACACTCGTCGTGGGAATATACATCTTAAGAGTGAGAAGTATAGAACAGAGTTTGCTCCACTTGATCCAGAGACCATCATTCCTGGTACTGAGCCGTTTACTCGTGCGTATGTCTCGCATCTTCTTCGCTCAGGCGAAATGCTTGGGCAAATCATTGCCTCCACCCATAACCTTGGTTTTATTCTTAGACTTGTAGACGGCGCGCGCGAAGCCCTTCTTCATGGTACGTTCGGAGAGTATAGGGAAAACTTCATACGGGACTACTATGCCTAACTTCAAACTACATACTCCATTTCCTGCCGCAGGTGATCAACCTAAGGCTATAGAAGGCCTCATTGCAGGCCTTAAGAAAGGCTATGCGCACCAGACACTTCTTGGTGCTACAGGTACCGGAAAGACCTATACGGCTGCCAATGTGATTGCAGCGAACGACAAGCCCACACTGGTACTCGCACACAATAAGACCCTCGCTGCCCAGCTCGCCCAGGAATATAAAGAATTCTTTCCAAAGAATGCGGTACACTACTTCGTTTCTTACTACGACTACTATCAGCCTGAGGCGTATATCGCACACTCAGATACGTATATTGAGAAAGAAGCACAGATCAATGCAGAAATTGATCGCCTTCGGCATGCGGCTACCCAGGCACTTCTGACTCGTAAGGATGTCATTATCGTTGCCTCAGTGTCTGCCATCTACGGTCTTGGATCTCCTGAAGAATACGAGAAGGTGCATGTGAAGCTTGCACGTGGGGCAGAGGAAAACCGCTCTGCACTTATACGTAAGTTTGTTGGTATTTATTTTGAGCGCACCAATGCGGATCTTAATCCAGGAGAAATTCGCGCAGTGGGGAACGCGATTGAGCTCATGCCGGTCAACGAACGTGCTATCTACCGAGTCACCTTTGACGGCTCTGTTATCGCACGTATTGAGTGTCTTGATCCTATTTCTCGCGCAAAGACTGGAGAAGTGGAAACGCTGTTTGTCTTCCCTGCTAAACACTTCGTGAGTAACGAGGAGGAGCGAACGAGAGCTCTTGAGGATATTCGTCGTGAGCTTGATGAACAGGTGGAGAAGTTTAAGCGAGAAGAGAAGTTGCTTGAAGCAGAGCGTATTAAGCGTCGCACGCTCCATGACATCGCGCTTATTCGTGAGCTTGGCTACACCACGGGTATTGAAAACTACTCACGGCACTTTGATGGTCGTGCCCCTGGAGAGCCACCCCATACGCTCCTCTCTTATTTCCCGCACAAAAAGGATGGGAGTGCAGACTTCCTTACCATTATTGATGAGTCGCACGTTACCGTGCCACAGATTGGAGGCATGTTTGCGGGAGATCGTTCTCGCAAGGATACGCTTATTGAACACGGCTTCCGACTTCCTTCAGCACGTGATAACCGTCCGCTTACTTTTGACGAGTTTGCGACGCGTGTCGGTCAGGTGATCTACACTTCTGCGACCCCAAGTACCTACGAGCGGCAGCATAGTGTGGCGCCAGAGGGTCAGATTGTGGAGCAAATCATTCGTCCGACTGGTCTTGTGGATCCAGAACTTGTCGTGCGTCCTATCGTAGAGACGGGAGCCTTCCGTGGCCAGGTCGCTGACTTTATAGAGGAGTCAGAGATTGTCATTAAGCGTGGGGGACGTGCACTTGCGACGACGCTTACCAAACAAATGGCAGAAGATCTTTCTGAGTTCCTTCGCGAGCGCAAGATCAAGGCGGAGTACCTGCATAGTGACATTAAGACCATTGACCGTATTCAGATTCTTACTGATTTCCGTAAAGGGGAGTTTGATATTTTGGTGGGAGTGAACCTGCTTCGTGAAGGCCTTGATCTTCCTGAGGTGGAGCTTGTCGGTATTCTTGATGCCGATAAGGAAGGATTCCTTCGCAGTGAGACCTCCCTCATTCAAACCATCGGACGCGCGGCGCGTAACGTGCTTGGACGGGTGATTCTCTATGCAGACGTTATGACCGGTTCTCTGGAACGTGCCATTGGGGAAACCAATCGTCGTCGTGACATTCAGCTTGCCTACAACAAGGAGCACAACATTACCCCTGCGACCATCCGCAAAGAGATCAGGGACATTGCGGCGTCTATGCGTACCGAACACCAGCGGACAGTGGAAGACATGCTCACGCTTGATGCACAGCTCTATAAGGAGGATCCGAAGTCGTTTATTGCCGATAAGAGGCAGCAGATGGCTGATGCCGTAGAGGCACTAGACTTTGAGACTGCGGCGGTCATCCGTGATGAGATATACGTGCTTGAAGGGAAGGCGGATCCCAAGGAGCGGGGTAAGAAAGGCAGGAGGAAACGTTAAGCCGACTTCCCTGGTTTTCATAGACAAATCAGCTTCGCCTGATACCGTACTCTTTATGGCACTCCCGCTTCCCCTCTACGAGCAGAAGGAGATTGGCCCCCTGGAAAGCAGGGACGGCAAAGCCTTTACTGCAGTAATAGGCCTTGGAGAAGAGCTGGTCGCACAGCTTAAGGCGTACTCTCTAAACCAGGAGGACTCAGAGCTTCAGAACAATAGTTCTGACTTCACTCGCTTTGGCGAAGGATCGTATGAGTCCTGGTACGCCAAGGAGCGCACTCCCTTCGCACTGGTTGATCCAGAGAATGGAAAGCTTGCGGCCATTGCCTGGCTTGGTCCGAAGCCACTTGGACTTGATTCTAAGAAACACCTTTCTCCAGAGGAACAGGAGCAATATGAAAAGAAACTTGAGTCAGGGAACTGGCACACCATTTCATTCCGTTCATACCCTGAATATCGCGGTACGGGACTTATGAAAGGCTTCGCGAAGCTGGTAATACAAGAATACAAGAAGCACTATCCGCACGCAAAAATCTGGGCCATCACGGATCGCAGCAATCCTGCAAGTATCCGTCTATCAGAAGCACTTGGCCTTTCAATTGTGTCTGAAACAGACAAGGGACGCGTTACTATGGCTGAACAATAGATATGCCACGCGTCAAACTTACCGAACATAAAGCAAAGAGCCTCATCCTTGGGGATGCATATACAGGCGTGGCTCTAGGTGTCGGCGATACTACAGCAGAGGGTACCTGGGTGGTGAAAGTGGATCAGGGAGTGAAGAAGCGCATGAAGCAGGGATTGGTAAAGGTGAAAGTCTCTTCGAGAGAGATTCCCCCTGCACTATCAGAATGGAGCCAGAAGGGTTTTACCCGCTTTATTGCTGAACCTTTTCTTCCACATGAGAGCTCTGAAGAGCAGTATCTCTCTCTTGAGCGAGTACGTGACGGGATTCGCCTTCTGCATGCAAAAGAAGGAGGCATAGAGATTGAAGAACATCCAGAAAAGGTGCAAAGCTATATAATTAGTAGCGACACCTCTCTTAAAGAGATTGCAGAGAAGACTGGAATCCCTGAATCATTCCTTGCGCACCTTCTTGAGACGTTCTCAAAGATGCACTTCGCATTTCTTGAGATCAATCCACTCGTCATCCTCGGAAGTCAGGTACACCTTCTTGATGCAGCGGTGTTGGTAGACAGTGCCGGAGAATTCTTTGTGCGTGGTGCATGGACGGAGGATGATGTCGTAGAAGGTCGCAGTGCACACGAGGCAGAGGAGAAAGTGGCGACACTTCAGAAGACGACGCCAGCGTCATTGAAACTTTCAGTACTGAATGAAAACGGTTCGCTGTTCTTTCTTCTTTCGGGGGGAGGAGGTTCCATCGTCATTGCTGACGAGGCCGCACTTCAAGGGCAAGGAGAGGCGATAGGAAACTACGGAGAATATAGTGGGGGACCAACACGCGAAGAAACCTATCTTTATGCGAAAGAAGTACTCGCACTGATGCTCTCGTCTACGGCAAAGAAGAAGGCGCTCGTGATTGCAGGAGGGGTCGCAAATTTTACGGATGTGGCAAAAACCTTCGCGGGTATTAGAGATGCACTTTCTGAAGTAGCTCATGAACTTAGGACACAAGGAGTAAAGATCTTTATTCGTCGTGGAGGACCAAATGAGGCGAAGGGACTTACAGACATGAAAGCGTTTCTAGAGACAGAGGCGCTTCTTGGGTCAGTACATGGCTCAGATGCCGTTATTACAAGCGCGGTAGACGATGCCATTCACTTTGTTGCACCATGAGTACTCTTGATCTCATACGAAAAGGCGAGCGGGGCATAGTAGTGGCTGGAAACCATCCAGGGATTGTGCAGTCCATCTTGGATTTTGATTATCTCTCAGGACAGAAGCGTTCAGTGCTTGCAATTATCACTGGGGCACGTAAGGCACAGAAGTATTTCTTTGGAACAAAGGAGATTCTTATCCCCTGCTATCCGAATTTCACTTCCCTGCCTGATTCTTTAAAATCACAGGTGCGGTTCTTGTTTAATGCGCAATCAGGACGCAGGGCATACGAGACGACGACTGCATTCTTTGACGCGTTCCCAGACGCACTTGGGGCACATCTTTTTGCGGAAAACGTACCAGAAGTGCATGCAACCACGCTTATAGAAAAGTACGGAGGAAGGAAGCTTGTGGCAGGACCATCAGGTGTCGGCATTCTTGTGCCAGGACACTTGAAGCTTGGCGCCATTGGGGGAGTAGATCCAATGCAGATAGAAGCAAGTAAGCTTGCAACTCCTGGCTCTGTTGCAGTCGTCGCGACCTCAGGTGGTATGACAAGCGAGCTCATCCGTGCGGTCGCAAACGCGGGGAAGCGACTTTCCTTCTCATACTGTATCGGCGGAGACAGATTCCCTGTCTCTTCACTTGGTGATGTGCTTTCTTTGGCAGAGACAGATTCTGCCACAAAGGGTGTGGTGTACTTCGGAGAGCTTGGTGGGGTAGATGAGTATGAAATTGTGGAGATGATAAAAGAGAAGAAGCTTACCAAGCCCGTCGTTGCATACATTGCAGGCATCGTGGACGAAGCATTTGATGAACACATGCAGTTTGGGCACGCCAAGGCATTGGTGGCGCATAAAGATGAGAGCGCACGTGCAAAACGTGAAGCACTCAGAGGAGTTGGTGTGATTGCGCCCGACACCTTCCCAGAGTTTCTTGAAGCGTTGAAGACCCTTCCGGGGAATGATTTCAGTGATACGATGAGCGATATACAACCACTTATGACTCGCCAGAAAAGCATTCTCTCTACTCGTCACGTGACTGATCTTGAATCCGTCCCCGTCTTTGTAGAGGGTGGAAAGCTCGTTGCACAGGAAGGTCCGTTCGGAAGCGCGGTCATTGCTGCGCTCCTCGGAAAGCCTGCCTCATCTCCTGTTACGAAGGCATTTGCGGAAGCAATCTTTACGCTCCTGATTGATCACGGAGGACATGTCTCTGGTGCCGTGAATACGATGGTGACGGCACGTGCAGGAAAAGATCTCGTGTCCTCGCTCACTTCAGGACTCCTTACCATTGGTCCACGTTTTGGGGGTGCTATTAATGAAGCGGCACGCACCTGGCGCGCAGGACTTGCCTCTGGTCAATCTGCAGCTGATTTTGTGGAGTCAGCAACGAAGGGAGGAAAGGTAATCTCTGGTATTGGGCATCGTAAGTATCGTGTGGGTATTCCTGATCCTCGTGTGGCTGCGCTTTCATCTTTTGCAGAGTTACTCCAGACCCACCCGCACTACGACTTTGCACGCTCAATTGAGAAGGTAACGACGGGTAAGAACGGATCTTTGATTCTTAACGTAGACGGCGTCATTGCAGCTCTTATGCAAGACATTCTTATTGAATGCGAAGGATACGGCGAGAAGGAGATTCAGGAGCTCATTGATGCAGAGTTCTTTAATGCACTCTTTGTGATTCCTCGCGCAGTGGGCTTCATTGCGCACTTTATGGAGCAGAAAGAGAATGATGAAGGATTGTTCCGTCTTCCTGATGATCTTCTGTTTGAACGTAAAAATGAGCAATAATATTCAAAACCGAAAGTTTGTTGCGTTCTTTAAATTCCACGGATTACACTATCTCGCACTTGGTGTAGAGCTTGATCTAAAGGGTCCACAATTTCGTCTCTTCATCCCCACTGGCTTCTTTGGCATTGGGTGGGATTACTATGATCCTGACGTTCCTCCTTGGGAGAAGAACGCAGTAGGTATCAAATAAGGGGAAATGGTATAATCCTATCCGTACCTGTCCCACCACGGACAGGGCTTTCCATACCATGGCACCAAAGAAGAAGCAGGAACACGAGCAGTTTACTGGTGAAGACTGGATTCACGTTAAAGGTGCTCGTACCCATAATCTTAAGAATGTCTCGGTAAAGATGCCGAGAGGCACTATGACCGTACTTACCGGTCTTTCAGGATCTGGAAAGTCCTCTCTTGCCTTTGACACTATTTTCGCAGAAGGACAGCGTCGCTACGTGGAGTCTCTCTCTGCCTACGCACGTCAGTTCTTGAATCAGATGCAGAAGCCAGACGTGGATGAAATCACAGGTCTGTCTCCTGCTATTTCTATTGATCAAAAGAGTCGTTCAAATAACCCACGCTCTACGGTCGCGACCGTCACAGAGATTTACGACTATCTTCGTGTGCTCTATGCACGCGCAGGACAGCCGTACTGTATTCATCACGACGTGCCAATTGAGAAGCTTTCTAAGGAGGAAATGATCGGTCTTATCATGTCTCGCGTTGCCGCAAAGACTGGCGGGAAGGGTGAAGAAGTAATGGGTGTCACGCTTGACCGCAGTCAGGTGGTTATCTATGCCCCTGTGGTGGTTGGTCGTAAGGGTGAGTATTACCAAATGCTCTACGATCTTCTTGGAAAAGGATATGAGCGTGTGGTGATTGATGGGAAAACTCAGTCACTTCGTGAGAAAGCAATTCTAGATCGTAATAAGCGACACGATATTGATGCCATCGTAGATAGCATCTTTGTCTCTGAGTTTGTGAAGAGTCCTGATGCGGCTCGTGAACGCCTTTCTGAAGCACTTGAACTTGCGCTTAAGGAAGCAGATGGACTCGTAAAGATCGGACACGCAGATGGAAGCGTAGAAACACTCTCTGCAAGATTCATCTGTCCAGAAGATGGTGCGTCATTCCCAGAAGTGGAGCCTCGTCTTTTCTCGTTTAACAGTCCGTATGGTGCCTGTCCTGAGTGTAATGGTCTTGGTACTGAGTCATTGTTCTCAGATGCCGTCTGTCCCGTCTGTGAAGGAAAGCGTCTTCGTCCTGAAGCCCTTCGCGTATATTTGACCCGAAAGAATGAGAAGGGACTTGGTATCAATGTCGTGGACTTCACTTCCATGTCTATTAAGGATGCAAAAGAGTTCATGGATGCGCTCAAGCTTTCTGAGATGCGTGCAGAGATTGCAAAGCCAATCGTACGGGAGATCACGAGCCGACTTGAGTTCATGCTGAACGTCGGCCTTGATTACCTCACCTTGAATCGCTCTGCAGCAACGCTCTCTGGAGGAGAGGCACAGCGTATTCGCCTTGCCTCACAGCTCGGTACGGGACTTGTGGGCGCGCTTTACGTGCTTGATGAGCCAACGATTGGTCTCCACCAGCGCGACAATGATCGTCTTATACAAACACTCCTCTCGCTTAAGAAGCTCGGGAACACTATTCTCGTGGTTGAACACGATGAAGATACGATCTACGCCTCTGATTACATCGTAGATATTGGTCCTGGCGCGGGAACGCACGGTGGTAGGGTGGTGGTGTCAGGATGGCTTGATGAGCTTTTGACGGCGCCAAAGAATGATTCTGGTTCCGTTACTCTCTCGTATCTTCGCGGGGAGAAGGAGATTGAAGTACCAGAAGAGCGCCGCACTAGTGAGAAGGGTGCGATAAAAGTTCGTGGTGCAACACTGCATAACCTTAAGAATCAGAATGTGGATGTGCCACTTGGAAAATTGGTCGCAATCACGGGTGTCTCAGGATCTGGAAAGTCCACCTTCCTGTACGACATTTTGCATAAGAACGTTGCAAACAATCTTGCCCGTCGTCAGGCAAAGCCCTCTCATATCGCCTCTATCACCGGCACTGAGTACGTCGGTCGTACGGTATTGATTGATCAGTCACCAATTGGTCGCACGCCGCGATCAAACCCCGCAACCTACACCGGTGCATGGACACATATTCGTGACCTCTTTGCAGCAACGCCAGAAGCACGTGCGCGTGGCTGGAAGCCAGGACGCTTCTCGTTCAACGTCGCAGGAGGACGCTGTGAAGCCTGTCAGGGTAACGGCATGATTGCGGTTGAGATGCACTTCCTTCCGACGGTGTATGTTACCTGCGACGTCTGTAACGGTAAGCGCTTTATGAAAGAGACGCTTGAAGTGACGTACCGTGGCAAGAACATCTTTGAAGTACTTGAGATGACTGTAGAGGATGCAGAGAAGTTCTTCAAAGACATACCATCTATCAATGATCGGTTGACTACCTTGAACTCCACTGGCCTTGAGTATTTGACGCTTGGGCAGAGTGCCACAACTCTTTCAGGAGGAGAGGCACAGCGAGTGAAGATTGCATCTGAGCTCTATCGTCCTATTACCATGAAGACACTGTATCTTCTTGATGAGCCAACGGTAGGACTTCACTACGAAGATGTGCGTAAGTTGATTGAGATTCTTCAGGAGCTCGTGCGTCGTGGAAACACGGTCGTCGTGATTGAACACAACCTAGATCTCATTATGAGCTCTGACTACGTCATAGACTTTGGTCCTGAAGGAGGTGCGGGTGGCGGAAAAGTAGTGGCTAAAGGAACACCAGAAGAAGTTGCCGAGGTAGAGAAGTCGCATACCGGAATGTATCTTGCAAAAGCGCTACGAAAGCGTAAGAAGAAGTAATGGAACGCGCACTCCTTAAAGAACTAGATCTTCCTGAACTTCCTGGCGTGTATCTTTTTACTGTTGGCAAAGGTCGTGCAAAGAAAGTGTTGTATGTCGGCAAGGCAAGTTCCTTGCGCGATCGGGTACGCTCATACTTTGATGATGACTTGATTGCGACTCGCGGCCCACGGGTGGTGGATGTGGTGACGAAGGCGGATCACGTGTCATACGAGACGACACCCACAGTACTTGAGGCGTTGGTGCGAGAAGCAGCGCTCATTCGTGAATACCATCCTTCAGGGAACGCGATGGGGAAAGATGATAAGAGCTTTTTGTATGCAGTGATAACTGATGAAGAGATTCCTCGCGTTCTTGCGATACGAGGCAAGGACATAGATTTTGATCACATGGAAAGTGGGAGCGTGAAGCTCAAAGCTACCCATGGTCCATTCACCTCTGGATACCAGCTACGTGAGGCATTGCGCCTTATACGCCGTATTTTCCCGTTCTATGACACGGAGCGACCGGTAGGTGAGGGAAATAAGCACATAAAGGCAAAGGTAGAGTTTAATCGCCAAATTGGGCACTACCCTAGTGGCATGGACCGAAAGGAGTACCTTCGCTCTATTCGTAACGTCTCTCTTTTCCTTTCAGGACGAGTAAAAACCTTGAAAGCAACGCTAGAGAAGGAAATGCGTCTTGCCGCAAAGGAAGAACGGTTTGAAGATGCGGCCACTATCCGGAGACAGCTCTTCTCTTTAGATCATGTACAAGACGTGTCATTGATTCGTGAGGATCGGGACAAAGAGGTAGAAGGCCCACGCATAGAGGCATATGACACGGCACATATCTCAGGTACCGATGCGATAGGCGTCATGACGGTGGTAGAGAACGGTTTGTCCGTGAAGCGTGACTACCGCACCTTCAGAATTCGTGGATATGGAGGGAAGTCTCTCAATGATGATATTGCTTCTCTAAAAGAGATATTGAATCGTCGGTTGGGACATCCTGAGTGGCAGATGCCCAAAGTAATCGTTATAGACGGAGGAAAGACGCATAAGAAAGCTGCGGAGGAAGTGCTTAAGGAAGCAGGAGTGGGTATTCCAGTGGTTGCGGTTGTAAAAGATGAGAAGCATCGTCCACGAGAGGTTATGGGCTCCCTTCGGGCAGGCATATCAGACGCGGACGCAGTACTTGCAAACTCGGAGGCACATAGATTCGCTCTCGGAAGGCATAGATTGGCTCGGAGGAGAAACCTGAGGCCAAAGTCATAAGGTATACTCTTGTGTATGCATGGCACCGTCGTTGGCGTATTGCGTGGAGGACCTTCCTCAGAACACGACGTCTCACTTAAGACGGGTGCCGCTATCCTTAAGAATCTTCCCGCTGATCGCTTTACCGCGCGCGATATTTTCATAGACAGACAGGGTGTCTGGCATGAGCGCGGTATTCCTGTGTCTCCTGAGCGGGTGCTCCGGAATGTAGATGCTATCGTCATTGGTCTCCATGGTGAATATGGAGAGGATGGGGAAGTACAGAAGCTTCTAGAACGCTTTGGTGTCCCATATACCGGCTCCAATTCCCTTTCCTCATACCTTGCAATGCATAAAGTGCTGGCAAAGCAGCATGCGCTAGATATTGAGCTTCTTACTCCGCGCTATCATTTGGTAGAGAAGGCAGAAGATTTGGAACGTATTGCACATGAGGTGGTGCAGACCTTCTTGCAGCCTGTGATTGTGAAGCCAGTTGCAGCTGGTTCTTCAGTGGGTATGGCGCTCACCCATGGGTACGATCCGCTTGTGGAAGCAGCGACTGCCATTCTCAATGCAGGTGCAGGAGTGCTCATTGAAGAGCGTATTCAGGGACGTGAGGCGACGGTTGGGGTGGTAGAAGGACTACGAGATGAGGAGCACTATGTGCTTCCTCCCATTGAGATTATTCCACCACCCTCAGAGCAATTCTTCTCCTATGCCGCAAAGTACGGAGGAGAGACGCGTGAGATTTGCCCAGGACCATTCCCAAAAGAGGTGACCAAAGAGCTCATGCGTGCTGCGAAAGAGATACACAAAGCTCTTGGACTTCGTCACTACTCTCGCTCAGACTTTATTGTTTCTCCTCGTGGTATCTACTACTTGGAAACCAACACGCTTCCAGGTATGACCGAGCAATCACTTATGCCAAAAGCACTTGCGGCGGTTGGGGTAAAGTTTGAAGACTTTCTTACTCACCTCGTGCATCTCGCGATTAAGAAGAAAATATGACGGACCTTGCACAAAAGAAATGCGTTGCCTGCGAAGGAGGAATTCCTTCGCTTACGAAGCGAGATGCAGAAGCCTTTTTAACCCACACCCCATCCTGGACTCTCTCAGAGGACGCGAAGTCCATTACACGCAACTTTACCTTTAAGAACTTCAAGGAGGCCATGGCCTTTGCGAATCGTATAGGAGATATAGCAGAAGAAGAGGGTCACCATCCTGATCTCACCGTCTCCTGGGGTAAGGTAGGGGTGCACCTCACGACCCATGCCGTAAAAGGTCTTTCTGAGAATGACTTTATCCTCGCTGCCAAGATAGACCTATTAGAAAAATAAAAGGGGTGTGGTATAGTCCCCCTCACGGGCCGTTAGCTCAGTTGGTAGAGCACCTCATTTGCAATGAGGGGGTCGCAGGTTCGAATCCTGTACGGTCCACTTGTTAAGAAAAGCGCCACAAAGGCGCTTTTCGCGTATACTTTCCTTATGCGACCCGAACACTTTGATGTACTAGGAATCCTTTCCTTCACGTACATTCTCGCGTTTGCACTGTGGGCATATCTCACCGAAGTTCCCGTACCGGATTGGACCATCGCACTCCTCGCGTTCATTGGTCTTGTGGGTCTCCTTATAGACGGAGCCATTGTGTTTAAGTACGTGCTTGGAAACGGAAAGAAAAAGTAGCTCGCATGGGAGGTAAGAAAAATCCGCCCTTGAGGCGGATTCGTTCCTTCCGTAAGCGCTAGGCTTAGGACATGTGTGGAGAGACGAGCTTCGTCATCTCAAACATGGTGACTTCTGCCTTACCTCCGAAAAGAGCCTTAAGCTTGTCATCCGCAAGGATGTTGCGCTTGTTCTTAGGATTCTGGAGGTCATTCTTCTTGATGTACTCCCAGATCTTCTTAGTAACTTCAGAACGAGGCATAGGACCTGCACCGACAACTGCCTGTAGTTCGGCAGAGAGGGTCATTGGCTTAGAAAGTGCTGCGTTTGGCATGTGATTCGTCTTAGTTATTAGCTGTATCCGTACAGCATCCCCTATCTTGAAAATACGTCAAGGGCGCTGACTGCGCGATAGTGGGCGATACAGGATTCGAACCTGTGACCTTTCGCGTGTGAGGCGAACGCTCTAACCAGCTGAGCTAATCGCCCATGAGAAGAAACATACCAAAGGCACTCTCTAAATGCTACGCTGTAGGGAATGATTCAGCGCCCCGGAGGACACCAGAAGATTCCAGATAATGCGAAGAAGGTCTTCACGGGCGTCATGTTTGATGTGTATCAGTGGGAACAGGAACTTTTTGACGGTACGACCGCTACCTTTGAGAAGCTACGACGCCCAGACACAGTTTCAATCGTTGCCACGACTGCTGAGAAGAAGATTCTCCTTATCACCGACGAGCAGCCAGGACGAGATGCGGTCCTCACCATCCCTGGAGGCCGTGTAGATGAAGGTGAAGATCCAGAGACTGCTGCACGCCGTGAACTTCTTGAGGAAACAGGATACGAAGCGAAAGAGCTTGTGCTATGGAAGGGGTACCAACCAGTGTCTAAGCTTGATTGGGCCTATTACGTATTCATCGGTCGTGGGGTAGAGAAGGTAACTGAGCCGCACTTGGATGCGGGGGAGCGCATCACGATGCGTGAAGTTACCCTTGATGAAGTCATTGAACTCATGCGACACCCTGATTTCCAAGGAAAAGAGATTTCCGTAGATTTACTTGAGGCAAAGTACGACCCCGAAAAAAGAAAAGCGCTTGAAGCGCTCTTGTTTGGATAAAAGTGTCGGGCCGCCGGGAATCGAACCCGGTCTTCACGCACCCGAAGCGTACGTACTACCGGTATACTACGGCCCGATAGTCGTGGAGAATAGCAGGTTGAATCATTTAAGGAAGTATACTAAGGTCAACTTCTTACTGCGGTATGAAACTCCCACACGCACCAACTCCTGTTGAACGTCTTACCCGAGCTATTGGTTCAGTGGCTTCTCTGATCGCACACACCATTGCGTTTGCTATCGCATTCTCTCTTGGTGTCTTCGGCATTGCTTCATGGGAGATAGTGCTTCTCGTGGTTACGACCGTGGTCTCCCTTGAGGCCATATACCTCGCCATCCTTATCCAGATGACGGTGAACCGAAACACTGAGTCTCTCCGTGAGGTGGAGGAGGACATTGATGAAATTCAAGAAGACGTGGAAGAGCTCGGAGAGGATGTGGATGAGATTCAGGAAGATATTGAGGAGATCAATGAAGACATTGATGAGATTCAAGAGGATGTGGAGGAAATGACGGAAGAGGAAAAGGCAGAGGCGCAGACCACTGCGAATGTCGCAACGCTTGAACAGCTCACCATGGATGTGAAGCGAGTTCTTGAGGACCTTGAGGCGCTCAAGAAAAAACAGTAGAGTGACTCTCTAAGGGCCATTAGCTCATCTGGTAGAGCGCATCCATGGCATGGATGAGGTGACCGGTTCGAGTCCGGTATGGTCCACCAATCTTCACCCCCACGCATGTCTCAAGCCAAACGAGAAGCAGTGAGATATTTACATGCGGATGCAGATGAGAGCGGCATTCCGCATGTCACGTGTACAGAAGGTGCCCTTGTGTACGACGAACAGATTCCCCAGGGATATGCTGAGGTGACTCAGATCCAAGCAGGAGCCTGTGCGAGTGAGTTTTATTACTACGGACGACGAGCTCCAGAGACTCCTTCTCGCTTTGAAACAGACCTTTTAAACTTATCCAAGCAAGAGTATTACTTTGCCCGCAATCGCGAGGCAGGAATTCCTGAAGAGCACATTCTAGACGCACAGAGGGTAATGCTTCGTTCTATGTTCCATGAGGGATTCTGCCGCATACAGGCAGTACAGTTTGATCCCACTGCGCCTCGTATTCCGCTTCTTCAGTTTGTCCCAGCGCTTACTGACGGAGTGCTTGGTTTTGCCAAACAAATAATCAACGTAACTCTTCAAGAGAATTTAGAACCAGGACGACTTGCGGTTCGTAATCCTGCGTATGTATGCAGTGACCACTCACGTGCAGATACGCTCAATCCCGATACGGGATGGCCACATCAGTGTGATCGTACTCAGGATGGCGGACATCTTGCAAAAGGGACGGTGGGACATACTGAGTTTATTGGCACCGCAGTGGCAGGTACGATTCGTGTCCCTCTCTCTGGTCTCACGCCGGTCCCCAAGAATCTCAGTGCATTTGTGGAAACCGATATTCGTACCCGAGGAAAATTGCTCACACTCGTTGAGCCCCTGGGATGTGTTTTTGATGCATTTGGTACGATGCTACACAGCGGAGAGAAACCCCAGACCGTCTTGATATTTGGGGATGGTTCAAGTGCGCTCAATACGGTGGCGTTTCTTCAAGTGCATGCACCAGATGCACGGATACTCGTTGTCGGTAAATACGATGATAAACTTGAGAGCATTAGAACTATTTCTCCAGAGCATGTACAGACGTTGTGTACGGATGGCGTGGACATGAGTGCATTGCCGTCTGCGGTCATGGCACACTTCAATTCATCGCAGGCAGAGGTGGTGATGCCGACCGTCCCTATTCCAAAAGAAATTCTAGAACCATATGTGAAAGATCGTGGCACGCTTATATGGTGGACTGCAGAAGTGTCTGAACTTGCTCCTCACCCAGCAGCATCTACACGATATCGTGAGCGATTCCCGTACGGAGGTGCACCCCATGCGGAGTTTTCAGCACTAGCTCTTCTTGAGTATTTTGTGACGGAACGTGTGAATATTATTGATTCCTATCTTTCGTACTCTGGTCTCTATGACATTTCACTTGATGAGGCAGGAGCCAAAGACATTGAACAGTGGCTCCAAAGTAATGGACTCCTCACCAAGACAGTGAAGACTGCTCGTGGAGAAGTGGAGATGCCTATCAAGCCGATCATTCACCTCACCTAAGTGTAGTGATGCGCGACCTTCTTTGTGTGTGAGAGAAGATAGGGAAGCACACTCTTTGTGCAGATGATGTGTCCCTTTCGTGCGAACCAGTCATCGTATGCATTTCCTGCATAGTCGGTGACGACGGCGCCTGCCTCAAGCGCAATGTGCATGCCTGCGGCGAAGTCCCAAACTTGAGGATGGGAGCAAAGGAGTCCTTGGATATTTCCTCGTGCCACAAGACCAATATTGCCCGCTTCTCCAGGTGTCATAAGAAGTGCGCGAATCCCGAGAGAAATATTGGGTGCAAGTTCCTTCATGGTTATTTCTCTGGTTCTTACTCCATGATCTAGAGCGATAACTGCTTCTTCTGGAGGGAGATCCCGCACGTGAATGTTTGTATCTCCCACGTATGCACCACCGCCAGTCTCACACCAGAGCACTTCATTGGTGGACGCGAGATAGAGGGCGGATGACCTTGGTTTCTGATTCTCAAAATACGAAATGGAGACTGAGTACAACGGAAGTCCGCTGGCAAAGGAAATAGTTCCGTCTATGGGATCCACAATCCATACATGAGGAGAAGTCTTAGGGTCGGTCGTACTCTGTGTTTCTTCCGACAAGATGGCGTGCGTAGGGAATCGGGTACGAATCTCATTCAGAATATAAGTCTCTATGGCAATATCGTGGGCCGTGACGATATCGGCATGCACAAGAGCTTCTTTCCGTGAAGAATCATGGGGAACATACCCCATCTCTTTGAGCATTCGGCCTGCCTCGGTCGCAATATCTATCGCTGCGCGCGTTGTTAATTCCATAAGGAATAGTATACAGTTATCTCTAATGTCGGACGTAAACCCAGAGAAACTTCTGCCAGGACATACACCAGAGCCGCGCCATACGCTTAGTGGCAAGCTTAAGAATCTCTATGTGTGGCGTGCTCCCGATGGTGTGCTGATGCTTCGGGAAGTACTCCAGGATAAGGATCAGACGAGAGAAGTCATAGAATTTAACTGTAGTCAGTGGGGATACGAAGTAGATCAGATGGCCCCTCGCACTACGGAAGAACGTGTGCAGTTTGGTAAAGATGCCTTTCAAAAACAACTCAGAGTACTTGAACCTGCTCTACTTGAGGATGGAAGTGTTGTATTTCCATACCTTGAGAACTCGGAAACGATGACGCTCTTTCTGCGAAAGGCTTCTTTGGAGGAAGCGACTCCTCGTATACAGGAGTTATTCATGGATCTGGCGAATGCGCATTCACAAGGAATCGTCTACGGCGATCGTTGGCCGGACAATATTTTGATTGATGCGGACAAGGGAGTGGTTCACATTGATTTTGACTTGAAGCTCGGTGAGTTCGGTAAGGAACTTGAAGTTGCGCAGCTTATGCTCTACACCCTCGCCCTTGGAGTGGGTGAAAATGATACCTCTTCATCACGGTATGAAGATCTCGTACACGACTTGATGGCACGCTCACCAATTAAATATGACAAGGTAAAGGTTGCTCACTTTTTATTTACAAAGATCAAAATGGCACCACATTACAATCATCTTCAGTCAATTGCCGAGAGGGTCGTGGGACGTCTAGGATGGTCTGTAGCTTCGGTATAGAGGAGGCTTTCCACACCCTAGCGGTATCAGGAGTCCCTTGCTAGTATGACCCCATAACCCACGTGGGGTCTTTTTGTACATATGGCAAGCGCACCGGAACATGCGGGACAAGCTGCTGCTGAGCATGGCAGCGGTATTCACGTAGTCCTTAAGGCAGAGGAGCTTTTCTCTGTCTGGGGGTTCCCAATCACGAACTCACTCATCATGACCTGGATGGTTATGGCGCTCATGATTGTCTTTGCCATCCTCTTCCGCCGTCAGATTGCGATGGTGCCGGGGAAGCTTCAGGCAGGTATTGAGATGCTCTTCCAGGGCGTTCTTGACTACATGGCCGAGACCCTTGAGAGCGAGAAGCTCGCCCGCAAGTTCTTCCCGCTCATCATGACCATCTTCCTTTTTGTATTGGTTGCAAACGAGCTCGCATTTCTTCCAGGTGTTGGTTCTATTCTTTTTAACGACATTCCTTTCCTCCGTCCACCGTCTGCAGACTTAAACATGACTCTTGCACTGGCCTTTATTTCCTTTCTTACGATTGAAATTACCGGTGCGACGGTGCTTGGTTTTTTCAAGTACGCAGGGAAATATGTTAACTTCAGGTCACCGGTGGATTTCGCCGTGGGCTTGATTGAGCTCGTATCAAACGTCGGTCGTTTGATCTCCTTCTCCTTCCGTCTCTTCGGAAACGTGTTCGCAGGAGAGGTCATGATTATCGTGGCAATGTTCTTCGTGGCATACCTGGCTCCGATTCCGTTGATTGCCTTTGAGGTATTCGTCGGATTCATTCAAGCCGTGGTGTTCGCCATGTTGACGCTGTTCTTCATCAAGCTTGCAATCATGGAACCGCACGGGGACGAGGCGCACTAGCCTTTTCTCCATGCGGCTCCGGGATGGAGCAATTATAAAAACGTAAACAACAGTATATGGAAATGGAATCTGCACAGTTGATCGCAATGGCAATCGCCGCAGGCCTCGGTGTGTTCGGCCCTGCTATTGGTATCGGTATGATCGGAGGAAAGGCAATGGAAGCAATCGGACGCAACCCAGAAGCATCGGGTAAGATCGTCACGAACATGATTCTTGCAATCGTGTTTGCTGAGGCGCTCGGTATTCTTGCGCTCGTGGTCTCCTTCATCATCCGCTTCGTCGGATAAGTAACCTTCTATGGACGCGCTTCTTCACGCATTCGGCATAGATTGGAGGCTCCTCATCGCTCAGGCGGTGAACTTCGGCATACTCTTTGTCGCACTCTGGCTTCTTCTCTATAAGCCGGTCATGAAGACGCTTGATGAGCGCGCTAAGAAGATTGCTCAGGGTGTACATGATGCGGAACGTGCTGCGGAGAAGCTTGCAGGGGCTGACACTGAAGCTGCAGAGATTGTAGCCGGTGCAGACTCTAAGGCATCTGAAGTAGTGGCGTCTGCACGTGAGACGGCAAACGCCGAGAAGACTCGCATTGTGAAGGAAGCAGAAGCTCGTGCAGAAAGCATCGCTCGTGATGCGGACGCACGTGCCAAGGAAGCAGCCGCTAAGGCACTTCGTGATAGTGAAAAGGAAATTGCACGTCTTGCGGTCCTCGCGGCTGCCAAGGTAGTGGGTGAGAAGAAATAACTATGGAGAAAGTATACGCATCCGCACTTGAACGACTTCTCTCTCAGGGAGTGAAGGAGGACGCGCTCATGAAAAATCTCATGACGCATCTTAAGGCTCGTGGCCGCGTCAAACTTCTTCCTGCAATTCTTCGCTCACTTAAGGTTGCACAGATCCGCAACACTGTTACCGGTGCAACCGTAGAGGTCGCGCGTAAGGAAGATGCTGCGAAGGCACTTTCTGCAGCGGCGACTCACGGAATTACTGCAGACAAAGCAATTGTGAATGAATCCCTCCTTTCAGGATGGCGAGGACGTTCCAAGGGCGTACTCGTGGATCAGTCAGGAAAGCGTGCCCTCACCGACATCTACCAGCGTGTCGTGAAGGTCTAACTTATTACTACTTTTACAAGCACTATGGACAGCATCATCAAGAGAATTGAGAAGGAGATCGCCGACTTCGCGCCCGCAACAGGGGCAGAAGAGACTGGCATCGTACGCGCAACCGGTGACGGTATTGCAGAGATTGACGGCCTTGATAAGGCAGTTATGACTGAAATGGTGCTCTTTGATCCTACGTTTGATCGTAGTCTTGAAGATGCACTCAAGGACGCCGACCCCGTGTACGGTCTTATCTTGAACCTTGAAGAAGATGGTGTCCGTGCTGCAATTCTCGGTGATGCCTCCCGAGTGTATGAAGGCATGCTGGTACGCCGTCTCGGCCGACTTCTTTCCATCCCCGTCGGCGATTCATTGGTGGGACGCGTCGTGAATCCTCTTGGTGATGCAGTGGACGGCAAAGGTCCTACCAAGGCAACGAAGTTCGTACCAATTGAGCGCGAAGCATATGGCGTGATGGATCGTGCGCCTGTGAACGTGCCTCTTCACACCGGTATTAAGGCAATAGACTCCATGATCCCAATTGGCCGTGGTCAGCGCGAGCTCATCATCGGTGACCGCGGTGTGGGTAAGACCACCGTTGCGATTGATGCGATCTTGAACCAGAAATCAGAGCCTGAAGAGTCACGTCCTATCTGTATTTACGTGGCGATCGGTCAGAAGGAATCAAAGACTGCAAAGATTGTGGCGCAGCTCGCAGAGCTTGGTGCCATGGAGTACACCGTTGTCGTGACGGCTCCTGCGTCAGCACCAGCCGCACTTCAATTCCTTGCTCCGTTTGCAGGAGCAGCAATTGGCGAACACTTCATGGATTCAGGTCGTGATGCGCTGGTAATTTATGACGACCTTTCAAAGCAGGCAGTGGCATATCGCCAGATGTCGCTTCTTCTTCGCCGTCCTCCAGGTCGCGAAGCATATCCAGGAGACATCTTCTACTTGCACTCCCGTTTGCTTGAGCGTGCGGCAAAGCTTTCTAAGGAAAAGGGAGGAGGATCACTCACTGCGCTTCCTATTATTGAAACGCAGGAAGGAGACATCTCTGCCTACATTCCAACCAACGTGATTTCTATCACTGATGGTCAGATGTTCTTGCTCTCCGATCTCTTTAACAAGGGTATGCGTCCTGCGATTGATACGGGTAACTCGGTGTCTCGCGTGGGTTCTGCCGCACAGACCAAGGCGATGAAGAAGGTGTCTGGAAAGATTAAACTTGAGCTTGCGCAGTTCCGTGAGCTTGAGGCCTTTATGCAGTTCTCTTCAGATCTTGATGAGGACACCAAGAAGCGTATTGATGGTGGACGCCGTATGACAGAGGTGCTTAAACAGACCAATGGCCAGCCACTTCCATTTGAGATGCAGTCTGCGATTATCTTCGCAGCAGTAAACGGATACTTCGATGCCTTCACTCCTGACGAAACCAGTGCTATGGAGAAGAAGATGCAGGAGTACTTCCTTCGCGAAGCAAAGAATGTACTTTCCGGTATTCGTGAGAAGAAGGAGATTACCGAAGATCTAGAGAAGGAACTCCGTTCCGCACTTCAGAAGTTCGTAGAGATCAACAAGGGCGCCTAAACACTACCGTGGCACTTAAAGACATCAAAGCAAAAATAGGGGCAACCAAGCGCATGCACACGGTGACTCGCGCGATGGAGGCCGTGTCTGCAGTGAAGATGCGTAAGACGCAGGCAACTGCCTTTGCGGGTCGTCCCTATGCACGTGCAGCACTCTCTATTCTTGCGCGTTTGTCTGGTGCAGGAGATATCAAAGGTCACGTGCTCGCGACGACTCGTCCGGTGGATAAGGTTGCGATCGTAGTTCTCACGAGCGACAAGGGTCTTGCGGGAGCTCTTAACAGCGGTGTGATTAAAGCCGCTGCGCTTGAAGCTGCGAAGTATCCAAAAGATAGTGTCACCATCTTTGCCTACGGTAAGAAAGGTATGGAGTACTTCTCACGTCGTGGCTTCACCATTGCGAAGTCCTTTGAGAACAAGCGCGATGATGTGCCCCTTTCAGTGATGGAGGAACTTTCTCGTGAATTGTCTACAGGATTCGTGAACAAGGAGTACGACAAGGTAGTTGGTGTCTACAGTGATTTCAAATCAACCTTTGAGCAAATCCCTACTGTCCACACGCTTCTTCCGCTTACCCTTGAATCCGTAGAAGAGCTTGTGCGTAGTATTCGTCCTGCAAAAGGTAAGTGGAGTGAGGATCATCGCATCGCTGCGCCTTCTTCATATGAAGTAGAGTCCTCACAAGGTGAAATCATGAGCGTGCTTGTCCCACGTTTGGTTGCAATCTCTCTCTATCACATGCTTCTTGAGGCGAAAGCCTCAGAACACTCTGCACGTATGGTCGCCATGAAGTCCGCCTCGGACAAGTCGAAAGAGGTGGCTCGTGACCTGACACGCCTCTTTAACAAGGTGCGTCAGGCGGCCATCACGCGCGAAGTGTCCGAGATTGTGGGCGGTCGCGAGGCGTTATCAACTTAGTTATAATTTATTCACCATGAACACGGGAACCATTACAGAAGTTATCGGGCCAGTTGTAGATATTCATTTTGAGAAAGATCGCCCTCAGATCGGCGAGGCACTCGTCATTGAGAAGGCGGGTCAGCACAGCCGCATCACGGTTGAAGTCGCAAGTCACCTTGGTCTTGATCGTGTACGCACGATTTCCATGACTGACACTGCCGGTCTCTCTCGTGGTGAGACCGCAACCGCGACGGGTGCACCGATTTCTGTTCCCGTGGGAGTGAATGCGCTCGGACGCCTCTTCAACGTCCTTGGAGAGACCATCGATGGCAAGGAAGCCATTGCGAAGGACACGCCCCGCCTTCCGATCCACCGCATGCCGCCCTCTTTTGATGAGCAGACCACCAAGGCAGAAGTGTTTGAGACCGGTATTAAGGCCATTGACCTCATCATTCCATTCCTTAAGGGAGGAAAGGTAGGACTCTTCGGAGGAGCTGGTGTGGGAAAGACCGTGCTCATTCAGGAGCTCATCCGCAACGTGGCTACAGAACACGGAGGATACTCAGTGTTCGCGGGAGTGGGAGAGCGTGTGCGTGAAGGTAATGACCTCTATCATGAAATGAAGGACTCAGGTGTGCTTGCAAAGACTGCACTCGTGTTCGGTCAGATGAACGAGGTGCCAGGAGCTCGTGCACGTGTGGCGCTCACGGGTCTTACTCAGGCAGAATACTTCCGTGATGAGTCTGGAAAAGACGTGCTCTTCTTCATGGACAACGTATTCCGTTTCATTCAGGCAGGTTCAGAAGTGTCATCACTTCTCGGACGTGTGCCATCAGCAGTGGGCTACCAGCCAACACTTGCAGAAGAAATGGGCCGCCTTCAGGAGCGCATTACCTCAACCAAGAAGGGATCTATCACTTCCGTGCAGGCCGTGTACGTGCCGGCTGACGACCTTACCGACCCAGCGCCCGCAACGACTTTTGCGCACCTTGATGGTACGGTAACGCTTTCACGTCAGCTTGCGTCTCTTGGTATCTACCCAGCGATTGATCCACTTGCGTCTTCTTCAGCAGCGCTTACCCCTGAGATCGTAGGTGCAGAGCACTACGAAGTGGCGAACAAAGTGAAGCTCGTGCTCCAGCGCTACAAGGATCTTCAGGACATCATTGCCATTCTTGGTATTGAAGAGCTTTCTGATGAAGACAAACTTGTAGTGGCTCGTGCTCGTAAGATTCAGCGTTTTCTCTCCCAGCCATTCTTCGTGGGAGAAGTGTTCACCGGTACCCCTGGTGCCTACGTATCTCGTGAAGAGACCGTACGTGGTTTCAAGGAGATCGTGGAAGGTAAGCACGATGAGAAGCCAGAGCAGGCCTTCTACATGAAGGGAAGCATTGATGAAGTAACTGGATAATGACTAAGACCTTTCATCTTACGGTTGCACGCGTCGGAGAGAACATCTTCGATGGTGAAGCAGTCTCGGTTACTCTTCCGGGTTCCGAAGGAGTGTTCACGGTGCTTGCAGGACATGAGCCGTTTGTGAGTGAACTTAAGGAAGGAGAAGCACGCATTGAAGCTGTGAACGGAGAGAAGCATCACGTGCCGATTCACGATGGGGGAGTTGCAGAAATCTCTGGAGGACAAGCAACGGTACTGCTGTAATCCACAGTAGACGCGCGAAAGACGAGGTTACGTGGGATACTAAAGAGATATGAGCGAAGACATTCCATTCCGTACTGCAGCGCCTCACATTGGTCCGAAGCACTATTACGGTGACTTAGTGCGTATTCTGTTTGTTGTTGCAGCGGTGATCCTCTTCACCATGCAATTCACGGGCATTCGTCTTCCGTTCTCTTCATTCGGTTCCATCATGATGGTGATGTTCCTCGTGGTTGCCGCAGGCCTTACGAACCCGGTTCAAGTATGGATTCACTGGGTCAACATCTTTATCTCTGCATTCTGTCTTATTCTCTTTGGCGGTCTCGCCCTCTCTCGGTTCCAGACTCAGCAGGCACTTTTTCCTGACGGTATCTTGATCGGCACACTTGCACTCATGTTTATGGTGGCACTTTATTCGGGAGTGAAGACGCTTCGTGGCATCTTAATGCGCGACGCTCCTACCATTCGGTAGTCCACACAGAGCGCATTTTCTCAATGTGATACTATAGTGCGTATGAGTATTAAAGGTTTTTTGCTGCGCCAGGTCGCAAAAGCAAAGATGAAGGGTGTGCCCCAGGCACAGCAGGATCAGATTATTCAATTCATTGAGAAGGATCCTGAATTGATGAAAAAGATCGGGGATGAAATTGAACGTCGCACCAAAAAGGGAGGCGAAAGTCAGATGAAAGCGACGATGGAAGTTATGAAGAAGTACCGAAATGAACTTTCGGCCTTGATGTAGCATGTTGCCACTTATCGCAGAGGCACTTCTTACGGTTCACGCGCTCGGTGCCGCACTGGGGGCTGCAGGAGTGACCTTTGCGGAGATGTTTTATACGCGTGCAGTGGTTGATGGGAAGATTGATACGTGCGAGAAGAAACATATTCTTCATACGCTCTGGGCACTTCGTTGGGGAGTGATGATCACCGTACTCTCTGGCGTGGCCCTCATTACTGTTGAGTACTACATTCCAAACGCCGTGCAAACGGTGCTTACTCCTTCGTTCTGGGTCATCCAGACGCTTACGATCCTGGTGATTGTGTGTGGGCTTCTCATCTCACGCAGTCAGGTGCCATGGTGGCTTGGATCCTCAGCGGCATTCACTGCATGGTGGATGATGCTCGCACTTCATACCTGGAGAGATATACCGCTTAGCTATATGGGACTTCTCCTGCTCTACGTGATTTTGACGCTTGTGGTGGCAGGCATCTTTCATTACGTGCGCACTATTCTTAAGGATCGTGAAGAACGCTCTCGCGCATGAAAAAGAACATACTCATCCTTCTTGGACATCCGAATTCGGAGACTCTTTCCTCACATTTTGCTGATGTGTATGAAAAGAGTGCGCGTGATGCAGGACATGAGGTGCGTCGTACAAATCTTGGAGAGCTTCAGTTTGATCCCATTCTTCACAAAGGATACCGAGCAATCCAAGCACTTGAACCTGATCTTTTGAAACTCCAAGAGGATATGAAGTGGTCTACTCATTTCGTACTTATCTACCCACTCTGGTGGCTTTCAATGCCCGCGCTTCTTAAAGGTCTTATTGATCGCATTTGGCTTCCGGGGTTTGCCTTCCGGTATCACAAGAGCAAGAGCGGGAAGCGGCAGCTTGGATGGGATCGTCTTTTGAAGGGACGCTCTGCACGCGTCGTCACGCTTCTTAATGCGCCGCCCTTTCTTGAGTACATCGCATTTGGCGACTATATGAATGAGCTGGTGCACGGCACACTTGGATTTGCCGGTTTTAAAACGCATGTCACGAAGATAGGAAACAGCGAAAGTCTTACTCCTGCACAGGTGGCGAAGTGGGATGCGAAGCTCGCCGCACTTGCAGTGAAGGCGAAATAATATGCACGTTGCAACGAGCCATCACCACAAACGAAAGCATAAGGAGAAGGGTCTCCCGTTGAACGAAAGTAGGCTCGCGCGATTTATTGATATTGTCATCTATCCTATTGGTGCAGCCAGTCTTCTCATGGCTCTTCCTCAGGCGTACGAAGTGTGGGTACACCAAAATGTCGTGGGCGTCTCCCTCGCGACCTGGGGTCTCTGGACTATCTTTTCTCTATTTTGGATTACGTACGGGTATGTGCATAAAAACCGCGTTATCTTTTACATGAATATTGGATGGTTTGTACTCCAAGGATTTATTTCAATAGGTATCATTCTCCACTCCTAACTTTGCGTTTATTCATTCTGTCCGTTAAGGTACGTCCATGCTAAAGATTGGAATCGTCGGTCTCCCCAACGTTGGTAAATCAACGCTTTTTAACGCTCTTACTAAGGCCGCAGTTCCCGCGGAGAACTACCCCTTCTGTACCATTGATCCTTCAGTAGGAGTGGTGGGCGTGCCTGACGCACGTCTTGATAAGCTTGCTGCACTGTCTGAGTCCGAGAAGGTGGTGCCGGCAGCCATTGAATTCGTAGATATTGCAGGCCTTGTAAAGGGAGCTTCAGAAGGTGAAGGGCTTGGAAACCAGTTCCTTTCACATATTCGCGAAGTGGACGCGATTCTTCAGATGGTGCGTTTCTTCGAAGATCCTGATATTACCCACGTGCATGGGGAGATTGATCCAGTCCGAGATATTGAAGTCATTAACCTTGAGCTTGCACTCGCGGATCGTGATGCAGTGTCAAAGCGTCGTGAGAAGCTTACCCGCGATCTTCGTGCAGGTCTTAAGGAAGCACAAGCTGAGGACGCAGCGCTCGCGAAAGTACATCAGGCACTTGAAGCAGGTGCACTTGCACGTACTGCTGACCTTACTCCTGAGGAAGCAAAGCTCGTGAAGCATTTGAACCTTTTGACGCTCAAACCTATTCTCTATGCCTTTAACGGAAAAGCAGGAGGGCATAATCTTGGAGAGACAGGAGATGGACGTGCAGATAAGGCATACGAACTCGTAGAGTCACTTGGAGGGTCCTTTGTGCACGTAGATGCACGCACTGAGCATGAATTGAACGATGTGGCGGAAGGAGATAAGGATATGTTCCGTCAGGAGCTTGGCGTACAAGTAGATGGACTTGTGGATCTCATTCGTAAGGCATACGAGACGCTTGGTTTGATTACCTTCTTTACGACAGGCCCCAAGGAGACTCGTGCGTGGACTATTTCTAAGGGTGCGACCGCACCTGAGGCAGGAGCAGCGATTCACAACGACTTTAAAGACAAGTTTATTCGCGCGGAAACAGTTGGGTGGGATGTGTTGCTCGCGGATGGGTCATGGAGCGCCGCACGAGATAAAGGGGATATTCGTACTGAGGGGAAAACCTATGTGGTTCAGGATGGTGATGTGATGGTGTTCTTGCACTCCTAGGAGGTGGTAGACTTTTTCCAAGATGCCAAGAGGAAGACACAACGCTGAAGCTTACAGAGCACAGAAACGTAAGGAAGACGAGAAGCGTGCTCGTGGTGTTGCGTGGAAAGCAGGAGCCATTCTTTCAATCTTTGCAGGACTTAACTTTGCACAGCATGCAACTCGGAACGTAGAGCCACAGCAACATGAACGTGCCTTTGGGGGCCAGGAAGATCTTCGTGCACATCGTGGCTCTGAACGTACGGAGAGTGCGGCGAGTTCTTACCGCACTCTGTACGGCGCACTGCAAAAGGACCAAGTTCTTTTTATAGACGAGTACGGTGCAGCGGTGGGAGGACCTCGTAGAGCTGAACTTGAAGCCACAGAGAATGGTCGCTTCAGGATTGCACAAACATGGCTTGATAGGCAGCGTGAAGAAATGTGCGAAGGTGGAGAACTCTTTTGTGATACGACACGGAGCATTCCACGTCAGCTTAACGTTATCGCGCATCTCCAAGGAGAGCCGGATGGGGTGACGTACCTTGATTTAGTGCGTAGAAACGGTACTCAGCGTGTACTACCTGTTCCAGGTGAAGGGGCAAACCAAAAAGGTGACGGACTGAATCGTATTCAGTACGTACACCGGTACGTAGGCGACACTATCGTCGTGGGCGAGGATCAAGCCATTGTGCGAGAAGAGCTTGCTCTATTTGCTCCCGCTATGATTGGGGTTGAATCTACATATGACAATCTAGCGAGTTCAGGAGTAGGTGCAGGAAGGGCAGTGCAAGGAATGCCAAATACGATTGCCAGTCATGGATATACGCCTGACCAAATGACGTACTTCAGGTATCAGGTGGCATTCATGGGGGACCTCTTTTCTGAGCATTACACCACTCTCAGAAATAGTGCAGTCGCTCGACAAATTGAGGAACAGTATTTCCCTGATACTCCCGAAGGCCATGAGGCGTTTGTGAGATATGTCTTGGTGCCGATGACGGTAGGCTCATACAACGCTGGTCCACGCCGTGTCCTTGGAGTCGCAGAGGCCTTTCTTGCGCTCTATCCAAACAAGGAAGCCTTTGTAGCTGTGCACGGAAGCTATGAAGTAATGGGATACGACCTTTTCCATATCATGACCCAGGAAGCGTTCTTCGCGCAGTCAGTAGATCAGTATGGTCCTGACGCGAGTGCGTATTGGATTGAGGCCCTCGCCCTCTCCCAGTTGATGCGGGAGGCAAACCTTTACTAATAGAGGCCTTCGTGGCTTTGTGATACTCTCTCTAGTATGAATACGACACATCCTAAGTTTGTGCGCTGGGCAGTGATGCTCGGTATCGTCATTGCCGTTAACCTCTTCTTCTTTGCGGCTCGTGCAATGGTGCTTCCAGAGCCTGTGTACGATGAATACTGCCCAACGACCGTGCAGCCGGCAGCAACTGAGGAGGCTTGTGTGAAGCAGGATGGAGTGTGGGTTCCAACGCCAGAGAATGCACAGGTCACTGCAGTCGTGAAGCCAAGCCCTGAAGGATACTGTGACCTCTATCAGAAGTGTCAGCCGCTCTATGAGGACGCAATGGAAGACTACCAAATGTATGCCTTCGTATTTATGATCGGTCTTGGCATTCTTTCCTTAATTGCGGGGGTAATTCCAATGGGCTCATCTATTGTATCGACGGGTCTATCGTACGGAGGAGTGCTCGCGCTTATCTTTGCTGCCTTCGGCTACTGGGATCAGGCGGGTAACATCCTTCGCCTTGCAATGTCAGTCATTGCACTCGGTGTGCTTCTCTACATCGGTGTACGTCGCTTTAAGGATTAACAAATAACGGGCGCACGGGTATGCCAAAACCATCCTTCGATCATGCATCTATAGAGAAAGAGGCGCAGGCGCGCTGGGAATCTCTTGGTCTCCATGAGACCAATCTCTCAAACACAAAGGATCCGTACTATCTTCTCTTTGAGTTCCCATATCCGTCGGGAGACCTCCATATCGGGCACTGGTATGCGTATGCGCTTACCGACATCTACGCACGATTCCTTCGCATGAAGGGGAAGAACGTGCTCTTTCCGATAGGGTTTGATGCGTTTGGACTTCCTGCGGAAAATGCTGCCATGCGTCATGGGAAAGATCCCAAAGAGTGGACCTACGCCAACATGGACCGTATGCGTGAACAGATTAAGAGTATCGGTACCAGTGTGGATTGGAGCAAGGAAGTAGTGACTTGCAGTCCTGAGTACTACAAATGGACCCAGTGGTTGTTTACGAAGCTCTACGAACACAACCTTGCAGAGCGAAAGGAAGCACCAGTGAAGTGGTGCCCGAAGGACGCAACAGTACTTGCGAATGAGCAGGTGGTAGATGGTACCTGTGAGCGTTGTGGGACTGAAGTAGAAGAGCGTCGTCTCACCCAGTGGTTCTTTAAGATTACTGAATATGCAGATCGTCTTCTCTCTGATCTTGAACCCCTTCCATGGCGTGAAGATATAAAGGAAGCGCAGCGTGCATGGATTGGAAAGAGTGAAGGCGCAAAACTTTCATTCCCTCTGGTACTTACCAAGTATCCTGAAGAAACGAGCGCCGAAATTACCGTCTTTACGACACGACCTGATACCATCTTTGGTGCTACGTATGTCGTGATTGCTCCTGAGCACCCCTGGGCAAAGGCGGTGTGGGATACGGAATACAGCGATGCGGTAGAGAACAAGGACGAAGTCCTTCGATACGTAGATGCTGCATCTAAAAAGACCGAGCGTGAACGTCAGGAAAACAAAGAGAAGACGGGAGTGGAGCTTAAGGGCATTCGTGCCATTAATCCTGCGACCAAGAAAGAAATCCCCGTCTTTGTTGCTGACTATGTACTTGGTTCCTATGGAACGGGTGCCGTGATGGCAGTGCCGGCACATGATGAGCGCGACTTTGAGTTTGCAAAGCGCTATGAGCTTCCTATGACCGTCGTCATAGAAGGAGGAAAGGAGGGAGAGTGTTACACCGAGAATGGTGCACTCGTGAACTCGGGACCCTTTACGGGAATAGATAATGAGGAGGCGAAGTCTACAATTACCGAAGCCGTCGGTGGTGAGAAGACCACGAACTTCCGCATACGTGATTGGCTTGTCTCTCGTCAGCGATACTGGGGATGTCCAATTCCAGTGGTGTATGACCCGGAAGGGAACGCGCATCTTATTCCCGAAGAACACCTTCCATGGCTTCTTCCTGAGGATGTAGATTTCAATCCAACAGGGAAGGCACCACTCGCCTCATCTAAAGAACTGCATGAGCGTGTGGAGCGAATCTTCGGTAAAGGATGGACGCCTGAATACGATACGCTGGATACCTTTGTAGATTCTTCCTGGTACTACCTCCGTTACCTAGATCCAAAGAATGAAAATATATTTTCAGATCGTGCGCTCATGGACGCATGGCTTCCGGTAGATCGCTACTCCGGGGGAAGTGAGCACACCACCATGCATCTTCTCTACGCACGCTTCTTCCATAAAGCGCTCTATGATCTTGCGCTCGTGCCTACTCCAGAACCTTTTAATGAACGATTCAATAGGGGCATCATTCTTGGTCCTGATGGCGCAAAGATGTCGAAGTCCAAAGGCAATGTAGTGAATCCTGATGAGTTTGTCGGGAAATATGGGGCTGACGCCGTTCGTATGTACCTCGCCTTCATTGGGCCCTACAACGAGCCTGGGCACTATCCATGGAAACTAGACGGTGTGCAGGCAATGCGACGGTTCCTTGATCGTGTGTATGCACTTTCCGAGAAGATAGGAGGGGACGCGATGCCGGAAGAGGTACTCCGGGTGCTTGCGAAGGTAATGCAGAAAGTTGCAGAGGATACGGAACGCTTCAAATTCAACACCGCTATCTCTGCCCTCATGACTGCGCTAAAAGCGCTTGAGTCCTGTGAGTCAGTTCCGCCAACACAGTACCAGGAGTTCCTTCGCCTCCTTGCACCATTTGCTCCGCACCTTGCTGAACACCTTTATGATGGAGAAGGAAGCGTACATCAGGCAGGATGGCCGATTCCAGATCAAGATCTCCTTGTGGAAGAGACGGCAACAGTGATTGTGCAGGTAAATGGGAAGAAAAGAGGGGAGGTAACCCTCGCTAAGGACGCCTCAGAGGAAGAGGCCTTTCGTGCGGCGAAGGATATAGCGGCAGTAGCGATCGCGCTCGATGGTAAAGCCCCTTCTCGCACCATTTACGTCCCCGGGAAGATTCTTAACCTAGTCGCCTAGGAGCCTAAAACTTGCGCTCCTGCAACCTTCGTGGTATAAATTAGAACACGAATTATGGCTAAGACAGCTCGAACTCCTAAGAAACCTCGCGCCAAAGTGGCTGCTACCGCGTCCTTCTCCTTTGACGCGCTTTCGCTTGCAAAGACTCTTCTTGCTGGGATTTCTGAGCGCGGACGCGAAGTCCTTACACTTCGTTTTGGTCTTGGCACCAAAAATACTCGTGAGACACTGGAATCCATTGGTGAGCGCTGGAATATCACTCGTGAACGCGTGCGTCAGATTGAGGCCTCTGGTATTGAGGCGATCCGTTCTTCTCGCGCCTTTAAGGAAGCAGAAGGATCCTTTAGCGAGCTTTCTTCATACGTAGAATCACTCGGTGCCATTGTCCCCGAGGACCATCTTCTGAATGAACTTGCAGGAGATGAGAAGACCCGTAACGCATTCCGCTTCCTTTTGGTGGTCGGAAGTGCTTTTTTCCGTGAACGTGAGACCGATCATTTCTATGCACGTTGGCACGTAGATCATAAAACTGCGGAGAAGGTGCACCAGGCACTCTCTCGTCTCTATGCCACTCTGTCTGATGAGGAGGTGGTATCAGAAGCTGAACTCTTCACACGCTTTATTGAAGAGCTTAAGGATGTGAACACCGCATACCACAACGAAGAGGTGCTGAAGCGCTGGTTGTCTCTCTCAAAGACCATTGATAAGAACCCGCTTTCAGAATGGGGTCGTGCACACGCACCCGCAGTTCGTACCAAGGGTATTCGTGATTATGCCTATCTCGTCATTAAGCGCGAGAATGCACCCATGCACTTTAAGGACGTCGCCAACGCAATCACTGAACTCTTCTCAAAGAAGGCACATGTGGCAACCACTCATAATGAGCTTATGAAAGACTCACGCTTCGTGCTTGTGGGGCGTGGACTCTACGCACTTGCGGAGTGGGGCTTTGCACCTGGAGTGGTACGCGACGTGATTCGCGATATTCTAAAGAAGAAACCACTGACGCGCGATGAAGTGCTCTCTGAAGTGAAGCGAAAGCGTTATGTGAAGGACAATACGATCTTGGTAAACCTTAATGACACTCGATATTTCAAGCGTCAGAAGGACGGAACCTACGGTCTCGCCTAACACTTCACACCCACCGTCCGTACAGGGCGGTTTTTCTTGATATACTTCCCGTATGTCAGACGCTGGTCATGGTGGTGGAGATGGAAAACTTCCATTTCTTCATTCAATAGAGCACTTCGTTGAACAAACGAACGAAGGAGCTGGCGTGTACATCCCTGGATGGGGACTCATGTGGGCGTTTGCGATCCTTATTTTTGGATTCTTCGCCATTGCGCCCATTCAGACGATGCTCAACTTTGAGTTCCTGTTCTTTTTAGCGCCGGTATGGCTTACGTTTTTGATTGTACGCTGGGCTATTTTCTCCTTTGTGAAATGGCGTCGTACCGATTGGAGTGCCGAGCATAAATGGGTACTGCTTGAGATTCGGATTCCTCATGACAACATCCGCACCCCTGCCGCTATGGAGGCATTCTTCCACTCACTTCACATCCCTGCGGGACAGGGAACCTGGTACAAGCGTCATGTCTTCGGCCGTACGCGTGACTGGTGGTCTTTTGAAGTCTGTTCTGCAGAAGGGAAGATTCGTTTCTATGTATGGACCCGGGAGCGCATTCGCCGCGCAACCGAGAGCTTCTTGTATGCGCAGTATCCAAATATTGAGATCATTGAGGCAGAGGACTATAGCCGTTTGATTAACCCAAGTCATGGAAACTGGAGCATGTTTGCCTGTGAATACACGTTCACCAAGCCCTCTCCGTATCCTATTAAGACCTATGTGCAGTATGGCCTTGATCGGAATGATCTTAAGGAAGGTCATTTTGTAGATCCCTTTGCAAACGTGATTGAGCTCTTGGGTGCACTTGGAAAGGATGAACACTACTGGTTCCAGATTGTGTGTCGTGCGACTCGTCATGATACGCAACAAGGAAAGCCAGACATAAAGACACAGGCTAAGCAGCTCATAGATAAGCTCCGTGCACAGTCTATTGAGTATGGGCACGGAGGTCATGCGCAGTTCCCAATTGCAAGCCCCGGTATGCTCATGCAGATGGAGGCCATTGAACGTAACGTGGGTAAACTTACCTACGACGTCGGCATTCGGAGTATCTACTTTGCACGTCCTGACAAGTACGTAGGCATGATGGCCGGTATGGCCGTGCAGCTTATGAAAGTCTATAACTCTGAGATGTTTAATGGGCTTGTCCCAGCGCCGTTGTGGTCAGAGAAGTTTAACGACTATCCTTGGGAAGACATTGGTGGCAAACGTCAGGCTCGGGAAATGCATGAGGTGGTGGAATTCTACCGCCGTCGCGCGTACTTTCATCCTCCCTACAAGGGCCCATGGCTTGTCATGAGCACCGAGGAACTTGCCACTATTTTCCATATCCCAACGAGGCACGTGCAAACACCCGGCCTTGAGCGGATTCAAAGCACGTCTGCGAAGCCACCAACCAACTTGCCAGTGTAGTCTATGCGCTCTTTCATTGAGTATCTGTGTGCAGCGACTGAATTACACTGTGCACGCATGCGTCCGGTGTATATGCCGCTTGGACTTGCGGTCGTCATTGCTCTGGCAGTGCTCTGGTACTTTCTCTTTTTGCCACCTGCAGGCTTTCCTACAGAGAAAGTCGTTACCATTGAGGAGAGCATGACGCTTCGAGATGTGGCGGAACTTCTGACCGCCGAGCGCATTATTAGTGATGAGCTCCCATTTATTGCTTTTATGCGCCTCACAGGGAGAGAAAACGCAGTTCAGGCTGGCCCATATGCATTTAACGAGCGGTACGGTCTGATTACCATTGCAGACCGTCTTGCGCGAGGTGTTTCCGGAATTCCTCTGATTCGACTACGCATAGAGGAGGGGGCCACTGCGCGAGAGATAGGGAACCAGCTTGCAGAAAAGATAGAAAACTTTGATCATGTCGCGTTTGATCAAAAAGCTCGCGCGCTTGAAGGGTATCTTTTCCCCGATACGTATCTTCTTCTTCCCGATGAAGAACCCGATGAGATATTGGAGCGGCTCTACAACAATTTTGTTGGAAAAACAGAATCGCTTGAGGAGGAATTGGTAGCGTTTGACCGTCCCCTTCGTGAGGTGCTCACCATGGCTTCTCTCCTTGAACGTGAGGCACGGTATTTGGAAGAGAAACAAATGATCGCCGGGATTCTCTGGCATCGTCTAGAGATTGGTATGCCACTTCAGGTAGATGCGGTGTTTGGATACATAAACGACCGTCCGACCTACAGCCCTTCTTTTGATGACCTGGAAATTGATTCTCCGTACAACACGTACCTCTATCGGGGGCTCCCACCTGGTCCGATTGCAAACCCCGGCCTTGAATCTATTGAGGCCGCGATTACTCCTACGGAGACTGAGTACCTCTATTACCTCACGGGACAGGATGGGGAAATGAGATACGCCAGGACCTTTGAAGAGCATAAGCGAAATAGGGCTCTTTACCTGGATTAGAAGACTTTTCATAGAGAAGCGTTTGGGGTATAGTAAGGCTTAGCAATAGCGGTATACGCATGGCGCATCGCATCACTGTAGAGTCCGTCGCAGACCGCGCACGGGCTGCACATATTCGGGAGATGCTCTCGGAGCGATTCCCTAAGGCGCGCATACGCGAGGTGTCTGTCACGAACGCGTACACGATAGACAAAACTCTTTCTGCGCTTGATCAGAAGAAAGTAGCTTCTGCACTCACGAACCCCGTCATTGAACGGAGTTCTTTTGTTTCGGTCATTGCGCCAAAAGAATTTGGCATGGCGCTTGAGATCGGGTTCTTACCAGGAGTGACTGACAACGTCGGAAATACGGTTCGCCAAATGGTAGAGGATGCCATTGGAAAGAAGTTTAAGGCCTCAGAAGCGGTCTATTCCTCTGTATTTATCTTTCTTTCTGGGACAGTGACCGAGGAGGAAGCGAAGCGAATGTCGCTTGAGCTCCATAACCCGCTTATTGAAGAAGCGAAGATTATTCCCGCATGGGCATGGAAGCGAGGCCATGTACCACTACGGGTTCCAAAGGTTACCCTTACTGCATCCTCTAAGGCAGATATCGTAGATCTTCACGTGTCTGATGATGAGCTCGTTCGTATTGGTAAGGAGGGCATTCTTGGAAGTGATGGAGTTCGTCGTGGTCCACTCGCACTTTCTATTCCTGAGCTGGTTGCGATTCGGGCCTATTTTGACTCTCTCGGTCGCAATCCGACGGATGTAGAACTTGAGGCAATCGCACAGACCTGGTCCGAGCACTGCAAGCACACTATTTTCAATGATCCTCTTGATGAGATATCGGAAGGTATCTATCGTCGCTACATTAAGGGCGCGACCGAGCGTATTCGCAAGGCTAAGGGTAAGAAAGATTTCTGCGTTTCCGTATTTAAAGACAACTCTGGAGGTATAGAGTTCGATGAGAAGTATGTGGTGACGCATAAGATGGAGACGCATAACTCTCCTTCTGCACTTGATCCCTATGGAGGTGCTATGACTGGTATCGTCGGCGTGAACCGCGACACGCTTGGGTTTGGTCTTGGCGCAAAACCTATTGCGAACCTCTACGGCTTTTGTGTAGGACGTCCCGATGAAAAGCGTACCCTCTATCGCAATAAGGAAAAGACCGCAGAGCTCCTTCCTCCTCGTAGGATTCTTGAAGGAGTGGTGCGTGGTATTAACGCAGGAGGAAACCAAAGTGGTATTCCGACACCGCTTGGATTTGTATACACAGATGACAGCTATCGGGGAAAGCCGCTCGTGTTTGCCGGTACGGTAGGTCTTGTGCCGAAAAAGAAAGGAGCGCGTCCTCTTTACACCAAAAAGGCAAAAGCGGGAGATTACATCGTCATGATTGGTGGGCGTGTGGGACTTGATGGTATTCATGGCGCCACGTTTTCTTCAGAAGATTTGAAATCCGGAAGTCCTGCAACGGCAGTTCAGATTGGAGACCCTATTACTCAGAAGCGTTTCTCAGATGCGCTTATTCGTGAAGTGCGTGACGCAGGTCTCTACAACAGTATTACTGACAATGGGGCAGGAGGTCTTTCCTCAAGTGTGGGCGAAATGGCAGAACAGTCAGGTGGATGTGTGGTGGATCTTGCAAAGGTGCCGCTCAAATACCCAGGACTTTCTCCATGGCAGATCTGGATCTCTGAGTCCCAAGAGCGTATGACGCTTTCTGTTCCTAAGAAGAGTTGGAAGAAAATGAAGGCTCTCTTTGATAAGCACGGGGTAGAAGCAACGGTGATTGGTGAGTTCACTCAGTCAGGCTCCTGCGTGGTCACCTATGGCACAAAGAAGGTGATGGATATCGGTCTTGAGTTCCTACACGATGGACGCCCGAAGCGTCAGCAGGAGAGCAAGGAGGTAGAAAAGATAGAACGTGCTCCAGTACCTGCGAAAGATGTGCAGCACATGCTTCCGACACTTCTTGCGAGCCCGAATATTGGAAGCTATGCCTTTATCTCTCGTCAGTACGATCACGAGGTGCAGGGAACGTCAGTCACTAAGCCACTTCAGGGTCCTGGAGGAGTGAATGCGGATGCCGCAGTACTCAAGCCAGTTCCAGACAGCAACAAAGCAATTGTGCTCTCTCATGGATACGCACCGTCCTACAGCGAGCATGATGCCTATGCGATGGCGGCTGCATCTATTGATACGGCAGTGCGTAACGCGGTTGCATCAGGTGCGTCGCTGTCGCATCTCGCCATTCTTGATAACTTCTGCTGGTCTTCAAGTCTTGATTCAAAGCGTTTGTATCAGCTTCGTCGTGCGGCAGAAGCCTGTTACGACACTGCGGTTGCGTATGGGACGCCATATATCTCAGGTAAGGACAGTATGTTCAATGATTTCCGTGGATATGATGACAAGAGCAATCCAATTCACATCTCTGCGATGCCAACTCTTCTTGTATCAGCAATTGGCGTTATGAAAGATGTAAAGAAAACCGTCACCATGGATGTGAATCATGCCGGTGACGTGGTCTATCTCCTTGGCGACACCGAAGAAGAGTTTGGAGGAAGTGAATACGCTCGTCTTCTTGGTCTCCATGAAGCAGGAGACGTTCCTCAGGTGGATCTTACCGAGAATCTTAAAACCTACCGTGCACTTGAGAAAGCAGTGGATGCACGTCTTGTATCTGCGGCTCTTGGCCTTTCTCGCGGTGGACTTGCCGTTGCTGCAGCCAAGATGTGTATCGCGGGAGGACGAGGCATGTCACTCTCTCTTCCAAAGAAGGCTCCTCACGTAATACTCTATTCAGAAAGTCAGGGCCGTATATTGGTGACCGTGCCAAAGGCAAAAGCTAAGAAATTTGAAGAACTAACCAAAGGACTTGCACGCGTGAAGCTCGGAACAGTCATTGAAGAGAAGAATCTCTCCTTGGCGGTCGGCGACTTATCCTTTAGCTGGTCACTCAGCGAGCTATCTCGTGCCTATACCAAGCCGTTTAAGAAATTTGAGGTATGACCACACCACGCGTACTTATTTTTTCAGGATACGGCCTCAACTGTGAAGAGGAGGCAAAGATCGCATTTGAGGAATCAGGCGCAATCGCAGATATCGTGCACCTTGAGGATGTCATTGCGTCATCAAAGATGCTCAAGAAATACCAGATTGCTGTATTCCCAGGAGGATTCTCCTATGGAGACGATGCAGGCTCTGGAAAAGCATACGGCACACGCGTGTCCCATCACTTGAAGGATGAACTTCAAGAATTCCTCTCACGCGATACGCTTATGGCAGGTATTTGTAACGGATTCCAGATCGTGACGAGTGCAAGCATACTTCCAGGCGCACTTATTGCAAACGATTCTGCGCGCTTTACCTGTCGCTGGGTAGATCTTGAGGTGGTGGGTGAGAGTCCATGGCTTAACGGTATTAAAACCCTCTCAGTACCAATAGGGCACGGAGAGGGTAAGTACTATGACTCTGAGAAGGCGCTTGATCTTCTCGAGTCTAAAGGTCAGGTCGCACTCAAATATGTGAAGGGGAAGATGAGTAGCTGTTTTGATCTTCCTGCAAACCCAAATGGGGCACTCAGGGATATTGCAGGAATCACTGGATACGAGGGACGGGTGCTTGGTCTTATGCCACACCCTGAGCGTGGAAGTTTCTTTACCCAGCTTCCGCACTGGACCTACCTTCGTGAAAAGTATGAGCGAGAGGGGAAGAGGGTGCCGAAACATGCGGAAGGTATACAGGTCTTCCAAAACGCAGTGAAATATTTCACATGATAAACTTACTCATCTAATTAGATTGCATGAAAACAGTCGTCGGTATACTTATGGGCTCAGATTCAGATCTTCCGGTCATGCAGGAAGCTTCTACTCTTCTTACAGAATTTGGTATTGATCACAAAGTACATACCCTCTCTGCAGACCATAGTAGAGACGCCCTCATATCTTATGTTAAGAATGCGGAAGCCGATGGATACAAGGCACTCATCTGTGCCGCAGGAGATGCTGCGCAGTTGAGCGCGGCGGTTGCAGCGCATACTACACTTCCAGTCATTAGTGTTCCAATCCTCCGCACTTCTACGGAGAGCGTAGACGCACTCTACTCAGCCTTACAGATGCCTACTGATACTCCAATTGTGACCGTTGCAGTTAACGGCGCGAAGAATGCGGCTATTCTTGCCGCACAAATTATTGGCACAGGGGATACGGCCATGAGGACAAAGGTTACTGCCTACAAGGAAAAAATGGCCACTGAGGTCCACGCGAAGAACCAAGAGTTGCAGGCTTTAGGAGTCACAGCGTATCTAAACAGCACACAAATGGTATGAGTAACGACAGCGCAAACGCAAAAGCAGGAGTTGATTACTCCGTTATGGAGCCGTTCAAACAGGCAATGATCGCTGCTGGCTCACGCACGCTCTCGTTTCCGAATAAACGGGGCGTCTATATTAATCAAGACGTCATGCATGCACATGGCGGCGTATTTGAATACCGTGGCGACACGTCACATATGTGGTGCAACACCCAGGAGGGTCTTGGAAACAAAAACTGGATCGCAGAGTGGATGTACCAAAACGAAGGCACTGGCAAGACGTACTACGACGCGATTGCTAAAGATGTGGTTCTTATGGCCGCCAATGATGTTATTGCACAAGGTGCGATGCCGGTTGTGTTTACGGATGAAGTTGCAGTGGGAGATGCGTCTTGGTTTGCGGACAAAAAGCGCGCAGATGATCTAGGACGTGGATTCTATGAGATCTGCGAGGAAATTGGCGCAGCACTCCCTGCGGGGGAATCACCTGCGCTTAAGTACCTTATGAAGTCAGAGGCCCCAGTGAAAGCCGCGCCCTCTCTTTCTGGTTGTGTGACCGGGATTATTGCACCGAAAGAGAATCTCATTACAGGAAAAGAACTTGCTGCAGGAGATCACATCATTGGCGCTCCTTCTTCTGGCCTCCATGCGAACGGGATTTCAGTGGTCATTCACAAGGCACTTGAACTCCCTGATCAGTTCCTCACTAAACTTCCTAACGGCAACACGCTAGGTACGGAAGCGCTTATTCCTACACGTTCCTATGTGGCACTCGTTGAGGCGCTTCTCACTGCGGGCGTAAAGCCGCATGCCATTCTTCCTGGAACGGGAGATGGTGTAGGGAAGCTTGCGTACGATAAACGACCGTTCACATACCGCGTACACTCATGGGGCACCGTGCCACCATTGTTCCAGTATTTCCGCGAACAGATTGGACTTCCGCTCTATGATTGCCTCAAAACCTTTAACTGGGGTATCGGATATTACTTGTTTGTAGGACCCGATCAGGTAGAGGACACCCTTCGCATCGGAAAAGACGCAGGATATGACCTCCTTGATCTGGGAGTGGTAGAGGATGGGAAGCGCGAAGTTATCTTTGACCCAGAAAATATTACGCTCCCTCCACCTGGGGAATAATGTATTAGAATGAGCATATTCACTATGGATACACTTGAGCGGGGGACACTCATTAACGAAGGAAAGACGAAGAAGATCTTCGCAGTAGAGGGTGACCCAGCGCACGTCATTGTTGAATATAAAAACACCATTACGGCGTTTGATGACCCTTCCTTCACTAAGGAATTTGCTACGAAGGCAAAGTACTCAAACATCACTACCTCCCGTGTGTTTGAAATGTTGAACGCAAAGGGGATTCCTACTTCCTACGTACGTCAGCTTTCTGATACCGAGTTTCTTAGTCTGGCGTGCACCATGATTCCACTTGAAGTGGTGGTGCGTCGTTACGCTTTTGGGAGTTACCTGAAGCGTCGTCCTGAATTTGCAGTTGCAGAAGGAGAACCACCACACCGCTTTGATCCTCCAGTGGTTGAGTTTTTTCTCAAGACCACTAAGGGTGGACTTATAGATGAGGACGGTACCGTCCTCGCTGAAGGTCTTGATCCACAGAAAGGAGAAGAGGATCCGTTTATTGAAAACCCGCGCGAAGGAACCTGGCGTCTTATGCACTCAAAAACTCCTGGCGAAGAGCCTGCCGCTTTCTTGAACCGAACAGTTGATGCTGAGCGTGTACTTAAGGGTGCAACGATTAATGAAATGGAGTCAGCCATTGTACGGACACTTGAAACACTTGAAGCATTCTTTGAGATGCACGATTTCAAGCTTGTAGATCTGAAGATTGAATTCGGCCGTACGATTGATAACCGTGTGGTGATTTCAGACGTCATTGATAACGATAGCTGGCGTCTTCGCGATCAGAACTGGAATGATGTCAGTAAGCAGTCATTCCGTGATGGCGAGGAGATGTCACAGATAGAAGACAAGTATGCGCGCGTCGCCGCCCTCATGGAAACAAGCAACATATGAGCAACCTTACGAACATTTCTTCGGTAGATGGGCGATACGCCAAGCTAGTAGGTGAAACTCTGTCTCCATTTGTGAGCGAGTGTGGTCTTATTCGATACCGCGTACTAGTAGAGTGTGAGTACCTTAAAGCACTCGCAGAAGAACCTGCGCTCGGCATCTCTCTTACCGACGAAGAGAAGAAGTTGCTAGATCGTATTGCAGACGTATCAGAGACTGATGCAGAAATCGTAAAGAAGATAGAAACCGAAGGATACGAGGGTATTCTTGCGACTCGTCATGACGTGAAGGCAGTTGAGTACTTTATTAAGGGAAAACTAAAAGGCACTTCTCTTGAATCCAAGAGTGAATGGGTACATTTCGGTCTTACCTCTGAAGATGTGAACAACATTGCGTATGCGCTCATGCTTTCCGATGCAGTAGAGAAGGCACTTGGGCCAGAGGTAGAGAAGATTATTGGAGAGCTTACAAAATTCTCAGACGCACATGCAGGTCTCGCAATGCTTGCTCGTACTCATGGACAATCTGCAACGCCGACTACCTTTGGGAAAGAGTTTAAGGTATTCGCAAAGCGAATAGAACGTCGCCTTGCCGTTCTTAAGAACACTCGTATTCAAGCAAAACTTAATGGAGCGACGGGTAACTGGAACGCACATGTCGTTGCCTTTCCTCAGATAGATTGGATGGCATTTAGTGAGCGTTTTATTGATCGTTTTAACGTGAATCGTACATACGCGCTTGAGGCAAATCTCTACACCACGCAGATTGAATGCCATGACAGCTATGTCGCGTTATTTGATTCACTCAGACACATCAATACGATTTTGATTGGGTTTAACCAGGATATGTGGCGCTACATCTCTGATGGCTGGGTAGTGCAAAGACCAAAAGAGGGTGAAGTCGGTTCTTCTACCATGCCGCACAAGGTGAATCCTATTGATTTTGAGAATTCAGAAGGGAACTTGGGTGTCGCAAATGCACTTTGTGAACACTACGCTCGTAAACTTCCTATCTCTCGTCTTCAGCGTGATCTTTCTGATTCAACCGTAGAGCGCACCTTTGGTCTTGCCCTTGCGCACTCCCTCATCGGGTACCGCATGCTCCTCACCGGCCTTGGCAAGATCTATGTGAATGAGAAGGCAGTAACTGATGCACTTGATGCACACCCAGAGGTGCTCGCAGAAGCGATTCAGACCGTACTTCGCCGCGAGGGACAAACTGGTGCCTATGAGAAACTGAAGGATCTTACTCGCGGCGCATCTCTTACTCTCGAAGATATCCGTGCATTTGTATGGGAACTTCCACTTCCTGAGAAAGTTCGTGAAGAATTGATTGCACTTTCTCCTGGTTCCTATACAGGATACGCAGAAAAGATTGCTCGGTCGTAACGTTTTATGTCCGACTCGCACAAATCAAGTCGGTTCCCGCAAGGAGATGACCGGAGAGTTGCTCATGAAGAAACTGAGCGTCAGACCAAGCGTTTAATTGATCGTTTTAAGACGAATCCTCAATCTATATTTGATCGGTATTTCTGGCTTGATACTGATCTTGATTACAAAGGTGGGAGCTCACTTTCATACTATGAGACGTTTAAGGACGTGCTTCCTGAAGGAACAAAGCTTCTTAAGGATTACATAGAGGAAGTGCTCAAAGCACGTTGGGGTGACGCGGTTTTTGCTGATTTTGGAGGTGTGGGATCTAATATTGCGAAGGCATTTACTCCTGGATTCTTTAAACGTTCATTCGGTGTTGCCTTGTTTGATGAGAGGTTTCGTCCAAGTACTGAGTGGCGTACTGAAGAGATGCGTGCTGCGGATGCTGCACTGAACCACACCGTCATAGAAGGTGACCTTCGTGACCCTGATCTCTATGAGCATCTTCGTAAAGAACTTCAAGGAGAGAAGTTAGACCTCTTGATAGAACGAATGGGTAAGGGTCTTGAGTTTAGTCCTACGGATACAAGAACTGTCGGAGCACTACTTCAGACCTGGTATGACTTGGTTCGTGAAGATGGGTTGATGCTTATCCAAATTCCCATACACTTCAATATTTTCATTAAAGCCTGGGTAGAGGAGGTACAGAAAGAAACAGGAGGTACACTTGAAATCCGATATGCCATTGGAGACTCCGACGCAGGGACTGATGCTCAGTCGGTGCTCTTGATTCATAAGCAACCTGGAGCCCCAGAGAAGCTCCCTATGCTTACCGCAACTGAAGTGGAGGAATTAATACAGCATGATCGGAAAAAGTAAGAAAGTTTACGTAGGTCTTTCAGGTGGAGTAGACTCTGCAGTATCTGCGGCACTCTTGAAGCAGCAAGGATACGAGGTCACGGGCGTTTTTATTAAAGGTTGGTATCCTCCTGGACTTCCGTGTAGCTGGGCAGAGGATAGACGAGACGCTATGCGAGTTGCGGCACGTCTTCGTATTCCATTTCATACACTTGATGCCTCTCTAGAGTATAAAAAGGGAGTCATAGACTACCTGCTGGCTGAATATGCTCGTGGACGCACACCAAACCCAGACGTGATGTGTAATCGGGAAGTGAAGTTTGGTGTGTTTTATGAGTACGCAAAGAAGGCGGGGGCAGACTTCATTGCCACAGGACACTATGCACAGACACACAGTGGCGGCAGACTGCTTCGTGGCAATGATCCTGCAAAGGATCAGAGTTATTTTCTTTGGGCTATAGAGCCTGAACCACTTGCCATGACTCTTTTCCCTGTAGGAGGATTTGTGAAAGGAAAGACTAGAGAACTGGCAAAATCGTTCAACCTTCCGGTTGCGGAGAAAAGAGATAGCCAGGGGATCTGTTTCCTTGGAAGTATCTCCGTAGAAGAGTTTCTGCGTGCAGAATTTGGTACTGCTCCAGGAAAAGCGGTAGATACGGACGGAAATGAAGTGGGAATACACGATGGTGTACTTTTACACACTCTCGGAGAACGCATTTCTCTTGTAAACGCTGCGCCAGGACCTTGGTATGTATCTATGAAGCGTATATTAGAGAATGTACTTGTCGTCAGCCATACACGAGAGACTGAAGTACACGATGAAGGAGTTGCACTTCATGAGGTGAATTGGTTTTCAGGAAAAGCACCAGAAGGAGTAGTGGAAGCGCAGTATCGCTACCATGGTCCTATCGTCCGGGGCGAAATAGATTCGTCAGGTGTCTTTCGTTCTTCTGAATCATTCCCTGAACCAGTCGCCGCGGGGCAATCTATGGTGTTATACCGTGGAGAACAGTGTCTAGGCGGTGGTATCATAGGCTGAACATGCGTTCTCTGATTCTCGCAAGCATTGGCAGCCTTGTACTCATCGGTACCGCTTCTCTTGCGCTTCGCATAGACGCGTCTATTGCGGAGGATGAATATGTACGCCCCGAAGCGCCTCTTGTGACGTTGAGTGAGTCATACGAAGATGGTGTATACGCATTTGAGGGATCGGTCCGAGTTCCGACTCGTTGCACTGGAGTGTCAGCAGCCCCTATTCTTTCTGAAGAAGGTGTTATTCATATTGAGGTAGCGGTAGAAGAAGATACTGAGGCGTGTTTGATGCTTCCTACGATCAAAGAGTTTTCTGGAGAAGTTGAGGTGGAGGAAAACACTCGTAGTGCAGTATATGTAAACGGAATAAAGGCAATAATTACTGAAACACTATGACCGCAATTGTTAAATCGGACGGAACCGTAGAGACATTCGACGGCGCGAAACTAGAAGCCTCCTTGTATCGCGTGGGTGCCGGAGATCATACGGCACGTCGTATACGACAGACTATTCAAGATTCTCTTGCACCAGGCTCTTCCACGGAAGAAATTTATAAGCGTGCGATGACGATGCTTAAGCAGGAAGCACGTCCTGCAGCTGCTCGCTACAGTCTCCGTCGTGCGCTCTTTGAGTTTGGTCCTACCGGACACCCCTTTGAAGACTTTGTTGCGGAGATATTTAAGACTGAAGGGTGGGAAGTGGAGTGGCGCAAACTTATTCCAGGACGCTGTGTAATGCATGAAGTGGATGTCTATGCGAAGCGTGGGGGAGAATATCTTGCGGCAGAGCTTAAGTATCACAACGATCCACGCTTTAAGACCGATGTGAAAGTAGCCCTGTATGTGAAGGCTCGTTTTGATGACATTTGGCACTGTGACCCGACGACTAGTGGAAAGTGCCCAGTTGATCATGGCTATCTCATTACCAACACGAAGTTCACTGACCAAGCGATTCAATATGCACGCTGTTCAGGCATTAACCTCCTTGGATGGAGCTATCCGACAGAGGGGAATCTCTATGACCGTATTATCGCCTCTGGAGTATTTCCAATCACTGCTCTCATGTCACTTCGTAAGGCAGAGAAGAAGCTTCTTATAGACAAGGGAATAGTGACCATTAACCAGCTCAGAAGCTCACGAGATGTGCTCCGCTCTATTGCCATTCCCGCGGATCGTATAGGGGCAATTGTCGCTGAAAGCGATGCGCTCGCATCTCCTGTATAATCGTTGGTATGGCCTGGAAGTCTAAGACCTTTGATCCGAAGTCCTCGGAACCCTTTACCCTCAGTCGTTCCAAGATTGATACGTTCACTGAGTGTCGCCGTTGTTCTTATCTAGACCTTCGCTTTGGCGTTAAACGCCCCTCAGGACCCTCCTTTACCCTCAACAATGCGGTAGACGAGCTCTTTAAGAAGGAGTTCGATGTGCACCGTGCCAATGGCACGAAGCATCCTTTGAGTGAAAAGTACGGGGTAGATGCCGTTCCGTTTAAGGATGATCGTCTTGAAGAGTGGCGAGATGCACTACGCCGCGGCATTAAGACGCACCACGAGAAGACGAATCTTATTATTCGTGGAGGTATAGACGATGTATGGACGACTCCATCCGGAGAGTTGATTATCGTGGACTACAAAGCAACCTCTAAGAAAGAAGCGCCTACCACTGCTGATGACTTGTACCCTTCATACAAGAAACAGATTGAGGTGTATCAGTGGCTGTTTCGTCAAAACGGATTTGAAGTATCTCCAACCGGATACTTTGTATATGCAAACGGTATTACCGACCGAAAGGCATTTGATGCAAAGCTTGAGTTTGATATTAATCTCGTTGCCTACACGGGAGATGACGCATGGGTAGAACCAATGCTGGGAGAATTGAAAGAAACACTTATGAGTGACGAACTTCCATCTGTTGGCACTGCTTTTGGAGGAGGACCATGTGATTTTTGTACGTATCGGGAAGAGGCGGGCAAGGTGCTTTGGAAGTACCAGACTAAGAAGAAAAAATAGCTATGAAGTCACGGTTTCCAGATCGGGTACGCGATATTGTGCGTAAGATCAAGAAAGGGAAAACTATGACCTACGGTCAGGTGGCTCTCGCTGCAGGACATCCAGGCGCGGCACGTGCGGTGGGACTCGTGATGAAGAATAATTACGATCCCACCGTTCCATGCCATCGCGTGGTCCGCGCAGATGGAAAGATAGGAGACTATAACCGTGGAGGGGAAGCACGGAAGCGAAAACTGCTAGAAGAGGAAGGAGCGCTATAATGCAGTTATGACTGAGCGAAAACTGTCTGCATTTCATCAACAGATTAAAGATAATCTTGATAATCGTAAGAGTCGTGAGAAAACCAAGGGTCACCTATCCCGCACCGGTCTTGTGGACGCGGTTACGGCGATTACTGGGCAGAGGCATATTGGCGTGATAGATGCCGTACTTGCGACTTCACAAGGTGCTCCTCTTTCCCATACAGGGAAAAAGACTCTCTACTATCCTCCTGAAGTACTTAGAAATATTCTTCAAGAAATCCTCAAAGAACGTATATCTCCAAAAGAACGACAGAATATAGAGATTCACCTTTCTAAGTAGTGCCATGAGTGTTGTTATTGAGTCTTCGTGGAAAGAGAAGCTCGCTGAAGAATTTGAGAAGCCATACTTCAAGGAGCTCAGTGCGTTTGTAAAAACGGAATATCAGAAGAACACGGTATATCCCGCACCGAAGAATATCTTTGCCGCATTTGATTTGTGTCCTTTTAATCAAGTGAAGGTAGTGATACTCGGCCAAGACCCCTACCACGGGCCAAAACAAGCGATAGGGCTCTCGTTTGCGGTCTCCCATGGGGTACAGAACCCTCCCTCACTCCGTAACATATTTAAAGAGGTACAAGAGGACACAGGTGTGGATTCAGACGTGATAAATGGAGATCTCTCGCGATGGGCAACACAAGGCGTACTTCTCTTGAATGCCACGCTTACCGTACGCGCAGGTGCCGCTGGCTCACATCAAGGAAAAGGATGGGAGGAGTTTACGGATGCGGTGATACGTACGCTCTCTGAAGAACGAGAGCATCTCGTATTTATTCTTTGGGGTAACTATGCACGCTCTAAGGGGGCACACATAGATCGCGCCAAGCATTTGGTCATTGAATCTCCACACCCTTCACCATTCTCTGCACATGGAGGATTCTTCGGCAGCAAGCCGTTTTCAAAAGCGAATGCGTATCTGGAGACGAACGGACTTACGCCAATAGACTGGCGCTAGCTACCAAATCTTTGCACGTTCTTGTGGCGCACGGTAGAGACCATCACCCTTCTTAAGCCCAAATGCGTTATAGAAGGCATCAATATTTGATACAGGACCATTGATACGGAACTTGGGAGGGGAGTGTGGATCAGTCAGTGCATGCGTCTTCTCAAAGGCAGGGCGAGTGTTTTCACGATCAAAGAGGGTGACACCGAGGAAGAAACGCTGCTCTGGGGTGTAGCCATCAATATCTTTCCGACCTGTTTTCTTAAGACGAAGTTGGAAGGCATCAAGTGCAATCGCAATACCACCGAGGTCCGCAATGTTTTCACCGAGAGTGAGCTTTCCATTGACCTTGACTCCATCTGAGACAGTGTAGCGATTAAATTGATCTATCACGACCTGTGCCTTCTTTTCAAAGCGCTTTCGGTCTTCTTTTGTCCACCAGCTCTTAAGGTTTCCATGCTCATCGTACTTAGATCCCTGATCGTCAAAGCCATGGGTGATTTCGTGCCCTATGACTGAGCCAATGGCACCATAGTTGATCGCATCGTCAGCATTGGAGTCAAAGAACGGAGGCTGCAAAATGGCTGCAGGGAAGGCAATGTCGTTCATGTTTGGCGCAAAGTACGCGTTTACCGTCTGCGGATACATGAACCACTCCGTACGATCTATCGGCTTCTTGAGCTTCTTCATCTCACGACGGTGTATGAACTCTGCAACGCGTACCATGTTGCCTGCGTAGTCGTTGGGGCGAATGACCAAACCAGCAAATGACTTCCATTTGTCTGGGTATCCTATCTTTCTGTTGAGGGCCCTCAGCTTTATGAGTGCCTTCTTCTTAGTGGCCGGACTCATCCAATCAAGCTTCTTAAGACGTGCCTCATAGGCGGTGAAGAGGTCGTCTACGAGAAGATTCATCTTCTTCTTTGCGATCGGACTGAAGTGTCGCTTTACATAGATACGACCAAGGAGTTCTCCGAGGTTTCCATTAACCGCACTCAGTACTTGGCGCCAGAGTGGCTTCATATGCTTCATGCCTGAAAGCACCGTGCCGTAGAAGGAGAAGCTTTGTTTTATAAATGGTGTGGAGAGAGCTCCTGCAAAGTCACTTACCAAATGCCAAGTGAGGTAGGTCTTCCAGTCTTCAAGAGGAAGGGTGCCAATGAGCTTAGTGGATGCAGTGAGGAACTGTGGTTGCATCACAATAACTGACTTCAGTTCTCCTGCACCAAGACGAGTGAAGTACTTCTTCCACTCCACGTGTGGCGCAAGTGTCTGCAGTTCTTTAAGTGTCTTCTTATGATAGACCTTGTCTGCATCACGACGGTCCTCTTTGGTCATGGAGGCTTCGGCGAGCATGGTTTCTATACGCATCACCGTTGCAGCGGCAAGTTTTGATTCTTTCGTGGTTTTGCCGATAAGTCTAAACATCGCAGCAACATGAGGAACGTACGCAGAACGTACGCGTTTTGATTCAGCGTCGTCCTTGAGGTAGTAGTCGCGGTCTGGCATGCCAAGACCGTCCTGATACAGGTGAATGATGTACTTGGTGCTTTCTTTTGAGTCCTGATCAATACCTGCACCGAAGAGCACTCCCACACCAAGACGGTGAAGAGAAAAAAGCACCTTCAGAAGATCTTCTTTGGAAGAGATTGCGTTGATTTCCTTGAGGTATGGAGCAAGAGGGCGTGCACCTAGTGTGTTGCGACGCTTGAGGTCCATGCCAGAACGGTAGAGATCACGTATAAGTTGCTCTGGACTTCCTTTCTTTACAGAACGAGTCTTGAGGAGATCTGTAAGGATTGCCTTGAGCTTCTTCTCTGTGTCGTATCTAAGAACCATAAAGGTTCCCCAACGTGCCTCATGCTTAGGAATAGGGTTACGCTTCAACCACCCTCCTGCAGCATACTGATAGAAGTCGTCTTGTGGGCGGACCTTTGGGTTAAGGTCGTTATTATCAAAACCCCAGTGCTTCGTGTGAGCGTTCATAGAGCCTGATTATAGCGTTAGGAGATGGGAGAGGCGAATTAAACCTGGTTCGAGTCCTGGACGGCCAGCTAGAGGTATACTTTCTGAATGAGCGAAAAAGCACATGTTCCGGGTATTACTCCTGAAATCCAGCCCGCAAGCTTTAATGAGCTTTGCGATGATGCCGCAAAATTCTTGCGTCTAGCGATGGAGAAAAGAGACGCGTATGTGATAAACGGCATTCTAGTTTTAAAGATTAACCGCAATGCAGAATCATATTTTCTAGGTCTAGAGTCCGATTCAGACTTTAAAGTTGGCACTTACGATATGACCTATGGTTTACGAGTGGCCCTATGCGTAAAGGATCAACCACCTTTTATAAAAGGCGAATGGTACACGTTCAGTGATGATGGTATGCGAAAGGCAGTAGTAGAAGCGGGTGATCAGCGTGCCATTACTATGAGCGTCCCTCTCGATAAATGGAAACATATACCAGAACCCGATGAAGTTAATAAATCCGAGGCACTTATTAACGAAGCGGCTAGATACGCTGAGGCGTTAGGAGGATAAGGGCTCCAACATCGTCCAAGACAGCCAGTACACTGATATAATTCTATATATGAATAAAGAAGTACAAACGTACTCTATTGTCGGACACGATCCAGATACCAAAAGTTGGGGTGTTGCGGTAGCGAGTAAGTGGCTGGCTGTTGGAAATGTCGTGCCGCATGCCCAAGCTGGCGCTGGCGCTATTGCAACACAGAGTTTTAGTAATACGTCGTATGGACCAAGAGGCCTGAAACTTCTTGCGGAAGGCAAAGGAGCGCAAGAGGTTCTCAATGAACTTCTGTCTTCTGATCCAGAAGCACAGAAAAGACAGGTCGGTATTATTGATTCGCGAGGAGAAAGCGCAACGCACACGGGAACTGAATGCAATACACCAGCAGGAGGAGTACAGGGGAAGTGGTGTGTTGTTCAAGGAAACACACTGATGAGCGAAGAAGTATTGCAAACTATGAAAGAGACTTTTGAAAACGCAAAAGGAGACTTGGGACATCGTCTCTACGATGCGCTACTCGCAGGAGAACAAGCAGGAGGGGATAAAAGAGGCAAGCAATCGGCTGCACTACTTGTAGTAAAAGAAGGCGCCGGATATGCAGGATTTTCCGATAGATTTATTGACCTGCGAGTTGATGACCACTCTGAGCCGGTGGTTGAGCTCCGAAGACTGCTAGAACTACACGCGCAGTATCATTTTATTGCCTAGGCTGGTTCCAACAGCGTCCAAGACATCCAGAGGCTTGTCTTTTCGCTTTGAATATGTTCTAATCATCGTAAACCTAATCTCCAACCTATGTCTGATTACTCAAAGCCCCGTTTCGCAAAGCCATCTTTCAACCGTGGTGGCAAGGATCGTTTTAGCGATTCAAAGCAGATGCATAAGGCAAACTGCAGCAAGTGTAATAACGTCTGTGAGGTTCCGTTCCGTCCAAACGGCAAGAAGCCTGTCTTCTGTAGCAACTGTTTTGTGAAGGATGACGCTCCTCGTACCTCATATGGCCCAAAGCGTGATTTCTCTCCTCGTCCTTCTTTCAACGCCGCACCTCCTCGTGAAAACCAGGATATGAAGGAGCTCAAACTGCACATGCAGGGAGTAAACGATAAGCTTACTCGCTTGATCCATCTTATGGAGTCTGCCCAGGCACCAGTCGCAGAAAAGACTGCACTCAAGAAGATCATTAAGAAGGTAACTAAGAAGAAGTAGCAGCCCATATCGTGTGGGGCCGTGGGTCATGATATTCTCTTTGGAATGACTGTTTCAGAGGTACGCAAGCGATATCTAGAGTTTTTTAAGAAGCGGGGACACACCATAATCCCTTCGGCTCCTATTGTGCCGGGCAATGACCCAACGACCCTCTTTACCTCTTCAGGTATGCAGCCGTTGGTGCCGTATCTCCTTGGAAAGGACCATCCAGAAGGAAACCGTCTCACGAACTCTCAGATGAGCTTTAGAGCGGGTGATATTGAAGAAGTGGGTGATAACCGTCACACTACCTTCTTTGAAATGCTTGGGAACTGGTCCCTCGGAGACTACTTCAAGAAGGAACAGCTCCCGTGGATATTTGAGTTCCTTACGGATCCGGCACAGGGTCTTGGTTTTGATCCTGCGAAGCTCTACGTAACCGTTTTCGACGGAGATGAGAGTGCGGGCATGGAACTTGATACGGAATCAGTTGAGATATGGAAGCAGCTTTTTAAAGAAAAAGGAATTGGTGCAGAGCTCGTGCGCTTGGGTACAGAAGAGGAAGGGTACGAGAAAGGATCACAAGGTGGTCGTATTTTTGCTTACGGCTCTAAGAAGAATTGGTGGAGCCGTTCCGGTGTTCCTTCAAATATGCCTGCCGGAGAGCCAGGAGGCCCGGATTCTGAGATCTTTTACGATTTCGGTACACCACATGACCCGAAATGGGGAGCGAACTGTCATGTGAACTGCGATTGCGGCCGTTTCGTAGAGATATGCAACTCCGTATTCATGCAGTATGTGAAGGATCCCGATAGCTCCTTTAGTGAGCTTCCGAAGAAAAACGTTGACTTTGGCGGCGGCCTTGAACGACTTACTGCTACCACTCTTCAAGAGTCTGATGTGTTCTTGATAGATGTCTTTGACTCCGCTCGGAACGTACTTGAAGCGAAGACAGGAAAAAGATATGGGAGTGATGAACAGGTGACACGTTCCTTCCGTATCATCCTAGATCATATTCGTGCAGCCTCGTTCATGCTCGCAGAAAGTGTAGTCCCTTCCAATACTGAAGCAGGATATGTGCTCCGACGTCTCATTCGCCGCTCTATCCGCGAAGCAGATCGTCTTGGCGTGACGGAGACGCTTCTGCCAGAGGTTGCCGCAAGCTTCTCGGAAGTGTATGCAGAGCAATACCCACACATTCTGGAGGCGGCAGATAAGATTCGTGAGGAACTTCAGAAAGAGGAAGAGAAGTTTAGAAAAACCCTCTCACAGGGACTCCGTGAGTTTGAGAAGCTCCTCTCAAAACACGAAGTTTCTCCTGATGATGCGTTCATTTTGTTCACTTCATATGGATTCCCAGTAGAAATGACGGAAGAACTCGCGAAGGAGCGTGGAATTACGCTTGATATGAACGCAGTCGCTACAAAGATGAAAGAACACCAGGACACCTCACGAGCCGGAGGTGCACAGCGCTTTGCGGGAGGTCTTGCTGACCATTCAGAGCAGACCGTGCGCTACCACACGTCTCACCACATCCTTCTTAAGGCACTTCAGATCGTGCTTGGAGACGAAGTAAAGCAGCGGGGAAGTAACATCACCGCAGAACGCCTTCGCATAGACTTTTCTCACGGCGCCAAGATGACGGACGAGCAGAAAGCAAAGGTAGAAGAGATTGCAAACGAAGTCATCTACCAGGATCTTCCCGTCACCCGCACCGTTATGCCACGCACTGAAGCAGAAAAGCTTGGTGCACAGATGGAATTCGGAGTGAAGTACCCAGATATGGTGTCGGTGTACTCAGTGGGTCCTATTCATGCGACTGAAGAGAACCCGGATATTCCAAATGCCTTCTCGCTAGAGTTTTGTGGTGGTCCTCATGTGAAAAACACCAGTGAAATTCATGAAGGAGGTAAGAGATTTAAAATACAGAAGGAAGAAGCAGTCGCTGCCGGCGTACGTCGCATCAAAGCAGTGTTGGTATAGCGTATACTAGAAAGAACTATGGGGTTCTTTTCGTCCGGCACTAAGACAATCGCACTTATAGACATCGGATCCTCTTCCATTGGTGGAGGATACGCGACGATAGAAAAGAATGGCGCACCACGACTCCGCTACGTCGCGCGTGTACCAATTGAACTACATGATCGCGAGCTCCTGACCATGGACATGCTTAAGGCACTGGACGTGCTCGGCAAAAAGCTCATCCAGGATGGTGCGCCTGCGCTCAGAAAAGCAGTGGGAAGCGGCACGATAGATAAGGTGCTCGTCTCCATAGGTTCCCCTTGGCAGGACACCGCCATCAGAAGTGTGGTTATAGAGAAGGACGCCCCGTTTACCTTCACGAAGGCGATCCTCCATGACGCGGTTACTGAGGGCGCAGCCCATACAGAGGGTCGGGTCTCTACGGGCGAATACGTCATTGCCACTTTTCTAAACGGCTACGAGACGAAGCATCCGTTCGGAAAGCAAGCAAAGCGTGCAGAGCTGGTGATTCTTTCCTCTACTATTGAATCTGCAATGGCAGACACGGTACTGACCTCACTTCGCCACATTTACCATACGCGTGATATTACGCTCACTGCCTTTGCACCGGTGTCCTACACGGTACTTAGGGACCTCTACCCACACGAAAAGGACTTTATGATCGTGCATGTCTCAGGAGAATCTACCGATCTCGCCCTCGTGAAGCGGGGAGTATTGGTAGACGTTGCGTCAGTAAACGGAGGGTTCAATGCGCTTGCACGTGCGGCACGAAAAGGACGTCCTCTTTCTATGACCCCCGATGGAAAATCACTTCCAGTTGGAGAGGCAGATACGTCTACACCGACCGCAAAAGGAGAGTGGCTTTCATCTCTTGCGCTTGCACTTCGGGAGTTTGCCTCTCGTCGTGCACTTCCTCGCACTCTTTTCTTGCTTGCGGATGATGATGCACGTGAGCATGTGGCTCGCATGTTGAATGACGAAGGGCTCCGATCCCTCTGGCTTTCAGATGAGCCTCTCACCATCATTCCGTCCCTCCCACAGCATCTTTCTTCATATTTGACCTGCGATCAGGGCTGCGATTCTGACCTTTTCCTTTCACTTCTTACACTCTCTCTAGAGCGGAGCGCAGGAATTGTCGCCAGTTAGTCCACAGGGGAAGAGGGCTCTTGGGGCATGTGGTGTACAATTCACCCATTACCCCTAGTGTAGTCCTATGCCTAAGACCATCAACGACATCATCCCACCGTCTCGCCGCCGTGCCATGGAAGCAGACCAGGTTGCGCCTCCACCAACTGGTGAACCCACTTCACACAGTTACTCACGTCCTCGTCGTACATTCCCATGGGGATTGGTGATCGCGATTGTCGTTATTCTTGGTGTGTCTATCGGTGCACTCTACGCATTTGCGGGTGCACGCGTAGAAATCACTCCATCATCTTCTGAGGCATCTATCTCAGGAGAGTTCACTGCAACGGCAGCTGCAGGCGAGCTTCCGTTTGAAGTGGTAACCGTAGACAAGATCGCAACACAGAAAGTAGAGGCAGAGTCTACCGAGACCGTGAATGATGCGGCACAGGGCACCATCACCGTCTCCAACACCTCTGGAGAGCCACAGGACTTCGTTAAGAACACTCGCTTCCAGACCTCAGACGGTCTTATCTTCAAGGCACAGGGTCCTATTAGCATCCCTTCAGGCACCGCTGAACGCCCAGGGACGGTGAACATTACGGTCTACGCAGAGTCTCCAGGCGACCGCTATAACGTGGGTCCTACCACCTTCACCCTCCCAGGTCTCGCAGGCAGCGACCTTGGTACTCAGGTCACCGGTAAGTCCACTGAGGCTATGAGCGGCGGCTTCTCAGGCACTCGTCCCTCGGTCTCACAGGCTACACGTGACGAGCAGTACCCTAAGCTTGAAGCTGCACTCAAAAACGATGTAGAGGAAGCAGTGAAGGCACAGATCCCTCAGGGCTACGTACTTCTTCCTGGCGCAACCTTCGTTTCCTTCAGTCCTCAGCCAGACACTTCAAGTGCTGCAGGATCTGTGGAAGTTCGTTTGAAGGGAACTGCAACTGCAGTCATCTTCCCAGAAGATGCACTCGCACAAGCAATTGCATACAAGTCTCTCGGTGTGTATGCCGGCGAGCCAGTCACTCTTGGAGACGCAGGTAGCTTGAATCTCTCTGCGACTGAAGCACCAGTTGGAAACGACTTCGCCTTCAGCCTCACTGGAGAGACGGAGATCCTCTGGACCGTAGATACTGAGCGTATAGGCGGTGCGGTGGCGGGAAAGAAGCGTGATGCTGCCCAGGTCATCCTTGCCGGATACCCTGAGGTAGAGAGGGCAGTCTTGGTTCTTCGCCCATTCTGGGCCGGTTCCTTCCCCTCAGATCCCTCCGAAATAGAGGTCTCGGTCACTAACCCAAAGGCAGCCCGCTAGTCTGTAGTTGACCTTATAAACCCTATTTGTTACAGTAATCGGGCTACACGATGGAAGAAAGCAAAGAGCCCGTGACGGGCACCGTGGAAGAGGTGCTTCCGAATTCCTTATTCCGCGTTCGTCTCGGTTCGGGTGATCTTTTGCTTGCGTACCTTGCGGGCAAGATGCGATTGCATCGCATCCGCGTTCTTGTAGGCGATACGGTGGAACTTATCACCGATCCCTATGGAGGACGTGCCCGCATCGTGAGGCGCCTTAGCTAAACACATGAAAGTACGCGCATCCGTCAAGAAACAACAGCCCGGCGACATCATTGTCCGCCGTCGTGGTCGTTTGTACCGCATTAACAAGCGCAATCCTCGTCGTAAGGCGCGCCAGGGTTAACTTTTTAGTACGTAATTATTCCTCAGCATGCGTATCGCAGGCGTTACCATTCCCGACAACAAGCAGCTCGTCTACGCGCTGCCTCTTATCTTTGGCATTGGTCCTACCCGTGCCAAGGGTATTTTGAAGCAGGTAAACATTCCGTTTACCAAGAAGGGAAGTGAGCTTACCCCTGACGAGGAGCAGTCAATCCGCGCTGCAGCAGAATCATTCCTCATTGAAGGAGAGCTCCGCCGCGAGATCTCACAGAACGTGAAGCGCTTGAAGGACATTCAGTCCGCTCGCGGTTCTCGCCATGCCCGCCGCCTTCCGGTAAAGGGACAGCGCACCAAGACGAACTCACGCACGGTGCGTGGCAATACTCGTAAGACCATGGGTTCTGGTCGCCGTACGCTTGAAAAGACATAATTCATATGGGTAAAAAACGAATCATCAAGAAGTCAGGACGCGGACTCGACCAGGGTCGCAAGGAGCGTGCACTTTCAAAGGCAGCAAAGCGCCGTCTTGAGAAGGGTATCTTCCACGTTGAAGCGACCTTCAACAACACCAAGTGTGTGCTTACGGACGAGAAGGGTAACGTCGTTATGTCGTCTTCTTCAGGCGCCCTTGGATTCTCTGGCGCACGTAAGTCTACTCCCTACGCAGCTGCAAAGGTGGGCGAGCTTATCGGTGAGAAGGCAATGGCGATCGGTCTTAAGGAAGCAACCGTCATCATCCGCGGCATTGGCGCAGGACGCGAGTCCGCACTTCGTGCATTCGCAGGTAAGGGTATCCAGGTTAAGTCAATTAAGGATCAGACGCCGGTTCCTCACAACGGACCTCGTCCTCCTAAGGCACGTCGCGTATAAACTCATATGAAAATTGGACCAAAGTATAAAATTGCTCGTCGTCTCGGACCTATCTTCGAGAAGACTCAGACTCAGAAGTTTGCAATCGCACAGGAGCGCTCTGCCCCTAAGGGTAAGCGCCCAAAGCAGCACACCGAGTACGGTAAGCAGCTTCTTGAGAAGCAGAAGGTTCGTCTTACCTACGGTCTTTCTGAGCGCCAGTTTGGTAACTACGTAGAGGAGGCAATGACCACCAAGGGTTCTACTCCCGTTGATACGCTTCACCGCCTTCTTGAGACTCGTCTTGATAACGTCGTCTACCGCCTCGGCCTTGCGCCGACGCGTCGTGCCGCTCGCCAGATGGTCTCTCATGGTCACATCACCGTAAATGGTACGAAGACTACGATTCCTTCTCGCCGTGTCGCCCTCACCGATCGCATTGCGGTTCGTGGCGGCAGCAAGTCTGCAGGGTACTTCGTGAGCTTCGAAGAGAAGTTCATGGAGCGCCAGCTCCCATCTTGGCTTTCGTGGAATCCGAAAGACATGGAGGGCGGCCTTTCGGATTTGCCGAACGCAGAGAACGCACCGGTGGCGGGAGACCTCATCGCTGTGCTCTCGTTCTACAGCCGTTAATTTTTATTCACTACAGGTAATTACGATTGAGTTATGGAATACCACATCACACTTCCTTCAAAGCCGCGCGTTGTATCAGAAGAGGGCGTTCAGGGAACCTACGAGATTGATTCTCTCTACCCAGGCTACGGCCACACCCTCGGCAACTCACTTCGCCGCATTATTCTTTCTTCACTTTCTGGCGCAACCGTGACGTCAGTAAAGATTGAGGATGTACAGCACGAGTTCTCAACGATTGAGGGCGTGCGCGAATCTGTTATGGAGATTCTTCTTAACCTTAAGCGCGTCCACTTCGTGCTTCAGGGTGATGAGCCTCAGACGATTCGTCTTTCCGTAAAGGGTCCTAAGACCGTCACCGCAGGGGATTTCACCCTTCCATCTCAGGTATCCATCGCAAACCCAGACGTGCACATTGCGGACATCTCTGGAAAGGTAGGACTTGAGCTTGAGGCGACGATTGAGCGTGGTCTTGGCTACGTACCTCGTGAGCAGCTCACCAAGGAGAAGGTAGACATCGGCACGATTGCGCTTGATGCTACGTTCACTCCTATTCGCCGCGTGAACTACGAAGTAGAGAACATGCGCGTGGGAGATCGTACTGACTTCAACCGTTTGAAGATTCTTATTGAGACCAACGGCACCATCACTCCTCGTGAGGCGCTTGAGAAGTCTATTGAGATCATGATCCACCAGCTTAAGGCCGTGATTGGTTTCCAGGAGGAAACTGAAGACGAGGATGTGCCTATGATGGGCTCTTCTGAGAAGAAGGATGCCTCAAAGCTCAAGGTTGCTGATCTTGGTCTTTCTACTCGCATCGTCTCCTCACTTGAGGACGCGGGCATTAAGTCAGCTGCTGGTCTTGCACGCAAGACTGCATCTTCCCTTAAGGAGCTTGATGGAATCGGCGACAAGGCCGTCACCGAGATTGAGGAGGCATTGTCCCTTGTCGGACTCTCCTTGAAGGGCGAATAATCACTAGTATGGCTCACGCAAATAAGAAACGCTCATTTGGACGCACGCACGATCAGAAGGTCGCGCTCATGAAGTCCCTTCTACGCTCTCTCGTTATTCACGAGCGTATCTCTACGACCGATGCAAAGGCTCGTGAGCTTCGCCCGATGATTGAGAAGATGGTCACCCGTGCAAAGACCGATACGGTGGCAAACCGCCGCCTTATCGCGTCTCGCATTGGGGACGCTGACGCAGTGAAGAAGCTCTTCACGGCGATCGGTCCTCGTTACAAGGGACGTGCTGGTGGCTACACCCGCATCGTGAAGCGTCCAACTGGTCCTACCGGACGCAAGATGGCGTATATTGCATTCGTTGATTAAATCCCGTATGAACATTCGAATGCACAAAGATCTTAAGAACCGTGTCGCACACAATGTGGCACCAATGGAGTACACCGTAGATGCGAAGGGTCGTACGCTTGGCCGTGTGGCAAGCGAGGCGGCACACGCACTCCTTGGAAAGAAGAGCACTTCATTCGTGAAGAACAAGGTGCTCCCAGTACAGGTCACTATCGTGAACGCCAAGAAGCTTATGATCCGCGAGAAGATGCTCAAAGAGAAAACCTACCGCCGTTACACCGGCTATCCAGGTGGTCTCCGCGAAATGACGCTTGCTGAATTTATTGAGAAGAAGGGAATTGCAGAAGTCCTCAAGAAGACGGTGGATGGTATGCTTCCTCGCAACCGCCTCCGCAAGGAACGCATGAAGCGCCTTACCGTAAACGATTAATATTATGCCTGAACTTACGTACACTACCGCCGTCGGCCGTCGCAAGACCGCTACCGCCCGCGTGAAGCTCACCCCCGCTGCCAAGACGACCGTGACGGTCAATGGCAAGCCTGGAGATGAGTACTTCAACACTGGCGAGCGCCGCCTCACTGCCCGTGAAGCCCTTCAGATTGAAGGCGTAGAAGGGAACTTTGAGATCGTAGCTCGTGTCTCTGGTGGAGGCATCAACGCACAGTCCGAAGCCGTTCGTATGGCCGTGGCTCGTGCACTTGAGAAGCGTGACTTGGGACTTCGTAAGAACCTCAAGGCCGCAGGATTCTTGAAGCGCGATCCTCGTGCCGTAGAGCGCAAGAAGCCAGGTCTGTTGAAAGCTCGCAAGCGACCATCCTGGTCCAAGCGTTAATACAGAAGCCCGCCGATATGGCGGGTTTTTGCTATATACTTTCTCTATGAGTGAAGGAACAGAGTCTATACGCATTCGCCGAACACCCGAGAGTGACCGCTCACAAGTTCTTATACTTGAGAAACGGACTAAAATTTCAGAGGGTGACGGTATGGCCACTGGCGGTATCTATCAAGCGGAAGGACAAATTCAAGGCGATTGGCGACGTCGTCGTGTGCCTATTGTGATAAAGGCATACAAACATAACGCCCATGATCTCTTTCCTGGAATAGCCTCTACACATAGGGCCGCTCGGCATGACAAGCTCCGTGTCCCTCGTACGGTTCGGTACAACGTAGAACACGGGATCGTGGTGCTTACCGATTTCAACTCCCAAGGACATATTGCACTGTCGTATAACAACCCCTCTGAACTTGTTGCAGAAAACTCTCTCACTACTATTCCGGGTTTTGAAACGGTAATTAAGGAAGTGTTCGCGCAAGCAGCCTTTGCCGCATCAAAAAACTATGCGGTGCTTGCGGACTGCTACTTCATTTTGATCCCTTCAAAAGAAGGAGAAACAGCCGATTTCGTGATCGGTGACCTAGAAAATCTAATAAAAAGAGACGGCGAGGATCCTGCTGGTTTGTCGCTTGCGTACTACAATCTTGATGCGGCAAAACGGTTCTTAGATGGCTTTTGTAAAAAGTGGCTTACAGAGAATTCACTCAAGATGTATGAGAACCTTATTGACGAGGCCTGGAAAGACGCACGGAATAAATAGTGCTATACTCCTGATATAACACCATGTGTGGCGTCATTGGTATTTCTTCCCGCAAGCCTGTCTCGGGAGAACTATATGAAGGCCTCATCAACCTCCAGCACCGGGGGCAGGATTCAACAGGTATCGCCACCTTCAACGGTCGCTTCCATGTCGTACGCGGTGTCGGCTACGTCCGCGAGGCATACAACCAGGCATCCTTTGATGAGCTCGTCGGCAACATAGGCATCGGACAAACCCGCTACTCTACGGCGGGTTCTGCACATAACGTAGGGAACGCGCAGCCATTTATTACGAACTCTGCGTACGGTATTGCGCTCGTCCATAACGGAAATCTCACCAACTATCCTGAGCTTCGCAAAGAGCTCCAGGAGCAGGATCATTTCCATTGCAATTCTGACTCTGATACCGAGGCCCTCCTTGGTGTGCTTGCCACTGAGATAGAAAAGGCTGGACAGTCAGATGATTTCTTTGACACCTTGTCTGCCGCGATGGAGAAGGTGTATGCACGTGTTCGTGGAGGATATGCAGTGGTTGCCGTGATTGCTGGAAAGGGACTTGTGGCATTCCGTGACCCAAACGGTATTCGTCCTCTCGTGATGGGGGAGCGTAATGGAGAGGGAGGAAAGGATTATGTCTTTGCGTCAGAGAACACTCCGTTTACTCCACTTGGCTATGAATATGCAGGGGACGTGGGGGCGGGTGAGCTTATCTTTGTGACTACGGATGGAAAAATGCAGCGCAAGAAGATTGTGGACCGTGAGTTTACTCCTGACGTCTTTGAATACGTATACTTCGCTCGTCCTGACGCCGTGTTGAACAACGTCTCCGTGTATCGTGCTCGTCTTCGCATGGGACAGAATCTTGCGGCTCGTTGGAAGGAGCTCCATCCTGACGTCACTCCAGATCTTGTGGTGCCTGTACCATTTACGTCTAACCCTATTGCACTCGCGTTTGCCCACGAGATTGGTGTTCGCTACTCCGAAGCGCTCTACCGCAACATCTTTATCGGCCGTACCTTCATCATGCCGGGACAGGACAACCGCGCGAAGTCAGTACGTCGCAAGCTGTCTCCTCAGGCCATTGAGCTTGAAGGAAAGGATGTACTTCTCGTTGACGACTCTATTGTCCGAGGCACTACCACTCGTGAAGTGATTGATATGGTCCGTAAAGCTGGCGCTCGTAAGGTGTACTTTGCCTCTGCGTGTCCTCCAATTATGTACCCTGACTTCTACGGTATTGATATTCCTACCAAGGATGAACTCATTGCTGCCAAAAAGAGTCCTGATGAGATTCGTGACTTCATTGGTGCCGATATCATGGTCTACCAGACCATTGATGGACTCTCTGAAGCCATCCTTCGTCGTGGTGAACACGAGATTGATCGTCTTTCTATGCCGTACCTAGATGGTTGGTATGTGACTGGTGACATTGATGAGGGTCGTATGGAAGAGGTAAAGAAGTCACGTACTGAGGAGCGGGCGTACGACTAACTTTTGACTCTGTTTGTTTGTTCAGGCATATTCTCTATATGAATAACGACGATGTCGTAATTGAACCAGACGAACTTTCCGAAGGTGGAAGCGAAGAGGAGCTTGATGCTCTGGAGTCTCGCGTGGATGCGAAGGTGACCAAACTCAAGAAAGAGCTTGATCAAGTAAAAGCCGAAAAACAGGAATACCTTGATGGCTGGCAGCGTGCAAAGGCAGACTATGTAAATGCGTTGAAGCGCTTTGAGTCAGAGAAGGTGGGCGCCATTGAGCTTGGAAAGGTGGTAAGTGTACAGGCATTCCTCCCTGCGATTGATTCTCTTGAGCGTGCAGAAGCAGCAGGCGAAGTACCGGAAACCTTCAAGGGCATTGCAAAGCAGCTCCATGACGCTGCTCGTGCACTCGGTCTTGAGAAGATTGGAAAGATAGGAGAAACCTTTGATCCCAATATGCACGAGGCACTCGGTCAGGACCCTGCGCCTTCAGCGGATAAAGATGACACGGTGACCGTCGTCCTTGAGACAGGATGGAAGTCTAAGGAGTCAGTGGTACGTCCCGCCAAGGTGCGAGTGGCACATTTTGAAGGATAGATAACGAAAAACGCCCCCGAAGGGGCGTTCATTCGTTTTGGAGTTAGGCTACCAAGCGGACGTTAATCGCGCGAGGGCCCTTCTCTGCCTGTTCGACTTCAAACGACACTGCGTCGCCGACCTTTAGGTCGTCAAAAGCTACGTCTACCAAGCCCTGTGAGTGGAAGAAGAGATCCTTCTCCGCACCTTCGTACTTGATAAAACCGAAGCCCTTGTCAGTCAAACCGGCGATAGTTCCAGTCTGCATGTAAGGTTTCTGCAATTGCACCTGATAAAGATCAAGTGCAGTAAGCTGAACAAGGAGACTTCGACTGCCCCTCGGCCCCAGCACTGCGATTGATAAGGAAACAGTATCATGAAAAAGCAAGAAAAGATAGGCCCGACTTGAACCCAAAAATAGACGGGTGTAAACTGAGTAGATAAGGGCTGAAAAAGGGTTCACCTTTTATTAACGTCTAATCACCTATAGAGCGTATATGGCAAAGATACTCGGTATCGATCTTGGAACGACCAACTCAGCTATGGCCATCATGGAGGGTGGCGAGCCACGTGTATTGGAGAATGCAGAAGGAGGCCGCACGACACCATCGGTGGTGGCGATTGCAAAGAACGGAGAACGCCTCGTCGGCACGCTTGCAAAGCGCCAGGCCATCACGAACCCAAAGAATACCGTCTACGGTATTAAGCGCTTCATGGGCCACCGCTTTGAAGACGAGGTGGTACAGAAGGATAAGGGCATTGTGCCGTACGAGATTAAGTCAGGAGACGGAGGTGGCGTCACGGTGCGTCTTGGCGACAAGGATTATCGTCCGGAAGAGATCTCTGCAATGATTCTGTCTAAGCTTAAGGCAGATGCGGAAGCAAAGCTTGGTGAGAAGATCACTGAAGCTATCATCACGGTTCCTGCGTACTTTGATGACTCACAGCGCGCAGCCACCAAGGCAGCCGGACAGATTGCAGGACTTGATGTGAAGCGCATCATTAACGAGCCGACTGCTGCAGCACTTGCGTATGGCTTTACGAAAAAGAAGGACCAGCAGATTGCCGTCTTTGACTTCGGAGGAGGAACCTTTGACGTCTCTATTCTTGAAGTGGGCGATGACGTGATTGAGGTGAAGTCTACCGATGGTGACTCACACATGGGGGGTCGCGATATTGACCAGAAGATTGTCCGCTATCTTGCCGACGAATTTAAGAAGCAGACAGGAATTGATGTGACGAAGGATCCGCTTGCGCTTCAACGTCTTGATGAGGCTGCAGAAAAAGCAAAGGTGGAGCTTTCTTCCGCAAATGAGACCGAGGCAAACATTCCGTTTATCACTGTAGATGCGGAAGGGACGCCACAACACCTTCTCGTGAAGATCTCTCGCGCAACACTTGAGTCTCTTGCTGAGGAGTACGTCACTCGCTCCATTGATATTACGAAGCGCGCGCTTGAAGCTGCAGGCATGAAGGCATCCGATGTAGAAGAAGTCATTCTTGTCGGTGGTCAGACCCGCATGCCGAAGATTCAAGAAGAGGTGAAGAAGCTCTTTGGGAGGGATCCACACCGTGATGTGAATCCAGATGAAGTGGTCGCTATTGGTGCTGCAGTACAGGCAGGTATTTTCCAGGGAGACGTGAAGGATATTCTTCTCGTGGATGTGATTCCTCTTTCTCTTTCTATTGAGACCATGGGAGGTGTCGCAACCAAACTTGTGGAGCGCAATACCGCAGTTCCTACCACTCGCTCACAGACCTTCTCTACCGCATCTGATAATCAGCCGTCAGTAGAGATTCACGTGGTGCAGGGAGAGCGCGCCATGGCGGCAGATAACAAGTCACTTGGCCGCTTTAATCTTGATGGTATTCCTCCCGCACCACGCGGGATGCCGCAAGTAGAAGTTACCTTTGATGTGGACTCTAACGGTATCCTTACCGTAAAGGCGAAGGAGAAAACCACAGGCAAGGAGCAGTCTATCCGCATTGAGGGCTCTACCGGTCTTTCAAAGGAAGACATAGATAAGATGCAGAAGGATGCAGAGATGCATGCTGCAGAAGACGCAAAGCGTAAGGAAACGGTAGAAGTAAAGAACCTTGCGGAACAGATGATCTATGCTGCTGAGAAAGCGGTGAAGGAGAATGGGGAGAAGGCAGGTGCGGATGTCGTTGCTGATGTGAATGAGAAGATTGAAGCACTTCGCAAAGTAAAGGATGGTGAGGACGCAGGCGCAATCAAGTCAGCTTCTGAAGCATTGTCTGCCTCTATGCAGAAGATTGGAGAAGCAATGATGAAAGAGCAGCAGGCAGGAGCGCAGACTCCACCACCTGAAGCGGGAGCAACGGACGCAGAGTTTACCGAGAAGCCAAAGGAATAAGAGAACTGAATCCCGCGTTATGCGGGATTCTTTTTTCTTTGATATAGTACCCGCTACTTATGGCAAAGAATTACTACGACGTCCTTGGAGTAGAAAAGAAAGCAACAAAGGAGGATATCAAGAAGGCCTTCCGTAAGCTTGCGCAGAAGCACCATCCTGATAAAGGAGGGGACGAAGCAAAGTTCAAGGAAATCACTGAGGCATACAGCATCCTTTCGGATGAGAAGCGTCGTCGTGAGTACGATTCCTATGGTCAGACCTTTGCAGGAGGTGGCCCACAGAGTGGCTTTGGTGGTCAGGGTTTTGATTTCTCTCAGTTCCAGGGATTTGGTGGGGGCGTAGAGTTTGATATTTCTGATCTCTTTGGCGACATCATGGGAGGAGGCGGAGGTCGGCGCGTACGCCGTGGCCGTGACATCTCCATTGATGTAGAGATCACATTCAAGGAATCGGTGTTTGGTGCAAAGCGTTCAGTCCTTATCACCAAGATAGGGAAGTGTGATACCTGTACCGGTACCGGAGCAAAGCCGGGAACCGACATGGAGGACTGTAAGACCTGTAATGGTCAGGGCCGTGTGCGTGAGACTCGTAACACCGTCATGGGTCCATTCAGCAGTGTGCGCACCTGTTCTGCATGTGAAGGGGCAGGTAAGGTACCGAAAGAAAAGTGTGCCACCTGTGCAGGACATGGTGTGCTTCGTAAGGAAGAGGAGATCAATGTTGCTATTCCTGCAGGAGTAGATGGCGGAGAGATGATGCGTATGCCAGGAATGGGAGAGGCGATTAAGAATGGGGCGTCCGGAGATCTCTATGTGAAGATTCATGTGAAGCCACATGCCACCTTCCGAAAAGAAGGGCTGAACCTTGTGATGGATCTCCCGGTGAAGCTCACCGATGCCCTTCTTGGCACCACCGTCTCTATCACGACTATTGATGACAAGACACTTGAGGTGAAGGTTCCTCAGATGAGTAAGCCAGAAGAGATTCTTCGTCTTCGCGGCAAGGGGGTCACCATACAGGGGAACTCGGGGGATCTTTTGATCCGTCTCTCGGCCGCGCTTCCAAAGAAGCTTTCGTCTAAGGCCAAGAAGGCGATTGAGGAGTTGAAGAGCGAGGGGTTGTAGTTGGTTGCTCATTTAGGGGTGTGTTCTATACTTCTAGGACAACTAATATATTTTCATGACGCTATCTGAAATTGCACGCGCAATGGTCGCACCAGGAAAGGGAATTCTCGCTGCAGATGAAAGTACTACTACCATCGCAAAACGATTGGAAGCAGTAGGTGTTGCAAATTCCGAAGAAAGCCGTCGTGCATATAGAGAGGTGCTCATTACTGCACCAAATCTCCAGGAACATATTTCTGGAATTATTTTGTACGATGAGACGCTCCGTCAGAGTACGAAGGACGGACGGGCCTTTGTGTCTGTACTTGATGCTGCCGGCATACTACCGGGAATTAAGGTAGATATGGGCCTTGAGGAAATGCCTGGATCTCCAGAAGAAAAGCTCACCAAAGGCCTCGAGGGGCTTCCTGAGCGCCTACAGGAGTACGCGCAGATAGGTGCAAAGTTCTGTAAGTGGCGTGCAGTCATCGCAATTGGAGAAGGTCTTCCTACTGACGCCAATATAGAAGAGAACGCAAAACGCCTTGCAGAATATGCGCGCCTTTGTCAGGCAGCAGGTCTGGTACCAATGGTAGAGCCAGAAGTACTTATGGACGGCTCACACAGCATTGATGCAGCTCGTGACGCAAGTACTCGTATTCTCACCGCCTTGTTCAAAGAGCTTGCTGCCGCAGGTGTCGCACTTGATGGCATTATCCTTAAAACCAGCATGGTGCTTCCTGGTAAAGCTGAACGCACGGCATCACCTGAAGAAGTTGCTGCAGAAACAGTTGCAGTCTTTAAAAAGACGCTTCCTGATACATTGCCTGGGCAAACGTTTCTTTCTGGAGGACAGTCTGACGAAGAGGCAGCCGCTAACCTAAACGCCATTGCAAAGATGGGCCCGTTCCCATGGAAACTGAGCTTCTCGTATGGTCGCGCACTGGTCAGCACCGCACTTTCCACTTGGGCAGGAAAAGATGAGAATGTGGCTGCCGCACAAAAGGTAGTCCTGCATCGCGCAAAGATGAATGGTCTTGCGAGCTTGGGTCAGTACTCTCCTGAACTTGAAGCCTCACTAGGCTCCTAATCAATGGATCTTTCTGTAGACGTACTTGCGCAGAGTCAGCAGCTCGCTACTACCATTACCGAGAATGCATGGCTGTGGACGGGTAACTTCCTTGCCCTCATCGTTCTAACAGTAATTTTCCTCTTCTTCGCAATGAAGGGAGGCAGAAGTGGTTTGATCTCATTCATTCTTGCACTCTACGCAGGCTACGCCATCTACGTAGTATTCCCGTATACCGACTTCATAGTTGCCATGGGAGGCACCTCGCCAGTAAAAGCCATACTCAGTCTTCTGATCTTTGGGGCTGCAACCTTTCTGCCATTCATTGTTATCCGCCGGCTTACGGGTGGGGGATTCGGCTCACTTACGTTTATTCCGAACCTTATTCTTTCATTTTTGGCCGCCGCGTTTTTGCTGGTGCTTGGGTATCACGTCTTTGATATCAGCAACATCTATCAGTTCTCGCAACCTCTTGATCAGTTGTTTGCTCCTGAAGGGTTCTTCTTTTGGTGGTTTATTGCACCGCTTATTGGGTTGTTTGTGCTTGCACGATAATCATGTTTGCGTCACTTCGTCGCTGGTGGGATAAGCACATGACCTTCATTGCCACAGTGGCAGTGGGACATGGAGCAAAACAGGTTGAGGAAGTTTTGTTTGATTGGATTCTCTACGGTACGGTAGTGGGCTTTACCACCTATACGTATGGTCCGATATGGGGGTCTCTTCTTGGTTTTGCAATCATGGCACCCCTTTCTGCGCTCGTGTGCTGGGGCTACATCAAGCTCTATGATTGGGCAAAAATAGACTGGTTTGGATTTGAAGCAGTCAAAGGAGTGCGTGAAGAGCTTGAAGGTGATGGATGGTGGAAGCGGATGATGCGGAAACTTGTACGTATGGGAGATGTGCCTGCGTTCTTTGTACTCTCACTTAATAGTGATCCATTTATGGTAACGGTCTATCTCCGCAAGGGATCAAGCGAGTTTAATGGACTTACTCCTCGTGACTGGAAAATATTCTGGTTGAGTGTGCTTTTCTCAAATGCATACTGGACACTACGCTGGACCGTAATTATCGGACTTGCTGTCTGGCTGTTTAGTTTCTTCCCACCCGAAGTTCAAATCTTCTTTTCTACGACTTGGGAGTCTATGACCACCTGGTTTAATGGACTTTTCTAGAGGGAAGGCTGTCCACGGTCCCTCAAAAACTCAGTGAATTCATGGTATATTCAGGGGTAATGGACCGATCGGACAAGCTTTTGCTTTCCTTCGTGTTACTCCTTTTGGTAGTGACGTTTGCCGCAACGGCGTGGCTCTTCTTGTATGACAAGCAGTACCTGTTCTTGGTAGAAGCAGAATGTGATCCTGCAACGGAAACCTGTTTCTATCGTGACTGTAGCAACCCTGACGACTGTCCTCCGAGCGGTCTTGAGAAATACAAGATGTACACTGTCTCCGCACAGGAGTTTGAGATGTGCAGCGATAACTCCTGTGAAAGAGAGTGTGAGGCTGGCATCATTTCGTGTGAAGAAATAGTATGTGGTGAATCAGAAGAAGATGAGTGTGCAGTGTATGAGCCTGAACCCGCACCAGAAGAAGCGCCTGTAGAGGAAACAGAGGGCACTGAAGGAATACAAGAAGAAGAACCGTACGTTCTATAGCAGATAGTTTTCAGTGGTATGAACGAAAAGGATTTAGACCCCCATACCATAGATATTGAAGCGTTGGTTCGTAACCGTGAAGCTTTTGATCGTTTTGTGTACACTCCTCCCGATGAAGCAGTGGAGGAGCTGATGCGTCGCAGAAAAGATGAGGCACTCGATGCAAAAGTAACGGCATGGCTTGGCGAAGATATTCCAGAGCCGTTACGACGAGGGCCACATGGAGTCGCCTTTCGCCAGCTCACCACTTCTAATTATGAAATTCGTCGCTTTTTTAGCATTATTGATTCCATTGAGCATATTGAACCACTTTTCTTTGAATACTTAGAGGACAAATTCACCTCTAACAACGAATGGAAACATTCTCTGGGACGATTGTTCTTTTTTGCAGGGAAGGGGAAGAAAGGAGGTTCTCGTATTGATTCGCTTACTATCGTTGATTTCAATAAAGCAAACGGAAAGAAGCTAAGCGAGGTAGAGACACTCTGGGGCCAGGATCTAGTTTCCTTCCATCATGAATTGTTTAAGGCGCGGTACCGAGAAGCGGATACCGCGTTTTTTGATGCGTCAGAGTGGTTTAAGCGCAATGGCCCTACACCACTTTCGTACTATCGCTCCTTCCTAATGCTCTTTGTGCGTCACGGTATTTTGTTTGAGAACTTCCTTATAGATGAAAAAGAGCTTGAGTTCACTCGCGACATCTTCCTTCCTGCATTTATTACGGCAATGCAAGAGACAGGGAAGAAGCCGCTTGTGGTGAACCTTGAGCCTACAGAGATTGAAGGAGATCGGTTCTGGATGTGTCACCCACGTGAGGACAGAGAATTCGTTGAAAATAAACTTACGGCCACGAGCCAGTGATATACTTTTTGTATGGATATCAATACCTGTTATGAGACAACGCACTTCTATCACACGATAGCGTACTACTCTCACCTGGTACCGACCGCTATTGGTCTTTTCCTCAGTATCTATGCATTGATACGCACTAAGTTCTCACGACTCGCGGTCGTGTTCTTTGCATTTACTTTTGGCTTTTCCTTGTGGCTTATTGGTGACCTTATTGTCTGGACACAATCTGACTATAATGTCGTCTATTATTTCTGGTCCTGGCTAGACTTCATCAACGTTATCTTCTTTATACTTGGTGCGTACTTCTTCGGTCTTCTTGCACGCGGGCAGGTATCTGCATGGGAGAAGGGGATTATGGTGCTTCTCACCATTCCTGCGTTTGCTATTACGGTGACTGGAAATTCAGTCCTGGACTTCTATCAGCCAGTCTGTGAGGCTACAAATAACGGCTGGCTTACACACTACAAACTGTTTGCGGAGGCATCCTCTGCAGCACTCATGCTGGTCTCTTTTGTACTTGCGTGGAAGGGCTCCGATCTTCGTAAGCGGGTTCAGGTAAGTGTGATCGGTCTTGCAATCCTCTTGTTCTACAGCGTCTTTGCAGGTACGGAGTACATCGCCTCTATGACCGGCGTGTATGAGACGAACCTCTACGGACTCTTCATTCTGCCGCTCTTCCTCATCATTATGACGTTTGCGATTACTGACCTTCGTTTGTTCCAGTTCCGATTCGTCGGTACACAAGTTTTGGCGTACATCCTTATCGTCATGGTGGGCTCACAGCTTCTCTATGTACAGGACGCCACCGATCAAACTCTCTCTTTGGTGACCCTGGCCATGACGCTCTTCATTGGTCTGATGCTCATTGAGAACGCAAAGCGAGAAGCCGAGGCACGTGTACAGATTGAGGAACTTGCCGCAACGCTCCGAAAAACCAACAACCAGCTTGACCAGGCTAACTCACACCTGAAAGAGCTTGATCAAATGAAGGATGAATTCCTTTCAATCGCCTCACACCAGCTTCGTGCACCTATTACCGCCGTGCGAGGGTATGCAGCAAACTTGTCGGATGGCACCTATGGTGTCGTGCCAGATTATTTCAAAGAACCAATTGAAACCATCATGGAGGCGACACGCATGATGGCAACCTCCATTGAGGACTACTTGAACATCTCTCGTATTGAGCAAGGTCGCATGAAATATGAGAAGAGTGAGTTTGATCTTGCACATCTTGTTGAAACCGTTGTTCAGGAGCTTGGACCGATTGCGTCTAAGAAAGATCTTGCCCTTAGTGCAACTCCGTCTGAGGATGTCATGGTGCGCGCTGACATCGGTAAGATCAAGCAGGTGATCGTAAACATCGTTGATAACGCTATTAAGTACACAGAGAAGGGAGGAATCAAGGTCGCAGTTGAGAAAGACACAGAACATGTACGAATCGTCGTGAGTGACACGGGAGTGGGCATCCCCGCCGATGAGATTGCGATCCTCTTTGATAAGTTCACCCGTGCGCGTGGAGCGAACAAAGTGAACACAACTGGAACGGGTCTTGGTCTCTACGTCGCAAAGCAGCTTGTGGCTGGCCACAACGGAAAGGTATGGGCCGAGTCAGATGGAGCAGGCAAGGGCTCTCGCTTTATCATAGAATTGCCGCGCATAGTATAATGGCGTGGTCTTACTTACGGAGACTTTATCGTAACGGTACTCACATGAAGAAGCCTACAGACGGGAACGGATTTGTGCTGCTTGCAGGAAACGGAAACCTTGTACTTGCGGAGAAGATTGCCAAGATCCTTGGGAAGGAGGTGACCAACCCTATTACGTATTTCGTAGATGGGGAAGTGCGTGTGAAAGGCATCCCGAACCTTCGCCGCCGCCCGGTCTACATCATTCAGTCCACTGGAAAGCCGGCAAACGATAACCTCATGGAGCTTCTGCTTATGATTGACGCTGCCCGTCGCGCGTCAGCGGACGAAGTGAACGTGGTCATCCCATACTTTGGATACGCTCGTCAGGACCGTAAGGACCAGCCTCGTGTGCCTATTTCTTCAGCCGTCGTCGCAAACCTCATTCGGAGCGCAGGTGCAGATCGTATCTGTACGCTTGATATTCATGCGGAGCAGGTGCAGGGCTCCGTGCAGTTCTCATGGGATAACCTCTACGGAAGTTATGTGCTTGTGCCTGAGATCAAGAAGCGCAATCTAAAAGATACTGTTCTCGTCTCACCTGATAAGGGAGGAGTGCCGCGTGTGACAGGCTATGCACAGCTTCTTGGCGTGCCCGACATTGCCATTGTCTACAAGCAGCGTGATCTTCATGTAAACAACAAATCAGAGGTCTTCTCTATGGTCGGAGACGTAGAAGGAAAGGATGTGCTCTTGATTGACGACATGCTTGATTCTGGTGGCACCATGTTTAACGCGGTGGATCATATCAAGGAGTGTGGCGCACGCAGTATTCGTGTCGCGGTCACGCATGGCTTGTTTAACGGCACTGCACTTGAGCGCTTGTCTGCCTCTCCAGTGGAAGAGATCATCACTACCGACTCTGTCGCACATCGCGATGAGGTGTTGAATCATCCCAAGATCACCATCGTCTCTGTGGCAGATATGCTAGCGGAAGCCATCATCCACATCCAGACCGGTGCCTCCATCAGCGAAGAATTGATTCTGAAGCCGGAGTAAGCCTGGTATACTTTTGTATATGAGTTTGGCACACGACCTATCGGCACGTGGGTTTGCGGAGCATTCCTCTTCGCCACTTGATAACATTCTCTCTTCTAAACGAGGAGTGTACTTGGGTATAGACCCAACTGCAGATTCGCTCCATGTAGGGCACCTCGTCCCGATCCTTCTTATGAAGCGACTAGGTGCTGAAGGGCATCGTCTTGTGTTCGTGGTCGGAGGAGGAACAGGAATGATTGGAGACCCTCGTGAGGTGGGTGAGCGCTCTCTTCTTGATACGCGTACGCTTGAGAAGAATAAGCGTGCGATTCGCTCTCAACTCTCTCGGATAGTCGGAAAGCGCATTGAGCTTGTAGACAATGCATCATGGCTTCTTAAGGCGAACTTGGTAGAGTTTCTTCGTGATATCGGAAAGCACTTCACTATCAATGAACTTATCAAGCGTGACTTGATTAAGCGTCGTCTTGAGAATTCTGATGAAAGTATTTCCTTTACTGAGTTCTCCTACTCACTGCTTCAGGGCTACGACTTCCTTACCCTCTATCGTAAGAAGGGAATTAACGTTCAGATCGGAGGATCTGATCAGTGGACGAACATGCTCTCCGGTGTAGAGCTTATTCGCCGGAAGCTTGGTGAAGAAGCTTTTGTGTTCACCTGTCCTTTGGTGACTGACGCTGCAGGGAAGAAGTTTGGGAAGTCAGAGGGCACGCCAGTTTGGCTTGATGGCAAAAAGACTTCGCCATTTAAGTTCTACCAGTTCTGGATCAACCTTCCTGATACGGGTATTGAGACGTACTTAAAGCTCTACACCTTTCTGACACTTGAAGAGATTGATGCAGTTATGGCATCTCATGCGAAGAATCCTGGTTCTCGTGAGGCACAGCAGACGCTTGCACGCTTGGTTACCGAGATTGTGCATGGCCCTGCAGCTGCAGCACAGGCAGGAGCAGCTACTGATGCACTCTTTGGAGGTCGTGCCTTTGCAAGCCTTTCTCGTGAAGAGGTGTCAGTGCTTCTCGGAGAAGTACCGACACTTCGTATGTCTAAGAAGACAGTCGTGCGTCCTATTGTGGATGTGCTCGTAGAAGGAAAGACGGTGCCATCCAAATCAGAGGCACGCCGTTTGATTGAAGCAAGTGGAGTGACCTTGAACGGAGAAGTACTCTCAGATCCTGCGCGCGAGCTTACGCTCTCAGACTTCACCAATGAGCTTGCCATCATCCGCAAAGGAAAGCGCGACGTGCTTCTTTTGAAGCTTACCTAAGGCCTGGAATAGGAGGGAAGACAATGCTATAGTCGGCGACAGATGCGTCGGTGGCAGAGTGGTCAATTGCACTTGGCTGTAAACCAAGCGGATTTATCCTACGCAGGTTCGAATCCTGCCCGGCGCACTTTTATATTGTGCTAAGAGTCAAAAAACCTCTCCATGCTGGAGAGGTTTTTTGTTAACTTACCTTAGGCTGCAGAGGGACTGTCGGTCTTATCTGCCATATTCTTCTTGTCCGACTCATGCGCAGAAGGAGTGTCGTTCTTCTTATCAGTGTGCTTCGGGTCTGGATTGGTCATGATGACGGTACGTTTATCTGAGTAAGTACATATCGTCTACGATACGCATAGAGATAGGTATACCAATATGATGCGGAAGAACAGATGAAGAAGGGGTGGTAGAATTGTGGCTATGGATTCTTGTATTTTCTGCAAGATAGTCAAGGGAGAGGCTCCTTCCCATACTATTTGGGAGGATGAGAAGCATCTCGCGTTCCTTTCTATATTCCCGAATACTCCGGGGTTTTCAGTCGTCGTCACTAAGGAGCATTACGGAAGCTACGTCTTTGACTTGCCGGATGAGGTGTATGCAGGACTTCTTAGGGCAGCAAAGACGGTAGGGAAGAAGATTGACGCGACACTTCCAGACGTAGGACGCACAGGCCTTCTTGCCGAAGGATTCGGAGTAGACCATGCACACGTGAAATTGTTCCCAATGCATGGCACAAAAGACATGGGTGAGTGGAAGCCAATTGAATCTAAGCGCACGGAGTTCTATGAGGTGTACCCGGGATACCTCTCATCACATGACGCCGCACGGGCCGATGATGGGGAACTGGCAGAACTCGCGAAAAAGATACGTGATTGATATAGTCTTTATGATATGGCAAAACCTCGTCTCCTCACCGGCCTTCAGCCTTCGGGCGATCTCCATATTGGTAACTACTTTGGGGCGCTTAAGCCTTTTGTTGACACCTATGAGAAATACGACAGCTTCCTCATGGTCGTGGACTACCATGCGCTTACTTCTCTTAAAAGTCCTGATGAGCTTCGTAAGAACACCATTGAGGCCGTGCGCACCTATCTTGCGGTTGGGGTAGATCCAAATAAGGCAGTGATCTTTAAACAGTCAGACGTACCTGCACACACCGAACTTGCATGGATCTTTGATTGTCTCGTGACCGTTCCGTTCCTTATGCAGGCACATGCATACAAGGACAAGGTAGCGAAGGGACTAGAAGCCAACGCAGGACTCTTTACGTACCCGATGCTTATGGCCGCAGACATTCTGTTGTATGACGCAGAGGCAGTACCAGTAGGAGAGGACCAGCGCCAGCACATTGAATATGCGCGTGAGGCTGCGGCGAAGTTCAATAAGGCTTTTACAGAGGTCTTTAAGGCACCAAAGGAACTCATTCTTAAGGCAACGGGTGTTGTTCCGGGCACTGATGGTAAGAAGATGAGCAAGAGCTACGGAAACACCATTCCGCTCTTTGGTTCTCGTGAGGAAATTCAGAAAGCAGTGATGAGTATCGTCACTGACTCTTCTGCAGGTATTCCTGAGAATGTGTACGCGATGCACAAGCTTCTTAAGAGCGAGGCTGAACTTGCACCACTCTATGAAGCGAACAAGGGTAGCTACAAGGCGCTTAAAGATGCACTCGTGGAAGATCTTGATGCATTCATTGCGCCAATGCGTGAGAAGCGCGAATCAATCTCTGATGCAGAAGTTGCTTCAGTGCTTGCCGATGGCGCAGAGAAGGCGAGAGAGGTAAGCGAAGCAAAAATGGAGGCAGTGCGTAAGGCCGTCGGCGTGCGCTAAATATGCTAACCCTGGTTACGAGCAACAAGAACAAGACGCTTGAATACGAGCGCTATCTTGGTGTTCCGATTGCAAACGAACCCCTTGATCTGCCAGAGATTCAGTCTTTGAGTCACGAAGAAGTTATTGAAGCAAAAGTTCGTGACGCCTATGCCCGTATTGGAAGTCCTGTATTGGTGGACGACTCAGGACTTCTCATAGATGGAATGAACGGGCTCCCTGGTCCACTCACGAAATGGTTTGAGATTGCGCTTGGTATTGAGGGAGTGTGTCGTCTTGCGGACACGTATCCTGACCGTAAGGGTTCAGTCACTGCCGTTGTTGGGTTCTTTGATGGTACTGAGTTTAGATACTTCAGGGGAGACTCTAAGGGAACAATTGCAGACCACCCGCGGGGAGATAACGGGTTTGGTTTTGATGTGGCCTTTATCCATGAGGGAGATACGAGGACGCGCGCAGAGCTTACGACTGAGGAACGGGATGCGCGACCATTCCGCAAGACTGCTCTTGAGGCCCTCAAGACCTATTTGCAAGGTCGTGGTATTTTGTAGGGAATATGGAACGGGTACTAATACGGGACCTGAAGGCCCACGTAGGAAAAGAGGTGACCATCGCCGGATGGGTAGATGTGCGTCGTGACCAGGGCAAGATGGTTTTCTTTGATTTCCGCGATCGGAGCGGAATGGTCCAGGGCGTCGTGCTTCCCAAGAGTGAGGCTGTGGACGCTGCAAAGGAGACTCGTCATGAGTATGTTGTTTCCGTTACCGGAAAGGTTAATGTTCGTCCACAGAAAAATGTGCAAGCAGGAAAGTTGAACGGTGATATTGAACTTGAAGTTCTACGCATTGAGATTCTTTCTCGTGCACAGGAACTTCCGTTTGAAAAAGATACTGATATCAACATTGATACTCGTTTTGACTACCGTCCGTTCACACTTCGTAGTCAGCGCGATCACGATATCTTTAAAGTGCAGGCAACCGTTGTTGATGCGTACCGCCAGTCACTCATCGCACAGGACTTCACTGAGTTCCAAGCACCGTCACTCGTAGGAGGAGACGCAGAAGGAGGAGCTGCGGTGTTTAAAGTGGATTACTTTAATGATCGCACCGCATACCTGGCCACCTCTCCTCAGCTCTACAAGCAGATTATGGTGGGGGCGTTTGAACGTGCCTTTACCGTTGCACGCATCTTCCGCGCAGAGAAGAGTGCAACCACCCGCCACCTTTCTGAGGCAACCTGTGTAGATTTTGAAATGGGCTTCATTTCGGATGAGAGGGAAGTAATGGCAACACTTGAGCGCACTATTCGTGACGTCGTGGAGACGGTGGCAAAGAAACACGCAGATGTATTTGAGCGTATGGGAGTACCAGTACCGGCACTGGGTGACAAGTTCCCAGTACTCACACTTCGTGAGGCACATGAGAAGCTTGGCGTGACCCCGGAAGACGACATGACGCCTGAACATGAGCGAAATATCTGCGAATGGGCACTGAAGGAGCACGGATCAGATTTCGTATTCATTACGCGCTTCCCAACAAACGCGCGCGCCTTCTACACCATGGCAGAGGACGGTACGCTTTCTCGTGGCTTTGACCTCTTGTTCCGTGGTCTAGAGATCAACAGCGGTGCCCAGCGCATTCATAACTACGATGAAATGGTGGCGCGTATTAAGGAGCGCGGAATGGACCCAGACAAGTTCCAGTTCTATCTCCAAGCTTTTAAATACGGTATTCCTCCGCATGGCGGCTGTTCTACTGGTATAGAGCGCTTCACCATGAAGATGCTCAACCTTGGAAATGCGAAAGAAGCATCAGCATTCCCACGTGATATGAACCGCATTGACCTTCTTCTTTCACAAGAAGGCGCGTAATTTATTTTCCTATGGCAACCCTAAAAGAAATGTACACAGAGGCAGTAGAGCTCGGTATTGATGCCGATCCTCGTGGACGTGATGGGGTAGAGAAGCTTCTTGCACGTCGCAAGAAAGAATACGACGGGCTTTCAGAGAAACAAAAGGCTGAGTACCACGAAGAAGATTTGTGGGATCCGTACATAGACTCCGGTATCTTCGCGGGTGATCCTGATAAGGAAGTGAAGAAGATCATGGCTGGCATTGATATAGATGTCGGAGAAGTTGCCATAGCTGGACTCATGAACCAGCAGGGAGCAGGGATAGATGCACTCGTCGCACACCATCCACAGGCAAAGGCATACGCTGCGCTTCACGAAGTCATGGAGATGCAGTCAGAGAACATGGCGCGCTATGGAGTGCCAATTAACGTTGCAGAAGGAATCATGCGCGAGCGTATCAACGAGGTGGCTCGTAAGATTAGTCCTCGTAACCATACGCAGTCAGTAGACGCCGCAAAGCTTCTTGGACTTTCATATGTGTGTACGCACACGATTGCAGATAACATGGTCTTCCGTTTCCTTGAAGATCTTTTCAACGAGAAGAGTGCAGAGACCGTGGGAGATGTCATTGCGGTTCTTAAAGAGATTCCTGAGTATCAGGTCGCAATGAAGTCTAAGGCAGGACCAACCCTCTTTGCCGGAGGAGAGAAGAATCGTGCAGGAAAGATTGCGCCGCTTGAAATTACCGGCGGCACCGAAGGCTCCCCTATGATCTATGAGAAGCTCGCACAGGCAGGAGTGGGCACCATCATCGCCATGCATGCGTCAGAAGAGCATCGCACTGAGGCGATGAAGAATCACATCAATCTCGTCATTGCCGGGCACATGAGCTCTGACTCTATTGGCATGAACCTCGTCTTGGACAAGTTTGAAGCGAAGGGAGTTGAAATCGTCCCGTGCTCAGGCCTCATCCGTGTGAGCCGTAATAAATAATGACGGAGGAAACCCGCACTGGTTTTACCGTCCGTACTCCAGCCTTTGAAGGCCCGTTCGCCCTTGTCCTTGAACTCATAGAGAAGCGAAAGCTTTTGGTAAATGACCTGTCGCTTGCACAGGTAACGGATGATTTTATTACGCACGTGCGTAGTCAGGCAGAGTTCCCAATGGAAGATGCGGCGGACTTTATTCAAGTTGCTGCCACGCTTCTTCTTATCAAGTCTAAGTCGCTCATCCCTGATCTTGAGCTTTCAAATGAAGAAGAGGAGGATGTAGAGGATTTTAAGCGACGTTTGAAGATGTACGAGCAGGTACGCGAGGCGACGCGTGAGCTTTCACGTGTCTTTGGGCGCCGTGTGATGGTGGAGCCAGGAGAACGTGCTCCCGAACCTATCTTTGCGCCAAGTCCTGATGCCACACTTCCTAATCTTGAACAGGCACTTGCTGACGCACTGGCTGCACTTGAGAAGGTAGAGAAACTCCAAGAAGCACGTGTGCGCCCTATGATCACCATTGAAGAGATGATGGAGCGACTGCTTGATAGGGTACGTGGTGCACTTTCAGTTTCCTTTAAAGAATTCTCAGGAAATGCAAAAGAGAAGGTGGAGATTATCGTTTCCTTCTTGGCACTTCTTGAGCTCGTGAAGCAGGGAAGTATAGACGCAGAGCAGGGAGAACATTTTTCTGACATTCGTATCAAAGATACGACCACCGATCTCCCGAAGTACGGTTAGAGGATCACAAAGAAGAATACGAGCGCAAGAAGGATTCGGTAGATACCGAACGGGATAAAGGTGTAATTACGGATGAAGTTTAGGAGGAACTTAATTGCGACAATGGCAACAAGGAAGGAGACCACAAATCCGATTGCGAGAAGTAGAAAATCATTCTCCGTAAATACGTGAGAGTTTCTGAGAAGGTCATACCCCGTCGCAGCCGCAATCGTAGGCACCGCAAGAAGGAAGGAGAATTCCACAATAGCAACACGAGAGACACCGAGGAGAAGACCTCCGACAATGGTAGCGCCTGAACGGGAGACTCCTGGGATAACCGCGAGTGTCTGTATAAGACCAATAAAGAACGCTTGACGGTATGTAATGTCTTTTACATCCTTGTGCGCATCGTCTTTCTCCTTATGAAAGAGCTCAAGCGCGATAAGAGCGACGCCTCCAAGGAAGAGAGAGGCAAGAATCACCTCCATGCTTTCAAACAGATAGTCCTTAATGAAGGAGTAGAGAAGGAATCCAATGACTGCGGTAGGAATAAAAGCGGCGGTAATGCGCTTCAACACCTCTAGATCCAGGAAGGACCTCCAATACAGGAAGACGACCGCGGCGATCGCGCCGAGCTGGATCACAATCTCGTAGCTTTTAAGGAATTCCGTTGGTGCGAGCCCTAGCAGTTCTGCGGTGAGAATTAGGTGGCCGGTAGAGGAGATGGGAAGGAACTCAGTAATTCCTTCAACGACACCGAGTATGACGCTATCAAGGGGGGTCATCATGAAGCGCTATTATACACCGCGGATTTTGCGACCTAGGACCTCTGCGGTATTCTGGAGCGACATGCCACTTTCTCCAGAAAGCCTCCTTGAAGCCGTCCTCTTCGCCTCTGGTGAGGCGATGTCTAAAAAGCGCCTTGCGTCTTTGCTTGGTCTTTCTTCCGATCAGCTCCAGGCTGCCGCAGATCGTCTTCGCGAGACCCTTACCGAACGAGGTCTTGCGCTTATTGAGACTGGAGAAGAACTAGATCTACGTACCAGCCCTGAGGCAGCAGATATCGTTAAGAAACTTCGTGAGAGTGAACTTTCTCGTGATCTAGGGAAGGCAGGTCTTGAGACTCTTGCCCTCGTGCTTTACAAGAATGGCGCCACCCGTGGAGAAATAGATTGGGTTCGTGGAGTGAACTCCTCTACCGCCCTTCGTTCACTTCTTCTCCGTGGTCTTATTCGTCGTATTGAAGATCCGACTGATCGTCGTCGTGCACGGTACGAAGTCACGTCCGAAGCACTCGCACATCTCTCTGCAGAGCGATTGTCCGATCTTCCTCGCTATGAGGAGTTTTCTGCTGCTCTCACACGGGAAGCGAGTGCACAGGCCGCGGAAGAATCACACGATGGAAACTAGCCCCTTTAAAACTGCAATTGAAAAAGATCTGCGGGAGCGCGGACGTCGTCGCACTATTGCGATAGTCGCAGGTCTTGGCATGGCCGCACTTCTTGCGGGAGGCATTGCACTCACTCAGTTCGCCGGAATGGAACCCATTCCCGAAGTAGTAGAGGAAGTCGCTCCTGTTGATTACTACCAGGGTGTGGCACTCACTGCACAGGCCGCGATCGTATACGATCTTGCGAAAGGGGAAGTGCTCTTTCAGAAGAACGCAGACGCACAGCTTCCGCTTGCGTCACTGACGAAGCTTTTGACCGTATACGCAGCCGCCGATGCGCTCGCACGTACCGCAGTGGTGCCGATTACCTTTAATGCACTCGCAGAGGAAGGAGATAGTGGATTTGTGTACGGTGACACCTTTACCTTTGAAGATCTCGCTCGTTTAACACTCGTCAGTTCTTCTAATGATGGTGCGTCTGCCATTGCAGAAGCGGCAGGTCAGGCACACGCGTCCTCTGGTTCTTCACTTCTTGCGAGCGCTGCACAGGCCGCAGGTCTTTCACAAACCTATGCCGTGAACGGTACAGGTCTTGATGAAAGTGGCAGTGTCTCTGGAGGATACGGTTCTGCACATGACGTCGCTCTTCTTTCTGGTGCGCTTCTTGCTGCCGCCCCTGATCTTGCAAAGGCAACCACTGAATCCTCTATAAGTGTGACGTCCCGGGAAGGGAAGGCATTCACCGAGAAAAATACGAACCAGGAAATCCCCGCGTTCCCAGGTGCCCTTCTTTCAAAGACTGGGTTTACGGATCTTGCCGGTGGAAATCTTGCGGTCGTGTATGACGCAGGTATTAATCATCCGATTGCGATTGTCGTGCTTGGCTCTACGCGCGAAGGGCGCTTTACCGACGTAGAGCGACTTCTTTCTCGTACGCTTAACCGCTTTGCTTCTTTATGATGATTCTTGATGCTGCACGCGTCCTTCTTCCGTTCGTGATCGCCTTTGCGATCGGTATTGCGATTGCACCAATCCTTACGCACTATCTTTTTAAGTACAAAGCATGGAAGAAGAAGGGCGGAAAGGGAAAGGGGCTTGGTGACAGCCGAGGCACACCCCTCTTTGATGATTTGCATCGTGAACGTGAAGTATCTACACCGCGCATGGGCGGCATCCTCATTTGGGCCTCTACGGTCGTCACCGTCCTATTGCTTTGGCTTGTCGCGACATTCTTTGGTGAACCATTTGCAGGGTTTGATTTTGTGGATCGTGGACAAACATGGCTTCCACTCGTTGCACTTTTGATTGGTGCGGGTATTGGCCTCTTTGATGATTTCCTTGAAATCACCCAGAGCACGGGGGGTCTGTCGCTTAAGTGGCGTCTCATGTTCGTTTCTCTTTTCGGTATCGTCGCGGGTTGGTGGTTTTACGACAAACTTGATGTCTCTGCAATTGGTATTCCGTTTATAGGCCCCTTTGAGCTTGGTCCTCTTTTCATACTCTTTTTCTGGTTCGTCACCATCGCGATTTATGCGAGTGGCGTGATAGACGGCATTGATGGACTTGCAGGAGGAATCTTCGGCATTATCTTCCTTGCGTATGCGGGCATTGCCTTTGCACAAGAGCAAGTAGCGCTTGCCGCGTTTGCCTCAACGGTAGCGGGCGGTATCTTTGCGTTCTTGTGGTTTAACGTGCCGCCCGCGCGTTTCTATATGTCAGAGACCGGGAGTATGGCACTTACGCTTGCTCTCACAGTGACTGCGTTCTCATCCGATGTGCTAGGAGATGGTGTGGGTGTTGCGGTGCTTCCGATTATTGCGCTTCCTCTTACCGTGACGGTACTCGCAAGCGTTCTACAGGTGATCTCTAAGAAAGTGTTTAAAAAGAAGCTCTTCCGCATTGCGCCTATTCATCATCACTTTGAAACTATGGGATGGCCACCTTACAAGGTGACCATGCGTTACTGGATCATCACCATCATTGCAGGTGTGTTTGGTCTCGCGATCGCACTTCTCTAAACTATGTTCTTTACCAAATCAAGCTTCTCGGGTGATCGGGTGTTCGCACTCATCGTCCTTGCGCTTGTAGTGGGAGGGCTCGCAATGTTTTCATCCGCGGCGCTTGGTCTTCTTGCGCGCCCTGATGGTTCTCCGTGGCGTCTGGCGCTCACACAGCTCGTCCTCGGTCTTCTTCCAGGAGTCATTGCGCTCTTTGCACTTCGGTTCTCCCGCCCAGATTGGATTCGGAAGGCAATTACTCCGTTCTATATCATTGCCATTATTCTTACTACGTCCGTCTTTATTCCTGGAATAGGGCAGACGGTAAATGGGGCGACACGCTGGATTGATCTTGGATTTACCACCGTGCAGCCATCTGAGTTTCTTAAGATTGCCACCATCCTTATGGTTGCGTCCTTCCTTGCCTCTGCAAAAGGGAAGTTAGGGAACTTTATGACTGGGCTCGTGCCATTTGGCGTGATTGTAGGTATCCCCGCACTTATCCTTCTCCTACAACCAAACACCTCTACGGTGCTTATCATCGGGGCTACGTCTGTCGCGCTTTATTTCATAGCCGGTGCACCATGGCGAGACTTTGCAATTATTGGACTCGCTGCCGTCGTAGGCCTCGCGATCCTTGTGTCTATGCGTCCATACCTTATGGAGCGCGTGATGACCTTCATGGATCCTTCCCGCGATCCACTTGCAAGCGGATACCAGATTCAACAGTCACTGATTGCGATTGGTTCCGGAGGCGCACTCGGGCGTGGGTTCGGACAAAGCGCGCAGAAGTTTAACTATCTTCCAGAACCAGTGGGCGACTCCGTGTTTGCCGTGTTTGGAGAAGAGTTTGGATTCCTCGGCACCACCTTCATTGTCTTGTTGTTTGTTGCCTTTGCCGCACGTGGTCTTGCGATTGCGGCAACGGCAGGGAATGCGTTTGGCGCGTATGCGGCAACAGGACTCACCTTATTAATTACGTTCTCCGCGTTCTTGAATATTGGTGCGATGCTGGGCATTTTCCCTTTAACTGGGCTTCCGCTCCCGTTTGTATCACACGGGGGCAGCGCCTTGCTGGCCGCTCTTGCCTCGGTGGGTATTATCTTGAACGTGGCCGCACACCGAGCCAAGAAAAAAGCCTGAGTGGTATAATCGCTCCTATCTATGAAGGTTGTCTTTACCGGAGGGGGAACAGGGGGTCACTTCTATCCTATCGTGGCGATTGCAGAAGCAATTCGCGATGAAGTGCGTGATCGCCGACTTATTGCCCCAAAGCTCTACTACATGGCACCCTCTGCCTACGACATGGAGGCGTTGTTTGAGAACGAGATTGTGTTTGTCGCCTGTCCCGCAGGAAAGATGCGTCGTTACTTCTCCCTACAAAACATCACGGACTGGTTCCTTACCATCACCGGTACCATCTATGCATTCTTGATGCTGCTTCGTTTATATCCTGATGTGATTGTCTCTAAAGGAGGGTATGCAAGTGTCCCGACGGTAACTGCTGCGGCGATTCTTGGTATTCCAATCATCATTCATGAGTCTGACGCAAAGCCAGGACGTGCCAATCTTTTTGCTGCACGCTTTGCCCATCGTATCGCCATTGCCTTTGACAGCGCTGCCGCATACTTCCCAAAGAACATGCAGAAGAAAGTGGCACGCACGGGCATTCCGGTGCGCAAGGACTTGATGAAGCTAGAGCGCGAAGGTGCAGCACAGTATCTAGATCTTGATCCTGCCGCACCTACTATTCTGGTCATTGGAGGATCAAGTGGTTCTCTTCGTATGAATGAGACTTTGCTCGCTGCGCTTCCTGAGCTCGTAAACGTCGGAAACGTGATTCACCAGACTGGAAAGGATCACTTCAAGAGTATGGAGAAGACCGCACCAGTGGCACTCGCAGGGAATCAAAACGCAAGCCGCTATCATCCATTCCCGTACCTTTCTACACTGTCTATGCGTCGTGCTGCGGGTGCAGCGGACCTGGTGATCTCACGCGCAGGAGCAACGGCGATTACGGAGATTGCGATTTGGGGCACGCCAGCCATTCTCATTCCTATTCCTGAGGAGATTAGTCACGACCAGCGCACCAATGCGTACTCTTACGCACATACGGGTGCAGCAACAGTGATTGAGGAAGTAAATCTTTCACCACACGTACTCGTGAGCGAAGTGAAGCGCATCATTGAAAACCCTGAGCTCCGTATGCAGATGAAAGGGAAGAGCGCAGGATTTGCAAATCTAGATGCCGCAAAGATTATTGCAGAGGAAGTCCTGTCTATCGGACTTACACACGAAAAGGTATGAGTAAGGTCGTTACACGATTTGCACCAAGTCCAACTGGCTTCATGCACGTGGGTGGCGTACGCACCGCACTCTTTGCATGGCTCTATGCGCGTAAGAACGGAGGGAAGTTTATTCTCCGTATTGAAGACACTGACAAGGCACGTGAAGTAGAGGGATCCATCGCACACATCATTGAGTCTCTCAAATGGCTTGGCATTGAATGGGATGAGGGACCAGACATCGGAGGGCCACATGCACCGTATCTTCAGTCAGATCGTCTTGCGACCTACAAAGAGTACGCACTTAAACTTATAGAAAAGGGGTACGCATACCCTGATCCATTTACTGAAGCGCAGGTAGAGGAGTGGCGCAAACAAGCAGAAGCGGAGAAGCGTCCGTTCTTGTTCCGTGAACATCGTCCGGAGACGATGGAAGAATGGGACGGGAAGCGCCCACTTAGATTCAAAGTACCCGAGGTGAAGCGCTATGAGTGGGAGGATCTTGCGTGGGGAACGTTGTCTGCAGGAGAAGAAGCGCTTGATGACTTTATCCTCATTAAGGGAGATGGATACCCGACCTACAACTTTGCGCATATCGTGGACGATCTTTTAATGGAAGTAACCCACATCGTGCGTGGCCAGGAGTTTATTTCTTCCACGCCGAAGTTTCTTTCCTTGTATGACGCGCTTGGTATAGCGCGCCCACACTTCGCGACCATGCCAATCATCCTTGGTGAAGCAGGTACCAAGAAACTAGGGAAGCGTGATGGTGCAAAAGATATTCTTGAATACCGTGAAGAGGGATACCTTCCCGAAGCGATGATGAACTTCCTTGCGCTTCTTGGATGGCATCCAGAAAGCGGTTCAGAGATTTTGTCTCGTGAAGATCTGCTCGCATCCTTTGATCTTGCGCGTGTACAAAAAGGCGGCGCACGTTTTGATGAAGAGAAGCTCCTTCATATCAATCGCGAATGGATGCGAACGCTGTCTTCCGACGACTATGTGACGATGGGAAATCTCTCTGCTGCACACCCAGAACGCCTTACAAAGATAGTGCCTATTTTGAAAGAGCGGGCCCAGACCTTTAAGGAGGCCCGGGAGATGCTACATGGGGAACTCCGCTGCCTTTTTGAGGCTCCTACGCTTGATATAGGCCTTCTTACGGGTAAGGAGGGCGAAGGGGAGACTGGCACCACCAAAGGCCACCTAGAGGCTGTAAAAGGCCTTGTAGAGGGGCTTCATGAAGGGGCTGACCCTGAAGCCGTAAAGGCCGTTCTTATGCCGTATGCAGACGAGAAAGGAAGGGCCGCCGTCTTGTGGCCAACTCGCTATGCACTGTCTGGTGCCGAACGCTCCCCAGATCCATTTACGCTTATTTCCGTACTCGGAAAAGAAGAGACACTCTTACGTCTCACTGCCGCAATTGATATACTGTAACTAATGAACGCACGTTCTTTGGTGTACGGATTTCTTTTCTTAGCACTTCTGGCATCAATGCCAATTGGTGCCACTGCGCAGTCCGCTGCAGAACTCAAAGATCAAATAGAAGACATCAATCGTCGTCGTGCCGCGATTGATGCAGAGATTGCGGAGTATCAGAAACAGTTGAATGTGCTCTCCGGAGAGAAGCAGACGCTCCAGTCTGCGATTAAGACATTGGACGTGTCTCGCTCACAGACTGCATCCCAGATCCGCTCCACCGAAAACAAGATTGAGTCAGCAAACCTGAAGCTTCAAGAATTGGCGTATGAAATTGCGGATAAGGAAACATTGATTGCAATTGATCGTGCTACCGTCGCACAGTCGCTCCGGACCATCGCACAGATGGATGACCTTTCTACGTTTGAGTATCTTCTTTCCTCCACTGATCTTTCAGATGCATGGGAGTCGGTGGATGCTGCACGGAGTGTGAATGATGCACTCCGGGCACATGCGCAGGCACTTTCACAGACCAAGCAGGTCTTGAACGTCCAGCATGAAGAGGTGGGTGCTACCAAGAAAGATCTCTCTTCACTGTCGGTAGATTTGAATACGCAGAAGCAAGCGCTTGATGTGAATCGTCAAAGCAAACAATCTCTTCTTTCACAAACACAGAGTGAGGAGGCCGCATATCAGGAACTGATCGCAAAGAAGCGCGCAGAGCAGGCGCTCTTTGAGTCAGAGCTGGATCGTCTAGAACAGCAGCTTACCGGCAGCGTGGACTCCTCTCGTATTCCGTCTGCAGGATCTGGCGTGCTTGCATGGCCATTCTCGTCCACCTATATGAGTAACTGCTCAAGTAAGTCGAGCGTGCTTGGAAACGCCTACTGCATCACGCAGTACTTTGGTAACACTGCGTTCTCAACGGCGAATCCTCAAATCTACAATGGTGCAGGACATAACGCAGTGGACTTCAGTGCACCAACGGGAACTGCACTCCAGGCAGCACTGTCAGGAACTATTACAGACACGGGTAACACCGACGCGGTTCCTGGTTGTTACTCATTCGGTAAGTGGGTGTTGATCAAGCACGCAAACGGTCTCTCTACACTCTACGCTCATCTATCATCTATTACTGTATCTGCAGGGCAGTCGGTCTCAACAGGTCAGGTGATTGGCTACTCTGGTATGACTGGATACGCCACCGGGCCACACTTGCACTTCGGTGTGTATGCGTCTGAAGCAGTCCAGGTGATGACGCTTGCACAGTTCAGAGGAGCCACGAGTGCCTGTGCGAACGCGAAGATGCCAGTCGCACCACGTGAGGCCTACCTTAACCCTATGTCCTATCTCTAATCTATGAAAAACACACTTCAAGCAATTGGTTTTATTCTCGTCTCACAGCTTGCAGGAATTATTGGATCCGTCTTCGTCATGCCCGCGGTTGATGGGTGGTATTTGGAACTTACGAAGCCTTCGTTTAACCCTCCGTCTTGGTTGTTTGGTCCTGTGTGGACACTGTTGTACACCCTTATGGGTATTGCGGCCTTTCTTGTGTGGAAGAAGGGGAGTGGAGCCCTTCGTCGCACTGCACTCACACTCTTTGGTGCACAGTTGGTTGCAAATAGTCTATGGTCCATTCTCTTCTTCGCGCTTCAGAGCCCAGGATTCGCGTTTCTTAACATTATGATTCTGTGGGTGCTTATTGTGGCGACGATGGTGGCGTTTTATCGGGTATCCAAAGTGGCCACGCTTCTTATGGTGCCGTACATTCTCTGGGTGAGCTTTGCTGCGTTTCTCAACTACAGTATCTGGATTCTTAACTGAACAGGAGTATCATCACTCATATGAAAGGCTTCGTCACCAACATAGAGGAAGCGACTCTCGCGAATACGAATTTTCGCCAGGTGCTTTACACTGCCAAACACTCACAACTGGTCGTGATGTGCATTCCTGAAGGAACTGACATTGGAGAAGAAGTGCATGACGTGGATCAATTCATCCGTCTTGAACAAGGAGAGGGACAAAGTGTTTTGGATGGAGTGGAGCGAGATCTCACGAACGGTTCCGTGGTCATTATCCCTGCAGGAGTACGACACAACATAAAGAACACAGGAAAAGGGGACTTGAAACTCTACTCACTCTACGCCCCATCGCACCATAAAGATGCGACAATACATAGAACCAAAGAAGATGCTCTTCAGGACGAGGAGCACTTTGATGGAGTCACTACTGACGATCTTTCTGCATGAAAATAAACCATCTTTTGATTCCGTATCTCGCGCTCCTGATCGTGATTTTTGGAAGCGTCATTACTGGTGGTGGTGTTGCGTGGTATCAGACGCTCGCGCTCCCAGTGTGGCATCCGTCTGAAACACTCATCGGCGCAATCTGGATTGCGATCTATATCGGTGCCGCCTGGTCACTCCTTGTGGTCTGGAATACCATGCCACGCGATGCGCGCTTTAAGTGGATCATGGGCGGGTTTACCTTGAGCACACTCATTAACCTCGTCTGGAGTGTCGTGTTCTTTCACTTGCATGTACTTCCTGCGGCCGTGTGGTGCGCGGTAGTGCTTGGTATCTCTATGCTTGGTCTCATAGCACTTATATTCCCAAAGTCTAAGAAAGCTGCATTGCTGCTTCTTCCATACACCGTATGGGTGTTCTACGCTGCGTATCTTAATTACACCGTTTATCTTTTGAACGCCTAGTATGTGGATGCTTCTTGCTGCGGGATCGGCAGTTGCCGCTGCCTTTGTCGCGATCTTTGGAAAGATAGGTCTTAAGGAGATAGATCCGACACTTGCGACGATCGTCCGCGGTGTGATCATGGCCGTGATATTGGTCATCTCTGGTTTCTTGTTTGGAAAGTGGAATGGGTTTGATCCAGCCTCATGGGGTGGAAAGGCATGGTTGTTTATCGTACTTGCCGCACTTGCCGGTGCAGCCTCCTGGATTCTTTACTTCATGGCACTTAAGGCCGGACCTGCCGGTGCAGTGGCAGTGATAGATAAACTCAGTGTCGTCATAGTCATTATCGCTGCAGCGATATTTCTTGGAGAAGCTCTTACCTGGAAGAGTATGCTCGGTGTCGTACTCACCGTGATTGGGACCGTGCTAATTGTTCTTAAGTGAATCTCGGCTTCGCCAGAGTACACGGCAGGCGAGTGTGCGATACGGTGACCACTTGAGTGAGATCATTTCTAGTTTTTTCACAGAAGTTCCACGCTTGAGTCCATAGAGTGTTTCCATACTTCGTACGAGTCCAAGGTCTCGTGGAGAAAAGATGTCGGGGTGTCCTGCCGCAAACATCAAGAACATTTCGCAGGTCCAGGGACCAATACCCCAAATCACCGTAAGACGCTCGGTCGCGTCTTCTTTCGTCGCACGCGCAAGTGTTGAAAGATCCAATCCATTCTTCACTGCCTTCGCAAGTTCTTTCAGTGTCTTTGCTTTTGCGGCAGAAAGACCGGCGGCACGTAAACGGGGGAGTCGGGTCTTTGAAATAGTCTCTGGGGTTACTTTCCCGCCGCAGGTCTTTCGGACACGCTCCCAAATACTATCGGCTGCTTTGGTTGCAAGCTGCTGACTTACCACTGAGCTTGCGAGCGCAGAAAAAAGAGTAGAGTTTCCCACACGACGTTTTCGTTTCTCGGCAAGACTAGATCTGAAGGGAAGTGCTGCCTTATACAGGACGGGGTCACTCTCCTTCCAGTGTTTGAATGCCGCGGTCACCTGTGGGTCCATAGGCTCTAGGCTATACCCAGAGGCACCTTCCCGCCACCCCCAAGGACGGCTATAATCCCTTCATGACACGTCTCATCATTTGGATCATTGTGGGTCTTCTCGCCCTCTCCTTTTTTGGCATTTCTCTTCGTGGACTTGTAGACAGTCCTACCAACCAGGATAACGTTTCCTTCCTTACCCAGATGTTGAATGCCGGATGGGACATCATCTCCGCGTGGGCTGAAGATCTTTGGGACTCTATTCGTAATCTCTGGTAATACATGGACGAGGAAAAGAAAAAAGTTGTCATCCGCATTCCTGAAGATGCTCGCCCAAACTTTTCTAATGTGGCGCAAGTGAATGTATCAGATGATTCTGTCGTGATGCAATTTGCCTTTGTCCGTCCCAATACAACCCAGGGCCAACTCGTTGCAGAGGTAGTCCTATCCCCAAAGCACGCCATAGAGTTCAACCGAGCGCTAGATTCCACCATCAAAAAGCACTTCACCCGACACCTTGGAGAGGCTCAGGGTTCATGAATCTCTTCATCTAGTTCTCATGAGCTTTAAGGTATGGTAGCTACTGGAGCACCTCCTTATAAGCCGAAATTCATGTAACGATATGAAAACACTGATTCTTGGAGCGTTCGTAGCAGCATCGGTAGTCGCACTACCCGCAGCTACCTACGCCGCAATGTATGCCTATGTGAACGTAGCGGGCGAAGTGATGACCACTGATGCAACGAATGCCGATCAGGCGCTTAAAACGGCGCCAAACCTCCACGTCCGCAGTGGCGTGATGTTGGTGAGCGGAGCTGATGATTCAGCGATCATTGGCGACGACGTTCCTGGTACCTAACGTTTTTGGAACTGCTTAAACTCCCGAACGTATCGGGAGTTTTTGTTTTCATTCCTTCATGAAGCGACCATTTATCACTCACGTATACTTACTCCTATGAAACTTTCTCTATTCGCATTTGCGTCAGTGCTTCTTCTCGCACCATTTAGCGCGTCAGCCGCAACGCCATCATGCATGATCACCGTCTTCACGCCGCGTGGGACAGTAGAAATTACCACCCCCGCACAGGAAGTGACTTTGCAGAAAGACGAAGTTGTTATGTTCATGTGGAATGGACAGAACGCACAACGTGCCACTGATAAAAATGGAAACGTCGTGCCGGTATTCGGAATGGTTACCGTTCCCACAAATCAGTCCGTATCATACTCATACGATTTCATCTGGAACAATGATCGTGCTACTTGTGGCGTATCGTTCATCTCTCGCACGGCAAGTATTGATCTTGCTTCCATCACTAAGAAGCCTGAGAAGCCCACTATTCGTGGTACCGCAGATACGAAGTCAGTGACGGTTACTATAAAAGACGAAGAGGGCGACCAGGTCTACAAAAAGACTGCAAAGGTCACAAAAGGCGTCTGGAAGGCGAGTGTGACAAAAAAGTTGGTCCCTGGCTCCTACGATATAACTCTGACAGGGAAGGAAGGTCGTAAACTGAATACTCTCACTAGTGCGAGCTTTACCGTTCCGGAAAAAGGATCATCAAAGACCTTGGGTGCTGTATCCATCTCCCAGGTTCCGCTTCTTATGGGCGGTAACGCTACCCCAGGCTCGTCTATCCCAGTTTCTTATATAAAACTCGTCAACACGAGTAAGGAAATGGCTCAAATAAAAGGTTTTGAGCTTATACAGAATGGATCTGCGTCTACAGATGTAATCATAGGATTTAGCACTAATGACGACAAAGGAGGATCTAGAACTACCATAGGAGGCTCTGAAGGATTCAAGGCATTTAAAGGATCTAAGGCATATGTGCCTCTAGAAGCCTCTTTGAGCCCTGGTCAGATACGCATATTCACTATAAAAGCCCTTATAAGCCGGAATAGTGGCTTGTACGCAGGGAAGAATCTAATGCTAGATGTCGCTTCTGTAGACACGAATGCGGCGGTGAAGGGGACATTCCCAATACGAGGAACAGCCTTTACGTTGACGCGCTAAGCTCCGGCTTTGCCCTAGGCGTACTTCGCAAAAGATATATTGTGCGAAGTGTAGCTCGTTCTACCGGGATGCCTAGGAACCATGAAGAATTAGAACACGACCTATCCTTCCCTAACGACCCACCGCGAAAGAACTTTTGGTAGATATGTTTCTTTATAAACTGGTAAGTAACCTTCCTGTGATACGACAAGAGAGAAGGGATTCCCTGCCCTGAAGGGAAGACCGGGTAATTTTAAATACACTATCCTTAGTTAATAAAGAAAGGTGACTCCCCCACTCTTTTCTTATAGCCCATCATACAAAAGCACCTCCTGAGGCAGATGTGGCTTCAGTGCCTCATACCGCGGATGACCTTTAATCTGATCGTGGAAGTAGTACCCCGCAATGCTCATGATGTTCTTTCCTCCTGTCGGAAAGCCTGAGTCATCTAGCTGGTGCTTAATCCTTCCCCACACTCCCCTCACCCACGTCTTGATCTGCTCAGGATCATCATAGTTCTGTATCGCGAGGTTACTGTCAGTAAGCGCATACTTGTTCATCCACTCTATGACAGTGTTTTCAATGATGTCTTTTGTCAGCTTATCTATAGACCCAAGGGGTGCGTTTTCACTCATACAAGAAAGTGTACCACTACGTAGTGAAGCTCAAGATCTGCGCAAACGCTGCAAGAATCTCCTCCCAAAAGAAATACCCTAACGTAATTGCAATGACGAGAAGCGCGAAGGTCCTGTAGAACGTCATTAGACTTTATCCGTCTCTTTGAGAACTGGTTCCCCCTTCTCATCTATACCAGTGACGACGAGAGACTTTCTTCCTCGTGGAAAGAAATGGGTTCGTATGGATTTAACTGCGCGCGGTGGAGCACCATCCTTTCCTATTAGATATACCGTATGCTCTTCTACAAGATCGGCAGCACTTGTGCTGCCATTCATGCCGCTTGAAAACTTTCTTATCACAAACGCCGCAAGACCACGATCATGATCAAACACTGTTGATTCCACTTCTACGGTAAAGGCCTTCATGGCGTCTTCGTCTTGCGGCACGGGGAGTCTGGATCGCTCTATCTCAGCATTCTGAAGTATCTGTGCCTGCGCACCAGACACCTGCCCCTCAAACACATTCTTCACGACCTCTGAACTCAATCCAAGATTGTTCCCTGCTGATTCACTCATGGTGTATTAGTTAGTTTCTGTAGACGTTGCCTGATCATCCTCTGGAGGACCCTGTACGCCCTCCCATATCTTTCCTGGTAGCTCTTCTACGGTTGCTCCTGGAAACATCTGTCCCAAGAGTACAAAGAGCGCGACAATTACAAGTATGACCAGTGCAAGATCTCGTGCCATATGGGTATAGGGTACGTCTACTTTGCCTCAAGCACAATCTCCTCTCCTGTGGTTTCCTTGAACTTCTGTGTAAGGAGCACAAGCTTGTCTTTCACTCCCTCTGGAAGAGCGTCATACTGCTCCCGGACATACGTTCCCATCTCTTCCCAAAGCTCCTGATACTCAGGAGGTAAAAACCCTCGCACCTCTTCCCTCTTCTCAGAAAGTGCGAGCAAGCAGAACATGGAATATCCCTTGAGTTGCCTCAGTCTATTCCCTTCTGTCCCCTGCACGATAGACAAAGGATCAGGCATCTCTATCTGCTCAAGAAGTTCAATATCCCGGTGGATGATCAGAGGTGCCAGATTCTTAATTTGAATATCTCGCTCTCCACTCTGTGGACTAAAATCCCTTGCTGCCTTCAAGAGTGCCTGAAGTGCTTTATACGCCTCTGCACGATGATCTACTTCCATATCTAGGTTTCCCTGCGCATGTGCCACAGGATTCTCTCGGTAGTTGTACACTCGCTGCACATACTCCTCTACAATCCGATCGTTTATCAAACGAGAGTCATCTGTCCAATCCTCATCCTGAAAATCACGAGAAAGAAGTTCATTGTCCCACTTATTCACTTTCATCCACTGCCGTATCGCTGCGGGGAGCTTAGGATTAAGCGCAAAGAGCGCGGGGAATATTCGTGCGTGCACCAGAGTCGGCGCCTCAAGATTAAGCCCACTCCCCTGCGACATATGGAAGGACCAGAACAGAAGTTCGGTGATGTCCTTCGGAGCATACTCGGGAGTGGTCTTCCGTTCTTTTTTTGGAGCCCCTCCGTTTTGCTCCTGTCCGCTCATATCAACACTTTACGTTTTCAACGATGTAGTCAAACGCCTCGTCTACTGAGTCTACGACAGTGTATATATCTAGATCTTCAGGACTAATCGCCCCATACTTCTTTAGAAGCTGCTCCTCAAACTGTTTGGTGATTGGACCCCAATACTCGGCACCGTAGAGGACAATCGGGATCTTATTAATCTTCTTTGTTTGCACGAGAGTTGCAATCTCAAAGAATTCATCAAGCGTGCCGTATCCTCCCGGGAAGAAGATGTACACCTCCGAGGCAAAGGAGAGCATGGTCTTACGCACAAAGAAGTGATCAAAGGTCATGGAGTCCGTAAGGTAGTCATTCAATCCTTGGTTGTCTGACAAACGAATGTTGAGACCTACTGAGGCCCCTCCTGCTTCAAAGGCGCCTTTGTTAGCTGCCTCCATGATGCCGCTTGAGCCTCCAGTGATGATGGCAAACCCACGCTTCGCAAGTTTTCCTGCAAGATCAGTCGCTGCTTGTGAAATCGCGTCCCCAAAGCCGGCACGTGCGCTTCCAAAGAAGCTTGCGGCAAGACCGTACTTCGCAAGGATCTCAAATCCTTCCACGAACTCGGACATGATCTTAAAGATGCGCCAGGACTCAAGCTGGCGAGGCTTACAGACAAGTGGCTTGTATTCTTCTGTGACCTCGTCCTTCCCTTTCTTTACGGCGTGAAGAAGCGCTTCCTGCATGCGCTCATGATGCTCCTCCTTGCTTGCCGTGTGATTCTTCACTGGCGGCACAATGCTTCGCCCGTCTTTGTTTAGCTCATCCATGGAATATCGTACGTATCAAAATCTGGTAGTAGTTTCCTATTATACGCTATGCGAGAAATGACTTCTGCATGACAGAAGGCGCCGGTAAGCGCATTGTGCGGACGTGGCTCTGGTGGAAGACCGCAATATGAAAGTGCATAGGTCATATCAATTGCAGAGTGATTGTGCGCAACGGGTGGAATCTTCCCTTTCACCTTCATGTGCGTCCAGACGAGGGTATGAACATCTATGGTGCGCTTTGCAAACGGGAACTCTATCCCTGCCCGCTGACAGGCCATACGGAGCATGTCGTGATCAAAGGACACATTCTGCGCGGCAATGGTACGCTCCTCTACCCTATCCATAGCCCACGCGATAAAAGCCTTCACGAGCTCCGCCTCTGTCTTCTTAGTCGGATCAGCAATTTCTTCTTCTGAGAAGCCATTTACGGCAAGTGCTTTTGTTTCTACGTGCGCACCCTCCCACACCCGACATTCGTCATAGAACTGATTCTCTGGATTATCCAGATCAAGTGCCCCTAAAGAGACGATGGAGTTCTTTTGCGGGTTTACCCCTGTGGCTTCAATATCAATCACAATCATAAAGTCTTCGTATTATATCCCCTTGCAGTTCGCTGCTGGGGTATATCCTGCCGCTTCAGCCTCTGCTTTTGAGGCAAACCAGATCTTGTTCCCTTCAGAGATAGTCCGGGCTCCGGGGCAGCTCGGGAGATGGTACTTAGTCCCATTCACTGACCCCACATACACCCCTCCTACGGCCTCAGGAAGGCTTGGAGTGGCGGCAGAGGCTCCCAGATACTCAATACTGAACTCAGCCTCTCCCCCGGTCTGTCGCTCGTTCAGCATGCCCAATTGGAAGCTCGCAATGGCGACCAGAACCACGAGGGTCAGATAGAGGGCGTCGGTAGGGACCCGAGAGAGCATTGCCTTGCTTTGACGGCCTATCTCTGCTATATTCATCGTCACAACAGCATACCACTATGGCATCAACAAAAGCCGGAGGCTCAACAAAGAACGTACGCGACTCAAAGCCAAAATACCTTGGTATTAAGCTCGGTAACGGCGCTGCAGCTCGCCCAGGTATGGTCATCGTCCGCCAGCGCGGTACGAAGATCATGGCAGGAAAGAACGTACGCGTCGCAAAGGATCACACCCTCTTCGCAATGACGACGGGTAAGGTTTCCTACACTGAGAAGCGTAAAATGAAGTTTGACGGAAGCATCACCCGCCGCAAAGTAGCGAACGTTATCTAAGTAAAAACCCCGCCGAAAGCGGGGTTTTTCTTTCGTCTCTCCTGAAACTTATTCAGCTTCTACAACGATGGTGATTTTTCCGAAGTTCTCTCCGTAGGCTACGGGAACCTCAAAGGTACCGAGCTCCTTGAATGGGCGCTCAATAGAAATTGCATCTACTGGGAGCTGTGCCTTCTCAGCAATCTCCTTGGCATCTACAGCATCATACAGGTGTCCCTGCTCGTTCGCCTTCTTCACAAAGACAATGCGATCTTCAGCAAGGGCGGCAAGGCGCTCAGCGATAAGCTTGGCATCAAGCTCACGACGGTCTGCAAACTGCTTCTGCATTGCCTCTGCACGCTTTACCGCATCTCCGGAAGCCGGAACGGCTGCCTTACGTGGGAAAAGGAAGTTAATAGCGTAGCCGTCTTTCACCTCAACGACAGTATTGGCGCGGCCAGTGCCCTTTACGTCTTTAATCATTACAACTTTCATAGTTCGGCTATCCTACCCTTCCTGGGGCACTTCTGCAAATCAGTAGAGCGCAAACGCCGGGTGTTCGGTCTCCTCCCACTGCGGTGTAGGGCTATCCTGTACCGGACGCGCTTCTATAAAAGTACCAATCACACCAAGAAGGTACGAATACTCTTCCTCGCTTATAGAGCCTGCTTGAGCAATCGGCTCAACGACATTCTTGAGGAAATCTAGGATAAGCGCGTCTCGTTCCCCCGGTGAAATCTGGAGCGCTCTGCGTAGCCCGTCATTGTGCGGAGGTGCGAGCGCAAGCACATGCTCTCCCTCTACCTGACCATGAAGTCGTGCTACTTCCGTGAGCTTCGTCGCAAGTACGAGGTTAGAAAACCCTCGGAGCGTCTTGTACCACTGCACCATCGTCTCTAGATCTTCTTCTGAATACCGAGCAAGGCGCTCCTCTATGTCATCGTCTCCCACTCCATTTGGAAAGAACGACGCATAGAGTGTCGCCGCAGCGCCGAGCACTATGCTTCCCTTAAGAAACGCACGGCGTGTCTGAGTCTCAGGTTTGGGAGGGGTCGCCATGTGCGCCGCCATTGTGACCAAGGTTCCAGCGGCAATAATACGTGGCCAGTGATTAACTTTGCGGAGAGTATCCGGACCCACATCACGAAGAATATCCGGCATGTGTCCACCAATGAGGTACACCGGCCTTCCTTCCTGATACGCAACCCGCACGAGGGAATTACTGTACGTAAAATGCTCTTCAGGATTGTCGTCTACTGCACGCGTAAGTTGTCCAGAATCCATGCCCGGCACACAGTATGCTGTCGGACGTAGTGCACCAAGCACATTCGCATGTACCTCTTTTCCTCTTTCCGTTTCCTCAGGCAATAGCGTGAGCGGTGCATGGTCAGGACCAAGTTCAAAGGTCACAATCTCCGAGACATTGTCTCGTCCTCGCAATCCTTCAAGTCCAGGCTGTGCCATATGTTACTTCCCCGTGAGAAGGAACTGCACTGCACGATCCTTTTGTGGATCCTTTCCTGCCTTCTTCTCTTCTGGAGTGCGCTCTACTTCAATATCAGGGGTAAGTCCTCCTGCGGAAATGGAGTCACCTGATGGAGTCACCCAGCGCGCGATGGTGATCTTCAGTGCACCACCATCCACATCAATGAGTTCCTGTACCGATCCTTTTCCAAATGATTTCGTACCAATCAACGTCGCCACTTCATGGTCACGAAGTGCACCTGCCACAATCTCAGAGGCGGACGCAGATCCCTTGTCTATCAAAATGACAATCTTTGTTCCTGCGTTCACTCCCCCTGTGCCAGAAGAACGGTGGATGAGGTTATCGCGCTTACCGTCATAGTCTTCAGTGACAATGACTTCTCCCTTCGGAAGGAAGCGACTGGAAATCTGTACCGCTGAGGAAAGATATCCTCCTGGGTTTCCACGAAGATCAATCAAAAGCTTGGTAGAGCCGGTCTTACGGAAATCAGAAAGTGCATCCGCAAACAAACGATTCGCGGTTGCGGTAAAACTGTGGAGCGTGATGGTGTAGATACCCGTCTCTGCATTGTATTCCTTATCAAGCGTAGGCACCTGAATGATGTCGCGGATGATAGTGATCTCAATCACTTCCCCACTGCGAAGTACGCGGAAGGTGACTGGGGTACCCTTATCGCCACGAATGTACTTCACTCCCTCGTCTACCGTCATCCCTGCGGTATCTACATCTCCAATAGAGAGGATGTTGTCACCTGCTTCAAGTCCCGCTTTTTCTGCAGGAGAGTTCTTGAGCGGTGCAATAACGGTAAGCACTCCGTCTTCGTTCAGACCAATCTCTGCACCAATACCACTGAAGTTACCGGTGATGTCGTCCTTAAAGATCTTTGCATCTTCTGGCGCAAGGAAAATGGTGTATGGATCCCCATATGAGGCAGCGAGCCCCTGAATTGCGCCCCAGATTCGTTCCTGTGCAGTAGGAAGTGTGGAACTTGCACTGGTTTCTACAAATCGCCCTTCAAGCGTATTCCACGCTTTCCAGAAACTGGAGAGATCTACCGTGGTATCAGGAGTGGAATCAAGTCCCATTCCGAGAAGTGGAAGACCATCTGCAAAGATGCGATTCCCAGTACCTGCGCCGGTGACGACTCCCGCACCAAAAGAAAGAACCACGACGACGGCAAGAATCACTGCCGCACGTGCAAGATCTCCAAAACGACGATTGGACGGAGTTTTAGAGGTCATAGATAAGAGAATTATATCATAATGCTATACTTCTTTTGTCGGCATTTACGCCCTTTTCTATCCTACATGTGGCCTTTTAGTACAAAGAAGACTGTCACCGTTCCCCTCTTTCTCACGAACACCCTTTCGGGGTCTAAAGACCAGTTTCTTCCGCTTGTCGCAGGTCGTGCCACCCTCTATTCCTGTGGTCCTACGGTGTATGGTCCTCAGCATATAGGTAACCTCCGAGCTGCCGTCTTTGCGGATACCGTTGCCCGAGCGTTAAAAGCAGCTGGGTACCAGCTTCGCCGCGTCATTAACATCACTGACGTCGGACACTTGGTTGGTGATGGAGATGAGGGTGAAGACAAGATGGCAGTGGGTGCACGTGCAGAAAAGACCACTCCTGAAGAGATCGCCAATCGCTACGCCACCCGCTACCTAGATGACATCAAGGCGCTGAACCTTGATCTCTCAGACATTCACTTCCCTCGCGCCACTGAATACATCACACAACAGATAGAGATGATTAAGACACTTGAAATGAAAGGTCTTACGTATAAAACGAGTGATGGTATTTATTTTGATACGGAACTCTTCCCTTCCTATGGAACACTTGGGAACCAAAAGGAAGTCGTGCAGCAGGCAGGTACCCGTGTCTCTACCGAAGGCAAGAAGAATCCTCGCGACTTTGCACTCTGGCGCTTTGCAGGCCCCACTGATCTTCAGAAATGGGATTCACCATGGGGTGAAGGTAATCCAGGATGGAGCATTGAGTGTTCTGCGATGAGTCGTGCCCTTCTTGGCGAAACGATTGACGTACACACCGGCGGACAAGATCACATCAGCGTGCATCACAACAATGAGATTGCGCAGTCGGAAGGAGCAAGTGGAAGACCCTTTGTACGCTACTGGCTGCATAACGCTTTCCTTACGATTGAAGGAGCAAAGATTTCTAAGTCAGTTGGAAACGTCCACACGCTTTCCGAAGTGATTGAACGCGGGTTCCACCCCCTCGCACTCCGCTACTTCTTCCTGCAGGCCCACTACCGCACTCCCCTTTCGTTCTCTTGGGAAGCATTGAAAGCTGCGGAGACAGGACTTGAAGGACTCTGGAAAACTGCGCGTGACATAAAGAAGAAGTCTCGTGGCAAAGCATCCTCTTCTCCATACGCGATAGAACTTCGCAGTATCTTCCTTGATGACCTCGCAACTCCTCAGGTGCTTGCCGCACTCTTCAAGGCGCTTGGGGACGACGATCTGACCATAGAACAGAAATGGGGCCTCCTTACTGAAGCCGATGCCCTTCTCGGCCTTTCCCTCATGGAGCCCCCACAGGACGCGCATATAGGCCTAGAGGACCTCCCAGAGGCAGTGCAGACCATGTACAGAGAGCGTGTTGAAGCAAAGAAACAGAAGGACTACGCCCGTGCAGATGAACTTCGTATCCACATAGAGAACAGTGGATATCGTGTTGAAGACACGGCTTCTGGACCCCTCTTCACCAGACTGGAAAGATAGTAGAATAGGCCTCTATGGCCGCAGATCGCATTCCTCCACAAAGTCTTGAAGCAGAGCGCGGACTTCTCGGCGCACTTCTTTTGAAGCCCGATGCCATTCATGACATCGGCGATTCTGTGATGCCGGATTCTTTTTATGCAGAGAAGCATCGTTTGATCTTTGAAGCGATGAAAGAACTCTCTGATCGCGGAGAGCCAATAGATATTCTTTCTCTTTCGGAACGCCTTACCACCAAGGGTTCCCTTGAACGTTCAGGTGGTCGTGCCTATATTGCAGAACTTGCAGGGAGCGCACCTGCACCAGGAAACTTTGCCCACTACGCAGAGCTCGTGTCTCGTAAGCACTTGATGCGTGAACTCATTGGCGCAGCATATGAAATAAACGAAGCGGCATACGACGAGAGTCGTGAAGCAGATGAGGTCCTTGATGAGGCAGAGAAGAAAGTGATGGCCGTCAGTAACGGAACGGGTGTTCATAAGTTCACCGCCATCGCTGACAAACTTGATGATGCGTGGGAACGCATTGAAGCCATGTCTAAGAAAGAAGGTGGTGTGCGCGGCATCCCAACCGGATTCCCTGAACTAGACAACATGCTCTCTGGTCTCCATCCATCAGACCTCGTCATTCTTGCTGCCCGTCCTTCCGTCGGTAAGACGTCTCTCGCACTTGATATCGCACGTAACACTGCAGTGAAGCACGGTACTCCAGTCGGAATCTTCTCACTTGAAATGAGCTCCGAGCAATTGGTAGATCGTATGCTTGCCGCTGAATCCTATGTGGATTCATGGAAGATGCGCACAGGAGCAGTGCGCGCAGAAGATGATTTCGCAAAGATTCGTGATGCACTAGAGACTCTTTCTAAGGCTCCTATTTATATAGACGACAAGCCAGGGAACAACATTCTTGCTATGCGTGCGGTTGCACGTCGCTTGAAGCGTGAACGCGGTATTGGTCTTATCGTCGTGGACTACCTCCAGCTCATGGAGCCAGTCGGTTCAAAGCACTCAGATTCTATGGTGCAGCAGGTTACCGAGATCTCTCGCTCCTTGAAGTCTCTTGCACGTGAATTGAATGTTCCCGTGCTTGCTCTTTCCCAGCTCTCTCGTGCCGTGGAGCAACGTGGAGGTAAGCCCCGCCTTTCAGATCTTCGCGACTCTGGTTCTATTGAACAGGACGCCGACGTGGTGATGTTCATCCATCGTGAAGACAAGCGTAATCCAGATGCAGAACCAACCAACGTGGCAGAGATTCTTATTGAAAAGCACCGTAACGGTCCGACCGGGCGCGTAGAGCTTCACTTTGATGATAAGCGTGCCACCTTTATGTCCGTTGATCGTTCTGGCTACGGTGACCTCGCGACTGAGTTCTAGATATGGCTGACCGCGTAGAAGAACTCGCCCGACTCTTTGAGCGCTTCCCTGGCATCGGTCCCCGTCAGGCAAAACGCTTCGTCTACCACCTCCTCACCCTCCCTCAAGGAGATCGTGCAAAGCTTGGAAACACTATTACGGAACTTGCTAGTGACGTGAAGCAGTGTGTGGACTGTATGCGCTATGCGAACGGTGGAGGCCCGAAGTGTTCATACTGCGCGGACACCTCTCGTGATGATTCCCTTCTTCTCGTGCTTGAGAAGGACCAGGATCTTGCTGCGATGGAGCGTGCAGGTACCTACAAGGGTCGCTACTTCGTACTCGGAGGCGTGCTTACCCTTTCTGGAAAAGGAGCGATTCGCGAAAAGGAACTCGCACGCACGGTAGACGCACGAGTAAAGAATGGACTCAAAGAAGTAGTGCTCGCACTCTCTGCCACCTCTGAAGGAGAGAACACGGCTGACCGCGTACGGGAACTTCTGCGTCCGTTCCGTGATCACGTAAAGATTACTGCGCTTGGCCGTGGTCTTGCCACTGGTTCAGAACTTGAATACGCCGACAAAGAAACACTGAAGGGTGCCCTCCAGAATCGTCAGGAGACTTAAGCTGCGTCTTCTTTCTTTGTTCTATTCACGGGAGCAATTGGTGACGAATCATCCAGGGCATGGAGTTTTTGTATACGCTCGGCCACTACGCGCCTATCTTCATTCTCAGGAAACAGATGCGGTGGACCGTATTCTAGAAGGAACGCGACAAGAAAGTGTTCGCCCTGATACTTTGGTTGTTCGGCAATGAGGCGAAGTCCCGCTTGTCGTATGCCCTGCATTGTTGCTGCTTTCTGTCGCTTTAGTGCTTTTGCTATATCAGCGTAAGGAATTGCCTCGTTCTGTATAAACATTTCCGCTGCAGTCCTGTATTCCTTCAGCATCCACGGTTTGTGTACCTCCATCCCAAACAAGACACGTGCGTCATATGTGAGGACTCGTGGATACAAGGCATCTAAATCTCGTATCGTTCTCGGGCCAAGCTCGGGATCAAGAGACGCCACAATCTCCTGCGGAGATTTCTTTTGTATAAAACGCATGTGGAGTACTTGAATAACCACATCGTAATCAAGCATCGTGCGCTCCGACATAGAACGTCCACCATTTTGACGCTCACTGGAATTTCCCGTCCGATCTCGGGGGTGCACAAACATTTGATCCCGAGGTATGTGTGCACATCTGCGCTGGAGCTCTCTTAACATTTTCTCAGACTCCGCATCAGGAGGACTAAGTAGCTCGTGCCACTTTCGTGTCATGCGTGCAGCACCTGGAATATCTCTATATTCCTCTCGTAGCCACTTACGCATACTGGTCATACGTCCCTGCGCAGCAGGTTCAGTAATCTTGAAGATACTCATGAGTTCGGCGGCAGATCGGCCGTCCATCTGCAAAAGCGCAAAACGTATGTTATTTTCGCGGGTCCAGAAAGGACTAATGGCAAGCTCTCGTGCGTTACCCATGCGACTCCAACGCTCTGGGTTAAATAGCTCCTCAGCATTCAAACCGCGCCCTTCTGCAATACGTTTAAGTCCGCTCATGTCGGCGCTCATAATTTCTTGATCCGAAAGCTGACCTACCGGAGGCTCAGGAAGCAATGTGCGGCGTTCTGCAGACTTTACCTTTGCAAATGGAGCTCTCCCTTCTCGTGAACCAAGGTGCATACGTAGAGTAATTATTTCTTAGCAGGTGGTCGTCCTTGCTTGATACCGACTGCTGCTTTAGCTTGTTTCGTGAGGAGGCGGAGCGTGAACTTATTGACGGTCTCCTCATCAGTAGGAGTACCTGACATGGAATACGCCTCTGCAACAAGCTCCTGGCTTGACGCATGGAGCTTGAATTTCATATACAAAAGTCTCACCGCGATCTTGATATGAGTCATCTGTACATTCCCCTTTACCTTTCCTGCTGCAGGAAGTTGGCGAGAACTAGTATCTAACGTTTCTTCAACTGTATGGAAAATAAGATGACGTGGAAGATGAAATACTTCAGTTTCCAATACCTTTAGTTCTTCTTCTATCCCTGACTCTTCAGGTGCCATGATGGCGTGCCAGCGACGATATGAACGAGCAGACTCTCCAATGTCTCCGGCGTAGTCAGTCATCCATTCGCCAACCTGCACTTTTACGGTCCCCGACCGTACAGCGCGATCAACTCCTCGTGCTTTGCGTGTTGCAGTAAGTACCTGGGCTATCTCATCCATTGAACGACCATCCACATACATAACCGCAAGGCGAAGACGATCTTCAAGAGGCCAGCGATTCTTCCCTGCTGCTTCAGGATGATTTCTACATTCATCGGTCAGAAGCTCGTCAAAGGCAAGGCCTCTGCTTGCGATCATGGCACTCAAGGCTTTCTCATCCGCTTCTGCAATCTCTCCGAGTGGGATCTGCCCGACTGGGTGTTCAGGGAGAAGCATCTTGCCTACTTCCGTGAGCTTTGTATGGGGACCTTCAGACATAGGAACAGTATATAAGAAAAACTCCCGCATGGAGCGGGAGTTCTAAGGGTTAGCCGACTGAATCTACCTTTACCTTGATAAACGGCTGGCGGTGGCCACGGCGTTTCAAGTAGCGGCTCTTTGCTTTGTACTTCACGACGTCAATCTTCTTTGCACGTCCGACTACCTGTACGGTTGCCTTTACTGAGGCTCCCTTTACAGAAGGAGTACCAAGCGTGACATCAGAACCGTTGTCGGTCATAAGCACCTCGTCAAAGGTCACTACATCACCCTTCTTAAGGTCCTGGGTGTTAATACCACGTCCAAGCTTCTCAATCGTGATGACTGAGCCCTTGGAGACGACAAACTGTTTACCTCCGGTCTTTACTACTGCGATATCCATAATCCGGCTACTCTACCCGAAAAGCGTATATATGTAAATACAGGGTCTAAGGCCTCAAGAGGGGCCCTAAGACACATATATAGGTATTGTCAAATCTACGTATCCTCCCCCATCTTTGGCTTCTCAAGAAGTGCCGTCTCAATCCCCACCTTTTCTCCGGAGATGCGATACACGTCCTTATCAATCTTTCCAAGCTCTTTGTATGAAGAGTTGTAGTGCGAGACGGCAGTACCGAGAGCATTTCCGAGCTTCTGGTAGTATCCACCCCAGCTATCAATGTGCTTGGTGAGCTCAGAGACACGCTTCTGGATCTCTTCTGCACGCTTCTCAATCTTGAGTGCATTCAATCCCACCAGCACCGTCTGCAAGTATGCGAGGAACGAGGTAGGAGAGACGATGATAACTTTGTTCTTGGCAGCCGCACGCTGAAGCAGGTTCTCATCTTCCCCGGCACCCACCTGGTTCGTCAAAAGATCGTAATAGATACCTTCTGAAGGAATGAACATGAATGCGAAATCCATAGTCCCCTCTTCAGGGCGAATGTACTTGGACGTCTCCTGAATACGGAGCTTAAGGTCATTCACAAACGCCTTCTCCAGCGCGACCCGATCTGATGGATCGCAGTTGATGAGGCGGTTGTAGTTCTCAAGCGAGAACTTAGAATCTACCGGAACAATCTTTCCGTTTACAAACACGACGGCATCCACGATCTCGCCATTCGCAAATGGATACTGGATCTGATAGCCATCGGGCGGAAGCACGTTCTTAAGCGTAGTCTCCAAGTAATACTCCCCAAGCACTCCACGCTGCTTTGGATTCTTAAGCACATCCTGAAGAGACTTAAGCTGCTCGGTAAATCCTTGGGTCTGGCGGCCAATCTCTTTCACAGAGGTAATCTCTTCTGTGATCTCTTTAATGAGGCGAGAGGACTCTCCAAGCTGGGCACGCACGGTCTCATTCATCTGCTTAGACGACTCACTCACCCGTGCATCAAGAGTCTGCCGAAGCTCCTGCAGCTGCTGCTGAAGCAGCATGAAGCCGCCCTGGTCTGCCTCAGGCGCTTTCTTGTTTCGGAGTAGGAAATAGACCACACCCTGGGCCAGGAGGACGACGAAAACGATAATGCCAATAGTAAGGAAATCCATTCCCCCAATTATACCCGTGTATAACAAGAATTGCCTGTCCCCACAGTGGTATGCTTTTTGTAATGGCTGACAAACAATACCTTGTCACTCCTTCTCCGCTCGTTCTTGATAATGCCGAGCGTAAGTACGTCCTTACGGTCCATGACCTCCCTCAGGACGAGCGCCCACGTGAGCGCTTGATTGCTGAAGGACCCGGATCCCTCTCTACGACCGAACTTATGGCCGTTCTTTTGAACGTGGGGACGACCAAAGAAGACGTACTCGGGATGGCCCGCCGCATCATGCAGGACTATGGAGAGCGTGGCGTCATGAGCCAGACCAGCGCTGAGCGTCTTTCAAAGGATCTTGATATTCCTCTTGGGAAAGCGGCGCAAATTGTGGCTGCGGGAGAGCTCGGTCGTCGCTTCTTTGAGCGTAATGGCAATGGTGCCCCAACGATTCGCACGGCACGCGAGGTGTATGAGCATGTCGCTGACATGCGCACTCTTTCAAAAGAACACCTTCGTGGCCTCTATTTGAATGCACACTACAAAGTGATTCACGACGAAGTGATTTCTATTGGTACCGTAGACGCAAACATCGTGCACCCACGCGAAGTATTCCGTCCTGCGCTTGAGTATTCTGCTGCCGCAGTGATTCTCGTCCACAATCACCCTTCAGGAGTCACCGACCCTTCTTCTGCGGATCTTCAAGTTACTGAGCAGCTCGTTGCTGCCGGGACACAGCTTGGCATTCCACTTGTAGATCACGTCATTGTGACTAAGGAAGGCTTCGCGAGCGTGCCTACCCGCTACCAAGTATGAACGAACGTGTGTATGTGCTCTCTCCTATGTTCTATACCTTCCGCGATGCGGCAGACGATCATCGTATTGAACGCCTAGAATTCCACGTAAAAAGCGGGGACTACTTCCCTATGCTTGCGACTATCCTTGGCTTTGTGGAAGAAACCATAGCGCAGTGTAGTAAGTCAGAACTTACCGAGCGCCAGTACACTCTTCTTAAGGAGGTGAAGAAAGATCTGATGCACTTGCACCAAAAGTACGAGATCAGGAAGAAGAACTAGGCTGTCACCAATCCTCGGCGGTGCATTTCCTCTTCCTCAGGACGGATAAAGAAGAGCCACTTGGCAAGTTCAATAGTGAGCATGTTCACAATCCCGAATCCAAGAAGAATCGCAATGTAGAGAGGCGATGGAGGAACCGTATGTATCAACATCTGAAGCGCAGGAATGTATAGCGCTGCGATAAGCATGGCCAGGCTTGCGAGAAGTGCCACCAACAAGAACTTATTTGAGAGGAGAGAGAGGCGCCACAGTGGCGTACCGAAGCTCTTAATTGAGAACGCAATGAAGATAGTATTCATAGAAACACCAATAAACATCATGGTCTGAATTTCAATAAGCGGAAACCGCATAGAGTAAAGTGCGAGATAGATGAGAATAAGCACACTCGCCGTTACCGTACCCACAAGTGCAATAAGTTTAATGAGTTTAGAGGAAAGCACCTGTGCCACATCTGGATCTTTTGGTTTTCGCTTCATCGCAGACGGATACAGAGGCTCAAACGCAAATGCAAAGTTCATAAGCCCACCTTGAATAAGATTAGCCCAGAGAATCTGGGTAGGAAGAATAGGCAACGGCAGAGCGAAAATAAGCGCAAATGTAATCAGTACCACTTCGCTAAAGTTCGTAGACAACATGTACGCAAAGATCTTTTTAAAGTTGTCACGAAGGCGACGTCCTTCACGAATCGCGGCGGTAATGACACCGAAGCCGTTACTGAGCAGCACGAGATCCGATGCTTCTTTCGCCACATCAGTACCCGACCCAACCGCAACGCCGATAGAAGCAGCCGAGAGTGCCGGTGCGTCGTTGACTCCATCTCCAGTCATTGCCACCACCTCTCCACTTCCTACCAATACATTGGCCATGCGAAGTTTCTGTGAGGGAACGACACGCGCAAAAACGTGGTTCTTTCTCAAGACCTTCAGCAGTTCTTCGTCTGACATGACCTCAAGCTCTGCTCCGGTATATGCACGGTCATTTGGTCCTGCAATACCGACCTCTTTAGCAATGGCAAGCGCGGTCTCTGGATTATCTCCCGTAAGCATGAGGACACGAGCTCCGGCACCGTGCATGTCACGAATGGCGTCATAGATTTCTGGCCGGATCTGATCAGAAAATACGAGAAGGCCAATGAGGCATCCCTGTGCGAGCATTGCATCCTGATTTTCTTGTGGAAACCGATCACTTGCTGTCTTCACTCGCATCAACGCAATCACTCGCTTGCCATCTCGCGCCGCTTCATTCAATCCAAGCGCAAATCGGCTTGCCATCTCGTCAGTCATCGTATGCTCTACCCCTTTTCCATCTCGCACAAATTTGACCTTAGAAAGGAAGAGTTCAGGAGCGCCAGAAAGATACGCAATTGACTCCCCCTGCTCGCGCACCAACATACCGCCAAAGCGACGTGCCGAGTCAAAATGGAGCTCATCTGTTCGGGGGCAACTTCCCCGAAGTTCAGGTCCCGCAATTCCAATCTTAAGACCTTCAAGAATCACCGCCTGCTCTATTGGGCGACCATGCGCCACAAGCCTCTCCTCTCCTTCTTTTGCGTCAGCACGTTCTTCTACGTATGCATCTGACGCCAGGACTGCAGCAGATAAGAGTGCACGCGCTTCCGCATCCGCGTTATCCGTACTGACACCTGAGTACGTGATGTACGAATGAATATTCATCTGCCCCAGAGTAAGAGTCCCCGTCTTGTCAGTCAGAATAACGCTCGTCGTTCCAAGCGTCTCTGCGGCAAGCAGATTACGCACCAATCCTCCTGATTTCAAAATGCGTTCCATACCGAGCGCGAGCACCACCGTCACTGCTGCAGGGAGTCCTTCAGGAACACTGGCCACTGCAAGTGCAATCGCGGTAAGGAGAGTTTCTTCAAATGAAATTCCGCGCAAAAGTCCGAGCAGGACTGTGAAAAGCATGATGGTCGCGCTGATCATCACAATAAAGCGCGCAATCTGACGAATGTCGCGCATGAGCGGCGTTACGACAGTCTGTACAGCACCCAGCTCTTTCGCTATAACCCCAAATTCAGTCGCTGAACCAACCGCCACCACCACACCTTGGCCCGCACCTGAGACGATCAGAGTGCTGGAATACACCATACCCGTTCGCTCCACAAGAGGTGCGTTCTCATCTCGCGCCTCGGTGTCTTTCTCTATCGGAAGCCACTCTCCTGAAAGTGCAGACTCATTGACGGTCAGCGCATGCGCCTCCACAAGGCGAATATCGGCTGGGACTGCAGTCCCCGCAATGAGTACAACCAAATCACCCGCCACCAACTCCTCTGCAGGAATCTTTGCAGGTTCGCCATCGCGGATGACCACCGCCTGCTTTGCCTCACTCTTCTTTAATGCCTCAAAGGCGCGAGAAGCGCGCCCTTCTTGTATGAGGCCAATTATCACATTCACGAGGAGTGCGACAGAAATAACAATGGCGTCCGTGTAGTGAGATAGAAGCGTCGTCGCGAGCGCGGCAAGTAAAAGCACCACTGCAATCGGGCTCGAGAACTGTCGGAGAATACGTGAGTAAAGAGACTCTCCCTTTACCTTCGGCAGACGATTACGGCCACTGGCAAGCCGAAGAGCGGCCTCCTCCTTGGTGAGACCTTTCTCCGAATCGGTAGAAAGAGAGCGGACGACCTCGTCCGCAATAAGTGAATGCCACACCTGTTGTTGCATTGCCTCTATGGTACCCTATCCAAATATGACTATCCACGAATCCATCAAGGCAGGTATCCCCGACGCTATGCGCGCCAAAGACGAGGTGCGTCTCCGTACCATCCGCTCGTTGGTGACCGCAATGACCAATGAGGTCGTTGCCAAGAAGCGTAAGCCTGATGAATTCCTTACGGATGACGAAGCGATTGCCGTCCTTAAGCGTGCCGCAAACCAGCGCAAGGATTCCATAGAGCAGTTTGAGAAGGCAGGACGCAATGAACTTGCAGAGCCTGAGAAAGCAGAGCTTGTCATCATTAGTGAGCTCCTTCCTGCCCAGATGTCTCGTGAAGAGATTGAGGTAGTCGCAAAAGCCAAGATCGCAGAAATGGGCGCAGATAAATCAAAGGCAGGCATGGTGACTGGTGCCGTCATGAAGGACCTCAAGGGTAAGGCAGACGGAGGCGACGTAAAGGCAGTCGTCGACGCACTTCTCGGGTAATTGCTCCACCTCTATGGACGACACCACACCCGAGAATATCGGAGACTCTATCTGGCGCATACAAAGCACGGTGCCTGGTCCTTCTGTATGCATTATCGGCGGCATGCACGGGAATGAAGCAGCAGGTATTGAAGTCGTGCGCATGCTTCTTAAAGAATTTGAGGATGGACGTCATCTTGCGTCTGGCACTCTTACGCTTGCACTCGGTAACACGCGTGCGATTGAGAAAAATGAGCGATGGATAGACGGCAAAGATCTCAATCGTCAATTTAGTGACGCACATCTTATAGATCGTATTGACCAGTCATGGGAAGAAGAGCGTGCCATTACTCTCGCTCGACTAATACGAGAAGCAGACCTCACCCTTGATATCCACTCAACCAATAAACCTTCTTCCACGTTCATTTGCTCCCGAGCAGACGAGAGACACGCTCGTGTCTATCGGTGGTTCCCTATTACGCACGTCATTGAAGACCCAGAGTACGTGTTTGGTGATGGACCCGTCACCACTGACGAATATGCAGACCGCATGGGTAAGGTCGGCATGTGCATTGAATCAGGGTGGGTGAACGATGCGGGCCGCATAGAAGAAACAAAAAGAAGTGTGGAGGCAGTCTTGTCTGATTTCGGACTCTCCACGAATCCACTACCACCACTACCCTCTCACACGATATGCACGTATCGCTTCTATAAAACCATCAAACTTGACGAACGCGGCTTCACATTTGCGGACGGAAGAGGGTTAGCGTCTTTTGAGCCACTTAAGGCAGGAGAGGTGCTTGGGTACCACGGTGACGATCCTGTCACACTTGATCAGGACGCATTCGTCATCTTCCCAAAACTCAAAGCGCACTGGCAACTCGGCTGGCCCATTTGCTATATCGCTATCCCGATATAAAGCGAAGAAGAATCATTAATCCGGTCACAATAAGGATCAGACACACCTGCCACATAGTCAGGCGTTCCTTAAACAAGAACCAGCTCACCACCGCTGAAATAAGTACCGTGGAGGTCACAAGTCCTGACGCAAGTGCAAAGGGGCCATAGTTAACCGCATACGCATACCCAAGCGTACCGCTAATAGTGGTAAGCGACATGAGCGCAATCACCCCAATCTCTTTGAGCGGCAGTGTAATTGGGTCAACATATGCTCCTCTATATTTCTCAAACAGCATGTAGGCGAACGTAAGCACTCCAATCGTTGCTTCCCAGAAATATCCTGCAACAAGCGGATTGAGTTCACGTGAGAGCTGACTAAAGAAGTAGAAACTGAACGCCACACTCACTCCCGCAACGACTGAAAACATCACTCCGCGTCCATGCTTGCTGCTATCAAGGTGCGCGTGATTTGAGCGAGAGACCATAATGAATACACTCGCCAAGAGCACGCCCGCAAGCACCAGAAGCTGCATAAGAGTCAAATACTCACCAAAAAACAGTGCCCCAAGTATGACCGTGCCGGTTACATACACTGCCTGCCGTATAGCCTGCGTAATCCCTACAGGAAGATACCGTGCCGCAGTCTGAAGACAGATAAAACCAAACGCACCTGTGGCAGACGCGAGAAGGAGCACAGGAAGCATGGTGTGAATCGCAAGCACCTCTTCCCATGGCGCAAATAGAAGCACCGGCGCCATAGTGACGGCCAAGGAAAGATTTCTATAGACTGTAAAACGTAGCGCCCCGAGGCGCCGTGAGAAAAGTACATTCAACGGACTTTGTATGCCGTATGAAAGAATAGCGACCGCAACAAAAACGTAGAAGACCGGGTCAATCATTACAGAACTATACTAGATGCGCGCACAGTTGGTGGTGACCTCACGGGGAATCGAACCCCGATTTCCAGCGTGAGAGGCTAGCGTCCTAACCGTTAGACGATGAGGCCAGTGGGACTCAAAATACCAAGACTGGGCGATTCGGGCAAGGCTACTTAATGAGAAGCCATTCCGTCTCCTGACGCACGAGCTTATCCGTATCTTTCTGATCTTCTAGAAGACGAGCCACTATGCGTTCCATCCGCATGCCTTGGGAGCCCTTGATAAGTACCAGATCCCCTTCTTGCACGAGACCGAGGAGTGCCTCTGCGGCTTCTGGAGACTTTGTATGCTCGTGCACCATGTCTTCTTTAAGACCTGCCGCACGTGCTGCAGACGCAACTACCTGTGAACGAGCACCAACTGCAACGAGAACATCCACAGACTTTGCAACTTCTTTCCCAAGGCGCTCATGCTCCTCTACTGAGTACCGTCCAAGCTCAAGCATGTCACCCAAAACGGCAATCTTCCGTCCACCTTTCATAAGCGCGAGTGCAGAGAGGCTTTCTACGACTGCGGCTGGAGACGCATTATATGAATCATCAATAAGGGTGGACCCATTCACACCAGAAAGAAGACGTGCGCGGCCTGGGGGTGGTACGTATGCCTTCAATGCCTTAAGCGCCTCTTCTACAGAAATACCAAGACCTTTTGCAAGTGCGAGCGCAGCTGCAGGAGCATAAAGCTGAGGGCGCCCTAGAGCGCCTGTAACAATGAGTGGATATGATGTGCCATCGGTAATGACGGTTGCCTTCATGCCGGTGACAGTATTTCCAGAAAGATATGGCTCCGGGTTCATGATCTCTACATCTGCACCCTTGGTAAATCCAAAACTGAAAACCTCTACTGGTAGCTTCTCTGCCATCTTGAGTGCATGACCGTCATCACAAGAAAGAATGAGGGGTGCACCATCAGGAAGCGCGTACGCAGGAGCAAACTCTTCTTCGTGTACTGCTCGTGGAGAGGCATACGCTTCCACATGCACAGGAACGTTCGGAAGATGAGTAACGACGACTGCATCAGGAGTCACAATGCGAAGTATCTTTGCAAGATCTCCAGGACGATCTGCTCCGACTTCAAGTACCAACAATTGTGGATATGCCCGAGTCATAAAAACGAGCGCAAGCGCTCGGTGTACTACCCCTATCCATGCCGTGACACTGTTCCAAGGGTTCTGTGCGCCGAAGATGGTAAACGGAACTCCAAATTCGGTGTTATAACTTTTCTCACTTGCGCGGAGGTCATAGGTGGTGGAGAGGGCCGCAGCGACCGCATCCTTGGTGGAGGTCTTTCCGACGCTCCCCGTCACCATCACAATCATAGGCTGGTACTTCGTAATAACCGCCCGCGCAAGATGCGCAAGAATCTCAGCAACGAAGCTTCGTAGTAGTGCTTTCATATCCCCTTACTCTTCGGACTCGGCATATTCTACCCTGTCCGGCGGAATTGCGTAGTAGCTGATGAGGAAGCTGGTAAGCTCCATAAATGGATCCGTGAGGGTCTCAGAGGCATAGCGCACACCTCCCGGCTCCCGGGTATAGAGCAGAATAATGAACTTAGGCTCATAGGCTGGGAAGTACCCAAAGAAGGAGTGGAAGTAGCGGTCATCGTAGTAGCCACCTGAGGGCGCAGAAATCTGTGCGGTACCAGTCTTTGCCGCTACACTCATTTCGGGAATTGCCACGTTCCCGCCCGCAAGTGAATGATCCACCACATTCACCAGCATGCGAGTCACTTCTTCTACTGCTTCGGGGCTGTAGACCTCTTCTGGATTTCCCCATGATAGATCTTTGGTGATTCCCGACTCAAGACGAATGGAGCGCACAATGTGTGGTGTCACCACCTTCCCATCATTCGCAAGCGCACCAAGCGCTTTAATCATCTCTACCGGCGTTTGTGCGATACCTTGACCGAAGGATGCAGTCGCATATTCCACATCACGAGGACTCTTCAGAATGTTATCTATGGTGCCAGGGATCTCACTTGGAAGATCTATACCGGTCTCTGCACCCATGCCAAGCTTTTCAAAGTAACCACGAAAGCGTTCATGCCCGAGCTTCCCTGCGATAAACGATACGCCGGTGTTAAGAGATTGTGAGAGGACCTCCTGCATCGGCACCACTCCACGCGCTTTCCCATCAAAGTTAGAGATGGTCTTGCTGTTGAGTGTGATGGTTCCTGTATCGTTGTAGGTAGTATTCGCCGTAATAACGCCCGCATCTATACCAGAAGCCATGGTAAGTGCCTTCACGATAGAGCCGAACTCATACCGGCTCTCTACCAGTGGATTACCAAAATAGTCTGAATCTTCTTTGGCAAACACATTCGGGTCAAAGGATGGAACCGTCTGAAGCGCAATGATCTCCCCCGTCTTAGGGTTCATGATGATACCTCCCGTCTCGGCACTTCCATACTTTGTCTGCACGTTCATTAATACCTGATCCAACTTCTCTAGCACCACTGGCTCTATCGCAGTGACCAAGTTCCCAGAGCGGGCATGATTGGCATCTCCAACCGCATCATCAAGATTCGCAAATAGCTCTGCAAAGAAGTTTCCAAAGAGTCCTGTGTTGCTGCGCGACAGAACATCTTCGTAGTAACGCTCAAGACCAAAGCGTCCTGCAAGGTCGTTATCATTGTCATAGGCCACAAATCCCACCGTCTGTGCCGCACGATCTTCTGCGGGATATATGCGCCAACGTTCACGCTCTATGATCACTCCTGGTATCTCAAGGTCAGAAATAGCTCGCCCTGCATCTTCAGGTACACGACGAGCGAGCACCTCATACGGATCATTGATCTTTGCGACTGCAGCATCAAACTCCTCTTCCTCAAGTTCAAAGTGCGTAGACAATGTTGCATACACCTCATCAGGCTTCTTAAGCTTAGAAGGATCTATCGCTACAAGAAAACCAGTACCAAGTGCAGCGCCAGAAAGCTGTGTCCCGTCTTTTCGCGTGAAGTAAATACTTCCCCGGTCGTAGATGGTGCGACTCGCACTCACATATTGCCGCTCTGCACGAAGGGAATACTCTTCCCCATCAACAATTTGTACGAAATAGAGTCGCGCGATAAGCAGAAACGCGACCACCATGATAAGGGCGGCGATGACCCGGAGTCGTAACCGGAGTGCCGCACGCATAGGCTACTGATCCGCTCGTGAGAGCGAAGAAACGCCAGTACTGGTGACGTACTCCACTGAGCGTGGGCTCGTGAAGCCAAGGGCGACTGGATCTACGGAAGAGTAGCGTTCTACTGCCTCATAGTATTCAGTCTCAAGGCTAATGACCGATCCCTCCATTTCCTGAATGGAACGAGCAAGGCCAGTCTGCCAGGTGGCAAAGAAAACTGTTGCAGCCACACCAAGAAGGTACAGCGCAATTGCGACAAGGCAGGAGCACCCAAGGACGGGGATGGCGCGGCTATACATAGGCGTGTTGGGAGCTTCGCTCAAAAATGCGGAGCTTGGCGCTACGTGCACGAGGGTTCTGAGAAAGTTCTGCAGGAGATGGAACGATTGGCTTTTTTGTGACCAGTACTCCCTTCCCCTCATGTGCCGCATCGCGGAACATCTGCTTTACGATGCGATCCTCAATGCTATGGAAGGTAATGACGGCAATGCGTCCACCCACCTTGGTGCGTTCAATCGCAGTCGTAAGTCCATCACGAAGTGCACCAAGTTCATCATTCACCGCGATGCGAAGTGCCTGGAAGGTCTTGGTGGCAGGATGGATGCGACGACTTTGGTACCAGCGTGGAGTAGAGGCAAGCACAATCTCCACAAGATCATCCGTGGTCTCAATATCTTTCACTTCACGAGCGACCACGACACCGCGTGCAATCTGGCGTGCAAAGCGCTCTTCACCGAGTGAGTAGAGCATGTCGGCAATCGCTTCCTCTGACGCTTTATTCAAAAGATCCGCAGCAGTGTTCCCTGCCTTTGGGGTGCCGTAGGTCATGTGAAGTGGCTCGTGTGCACGGAATGAAAATCCACGACCGCTCGTCAAATGGAATCCGCTCCATCCAAGATCAAAAAGAGATTTATCAATGCACTCTATAGAAAGCTGATTAAGCACAGGACCAAGATTACGGAAGTTCTCTTCTACAAGGTGCACCGTTGCCTCGGCCTCCATGCTCGTTGCCTGTGCGCGCTCAATCGCACCCACATCTGCATCAATACCCACAAGTGTGCCACGTGCATCAAGCTCTCCAAGAATCTTCTTGAAGTGCCCTGCCCCACCAATGGTCGCATCAACGACGATATCGTTTGGTTGTATCGTAAGACCTGCAATTGCTTCACTGAGAAGCACAGTCTCGTGTGCGCCGGTGGTACTAGAGGAGAAAGAAGCCATAGGAGTGAGAGTAGTGGTCATACGCATTAGAGGGATCCTGCGTCGCCAAGCTTCTCGGCGAACGCGTCTGCGTCACGCTCAATGCTTGCGGTGTATTTCTTCCATGCCTTCTCATCCCAGATTTCAACGCGATCATTCACACCGGCAATGACACTCTTCTCTGCAAGCGTCGCGAAGGAGCGAAGATAATCAGGAACAAGAATGCGACCTGCAGTATCTACTTCTGCTTCTGAGGCACCGGCGAGCATGAGACGTGCAAGACCACGTCCTGCACTTCCTCCGGTTGAGTGTCGTGCGATCTTTGCCGCTTCATCCTTCCAAGTATTTTTTGGATATACAAAAAGACAGTGATCAAGACCACGAGTGACAATCACCGAGCGTCCAAGTTCTTTACGAAATTTCGCCGGGAGAGAGATCCGGTTCTTGGTATCAAATGTGTGGCGATATTCTCCGATGAACATAATGAAAGATGGCGGAAGGATCAGGTGGAATCAGGATTTTTTCATAAATCCCACTTCATCCCACTAGTAGGTAAGTATATGACACTTCATCCCACTAGACGTAGGGTTATCCACACGAAAAACGACCGGAAGTACCGGCCGTTTTCATCTCTGTTCTCGCTCTTATTTCACTGCCTCTTCAAGACGCGCGAGGACCATATCTCGCGGTAACACCGACAGGAACCATCCTGCCTTCGGTCCTGAGGTACGGTTCAAAAAGAGCCCGTAGATAGCACTAAACAACTCTTTAGGCGCAATAGAAGCCTCAGTCTTGAGGTCGTGAAGACGATGATGAAGCTCTTCCCCCGTGCGTGCGTGCTCAGTCAGGAAGTCCTTGAGGAGTGAGAGTGCGTGCTTTTGTACGTCAGAAAGTGCGATATCTGGCATAGTCTTCTGAAGTTCGTATTTGTATTCCTCAGGTGCATACGTCGCAAGCCAGAATCGTGCATATTCTGCACGCTCCTTAAGCGCTGCCTTCTCTTCTTCAGTTAGTGGTGAACCTTTCACACTTGCCGCTTCATCTTCAAGTGAGAGATGCGGCATCTGCACCATGAAGGCGACCTGACCAAAACGGAGCTGCCATGGCGCGCGTCCTTCTGCACGGTCTTTGGGCAGCTGACAGAAGGCGTGGAGACGCGTGAAGTCATCCGCGACTCCCTCACGTACCTTCTCTGCAATCTCATCATGCCAGTCATACACACGTGGTACCGAGTCCCCCGACGGATCCACATCAATCTGCTGCATCGGCTCTTTACCAAGCAGAGTGAGGCGGAATGTGTCAGTCGGAAAGAGTTCAGACATTTCTTGTGCAGAAGAACCTCTCCCCTTAGACGAAGACATTTTCTTTCCACCTACCAAGAAGAATTCGTATGGAATATCAAATGGTTCTTCGTATCCAAATACTTCTTTCGCAATGTGTTTAGACACATCGCGAGAGCCACCCTTGGTGGAGTGATCTTTTCCAGCGCCTTCAATATCAACGCCCATCGCTACCCACTTCGCCGCCCAGTCTGCTTTCCAGAACAACTTCATGGCAGCACCTTCGGGGCGCACGCGTCCAGTGTTCCCACAGGGCACGGTGTCGTCTGGTGAACGATCGCACGTGTAGCCAACCGTCTCACCATCGTAGTCGTGTGCACGAGTGGTCATCATCTTCTCGCACTTCTCACATACCACTGACACCGGGAGCCAGGACTCATCTTTATGTGAGCCTGACACTTCTTTCAATATGCGGCGAATATCTGCGGCGCGTTCAAGTGCAGTCTTAATGAGCGCATCCATCTTCCCTGCCGCATACAAATCTTTGTAAGTGCGATAGTACTCGGGGAAAAATCCTCCCTTTGCGTGTACAGCCGCAAACTCTGCGCCATAATACTCTGCGTAGTTTTCAAACCCTGGCTCTGGTGATGGTACTCGGTAGAGTGGCTTCCCGAGATGTTCTTTAAACTTTTCCTGATCTAAGTATCCCGGTACCGTATCAAACGGGTCAAAGTCATTGAGCTCAAACAAAAACTTGTTTGGTATTCCGTACTCATTGAGTACTTCGGCTATGGCGCCGTGAATCGCAACACCGCGCATAGAGCCAATGTGGACACGTCCGGAAAGTGTTTTTTCATCACGTATGACGAAGACCTTGCCGTCACGCGGCTTCCTCGTATCTTGTATTTCCTTTCCTATGCGGTCTGCCCAAAACATGGAGCTATCCTACCATGGTCCGTTTATGGAGCCTGCAAACACAAGTCCGTAGCAGCAAGAAGCTGATCTATGCGCGCAGTAAGCTGCTCGTAGAGATAGGATTCGGGATTTTTCGTATATTCAAAGATTATGTTGTCAGGCGTATCGGCGTCCATGTGTCGCAAGAGAGGCGGTCGAAATAGTTCCCTAATATCTTTACCAGAGGACGCTATAACATCTTTGAAAAAAGCTCTTCCTTCTGCGCCCGCAAACCTATCCCGAAGGAGCTCAAGTTTCTTCTTAAAGGCAAGAAGTACTGTGTGCCGATTCTGCTGATAGCTCTGTAAGTCCTCCATTAGTTCCTTGAGTAGTAGCGGCTTGTAGTATGGAGCAGCAAATCCGCCGTAGGCACCTTCAAAATCAAATACTGCTCGCTGTCCCTTTCTATTCTGAACCTGGTTATTCCCTGACCCATTGTGGTCATGATCGCCGAATACATACCTCAATACAAGATTGTCTGCACCCTGCTCCGCCCATCCTGTCGGTTCGGCAATTTGCTCCAAGGGCATATAGGATGACCAGTGCATTCCTCGTTCATCGCGGAAAATATCGGACACATTCATGATGCCCTTTAACCAACGAGCAATAACAAGTTGCGTATGGGGCCGCTTGCCCACAATGCGCGCTTCATCATCTCCTGCTGGCTGCGTGATTGAACGAATGGTGGGATCGCCGCTCCTCAGCCTTTCGCTGAGCGCTCGCGCACTTTCTTTTATATCTTCGGGAATATTATTCTCAGGTGTCATTGCAAACTGAAAATCTTAGAGGACTACGCTACCTTCTGAACAGTGTAGGTTTGCTTACCGTTTGGTGTTTCAAAGGTAAAGACATCTCCCTTCTTCTTGCCCATGAGTGCGCTGCCAAGTGGAGACACGTGGGAAAGCTTGCGGACACGCATGTCTGCTTCCTCGCTTCCAACGATGGTGTACTCATGTGCTTCTTTGCTTCCCTCCTTAAGAATCGTCACCACTGAACCAAAGCCCACGACATCCTTCTTCTTTCCGTCAGTGACGATCTTTGCGCGCTTGATCAAATCTTCAAGACGACGAATACGCTCTTCCGTTGCTGCCTGCAGCTCTCGTGCTTCCTGATATTCCGCGTTTTCTGAGAGATCTCCAAGAGAACGAGCGTACTCTAGGTTCTTTGCAATCTCAGTGCGGCGCACGGTCTTGAGGTTCTCAAGTTCGGCGACCATTTCGTCAAACTTTTCTTGGCTAACTACCGTGTCCTGTTCAATCATAGATATGCGTTATTGTTGCCGTATTGTACGGGAAGTCAGAAACCCGTCAAATGCACTGCTTAGAGCGTGTCGTACTCAAAATATTCTGGTGCGGACTGATGCATCTTGCTGAACGTTTGGTGCATCACATAAATACCTCCAATTGCGGTGCCTGCAGGCGCCCGCTCCATCACCACCGCATACGCATACTTCGGCTTATCGTACGGCCAATATCCTACCGCCCACGTGTTGTACCACTCATTATTTGCACCGAGCTGTGCCGTACCAGTCTTACTTGCCGCCCGAAGGAAGGACAGATCATTCAACCCGACCGAGGTACCTTCGGTCACTCCCATACGCATTCCCTCGCGCGCAATACGGAGTGACTCTTGTGAAATCGCAATCGTTTCTCCAATCACAGGCTTATCCTTCACAATAGTCGTGTTCATAAGCTTGCCACCATTTGCCACTGCAGCAGTCGCCCGAAGCGCTTCAAGCAAGGTGACCTGCACTGCGTACTGTCCGATGGAAGTATGATAGGTGTTTCCAATCCGCCATGGCTCATCGTACGTCTCTTCTTTCCATTTTTGTGAAGGAATGAATCCCGTGCCTTCGCCCGCAAGTTCAATGTTGGTTGGCTTCCCAAATCCAAACGCGTGGTACCAATGCGCCAACCGATCAATACCAAGCCCCTTTTGATCCCCGAACCCTCCCCCAATGGAATAGAAGTACACGTCAGAGGAGTACGCAATCGCACTTCGGATATTCATGGGTCCAAGTGCCTTCCAGTCACGGAAAATCGTCGGGTTGCTTGGGTCGTAGATGTTAGGAATAGAAATAGATCCAGTAGAGACAATAATTTTATCCTCAGAAATAATGTTGTCGTTGTAGGCGCCTGCGGCAATCATTGGCTTCACGATAGAGCCGGGAGTGTAGAGCCCTGCGACCGCGCGATCAAGTGAAGGTTCGCGTGAGTTCGTGAAGTACGACTCAATGACATCTGCGGGAGTACCTGCGGAAAGAATGTTTGGATCGTATTCAGGGTACGACACGAGTGCAATCAACTCCCCCGTCTCTACATTCATGATGGCACCCGCACCTCCCTTATACGGAATACGATCGGCAAGCTCTGCAATAGAGGAATACATTGCCTCCTGCGCACGCGCATCAATAGAAAGCGTGACGGACGTACCATCGAGAGGCGCCTTCACACTGCCCTGCGATTTAATCTCGCCAAGCGCGTCTTCTTCAATGAGATAGAGACCATTCTCTCCCGCAAGCTGATCCTCAAACGCCATCTCGGCACCCGCAAGCCCCTTCACTTCCGTGTCGTAGTAATTGCCTGAAGAATCCTTCTTTGGATACGACACGTACCCAAGCAAGTGTCCAAAACCGGGAGAACGATACGAGCGACTAATGAATCCTTTATCGCTTGGTGTGTTCTCTACGAGTACTTCCCCATTCCGATCAAGAATGGCACCACGCTTCGCAAACAAAATTTCAGGACGAAGACGGTTGTTCTCGCTCTGCTGTGCATACTTCTCTCCCTGAAGAATCTCCAGGTTCGCTGCCTGCACCGTGTATGCAAGAAGAATGAACACAATCACGGCAAGCATTCCAAGAAACGTGCGCTCGCTTATAGGCTTCTCAAGGCGTCCTTCAAGACGCGTCGTATCAAAATCAGGAATATTAGACGAATCAAGAAAGATTTCGTCAGGATTGAGTTCCTTATCTTTGCGTCGTTTGCCCCTCATCCTCCTATGATACGTGTTTCAACGAATCTCCGCACGCCAAGGGCGACAAGACTTCCAATCGCGCCCCACATAAGCCCGTACGGAAAGTGCCCTCCCGGCAGATAGAGAAGGTCGTACCAAATCCCCACCGAAAGAGCAGCGAGTGGAATGAAGAAGGATGCGAGTGCAGCAAGAATGATGGCAATAGATGCAGGAAAAAACAAAGGAGCAGAGAGTGCGGCAATAAAGAAAAGGACGCGGGTCATGGAAGCAGATGAGGGCCCACACGTACAACTGAAAGCGTGAATGGGTTTGTGTACGGGAATACGTGCACTCGTGCGTCTGGAGAAGATGGATCAGTCTCTACGCGAGATACAAAGCCAATCGGAAGCGCACCTGGTCCTGGAAGATACACAACATCTCCGACCAAGATTCCTGAATCTTTCGCGACGGTCATACGGAAGGTACCCGCACCAGTGCCAGAGACTGAAACCGGAATGCGGTCTGCTCCAACCCATCCAGGTGTCTCACGTCCTGCTTCAGAAAAAAGTGCGGCGCGTGCATTCCCTTCGCTTAAGCTCCGAATCACTCCAATCGGCACGCCGCCATTTCCATACACGAGATGTCCCTCACGAATACCTGCCTCAGTTCCCGCACCAAGAATAAGCACGTCATACGGCGCAATCGGTGGACGTGCGAGTACGCCCGCAAGAATGCCTTCAGGGGTATCTACAAGTCCTTCTACATCGGCGAGTCGTGCCTCAAGTTCCGCCACCTCTGCAGACAACGCAATATTCTCTTCAAGCAACCGATCATGGTCTTCGGTAAGCATGCGTGTATTCCCGAAAGAATCCATGATGCCTCCAACTCCCCCAGTCAGTGTGGAGCTTAGATTCCAGAACGGTGTGGCGAGTGCCATGAGTGAACCTGGGAATACAAAACGAATGATCGCAAGGAGAAGAATAACGACAAGCACAATTACACCTGCGGTACGGACCGTCGGCGAGAGTAATGAAACGGCGCTATGCCTTCGAAATGATTGCTTCTTCATGCATGAATACGCTTTCCCATGGACGTGGATCTTCAGTGATTATACCTGTTCCGCGCACCACTGCGGTAAGCGGATCGGCTGCGACATGCACCGGCACACCAAGCATCTTGGCAAGAAGTTCTGGAAGACCGCGAAGAAGTGCCCCACCACCAAAGACAGTCACTCCACGCTGAAGCACATCAGAAAGAAGTTCAGGTGGAGTGTGCTCAATGACATCCTTCATAGCTTCCATGAGCGTATCAAGTGATGGCTCAAGCGCTTCGCGAATGTGAGAATCGGTCAAAAGAATCTCTCGTGGGAGTCCAGTTGCAAGATCACGGCCACGTACTGCTTTAACAAGCTTCGTATCAAGAGGAAGCACGGCACCAATAGCAATCTTAGTTTCCTCTGCCGTGCGCTCCCCTATCGCAAGCTGGAACTCACTCCGTACGTAATCAATAATGTTTTCATTAAAACGGTCCCCGGCTACTTGAGAACTCTTTGACGCGACGGTGCCGCCAAGAGAAAGCACGGCAATATCAGTCGTGCCACCACCAATATCAAGCACCATCGTGCCAACTGGTTCATTGACTGGGAGCTTGGCACCAATTGCTCCTGCCATCGGCTCCTCAACGATATACACTTCGCGTGCACCAGAAGAAAGCGCCGCATCACGCACGGCACGACTCTCTACGTTCGTGACTCCAGTCGGCACACCCACCACCACACGAGGACCAAACAAACGAGCACGATCTCCTTGTGCTTTACGGATAAGGTACGCAAGAAGTTCCTGGGTCACTTCAAAGTCTGAGATCACTCCGTGTGAAAGAGGGCGCACTGCTTTCACGTGTGGTGGTGTCTTGCCGAGCATTACCTTTGCCTCCTTTCCAATCGCGACCACCTGCCCCGTCTTCTCATTGGTCGTCACAACGGATGGCTCTGACATCACAATGCCACGACCGCGCACATACACGAGCGTATTTGCCGTACCGAGATCAATCCCGATATCCGTAGAGAAGAAGGACGCCTTAGGAAGTTTCTTAACCATTGTTCGTGTTGGATTCTATTGCGGAGAGCATGAACATGCGGGAATCTTTTGCTTCAAAGAAATCATTCAATCCCACCGTGAAGGTCTCTCCCGTTGCACGCTTCACCACTTCCATAAGTCCGCTCTCAATTGATTTCTTTCCGACAATGATCTGGTACGGGATACCAATGAGATCTGCATCATTGCGTTTCTCTCCTGTCTGCACCTTACGATCGTCATAGAGCGCGACGTTATCCATGTAGAGCTTCACGTTCTCGCCGTAGGTGATGTAGCAAAGACGCTCATATACCTTCTCTGCAAGCGCCTCCACTTGCTCGTTATCAGAACCAAGAGAAAGAAGATGGAACGCAAATGGTGCGACCGCTTCTGGCCATACAATTCCCTTCTCATCAGAAAGAAGTTCCACAATGGTACCCATGAGGCGACCAGGACCAATGCCATAGGAACCCATGACCACGGGAACCTTCTTGCCAGTTTCGTCCGTGTAGGTAAGGCCAAGTGGCTCTGAGTACTTGGTGCCAAGTGGGAAAATGTTTCCGACTTCAATGGCTTTTGCCTCCACCATGTCCTCCTTTTTCATATCAAGATCCTTCAAGACCTCGTCGGTGTACACCTCCTTGTTCACCGCAAGCTTCTTTCCTTCGTGTATGTAAATGATGTCTTCTCCTGCGTCACAAACGGTCTGGAACTCATCAGAGAACTTTGAGAAGGAACCTCCTGACGCGAAGGTGCGGTAGGTCTTGGCGCCAATGCCCACGCGCGCAAAGATGCGAAGGTATGCTTCTGCACACTTCTCATAGAAGGTACGGAACTCCTCATCGTTCTTACTAAAGGAGTACAGATCCTTCATCACGAACTCGCGAGAGCGCATGATGCCGGACTTTGCACGAGTCTCGTTACGAAACTTAGTCTGGAACTGATAGACGTACTTCGGCAAATCTTTGTATGAAGAGATGTGCTCAGTCATGAGCGCGGTGAGTGGCTCTTCATGCGTATTGCCAAGACCAAGCTCTCCTCCATTCTTGAGCTGTGTCTTAAACCAGATGTCTACTGCCTCGTCACTCCACCGTCCGCTCTTCTTCCATACTTCAGGATCCTGAAGTGCAGTAAGGGTGACCTCCTGTCCACCAATACCATTCATCTCCTGACGAATGATATTGATGATGTTCTGGAGTACACGGAGCCCAAGTGGGAGATAGGCATAGACGCCGGCCATTTCTTTGTGCACATAGCCTGCACGAATAAGGAGCTGCGCATTCTTCGCAACCTCATCTGAGGGCGCCTCTCGGCGCGTCTTGGTGAAAAGCCCTGTGTGCCGCATGTGGGACAGTATAAGCCGCAAGCGGCTCTGGGCAAAATGTGGCTTATGCTAGGCGAGCACCTAACGGCACCTCTCGCTCCGGCATGGCAAGCACCACTGCCCCGTCTTCACGATAGAAGCCAGTCGTGAGAACTTCTGACATAAAAGGTCCTACCTGCCGCGGCGGGAAGTTAGTGACACACACGACCAAACGTCCGAGGAGATCCTCTTTCGTGTAGAGAGTAGTGATCTGTGCGCTAGAAGCCTTTACTCCAAATTCCCCCAAATCTATACGGAGTTTGTACGCAGGTTTGCGTGCTTCAGGAAAATCATCTACTTGAATTATCTTCCCCACACGAAGCTCCACCTTCTCAAACTCTTCAAACGAAATACTCATGGCTTAGGTCCCGACGATCTTGAAAATGTCGCTCGCAGTAATCACAAACATGAGGAGGATAAGGAAAAGGAAGCCGGCAGTATTTACTGCGGCTGCCACTCCCTTTGGAATCGGGCGACGAATGATTGCTTCTATCGCGACAAACAGAAGTCGTCCTCCATCAAGCGCAGGAATCGGAAGAAGGTTAATGAGTGCGAGGTTTACCGAGATGATTGCGGTCAATGAAAGCAAGGATGCAAAACCTGTCTCGCTCGCGCTTCCCACTGCGCCTGCGATGCCGACAGGGCCAGAGACCTGTGAAAGATCAGCAGTGAGCGTGAACACACTTCCGAAGAATCCAAGAAGCCCAACCGCCGTTTGCTTCGTTACTTCCCAGGTAATCTTCGCTCCTTCAATTGGCGCCTCCATCACTGACACTGGTACGGTACCCACCGTTCCTACTCCTACTCCAAGTGCGTAGCGTTCTGGATCTGAAGGAGCGACACCCTGCTTCGGGGTTGCAGAAAGTTCCATCGCTTCCCCATTTCGTTCAATTGAAAGCGTCACTGGCTCTTCTCCCTGCGCGGCGATGAACGTAGTGAAGGCGGCGGAATCAGCGTCAGTAAACGAATCAGTACCATGTGTGGCTCCCACGAGCACATCCCCACGCATAAGCCCTGCCTCTTCTGCAGGAGATCCAGGAAGCACATTCGCGATAATAAGCTGCGCATCAGGGGCGAGCGCTGCTTCTTCTGGTGAGAGCGCGCGAGGAACGCCGAGCGCGAGCGTAAGCGAAAGAAGCACCCAGGCAAAGAGAAGGTTCATCGCAATACCTGCGACCAATACTCCTGCCTGTACTATGCGAGGCTTACTCACAAAGGAGCGAGACTTCTCCCCGTGTGTCTCCTCACTCTCATCTTCTCCGAAGATCTTTACGAATCCTCCGAATGGAAGCCAGTTGAGGGTGTACTCTGTGTCCCCCTTCTTTGCGATCGTCATCGCGCGTGGTGGGTAGCCAATACCAAACTCCTCCACCTTCATACCTGCAGCTTTGGCAGCAAAAAAGTGTCCCAACTCGTGGACCACGATAAGCACGACAAGAACAACAATGAAGATGAGGACGGCCATGCTACAGGCTTATCTCCTCATGCTTCTTCTTCGCGAGTGCCTCAAGTGCCTCGGTACCCGCGTCTATATGCTTCTGCACTTCTTCTTTGTAGCGCTTCACGTCGTCTGCTCCCATTCCTCCCTCCTTCTCTGCTGCTTCTATTTCCTTGATTGCATCGGTGCGATGTCCACGAAGCGTGATGCGTGCCGTCTCAAGCTTCTCGTTCGCAAGTTTAGAAAGAAGAGTGCGACGTTCGGCGGTAAGCTCGGGGAAACTCACACGAAGTCCCTGATCATCAGTTGATGCAGAGACACCGATATCTGCTTCTGCGATTGCCTTCTCAATTGCCTTCGTCACCGTCTTATCCCACGGAATGATGCGAATGGTACGAGCGTCTTCTACGGAAAGCGAGGCAAGCTGCTGCATAGGGGTGCGGGTACCGTATGCTTCTGGGCGCACGGAATCAAGGAGTGCGACGGATGCACGTCCCGTGCGAATACCTGAGAATTCCCGGCCGAGCCATTCCTCGGTCTCCTTAATATTGTTCTTAAGTTTGGTGAAGTCGTATGCCATGTATCTAGATTATGCGCTATTTATGCAGTTTTGCATCTATTTTCCCTTTTTTATTTTTATATCAATAAGGTCAAGTACTGCATCTGAAAGCACCTGGTTCTTCCCATGCTTGGTGCGACGAAGGATGGCATTAACGGTACTAGTCGGAATCTTTCTCTCCCGTGCGATGTCCGCCTCTGTTTTCTCGCCTGAAAGCGCATCCGCGACTATCACCATCACATGATCAAAGATAATCGTTGATTGCGCTCCTTTACGCATAATCCAGTCTCCAATCGCTGGGATCGTTGCATCGGCATGAAATATATCGTGTATATCAGGGCCTCCATAAGTACGTATACGTGCGTAGGAAGCCGCAGCAGCTGGAAATTCTCCTACATGATCTACCGGGTACCGTTCGCGACGTTTGTGAGAGTCCTCTACCGCAGCTAATGCCGCTACAGAAAGTCCCTGTGTCGTATTTTTACTCACGAAGAATGTGCGTAACACATATGAGTTCGCACCAATGAGGCGTGCCGTAAGTAAAATCTTTAAACGCGTCTTGTCTTTTACGTCTACATCTTTTTCAAAAATACCTTCTGGATTTTCTTTCTCGTCGTACGCTCCTTCATTTAGATTGAAGCGTCCGAGAATGGCATTCAACATCACTTCATTTTTTCCTGCTTGATGAAGAAGATATACCACTTTAGACACATGCTCCGCTTCATCTCTGTTTGAAAGTAATTGATCTTTTGTAGGTTTATCAAGACCAAGAAGCTCGTATTCAGTTAGTTTTGCAATTGCTTCTGCGCGCGACATCGCAAGTACTTGTGCCTTATCAAAAGACTCTAGAGACATATGTTTCTATCGTACCAAATCCTTAGGAAGAGTGATAAGAAGGTGCTCAAAGATGAGCTTCAGTGGTGCCGCACGCTCATGAAGCATGGGGGCAAAGGTATCTAGGTCTGTGAGAAACGCGACAATCTCCGGCGTCATCTCCTTCTTCCGTGCCGCGACAATAAGCCCTGCAATGAGATCTCGTGCCTCTGTCCGTGCCGCATCCTTCTCGTCGTCTTTGTCTGACTTCGCACGATCAAGAAGTGATGCGACTATCTCTTCCCTTTCCTTTGTACCAGAGGATAGAAACTCTTCTGCAAGTACATATGTAGTTTCCACACTCCCTGAAAGAAGCTGCATACGAGAACGGAGCGTCGGTAATACAATTCCGGCAGTCGGCACTATTAAATAAAGGTAGGTGCCCTCGGGTGGTTCTTCAAATACTTTGAGAAGTGCGTTCTGCGCTTCATGGAAAAGACGATCGGCTGAAAGCAGGATTGCTTTCGCGCTTCCCCCAATAGGTGCTTGGCGTACAAAATCTCCTACTTCTCTCGCTTCGTCCACCGACAAAAGCCCGTACCGCATCACGACCACATCAGGATTGCCCGTCGTTGAAAGTCCGAGTTCTTTCTCTATGTGCGAAAGCGCACGCTCAATTCCCTCTTCCCGTTCTCCTGTGTAAAAGTAGGCGTGGCTCATCGCTTGGCGAGGATGCTCTTCTTATAGGTATCAAGATGGCGTAGCGCGATACCGGTACCGCGTGCCACACAGAAGTAGGCATCTTGTGCGAGCTTGGCAGACACTCCCGTACGACGGAACACCAGCTCCGGCATCATACGAAGCTGTGAAGTTCCTCCGGTAAGAATGATTCCGTTATCAATGATGTCGGACGCAAGCTCAGGTGGAGTCTCCTGAAGCACCTTACGAATCGCATTCATCATGTCGCGAAGGTCGCGATTCATCGCGCTCACAATTTCATTGGTCTTGAGCTCCACAGTACGAGGAAGACCCGAGACGAGGTCACGTCCCTTCACGTTCATGGTGAGCTCCTCATCAAGCGGGACTGCAGCACCAACCTTAATCTTCACCTCTTCCGCACTTTTGTCACCAATTGCGAGGTTGTACTGCTTCTTCAGGTAATCAATGATGGAACGATCTAGCGCATTCCCTGCCACTTTCACCGAAGTAGACGCAACAATGCCCCCAAGAGAAATTACGGCCACATCAATCGTGCCGCCACCCATGTCCGCAACCATGCGCCCCATGGGCTCCTGAATAGAGATGCCCGCACCAATCGCGGCAAGAATTGGCTCCTTCACGACGAAGGCATCGGCCGCTCCTGCTTTCACCGCTGCTTCAATCACCGCACGCTTTTCAGTAGACGAGACACCTGCAGGTACGGAGACCAATACTGTTGGTTTCCAGATATTCCACTTCCCGAGAGCCTTACGCATGAAGTAGCGAAGCATAGCTTCCGTCACGCGATAGTCCGCGATCACTCCATCCTTCATAGGACGATACGCCTGAATAGAATCAGGAGTACGGCCGACCATCTGCTTTGCTTCTGTCCCAATCGCAAGCACCTTGTTGTTCTCTACCGAGACCGCGACCACAGAAGGCTCGTTTAGCACGACCCCTTTTCCAGGGACAAAGACGAGCACATTGGTCGTACCAAGGTCTATCCCAAGTCGTGGTGAGAAGAATGCCATTAACGGCAATGATACCGCGGACTAGTGCGGATTCAAAAATGCAGGTTATCCGACCTCTACGCTGAACCCTCCGTACGCCATCTTACGAGGATCAAATGGCATCTCCATTTCCTCCTTTCCTTCATACTTCTTCTCAAAGAATGCCATGACCTTCTTGTTCACCTGATCACGATGTGTCTTTGATTTGTAGACAATGTAGGAGAACCAGACGGTTTCCGTTGGCTTGACCTTTGTAAGCTTCATAAAGGAAAGAGGGGCGGGCATTCCCTGTGATGCCTTATTTTTGAGATCATTGCCCATGCACTCCTTGTACTCCAGTGCACCGAACTTCTTCCATACCTTCTCTGCATCACGAGCCATCTTCTTATATGCCGCGACATTCTTCTTTGGAACGGTAAACACAAACCCGTCTACGTATTTCCCCGATGTTCGTTTTGTTTTCATATGAATAACTATACACTTCTACATATGACAAAAGACTCTGTTCTCCACGGCACCGTTCATACCACTCCCGCAGATATGAAGAAGGCACTTACCTCAAGTAAGGCGGGACTCAAGGCGTGGCAGAGCCTCACTCCTCTGGCACGGAATGAATGGATCTGCTGGACTATCTTTGTGAAGAATAAAGCGACACGTGAAGCGCACATCAAGAGAATGATTGTGGAACTTAGGGAAGGAGTGCGTCGTCCCTGCTGCTGGCTCGGGTGTATTCATCGGAAAGATAAAGCGATCAGTCCTTCCGTGGCTGCAATCCTCAAGAAGAAGCGCACCTAACCTGAATGCAGGAAGTGGTATAGAGTGCAGGAATGGAACTCTCATTCCCCATGCGTATCAATAAATACCTCGCCCATACGGGACACTCAACGCGTCTTGGCGCTGACGCCCTTATAAAAGACGGAAAAGTGTTTATCAACGGCAGGCGTGCGGTGCTCGGTGACAAGATTCAAGAAGACGATGTGGTGGAAGTGAAAGGAGCGGCGAAGCGTGCTGCAGCCCACGTGTACTTTGCGTACCACAAACCACGCGGAGTTATCACTCACTCCCCACAGCATGATGAAGAAGACATACAGATGGTGACCGAGGAGATTCCAGAACTCGCCGGTACCTTTCCCGTCGGACGTTTGGACAAGGATTCAAGCGGACTCATCATTCTCACCAATGACGGACGGATCACCGACCGCATGCTTAATCCGGAGCACGAACACCAAAAGCAATATGTAGTACGCACCGAGCGCCCCCTACGCGCGAACTTCAAAGAACACATGGAGGCGGGTGTAATAATTGAAGATTACCAGACCAAGCCCTGCACCGTGCAGATTCTCGGAGAGAAAGTATTTCGCATCACCCTTACCGAGGGCAAGAAACATCAGATCCGCCGCATGGTGGTTGCCATGCACAATGAAGTGCGTGATCTAGAGCGCACCAGCATCATGAACATCACCTTGGGTAATCTTAAGAGTGGTGCATGGAGGAAGATTGAGAATCAGGAACTTAAAACTTTCCTCACGTCTTTAGGATTGTAAGCAAGAGACAGTCTATCTCGGACGATGTTGGAACGGCTATGAACCCGTTCCTTGAGTCGCGTATTGTGCGAGGCGCGCTCTAAGCCGTGCTTCAAGATGGGGGTGGTCTTCTATGAGCCTTCCTATTCTTCGCGGGAGTTCAGTGCTGCTGCTCGTCTCTTTCATATCGTTCACAATAGTATCCAGGCCCTTGTTCTGTATGAGCTGCATTCGTGCCTGTACAAAGACTTCCTTAAGTTCTGGATCTGGAATCGTGTGATCAATCATGGAAAAAGCGAAATCAAGTCCTAAATGATTGATTTGTTTCATCTCCGGCTTTCCGTGGTGCACTAGTAGCGGCAAGGGAATTTTGCGCCAATCTCCTGAGCCTTCAACAATCTCATGGAGCGCTTTCATAATATCTTTTTTCAGCACAAACTGAGGGTCAATATTGAGTACAGCCGGAAACTTCTTGAGTGATTCCTGCATCTGGTTCTCAGGTACATTGAGGCCCGCAGTTTCGTATGTTCTAATAATATCCTCTGCATCTTCAAAGCTCTCTACAACGATATAAAGATCAATGTCTGGAATTGCTGTAAACAACGCGAAAGGCGTCATGGAAGATGTGCAGCCATGTTCTCGAGAGCGGAGTGGAGTCTGCTCTACTGCTGCACGGCAATGGAGGCACGGCCACTTCTCTTTAGGGTTCCTGTCTTTAATGAAATCTAGCTTTGTTCCTATATGACTTTGTATCTCAGCTATAGGAATGAACTGTTCTTTCGTAAGGGCTGTCGTGGCATCAGGTAAAGAAATGTCCGGAAGTTGGTAATTCGGATAGCCTGTGCTGAGGATTCCCTTTATTTTGTCTCCTGCAACTTCCATAAGTATAGCAATTGCCTCTTGACGTTTATCCAGCAAGAATGTCAATCCTTCATGGGTGCTGTATATATCGCGAGCTTCTTCCAATATGCGAGTGAGGTCACCGTAGGTAATGTCCTCTTTCCGAACGACTTCTGGAGTACTCGACGGACTTACCTCTCTTTCTTTCTCCATATTGAAAGTATATCAGTTGCTGGCTGTCTGGGACGATGTTGGAACCTTTCTACCCCTGCACCCTTGAAAGAACAATCTTTCTATCTTTGATTTCGAGATTTTCGTGTACAACCGTATCTTCTTCACCATCTACTGAACGAACATAGGTCATAGAAATACCTTCATTGGTAGGTATGAGGGACGTGGGTCTGTATTGCAGACTTGGAAGCCGCGCAAAGGCATCTTGCCACCATGCCCTAAGAGCATCTTGGCCCTGAATCCATCCTTCCGTCTGAGGTTGGGATTGTTTGAGTCTTGGGCTGTAGTGCTTTGCCTGCTCGTCGTACAAAGAAAGAAGACGACCAAGATCGTGTGTGTTAAATGAGGCGAACCAATTATTCGCAATAACTTCGTTTGGGTGAAGTCCTTCCCTCTGTGGATCTACGTCGGCGGGAACAGGAATGTCTTCTGCCATATCTGAAGTATATCTCTAGCTGACTGTACAGGATTAGAACCTTCCACAAATAATGCTACTATCCCTCCTATGCCAAAGGAGGAAATTAGCTTCTCCATACAGGGCGGCACTCCGCTCTCGGGAGAGGTCGTGACCAACCGCTCAAAGAACGGAGCAGTGGCACTTCTTGCCGCCTCCCTCCTTAATAAAGGAACGACGACTCTTTTGAACGTTCCTAAGATAGAAGAGGTCAATCGCCTTATAGAGGTGCTTGAGTCTATTGGTGTCTCCGTAGCGTGGGACGATCACACTCTCACCATCACTCCTCCAGAGACAATTGATCTAAACGCCATAGATCGTGATGCGGCAACGAGAACACGAAGCATCCTTATGTTCATTGGTCCTCTTCTCCATCACTTCAAGGCATTTGAACTTCCACAGTCTGGTGGCTGCACACTCGGACTCCGCAGCATCCGCTCACACCTCTGGGCACTGGAGCGCTTTGGCGTAGAGATAGAAGCCAAAACTGACCATTACAGCATTGAGCACACAAAGCTGACACCAGAAACGATTGTCTTCTACGAATCAAGCGACACCGCAACGATTAACGCACTTCTTGCCGCAGCCTGCATTCCAGGTACCAGCGTCCTAAAATATGTATCGGCAAACTACCAGGTGCAGGAAGTATGCGGATTCCTACAAAAGCTTGGGGTCGGGATTGAAGGTATTGGCTCTACGACTCTCACCGTCACAGGTATTTCACACATCAACACCAATGTGACCTACTCCGTCGCGGAAGATCCGACCGACGCAATGTTCTTCATTGCAGCTGCGGTAGTCACGAAGTCCACACTCACCATCAAGCGCGCTCCCATTGAATTTCTAGAGGTAGAACTTTTTGTACTTGAGAAGATGGGCCTCAACTACGACGTCAAAGAGGTGGGTACTTCAGAAAACGGCATTACCAAGCTCGCTGATATTGTTGTTCGTCCTTCAGAACTCGTGTGCTTCCCAGAAAAGATTCATGCACGTCCATATCCTGGCATGAACATAGACAACCTTCCCTTCTTTGCGGTAATCGCGACACAGGCAGAAGGCACCACACTGATTCATGACTGGGTATACGAGAAGCGCGCCATCTACTACACCGAGATGGATAAGCTTGGTGCAGAAACACAGTTACTTGATCCACACCGATTGAATGTCATGGGTCCTCGTCGTCTTCGTGGTGCAGTACTCGTCTGTCCTCCTGCCCTTCGTCCTGCCACAATCCTCCTTATCGCCATGCTTGCTGCCGAAGGATCCTCCACGCTCCGCAACGTATACAGCATTAACCGTGGATACGAAGATATTGCCGCCCGCTTGCGTACGATTGGAGCAAAAGTTGAGGCCTTTGAGGGCTAAGGTGCGAGAAAAGCCCTTTCCTGTTATCTTGTCTCAGATGAAACAGATAGGGGTATTTTTTAAGAAGTGGTGGCTTTTGCTAGCCATTATCGTCGTCATTGGAGCGCTCGTGCTCTTCAATATGGTGGGGTACCGTGTAGGCCCAGGCCTTTCTATTGTCCGCGTCGGTACCCTCGTGATTACCGATCTTCCTGAGAACGCCTCTATTTATGTAGACGAAGCATACAACCGCCGTGTCACCGGTGGCATCGCACGTGTATCGCTCCTTCCAGGGAGTCACACAGTGATTGTGAGCGTGGATGGCTACTACCCATGGAGTGAGCTTGTAGAAATCACGTCTGATGCGGAAACCACCGAGCGCCCAATTATCATTCCTACCAAGACCAACGCAGTAGAACTTGAAGGTGAGGCCGTCACCGCCGCACGCACCAAGATAAACACGACGAGACTTCCATCTGCCTTTGCACCTCTTTCAATGGAAGGCGGTTGTGCACAGATTTCAGTCTCGGGTAACCGTATTCTTGCCACCCCTACCACCACTCCTGAGTGTGTGCCGCCTCCCTACCTATGTGTAGATGGAAGTTGTGAGGCTACGGTCGTCTTTGCTCCTCTTGAGCCAATTCACACCGTGCTCCCCTATCCAGGCCGCAGTGACGCACTTATCGTCGGCGTGAAGCAGCGCCTCTTCGTCCTTGAAATTGACCCTCGCTATCCCGGATTCTTTGCAGAACTTGTACGCGGAGGAAAAGACACGATCACTCCCCGTGCAGCGACTTCAACCGATCACTCTCTCGTGACGATTGTCGGAGAGAAGGTCTACGGAATATCGTTATGAAGCACATACGTGACCTCCTCGCTCGTACAAAGGAAACGACGAGGTCGCGTAAGACCGAGCGAGGCGAACTCATGCGGTTCTTTACGCGTCACCTCAATTACTCCCGTGCGGCTGACGGCCTTGCACCCATCTCTATGCCACGCATGGGAAAGATTCTTGAAGGGATCCCGACTAAAGATCTCTATTATCTCCAGAGCGTGTGCACTCGTGCCAAGAACTTTTCCAAGAAATTCTGGTGGGAAGTAGATCCGAAGAAGCATAATAAGGACAACCCTTTCTAATATGGCAGCTGAAATCGTACAAAATGGTCATCCAGTACTCCGCGGGACCGCTGCAGAAGTACCTGAATCTATGTTTGGTACTCCAGAGCTTGAAAAAATGCTCAAGGAAATGGAGGCTGCTCTGGATGGAGAAGCAGACGGCGTTGCGCTTGCGGCTCCTCAGATCGCTCTCCCCTACCGCATCTTCATCGTGCGCTACGATCGCATGGTCCCTCATAACCACGGAGAAACTCAGGTACCTGAAGTGGGAGTGTTCATTAACCCAACGATCGTAAAGAGTTCACGTCGTCGTGTTGAGTGTGACGAAGGGTGTCTCTCCGTTCGTGGCGTCTACGGAAAGACCGAACGACACGAGCGTGCAACGGTAACTGCGTATGACACACGCGGAAAGAAGTTTGAACGCGGAGGTGGTGGTCTGTTGGCCCAAGCATTCCAGCACGAGATAGATCACTTGGAAGGCATTCTTTTCATAGATCACGCACACGATACCTACACTATGGAGCCAGTCTCTGACATGGAGCATGAGCCCTTTGTATTCTTTGGTACTCCGTATGTAGCCGCTGACACCCTGGAGCTTCTTCACTTCCGAGGCATCACGCCTGCCCTTATCGTCACCTCTGCAGATGCACCTCGTGGACGCGGTATGCAGATGATGCCGTCAGAAACAAAGGAGTGGGCGCTCTCGCATCAGGTACCCGTGATTGCGGTAGATGAGATAGATGACTCGCTGCACGACACGATTGCCGCGTATGGACCACGCTACGGCATTGCGGTTGCGTTTGGAAAGATTCTTCCTGAATCTCTCATCAACTCTTTCCCTAAGGGCATCCTCAACATTCACTACTCCCTGCTTCCTAAGTATCGTGGCGCCTCTCCTGTAGAAGGTACGCTGTTGAATGGAGAGACTGAGACTGGAGTGACCATACAGAAAATGGTGTACGAGCTTGATGCGGGAGACATCATCGCGTCTAAGAAAGTAGCCATTGATCCTGAAGAGACCACACGTGAACTTCGCGCACGCTTGATTGAAGACGGGGCAAATCTTCTTGCAGACATTCTTCCTGCGTACGAACAAGGAATGATTACTCCTATGCCGCAAGATCACACAAACGCCACCCACTCAGGCAAGATCGCCAAAGAAGATGGTGAGCTTACCCTCTCAGGAGATGCGAAGAAGAACTGGAATACCTATCGCGCTTATGCGGAATCTCCGGGGACCTATTTCTTTGCAGAAAAAACTGGGAAGAAGGTACGAGTGAAGATAAGAACTGCGACCTATGGCAATGGTACTTTTATGCCACTTCGTGTAGTGCCTGAAGGAAAGAAGGAGATGGACTACCAGGACTTCCTTCGCGGCGGATACACCCCTACTTAAACCATTACATCAAATACTTTTTGTGGGGAGCGGTGCCCTGCAACGAGCTTGATCTTTCCAATTGCAACGCCAAAGTGCTCGGCCAGTAGCTCACGCACACGCGAATTTGCAAGATTCCGCTCTGCGGGCTCTTTGACTGAAATGGAGAACGACTTATCATCGGTTGTGATGATTGATTCCCGCTTGGCGCCGGGGGTCACGCGCACCCGCGCGTAGGTCATATCGTCTCTCCAATGAGGTAGGAGATGATGTCATCTGCTTCGTACATTTCAGTGCCCTTCACGGTATCCACGAGATATGGAGTCTGTACTTTTCCGCCCTTCTCTACAAGCTCCTCTTCAAGAAGCGGTTCCTTAATATCCTTGAGTGTCAGCTCTATACCCATGTCGTCACAGGCTTTGCGGACTTTGTTGGAAAAGGGACAATTCTCGCGTACGTACAGGATATACATAGTCCACCGAGTATAGCAGACAGGAGCGTTGCCGAATTGGGAATTTCCGCTAGAATACACCAGCTCTCTTTGGAGAGCGTGTTCTTTACATTCCGCGGTAGCTCAATGGTAGAGCAGCTCCCTGTGGCGACGCAGCTTCCGAAGGAAACTTCGGTTGAAAAACGAGGTGAACTCGGGGAAACCCTCACGCGAAAGCGCGGGCAATCCCGAGCCAAGCCTGGACGCAAGTCTAGGAAGGTGTAGAGACTATCCCTAACGGGAGTACTTGGATCTTCGGATCCTGGGAAGCGCCTCGCACCCTTCGGGGTGATGATATAGTCCATCCCTTTCAGAAACGTAAGGAGCGATGTAAGGAGTTGGTTGTAGGTTCGAGTCCTACCCGCGGAGCATAGAGAAAAGGCGCCTTCTGGCGCCTTTTTCATAAGAGGTTTAGATATTAGTCGTCCTCGTCTTCATCA